>NZ_JAJQXW010000001.1:668399-1336798 GCF_021246445.1 Rhabdothermincola salaria
CGTCGCTCAGCCGGTGGGCAGCCGGGCGAGCGTCGAGGGCGTGAGGGCGGCGAGGAGGCGCTCGATGGCGTCCGGGTCGCCGTCGGCCTCGGCGCGCGCAAACCCGCTGAGCGCCTGCTCGTGAGCAACGATCTCGGCGACTCGCTCATTGTCGGGGTCGGCGACGACCTCGAGGAGTTGCGCATAGAGCGACCGGTACGCCCCGGTGCCGTCGGCGATGGCGGCCATGGTGGTCGGCCAGTCGAGCTCCGCCATCGTGGTGGCCGCCGACCGGCCGACCTCGGCCTTGTCGCCGGCCTCACCCAACTCCACCCCGTGGTCGGCGGCGAGCGCGGCGATGGTGGTGGCGGTCTGCTCCTCGAGGAGGCGACAGGCAGCGAGCTTGCGGCGCCGGTCTGGATCGGTGGCCCGGCCGGCGAGCTCGCCGAAGAGCGTGGCGCCGAGGACCTCACCGCCATGGGCCTCTCGGAGCAGTTGGGTCAGACGGTCCTCAGCCATGGTCGTGGTGGTAGCACAGCTCCGGTGTCGAGACCCGCGGTGTGGGTCGGGTCGTTGCCGTCGGCAATGACGCTGGACCCGGAGTTCCACAGCGTCAGGGATGGACGCGGCGGCACTGGGTGAGGATGGCCCGCTCGGCGGCCTGGGTGCGCAGGTCGGCGAAGGACTGGTACTCGTCGCTGCGGATCATGTCCTCGAAGACCTCACGTGAGGGGTAGCGGACCACGGCGAGCACGTCGGGCACGAAGTCGTCCTGCACCGCCTTGTCGGCCACCAGGGCGTAGTCGAGGCCACCGCCGAGGCGCTCGACGAGGTCCATGGCTCGGGCGCCGTACTCGCCGTACTGGCGGCGCCCCTCCTGGCCCTTCAACCACAGTGCGTTGAACATGAAGATCTCGTCGCTCACCGGTTCCCCCTCGTGTCGGTCGGTCGCTGCGAGTCTGGCCCAGCCGCTGGGACGCCTGCGTCTGGGTCCGGGAGCGATGGCACCGGATCGGCGGTGGCTGGGCCGCCGGCGTCCCAGCGAGAAGGCCCAGGTGGCAGCGGGCGACGAGCCTCGCTGGGGCCGTGGCGTTTGGCGGAAGGGGCGGGGGAGCGCGCTAGTGTGACCCTCCGCATCACGGGTGCCGCAGTACCCGATCGATGGCCACGTCGGAGTGGCGGAATAGGCAGACGCGCTAGCTTGAGGGGCTAGTGCCCGAAAGGGCGTGGGGGTTCAAGTCCCCCCTCCGACACCAACTAGGCAGACCGGGGCCGGAGTCTCCTCGCGAG
The DNA here is from genome assembly GCF_021246445.1 of Rhabdothermincola salaria. Taxonomy (NCBI): domain Bacteria; kingdom Bacillati; phylum Actinomycetota; class Acidimicrobiia; order Acidimicrobiales; family Iamiaceae; genus Rhabdothermincola; species Rhabdothermincola salaria. Next base: position 669,669 of record NZ_JAJQXW010000001.1, read on the forward strand.
AGCCGGTCTGGACGCCAGCTTGCCGGTGCTGCACCGAGAGGCCGGAGTGGCCCCCGACCCCCCGACCCTCGTGTCACGTAGGAGCGAGAAGGCCGTATCGTTCGGGTGATGGTCGGGCATCCCGCACCCAACCATGGCGTGAGCGCCGGCTGCACGGCCGACGCCTGCGGTGCCGGCGGGCGTTCTGTATGTCCCGCCAGGGAGAGAACCGGACCGGCCGGTTCACCGACGTGTGCTCCGCGTGCGCACCGACGCTGGTCGCCGACCGGGCCGCGCACCCGACGAGCCACGCCGAGTAGCCCCGCTGGCCGCCGGAGCGTTGCGGCCACACTCCACGACGTGACGACATGGCATCCGGGGTTCGAGTCGAGGGGCGGCGGTGACGTGCACCGGGAGTGCGCCCCCGCTGCTCCGGCCATATAGCTCTTCATCGCACCGCTCCGGGCCACAGATCAGTGTCACCCAGGTCTAGGGAAGTCCGGGATTCGTTGAGATTCCCTCCTCGAGGGTGATCTCGTAGGTGCAGGTGTGGGCGCCCTCGGTCTTGTGGGTGACGCGTTCCACGGTTGCGCCGGGGATGAGGTCGCGGATGAAGTCGAGCTCGGCGGTACAGGCTTGTCGGTAGCGGTTGGCGACAGGCCAGATGGCGCAGCTGTGGAGGTTGATCCGGTAGCGGGTGTCGCTGAGTGCGTCGGCGTCGGCAAGGAAGCCCTGGGAGTCGAGTAGATCACTCAGGACTGCGACCTGTTCATCGACCGGTTTGCCCTGCAGCCGCTCCCTGGCCTCCTCGACGAGTCGATGGCGGCGTCGTTCGAAGACCCGGCCGACGAGCTCGGGGTCTTCTTCTTCGACGTGTTCGAGGAGCTCGATCGAGAGGCTGCCCTGGGTGCCGACGAACAGCGATTCGGTGAGCTCGGTGGCGTGGTACCTGTCGGCCGGGCGTCCGGGATGTCCGCGGTCTGGGCGCGCCGCGATGAGGCCGGCGGACCGGAGCGCGCTCAGGTGCTGTCGAACTGCGCTGGCGGAGATGTCGAGGGCACTGGCGAGTTCGTCGGCGGTCGCGTCGCCACGTCGCTTCAGGGCGACGAGAACTCGGCGTTGCGTCGGCGAGGGTGTGCCGTCGGTGCTGGCCACCGTCCGATGGTAGCGCGGCCACACCACCATCCACAGTTGTACAAGATGGAACTGGCGAAACTATGGTTACCGTGTAGCGTGCCGGGTCGAAAGTGAACCAGCCCACCGGCGTTGCGTTCGGGCGACTGACAGAACAGGAACCACGATGAAGGTCTGGATCGACCAGGATCTCTGTACCGGCGACGGATTGTGCGAGGAGATCGCCCCGGACGTCTTCTTCGGGATGGACGACGGGCTCTTCTATGTGAAGGAATCGGCGGACAACTTCGGCGCGGACAAGCTCTTCGACGGCGCGGCCAACCCCGCAGGGGCCGAGGGTATGGCTCGGATCCCCGACGGCGGGTTGGACCGGGTCGTCGAGGCGGCCGAGGAATGCCCCGGCGAGTGCATCTTCATCGAGGTGGACGGCTAGTCCCCTCGCGGGAACGACTGGACGAGTGTCCCGGGTGGATCGACCGCCGGGTCACGTCAACGAAGGAGACGATGGGAATGACGACGACCGAACAACGAGCCCAACCGGTGATGATGCTCAGCGATGCCGCGTCCACGAAGGTCGCCCAGCTGCTCAGCGACATGGACGAAGAGGGGCTGGCTCTGCGCGTGGCGGTCCGAGCCGGCGGTTGCTCGGGGCTCTCCTACGAGATGTTCTTCGACACCGAGTCCCGTAGTGATGACCACGAGGTCACGTTCGGATCGGTGACGGTGAGGGTGGATGCCGAGAGTGCACCCCATCTCACCGGCGCCACGTTGAACTACAGCGACGGCCTGCAAGGCGAGGGGTTCAGCGTCGACAACCCGAACGCGCAGCGCAGCTGCGGGTGTGGGAAGTCGTTCGGGTGACAGGCCGGCACGACTCGCACCGACCATCCACCGCCACGGACCTGTTCGCGGTCGGCGCCGGTGACGGAAGGGACTCTCGATGAGCGAAACCATGCGACGTGTCGAGGCACTCACTGACGCCAGCTACGAGTTCGGCTTCAGCACCGATCTTGACACCGACGTCGCACCACCAGGGCTGACCGAAGCGACGGTGCGTCTGATCTCGTCGAAGAAGAACGAGCCCGAGTGGCTGCTCGAGTGGCGTCTGAACGCCTTTGCGGCGTGGCAGGAGATGCAAGAGCCCGACTGGGCCAAGCTCGAGATCAATCCGATCGACTACCAGTCGATCAGCTACTGGGCGGCACCCAAGCAGAAGCCTGTGCTCGACAGCATGGACGACGTCGACCCCGACATCCGCGACATGTTCGACAAGCTCGGCATCCCGCTACACGAGCAGAAGATGCTGAGCAACGTGGCCATCGACGCCGTCGTCGACTCCGTCTCGGTCACCACCACGTTCAAGGCAACGCTCGCTGAGGCCGGTGTGATCTTCTGCTCGTTCTCCGAGGCCGTGCAGGATCACCCCGAGTTGGTGCGCGAGCACCTGGGCTCGGTCGTGCCGGTGCGAGACAACTTCTTCGCGGCGCTCAACTCGGCGGTGTTCTCTGACGGATCGTTCTGCTACATCCCCAAGGGCGTTCGCTGCCCGATGGAGTTGTCCACGTACTTCCGCATCAACTCGATGAACACGGGTCAGTTCGAGCGCACGCTCATCGTGGCCGAGGACGACTCGCATGTCTCCTACCTGGAGGGATGCACGGCGCCGCAGCGAGACGAGAACCAGTTGCATGCCGCGGTCGTGGAGCTCGTGGCCAAGGACCGGGCCGAGATCAAGTACTCGACCGTGCAGAACTGGTATCCGGGTGACGAGAACGGTGTCGGTGGCATCTACAACTTCGTCACCAAGCGGGGTCGCGCCCACACCGATGCCAAGATCTCCTGGACCCAGGTCGAGACCGGTTCCGCCATCACGTGGAAGTACCCCAGCGTCATCCTGCAGGGCGATCGGTCGATCGGCGAGTTCTATTCGGTCGCGCTGTCGAGCAAGCACCAGCAGGCCGACACCGGCACCAAGATGATCCACATCGGTGCCGACACCACCAGCAGCATCATCTCGAAGGGCATCTCGGCCGGCCGAGGCCAGAACACCTACCGAGGCCTCGTGAAGGTGATGCGTTCAGCGGAGGGTGCCCGCAACTACACCCAGTGCGACTCACTCCTGCTGGGCAAGGAGTGCGGTGCTCACACCGTGCCCTACATCCAGGTCAAGAACCCGACAGCCCAGGTCGAGCACGAGGCATCGACCTCCACTGTCGGCGAGGACCAGCTGTACTACTGCCGCCAGCGCGGCATGACCGAAGAAGATGCCATGGCGATGATCGTCAACGGCTTCTGTCGTGAGGTGTTCGACGAGCTCCCCATGGAGTTCGCGGTCGAGGCTCAGCGCCTGTTGAGTGCGAGTTTGGAAGGAAGTGTCGGCTGATGCTGCACGTGGAGAATCTGACTGCCTCGGTCGGGGACGTCCCGATCCTCAAGGGCCTCGACCTCGACGTCGGTGCCGGAGCGGTCCACGCGATCATGGGTCCGAACGGGTCCGGCAAGAGCACGTTCGCTCACGCGCTCGCGGGCCGTGACGGCTACGAGATCGGTGGCGTCGTCACCCTCGATGGCGTCGATCTGCTCGAGATGGAACCGGAGGACCGCGCTGCTGCCGGTGTCTTCATGGGTTTCCAGTATCCAGTCGAGATCCCGGGCGTCAACAACATGTACTTCCTGCGCACCGCAGTGAACTCCGTTCGCCGCACCCGTGGCGACGACGAGATCGGGGCTCGTGACTTCCTCGAAGTGGCCGAGGAGGCGATGGCTCTGGTCGAGATGCACTCGGATTTCCTGTATCGATCGGTCAACGCCGGATTCAGTGGCGGCGAGAAGAAGCGCAACGAGATCCTGCAGATGGCGGTCATGCAGCCGCGGCTGGCCGTGCTCGACGAGACCGACTCCGGTCTCGACATCGATGCGCTCCGTGTCGTCGCCGGGGGCGTGAACGCAATGCGCGACCCCGAGCGCTCGATGATCGTGATCACCCACTATCAGCGACTACTCGAGTACATCAGGCCGGATTTCGTGCATGTGTTGGTCGACGGCAAGATCGTCGAGTCGGGCGATCACACCCTCGCCCTCCACCTGGAACGCCACGGCTATGCGGACTTCGTCGATCACGATCTCGACGACGCCCCGCTCTCGGGAGCAACAGCGTGAGCGTGGCCATCCTGCCGTCTCGCACGGTGGCGCTCGAGCAGCTCGGTTCGCTGAGTCTGCCGACCAGACGCGATGAGGCGTGGCGCTACGCACCGCACAAGGCATTGGGTCAGCTCACGTTCGGACCGGCCACGGCTCCCGATGTGGTGCCGGCCGTCGTCGACGGTCAGATCCCCCACATCGATGGTCCGCGACTCGTGATCGTCAACGGCGTCGTCGATCGTGAGCGGTCGAAGCTCGACGTCATGCCTGCCGGTGTCGAACTGGTCAGCATCGAAGGTGCATCCGGCGACCGTGCCGCTCGTGCGCTCGGGCGCGAACACGAGGAGCCAGAGGACGCGTTCTCGATCATCAACCGGGCCTACGGAACCGGCGGCGCACTGTTGCTGATCGATGGCCGCCCCGATGAGGTGATCCACATCGTTGACGTCGCGGTCCCGGATGGCGCACACAATGCTTCGGCCAGTCGCGTGGTGATCGAACTGGCAGCCGGGAGCTCGGCCACCGTGGTCGAGACCCGCATCGGGAGTGGCGACACGTTCGGCGGTTCCAACGTCCGCAGCGAGGTCTCACTCGCCACGGACGCGAGCCTCGAGCACATCATCCTCCAAGACCTCCCCGCCAGCCAGATCCACCTGGGTCGGGTGGATGTGGTCCAGGCCGCCGGCAGCACGCTTCGCGCCCGGCTCTTCAACCTGGGATCGGACTACGGCCGAGTCGCCTATCACGTCCTCCTCGCCGGCGAGGGCGCCCACGCCGACCTGTCCGGGCTCTACTTCGGCTCAGGCCGACAGACCCTTGATCAGCAGATCACCGTGGTCCACGCCGCGAAGGACTGCACGAGCCGGCAGTCGTACCGCGGGGTGCTCGATGACGCCAGCACCGGCGTCTGGAACGGTGGCGTCGCGGTTCGTGCCGGTGCCGACGGGACCGACTCCGAGCAGTCCAACGACAATCTGTTGCTCTCCCGGCAAGCGGAGGTGAACTCGATGCCGAGACTCGAGATCCTTGCCGATGAGGTGTCGTGCCGGCACGGCGCCACCGTCGGCCAACTCGACGAAGCAGCGCTCTACTACATGCGTTCTCGTGGCATCCCCGCAGCCGAAGCCAGCCGACTGTTGGTCCACGGTTTCGCCGATCAGGTGATGGACACCCTGGAGAGTGAGGCGGTGCGATCCTGGATCACCGAGCGACTCGGGCGTGACGATGCGTGAATCGAAGGTCGCGATCGGCGGATCCCAGAGATTCACTCTCCCGCGCGACGTGAGGGCCACGATCATCCCGGCCGGCCACACCGCGGTGTTGCCGGCAGGCGAACGGGTCACCCTCGTGCAGGCACTCGGGGGAACGGCGACCGTCACCACCCGTGAAGGAGAGATGGCCCGGCTGACCCGGGAGGATTCGGTCGACTTCGGCTTCGTCCAGCCGTCGCAGGAAGGCGACGGCGGCGAAGCGCCGATCGGCGAGTTCAGCATCGAGGCCGTCTGGGAGGCGGCAGCGACGGTGTACGACCCGGAGATCCCCGTCGACATCGTCGAACTCGGCCTGGTCTACCGGATCGAACCATCCGATCTGCCGAGCGGTAACAAGCGGGTCGACATCGACATGTCGGTCACCGCACCGTTCTGCGGGATGGGTGACATCCTTCGCCGAGACCTCCACGACGCGGTGGCTGCCCTGCCCGGCGTCGAAGTGGTCGAGGTCGTCCTGGTGTTCGACCCCCCGTGGGACGCCTCGCGCCTGTCCGACGTCGCGCGGCTCGAACTGGGGATGATGTGACCGACCCAACGGCCGACACCGCCACCGATCTCGGCGCGGCCGGCCCGAGCGGGTCTGTGACCCGGAGTGGGACGAGTCACTTGGGTCTGTGCGGTTTGGTGCGCGGCGGCTCGGTGTTGACACGGGCTGTGGGCGGGTCGTGTACCTCTCCCTCGCCGACGCTGCACTCGCGTCGTTCTTCCAGGCAACGGTCGGCGCCGCCGGCGGCGAACTCGGCGACTACTGGCTCGTGGGAGCCGGCGCGAAGTCGACCGAAGTGGAGACTTGGTTCCTGCTCAACGCCGGCGGCCGAGCGCTTGGTCTCATGCTCATCGGCGTGGCCCTCTACCGACTCGGCATCGTCCAAGGCGAACGCAACAACGCGTACTATCGCCGGCTTGCAGCCTGGGGTATCGGGGCCGGCGCCGCTGTCACTTCAGTCGGTTCTGTGCTCCACATCGCCACCGACTGGTCCGTCGACTACGCCCTCACCGGCACCATCCCTACCGGGCTCGGCACCATCCCCACGGCGCTCGGCTACATGGCCGCCATCATCCTGTGGAACCGCAGCAGCAGCCGCTAACTCGAACGCTTCCGCAACGCCGGCCGCATGGCGCTCACCAACTACCTCACCCAGACCGTCATCGGGCTGACGACGCTGGGCTGGTTGCTCGGTGACGTCGACCTCACCCGCACCATGATCGCCGGCTGGATCCTCGCCGTCTGGGCCCTGCAGCTCTGGTGGTCGACTTGGTGGCTCGACCGCTTCCGCTACGGGCCCTTCGAATGGGCCTGGCGATGCGCCACCTACCGGACATGGCAATCACTCCGGAGGCCACACGCCGTCGCCTGAACCAACGTTCGCAGAGCCATGACCGTCGCAGACCCATCCTGGGTCTGACACTCAATCGAAGTCGATCGGGCCCAGGCGCTGCACAGCGTGCGCTCGGCAATCCGCTCGCTTTCGGGTTCAGAGCGTTGCGTAGCGGCACGAGTGCAGTACTCGGGGAGGTGAGTTCAAGCCCCCTCCTGGCCCGCCACGTCAGGGGTCGGCTGCAGCGGCCGCCCGGCGCTTCTCGGATCAGCGTTGGGGGCGCTGCCAGGCCCTTTCCGCCCCGTCATTCCGCGAGCGATGAGTGTTACGGTATACCGGAAGGTGAGGGAGGCGAACGATGACGCTTGCAAGCGCACTACTCAAGCAGGCGCGCATCTCAGCGGGTGCGTCCTGTCGTGGCCTTGCCCGTCGGGCGCAGGTTGCTCCCGCTCGCATCTCCGAGATCGAGCACGCCAAGCATGACCCCGGCGTCGGTACCCTTGAGCACACGCTCGGTGCGATCGGTTGGCAACTGGCCGCTCTACCCACCCGGGCCCCCACCGCCGCCGCAGTCGCCCTCGCCATCTCGGACGGGGCTGCTCCTGGCCACCCGGCCGGCGACTCGGACGCCGCGTTCCGGGCGCTCCTCGCGCTGTCCGACGGCCTCGCATCGGTCGACGCTGCCACCCGGATCGCCCTGTGCGTGGCGCCCCCTCCGCCCACGGGTGACCAGCGCATCGACGCGGCCATCGCCGCCATCGTCGAGTACCACCTCGAGGGCGCAGGAGTCCTCCCCGAGTGGGTGGACGGCCCCGGCCGCGTGCTCACCGAAGCTTGGATCCCCGACCCCTACGCCGGGCCGGACATCGTCGACGAGGCCCCCCAGGCGTTCCGTCGCCACGGTGTGCTGCTGGCCGAAGCCGAGCTCGCCAGCGTCTGATGGCCGTCACCCTCGGCCGTGACGACATCATCTCGGCGCTGGACGAGCTCGTCGATGCCCTCGCCGAGTCCGGCGCACGCAGCCAGATCCATCTCATCGGCGGTGCAGCCATCACCATCGCGTACAGCCGGGCAGTCACCACCACCGATGTCGACGCGTTCTACGGGGGCGACGTGGCGGTCTGCGAAGCCGTCAAGGACATCGCCGCTCGCCGCGGATGGCCCGAGAACTGGCTCAACGACCGGGCGAACCAGTTCCGGTCCCATTTCGAGCAGCCTGACGACTGGATGGAGCTGACGGTCAACGACGGCGTGGTCGTGCGGGTCGCGAGCGCACGACTCCTGCTCGCCATGAAGCTCCTCGCCGCCCGGGGACGTCGCGACTCCGATGACATCGACGTCCTCCTCGACGCGTGCGGCATCACGAGCCTGGACGAAGCCCTGGAGATCTACGAGCGGTACTACCCGGAAGAGGACCTCAAGCCTCGAGCCAGGCGGCAACTCGAGCGTCGACTGGGGTGAGGCCTCCCCTTGACACTTCACCCGTCGTCTGGCTCGCCCCGACCGAACACAACCGGTTGTCGAGATGTCCAGCCGATCGGGGTGGCGGGAGGACGGACTTGACGGACCGGAGGCCAACTGAAGCAGGGTCTCCGACCTCCCGTTCCCGGCGGCGGGCGGAAGGTCGTGCCGTCCTACGTGACCGTGTACTGCGCCGTCCCGAGCAGTCGTCGGGTCGCAGCGCGCCTCGCTCCTCCGACACCACCGGGTGGGTTCGTCCTACCCGACGCTGGACCGGCGCTCAGCGCCGGTTGTAGCTGCTGGAAGTCCTGAGGACGATCGTGCGCGCTTCGAGGAAGTCGGCATGGAACTGGCTGCTGAGGTGTTCCCGAACACCTCGCTGATCACGTCCACGGGCTACGCAGCGATCGCTGAGGATCTCGTTCAGCCGGTGAAGCGGGGAGTGACCTCGGCGAGGGCCGGGGACGGCTCGGCAGGCTTCGACGAGACGGTCTGGACCGGCGGCTCGATGGGCTCGATGGGCTCGATCGGCGGGATCGGTGGGATCGGCGGGTCGACCGGCGCGTCGGGATCCTCGAACAGCTCTGGGACGTGGATGGCGATCCAGTCGAGGTGGCTGCTCACCCGGGTGTACACCTCGGGATAGTCGATCCACCCACAGGGAACCTCGTTCCAGCTGGCGATGCCGGCCAGGGCCCACTCACCGCCCTGGCGGACCACCAGCGGCCCCCCGCTGTCACCACCGCAGGCATTGACCCAGGTCCCGGGACCCAGTGGAGACTCACCGAACGCGCACACCATGGTCTCGGGCAGGTAGAAGAAGCCGTCCTCGTCGGGCTGGTCGAGGGTGGGAAGGGACCGGCAGGTGGGGGAGTCGGGTCCGGCCGCCACCGCCACGTCGCCCTGGCGCAGGAAGGTCGGGGATGACAACGTCTCGGTCACGCCCCATCCGAGCACCCGAGCCGGGGTGCCCAGCTCGAGCCGGGTGCCGGCCGCCACCAGCGCCAGCGTCGGTACCGAGGCGTTCCGCGACGGGTCGGCCAGCTGCACCAGGGCGATGTCGTGGTTGGGGCCCGTCGCCCGGTCCCAGTCAGGGTGGATGACGATCGAGGCGACGGCCTGACGATCCGCAGAGGTCATGAGCTCCAGGTCGGGTTGGCCGACCACGATCTCGAACTGTTCCGGGCCGGAGAGGAAGTCCATGCAGTGGGCGGCGGTCAGCACCCACCCGGGGGCGATGAGCGACCCGGCGCAGAACTGTCCCAGCACGGGGTCGGGTTGGTCGACCTCGGCGAAGAGCGGGCTGACGATCCAGGGGTAGGCGTCGGCCGAGGGCACCGGTTCGCCGTGCGCGATCTGCGGTGACAGGCCTGCAGGGGTGTCGGCGCCGTCGGCGCGGGCCGAACCCGGTGCCGTCATCCCCACCACAGCCAGCGAGAAGGCCAGAGCGACGGCCACGACGGCAGGCCACCGGTCGCTGCTCAGGGGATGGAGCACGAGATCAACGTACCGGTGGGTTCCTGGGCGGTCACCGGCCGAAGGTCACGAGTGCCCGCCATGAGTGCCCCGCACCGGCCGGGGGCACCGGGGCGCGAGTGCCTCGACCATGGACGACCACGAGCTGGTCCGGACCCGGCTCGTCGCCCGGTCACCCGCTCATCCGGCCAAGCGCGATCTCGGCGACCTGGGCCGAGGTGGCCCTGTCGTCATCGCCGCGGGCGACCATGACCTGCAGGTACCAGTCCTTGCCCTCGATCGAGCTCGCTGGAGGCCGGCGCTCGCTCTGGTCTCGACGACGTCGTGCGCCGTGGCGAGCGCGGGGTCGAGCCGTTCGGGAAGGTCGGGCCCTTCATGCTCGACCTGCTGGAGTGAGCCAATCGCTGGGGCCGTCCGCTCGGACACGCCGGCCAGCCGCGCCAGTGTGGCCCGGACACGCGGCCGACGTATCGTGCGGACGATGTCGGGCACCCTCCACCCAACGATGGCGTGAGCGCGGGCTGCACGGTCGACGCCTGTGGTGTCGCCGCCATCGGCCGCTGCCGGCGGTGCCGACAGGCGTTCTGCATGTCCCACCAGGGAGAGAACCAGACCCGTCGGTTCACCGACGTGTGCTCCGAGTGCGCACCCAGGCTGGTCGCCGACCGGGCGGCCCACCCGACGAGCCACGCCGAGTCGCCCCGCTGGCTGCTGCAGAACCGCGGCCTCGAGTTGCTCCGCAACGCCGGCGTGGCTCCGGACGAGCTGGTGCGGACCGTCGTCACGTCGCGCCTCTCGCTGCTGGGCAGCCGGGAACGAGTCCGCTACGAACCGGTCGGTCACGCCTACGTCCTCGGCTCCTTCGAATGGGTCGACGACGCCGGTCACCACGAGCACTGGTCGACCGGGCTGCGCCAGGGGCCGCGGGCACGACCAGGCTGGGGTGAGACGGTGCGGTTGCGGATCACCCCCGGCGGGTGGGAGATCGTCGACGGGGGTCGCCTCGTCGACGAAGCGGGGGCCGCCGCCGCGTTGCGACAACACGTCAGGACATGACGGCAGGGCACCCGCAGAGGTGACGTCCCGCCAGCCGAATGGGCGAACCCCGATGCTGATGGTGACGCCGCCCGGTTTGACCCGTCACCGGCACCCACCCACCCTGGTCCGGGCCTGCCGGGCGACCGGTGGTGACCGCTCTGGGCCGCATCCCCTGCTCGACGAGCCACCGGCGCCGGAGGCTTCGACCGCCGAGACCGAGAGGGCATTGCGCAGCATGGCTGAGAAGGACCCCACCAAGGGCTACGTGGCGTTGTTGGGCTGGTCCCTGAGCGCCATCGACGCCGCCGAGAACTTCGACCGTCGCTATGTGGTGGTGGCCCCCGAGTGGGCCCGTGAGTTCGCCGAGGCCAACGACATCCCGTTCCTGGCGTGGGACTTCGAGCGGCTCAACGACCGTTCCATGGAGGTCGCCACCACGCTGAAGGACATGGGCGTGGACGTGACGATCCCCCTGTTCGAGGAGACCGTCGAGTGGGCCGGCGCCATCAACGCCGTGCTGTTCGGCAGCCCGCGACTGCACGGTCAGGCGGTGCTGTTCCGGGACAAGGCCCTGATGAAGCGAAGGGCGCAGCTCGGCGGCATCCGGGTCGGCATCTTCGAAGAGGCCCACGATCACGGCGACGTGGTCCGCTTCCTCAAGCGGGTGAACCAGACGCTGCTCAAACTCGACGGCGACCCCAACGACCCCGTGCACCTCAAGGCCTTCGACAAGGCGGGCTGCCTGGGTCACCGGGTGATCCGCACCCCCGACGAGGTCGACCTCATCCCCGACATCGACTTCCCGCTGCTGATGGAGAGCCACCTCGACGGGTGGGAGTTCGCGGTCGAGGCCTGGATCCACGACGGCAAGATCCGCTTCCTGAACATCTCGGAGTACGTCACGTTGGGCTACTCGGTGTTCGTGCCCGCCTCCCCGGAGCTGGAAGCCTGGCGGGAGCGCGTCACCGAGGAGATCGAGAAGCTCATCAAGACCTTCGAGATCGACTTCGGGCTGATCCACCCGGAGTACTTCGTCACCAGCGACGGGACGATGTACTTCGGGGAGGTGGCCTTCCGGCCGCCGGGGTTCAAGGTGCTCGAGCTGCTCGAGCGCGTCTACGGTTTCAACGGCTACCAGGCCCTCATCATGTGCTTCGACCCCACGACCACCGAAGAAGAGGTCGCCGCCTTCTTCCCACGGGAGGTGGTCGACGCCGACGGCTTCGCCGGGTGCTTCGGCGTGTACCCGCGCCAACGAGTGGTCAGCCAGCTCGATCTCCCCGAAGAGACGGTGCAGCACCCCTACTTCGAGTCCCACGAGTTGGTCTCGCCGCTCGAGTCCAAGGTGACCAAGCGCACCGCGTTCGGCACCCACTGGGGCCTCGTCTACTTCACCGGGGACGACCCGATCGTGATGCGAGAGCTGCTGAAGCACCAGGAGGATCTCGACTTCTATGTCTGAGGTCCCTGGGGCCACCCAGGACGAGGTGACCGCCCCGGTGGTCAGCGCCGACCAGCTCGCCGAGCGGCTCGACGCCGCCATCGCCGCCCTGGAGCAGGCCTCCGCCTTCGCCAAGGCGAGCCCCGCGCTGCGCGTGGCCGACGTCGCCCACCGGCTCATGAGCCACCCCGAAGGCCCCGAGCTCATCTACCGGCGGATCCAGCGGATGCAGGACGGCGGGGTGTTCGCCGGCACCGACTGGGACCATCCCGAGACCCTCCAGCCCCGCCTGGCATCCGGCACGCTCGAGCACGGGTCGGCCGAGACCGCCAGCCTCGAGATGTTGAGCGAGCTGCGTCTGCTGGCGGTGGCCCGCGGTGAGGCCTTCCACCTCGCGGTCTCCTCCGAGAGCGCCACGCACTTCCTGGCCCAGCTGCTGGCCTTCGAGCTCGACCACCTCTTCGGGCCCCGATCCGAAGCCGACCGCGCCGCGGGCAGCCACGGCGACGCGGTGCGCAACCACCTGTCGTTCGTCGCCGACGGCATCGGCTACGACCACGTGCTCGACAGCCTGGTGGCCGAGATCGAGAGGATCCTGGCCCAGCGCCCGATCGCCGTCGACCACGTCAAGGTCATGATCGGCCGCATCGCCGCCAACCTCGACGACCCCGACCTGTCGGGCACCGGCTCCACGCTCGGTCTCAACCGGCTGGTGAGCGCCCTGTTCGGTCCCACCGCCAACTGCCGCGAGGACCCGGGGGTCGAGACCTACGCAGAACGGCTGACGTCGCTCGACGAGAGCGCGCTGTGGCAAGAGGCCCGCGAGTTCGCGTTGGCCATGCACTCCACGGGCCTGGTGTCGCCCTACCAGGAAGTCTTCGTCCACCACGTCAACGGCACTCGCGACGACCTCCTCGGCCAGGTGCTGGGGCTGAGCCGCACCGGCATGGAGGCCCTGTCGTGCTACGCCCCCCTCGTTCGTCGCCTCATCGAGGTGGCCATCACCCCGGGCACCACGCAGACCATCTACTCGCTGGCCCAGATGATCGAACGGGCCGTGCTGTTCGACCCCGCAGTCGCCCCGTCGTTGTGGGCCATGATCGGCCTGGTCCCGTCCCCGAGCGCCGAGCTGGCCCTCGCCGGGATCACCGGGGAAGAGACGGCGTCGACGGTCCTGCTGGCCGGCGTGATCGACGTGCTCGGCCAACCCCTCGGCATCGGGCAGGGCAACAACCCGACGTGCCAGGCGGCGCGGGCCATCTCCATGTGGTCGCTGGCCGCGCCCAGCTACGTGCTGCGCCTCGTGACCCGTGCGGCACGCGACGACGAGATCCGCCTGTTCTTCGAGGGCGATGCCATCTCCTCGGCCGAGGTCCCCGCGGGCACCTTCACCGCTCCGCTGGTGGACGTCGACCCGGTCTCCATGGTGCTGGTGCCCCATCTCGACCGGATCTACATCGAGATGGGCCGACGGTGCGCGTCCCGCAGCGGCGATCCGCACGCCTGGATCAACCGCGAGATGCACGGCTGGTGGGTGGGACGGGAGACCGCACTGGCCGTCGACCTGGCCAGTGGCCATCTCGACGACTACCCGAGCTTCGTGCGCCGCTTCTACGCCCTGTACCACCCGCTGCACAACCGCGATCGGCCTGTGATCCACCCTCAGCCCGCCGGCATCGCCGTCACCGACGGCCTCGGTCGGTTCATCGGGTGGCATGCCATCTCCATCCTGCGCGTGGGCATGGATCCCTCCGAGGAGATGCGGGTGTACTTCTTCAACCCCAACAACGACGGCGGTCAGGACTGGGGTCAGGGCGTGGTGGTCTCCACCGAGGGCTGCGGCGAGCGGTTCGGCGAGTCCTCTCTGCCCATCGCCGCGTTCACCTCGAGGCTGTACCTGTACCACTACGACCCCCCGGACGTGGGGGAGGTGGCTGCCGTCCCGGCCGAGGTCGCCGACGAGGTCGAGGCTCTCGCCCGGGCCAGCTGGGCCGCGGACCGCTGACGGTGCGCCCCCGGCCTGACGGTTCGACCGCTCCGATGCTGGCGCCGGTGACGGACAGCCGGGCCGGTCGGCCATCATGGACGACGTGACGTCGTCGGACCAACGGACCCGGACCAAGGTCGACAACTACACCGACGACCAGTACGAGCGGAAGCTCGCGGTCGCCCAAGACGGCCCGCTGCTGGTCGTGGTCTGCCTCGGTATCGGCGCCGCCATGCCCTTGGCGATCGGCGCCCGATGGGTCGCCCTCGTCGTGGTGGTCGTGGCCGCGCTGGTGCTCGGCGCCGTCGCCTGGGCCTTCCGGCGCCGGGTGCGAGCCAGGACCCTCGAGACCCCTGAGGGCTGACAACGACCTGGCCTCGGTGGACGCAGCCGACGGTCGCTCGAGCGAGCCGCGAGGTCCCGGTCAGCGGTGGGGACGCACCAGGGCCTCCTGGGCCACGGTGGCGACCAGGCGGCCGTCGGGATCGTGCACCGAGCCCTGCACGAGAGCCCGCTGACCGGAGATGGTGACGATCGACTGGGTGTACAGGTGCCACCGCTCGAACCGCACCGGCCGATGGAACCAGACGGCGTGGTCGAGGCTCACCCCGGTGAGGGCGGCCACCCCGGGACCGTCGGGGTGCGACCGGTAGGCCATGTCGAGCAGGAAGTAGTCGCTGGCGTAGGCGAGGAGCGCCGCGTCGAGCACGGCGTCGTCGACCGGGCGGGCCAGGCGCATCCAGTGGGAACGGGGCCCCTGGCCCACCGGGCCACCGAAGAACGTGGGTGGCTCCGCCATGCGCATCTCCACCGCGGGGGGCACCTCCACCCAGCGCGACGTCATCGCCTGGTGCTCGGCGGGAGCGCGGCGCGCCCAGTCCTCGAGCGAGGGCAGCGTCTCGGGTGGGTCGGCCGGCGGGGGAGGGGCGGCCACGTCGACCCCGGGTGGGGTGTCGTGGAACGAGACGAGGGCGGCCAGCAGCTCCCGGCCGTCCTCGAGCACCGACACCCGACGGGTGGCGAACGAACGGCCGTCCCGCACCCGGTCGACCACCAGCTCGACCGCTGCACCGGGTGATCCGGCGGCCACGAACGAGGCGTGGATGGACTGGGGCACCTTCCCCGCGACGGTGGCGCCGGCGGCGGCCACCGCCTGGGCCACCAGCTGGCCGCCGAAGGCCCGGTCGAAGCGGCCCGGCTCTCCGGGCGCCGCGAAGCGGTCCTCGCCGATCGGTTCGAGCGTGAGCGCCCGCACCATGGCATCGAGGACGGCGACGCTCACGGTGCCGGGGCGAGGGCGGCGATGATCTCCTCGCCGTAGCGGGTGAGGTTGTCGATGACCTCGGCGCGGGTGCGTCCCGACGCGTTGCCCGCGATCCACGTCACGCCGGCCTCGGCCAGCTCGTGCAGCGCCTCGAGATGCTGCTGCGGGTTCCAGTCCGGCGTCCCGGGGGCCCCGCCCTCGAAGCACATGTACATCACGTCGACCGGCGCGGTCCGCCCGACGGAGGCGGCGTGGTCGTGGAGGTACGCCAGCATGTCGCGCAGCTGCTCGGTGGTCTCGAGCGGCGGCGACCGGCGTCGCGCCGCCAGCTCGGCCGGGTTCGGCAACGGCATCCACCCCTGGCCCCACTCGGCGACGCGGCGACGGGTGAGCTTGGAGTTGCCGCCCAGCCACAGGGGCGGGTGGGGCTGGCGGGCCGGGGTGGGCTGCGAGGTGATGTCGCGGGCGGAGAAGTGCAGACCCTCGTACGTGACGGGCTCGCCGGTCCACGCCATGCGCATCACGTCCACCGCTTCGTCGAACAGTGCGTTGCGTTCGTCGAAGTCGACCCCCAACGCGTGGTACTCACCCTTGAGGTAGCCGGTTCCCATGCCCAGGATCACGCGCCCGTCCGAGACCCTGTCGAGGGTGGCCACCGCCTTGGCCAGCATGAAGGGGTTGCGGTACGGCACGACGGTGAGGTTCGTCAGCAGCTGCAGCTGCGAGGTGGCCGCCGCCGCGAACGACAGGGCGACGAACGGGTCGAGGGCGTCGTGGCCGCCGGTCTGACGCCAGCGTTCGGCCGGCGCAGGGTGCTCGGTGACGTAGACGGCGCCGAAGCCGGCCGCCTCGGCGGACGCGGCGAGCTCCATCAGGGCCTGCGCCGTCAAGAACTCCTCGATGGGCGGACAGGTCGTGAACGGGTAGCCCCACGAGAACCTCATGCTCCGCCGTCCTCGGCGCGCTCGGCGATGTCGCTGGGTGTCGGGTCCATTGGCGTGATGCTCCTGGGAGGTGAGCGGCGGTTCCCGGCGCTCGTCGGATGGCGAGAGGGTGGGCAGGCGGTGACGAGACCGTCGGGTGCGGCGGTCGGCCCGGACGTCGTCGGTGGCCCAATGCTCTCATCCCTCTCCTCCCAGGTTCGGACACGAGCATCGAGGGAGGGTCTTCGCGTCGGGCCATACTCTCCGGAATGGCCGACCCGTCGAGCGACTCCGTGTCGCTGTCACCGCAACGGGACGGCGTGGTGGACGACTCGGGTTCGGTCGATCCCGTCTCTCCGCCCTCGGATGGCGACGAGCGGCGGCTGACGGCCCGATGGCGGGCGATCCTGCTCCTCGCGTTCGGGCTGCTCTGTGCCGTGGCGTTGGCCGGCCTCTACCTCGGTGCGGTCCGGACCCGCCCCGGTCAACGGGTGGACGAGGCCGCCATCGTCGGGCGAGGTGGCGGCCAGCTCATCCAGCTGACCTCGACGAGGGCGCTCGACACGATCAGCCTCTCCTCCCTCGCAGTGGCCGCCGCGGTGCTGCTGGTGTTCGCCGTGACCCGGCGGCGGCCTCGGTTGGCGCTCGGGGTCGCCGTGATGATCGCGGGGGCGAACGTCACGACGCAGGTGCTGAAGACGGAGCTGTTGAGTCGGCCGGACCTGTTGGACCGGCCGGGGGCGGCCACCGTGCCGAGCTTCCCCAGCGGTCACGCGACCGTGGCCGTCTCACTCGCGCTGGCGCTGGTACTGGTGGTGCCGGCGCGCCTCAGGGTCATGGCCGGCCTGATCGGGATGGGCTATGCCGTGGCCGTCGGGGCGGCGACGCTCACGGCGGGATGGCATCGCCCCAGCGACGTCATCGCCGCCTATCTGGTCGCCACGGTGTGGGTGACGGCAGTGCTGGCCGGGCTCCTCGCGTGGCGCGGGATCGGAACCTCCCCCATGCCCGAGATCTTCGGTCGAACCCTCTCGAGCTGGCGTCTGCTCGTGCTCGGGGTCGCGCTCGTCGCCGCCGCCGGCCTCGTGACGGGCACCGTGGTCGTCGTGCTCGACGGCCGTGACCTGGATGCTGGGCAGCTCGGACCCTCCTACGTGGGCGCCGTCGCGGCCATCGCCGGTGTCGCCATCGTGATCCTCAGCGTCCTGCTGTGGATCCTGCGCGGGGCGCGCATCGACCCACCGCGCGATCAGACCGACGAGCGCGTCGTGCCGTTCCCCGAGGCGTGGGGCCTGCCCGAGAGCGACGCTCGCTGAGCGCGCCATCTCGACGCCGACGACGACATGGAAGGGCCTCACCCGCGCTCCCGGCACCGACGCTCGCCCTGGTGGGGAGACCCCGGCCAGCGCGGCGGACCGCTCCACGGGTGCGAGGGCATCCGTGCCCCCGACGGCGGCTCCGCGCTCCCGCGACGGTGGCACCGGGGTCGTGGCTCGCAGCACGCGCCCAACTGGAACGGCCCAGGCCCTGAGGAAGCAGCACCCATGTCGACGGTCTCCCCGAGGTGTGCGGTAGCTCTGCGGAGGACCGGCAGATCGGTTGACACCGGGGGACCGCTCGGGGAGCCTGACGGCCATGACGGGGGAACTGAAGGCTGATGCTTGGGTCGCGACGGCGTTGGGGGATCCGACGAAGGTCCTCGAACGCCAACAGGTGGAGGTTCGCCCACCCGGTCCCAACGAGGTGCGCGTCCAGGTCTCGACCTTCTGCGTCAACTTCAACGACACCGACATCGTTCGGGGACGATGGTCCATCGTCCCCCTCCAGCCGCCCTTCACCCCGGGCATGGAGGCCATGGGCGTCGTCGAGAGCGCCGGGCCCGGCGCCGAACACCTCGTCGGGCGGCGCATCGTCGGCATCCCGGCCGGCGCCCACGGCGGGTTCGCCGAGTGGGCGGTCGTCGACGCCACCAGCGCCATGCTGATCCCGGACTGGATGGACGACGTCGACGGCGCCGCCCTCCACTACCCGTTCCACCTGAGCTGGTTCGCCCTGTTCGAGCGGGCACGGCTGCAGCCAGGAGAGACGGTGCTGGTGCACGCCGGTGCGGGTGGCGTGGGCTCCGCCGCCATCCAGCTGGCCAAGCACCGCGGGGCCAAGGTCATCGCCACGGCCGGGTCCCCCGAGAAGCTCGACCTGTGCCGGGAGCTCGGCGCCGACGAGGTCGTGAACTATCGAGACGGCGGGTTCGCCCAGGCCGTGATGGACGCCACCTACCAGACCGGCGTCGACGTCGCCCTCGACTCGGTGGGCGGGGCCGTCACCACCGAGACCTTCGGGTCCATGGGGATGAACGGTCGCCACCTGATCGTCGGCTACGCGTCCGACATCACCAACGACGGTCAGCCACTTCCCGTGCAACCGGCGATCTACGGCAACTTCTCGCTGTGCGGGGTGTGCCTCGCCTACGCCCCCGACCCGCTCGCCACCCGACTCAGCACCGGGCTCAACTGGCCGTCACGCTCCGAGGGTCTGGAATCCCATCGGCGCATCATCGAGCTCCTGCGCACAGGCGAGGTGCGTACGGTGGTCACCTCGACGGTCGGCTTCGACGACCTCCCGGAGGCGATGGAACGCCAGGAACGACGCGAGACCATGGGCCGTACCGTCGTGCGGCTGCACTGACGAGCCACCCGACGGCGGAAGGGACGATGACCGACAGCAACGAGGGCGCAGAGGTGAAGCTGCTCTCCGGCGGGAACCCTCAGATCCCCAAAGGCGACGGCGACGAACCGGTGCAGGCCTACATCGCGGCGATGCCCGGATGGAAGGGCATCCACCAGGCGGCCGCGCTTCCGGGCGAGGAGACCTTCTGAGCGCGAGGGTCAGCGCTCGACGGGATCGACCCGCCAGGTCCAGTCCTCGCCGTCGGGCGAGACCGACAGCTCCCAGGTCAGCTCGTCGCCCGCCGACACGGCCCGCCCCTCGGGGAGGGGGAGGAACCCGTGGGACCAGCTCGACTCCGTCCGCGGTGGCGTGTTGTCGACGGTGACGCCGGGGCACAGCAGCGAGTCGAACCAGCACGCCAGACCGTGGAGCGTGCCGTCGCGGTCCACCCCCAGCCGGCCCGCGGAGGTGATGGCCTCGTCGGACGCGGTCCTCAGGTCGACGTCTGCGGCCAGCTCGGGTTGGCCGAGCAGGTTGCCCGGCGTGAGGTCCGCGAACCACAGCATCCGCGCCGCCCGCCGGTGGGCCGCCGTGTAGTCGTAGGGGAGCGCGGTCTCCCACCAATCCGACACCAGCGAGTGGTCGTCGAACGACTCGACGGCCGCGACCCACATGCGCAGCCGCTGAGGCACGAGCAGCGCACCGGGGCGGAGCAGCCGCTGCCGGGCATCGAAGGTCCAGGCCACGATCCCTTCGTCGAACCCCGCGTTGCCGATCGTCTCGGAGATGAGCACGTCCGCCGGTTCCGGGAGGCCGACCTTGATCGACCAGCCGTCGAGGAACTCGATCCGATCGGCGAAGCCGTTGTCGACGGCCAGCTCCCGGGCGAGCTCGATGACCGGTCCCCCTTCGATGGCGTAGACCTTCCGGGCGCCCGCCTCGCACGCCATGAACGACAGCACGCCGCTCCCGCAGCCGATGTCGACCACCACGTCGCCGGGCTGCACCGAGGCATCGATGGCCCGCCGGAAGGCGTCCATCCGTTCGGCGTCGTGCAGCATGCTCAGGTGGTAGTCGAGCACGGTGGCATGGGCGCTGTCGCGTTGCCAGACAGGGCTTCCGGGCAGGTGCGGCATGGCGCCGAAGCTACGGGACCCCCGCACCAGCCGGTGACGAGGGGATGCAGGGACCGGGTCGGTCGGTCACGGACCATGGCGTCCCCACCACGGGGCGAGGGTTAGGGTCCTGCGAACCCACGAACGAAGGACAGACGTTGAGCGACCAGAACCTCGGCACACCGGCGGGCCAGACGAAGACCAACAGCAAGGCGACCTGGTCGCTGGTGCTGGGCATCCTCAGCATCACCATCTGCGGGCTCATCGCCGGCATCCTGGCGATCATCATCGGCAAGCAGGCACAGCGCGAGATCATCGCCTCGGGAGGCCTCCAAGGCGGCGAGGTCCGCGCCAAGTGGGGGATCATCCTCGGCTGGATCTCGATCGCGATCGCCGTGCTCGCCGGGATCATCGCCGCCATCGCCTACGCCGGCAACTAGCAGCCGAACGACCAACGGGTACCTCCGGCGCGGCTCATGGCCGCGCCGGAGCCGCGTCTCGGCCGGCTCGGAGCACGACAGCGGCCGCCCGCGCCCGAGAGACGAGGCTCGAGAAGTGGAGCCCCGCAGCCGGGTTCCGAGCGGCGGGGGTGCTCACCGGTTGGTCTCCGTCCACTGTGGGGTGGAGATGCGACTCGCCCCAGCGACGCTGACGAACCCCAGGCCCGAGGCCTGGGGTTCGTCCGTTCGCCGGCCGTGGTCACGACATGGTCAGGCGCCTCGGCGCCCCGCCTTCTTCTCGGGCGAGCGGCTCAGGCCGCGGCGCGCCAGCGAGCGCTTCGTGACGCGTTGGCGCGTCTTTCGTCGTGAACGTGAGTGGGATCGAGCAGTCATTGCCCCCATGGTCCCACTGTCCGAGCCCCCTTGTCGCCCGCGGGGGCAATCGGCAGGTACGGCGTAGCCTGAGGGTATGGCCGACTACGACATCAACTTCTCCGACAAGCGGCCGGACATGACCCGTGACGGGATGATCGTCACGGTCGAGGTGACGAGGGACGGCACCTACCTCGGTCAGACGGCGGGGATCGTGGCGGGCAGCGACTACCGCCGCAAGTACAAGGAGGGTCGGCGGCTGACCCTGCTCTTCGACGGGGCGGCCCGGCACCTGGCCGAGCTCGTCGCCGACGACATCCGCGCCGGCGACTTCCGCGAGACCTGGCAGCTGGAGGCCCCCGTGGTGCCGCTGAGCGCCGAACGGGCCGGCGAGCTGGCCCAGTTCGACAGCATCCATGCGGCCCTCGCCGAGGGCGACCTGCTGCTTCGCGTCACGACCTGAGGGGGTCGTGTCCAGAGTCGCCTAGTTCCAGAACGGGCTCTCGGCCATGAAGCGGTTGGCGGGCCCGACGATCGCCACGGCGCCTCGGCACCCGTTCTCCAGGTGGACCCGGAGCGCAGTCCCGATCCGGAAGTCCTGTTCCGCGAGCAACCGGCCCTGCGGGCGGGGCCTCTGGCAGCCGGAGCTGGGATCGAACCGCACGACGACGCTGGTGCTCCCGGTCGAGGTGTGTGCGATGGCCGGGTGTCCCTGCAGCTCCGCGGTGGCCTGCTCGCCGCCCTCCGGCTCCGTGCCACCACCCGGCGGCACCGCTTCAGTCGTCGTCATAGCTGTGGATCGACCGACTGCGCCGAGGTGGTTCGGGACCAAGGTCACGATCTCGTCGGCGAACGGCACTTCGGCACCCGGTCCCACCTGTGGGAGTCGCTCGGACCCGAGCGGCGCTCAGGGGCCGTCGGGGCCCGCGGGGTTGCGGTCGCCCAGCGCGCCGAGCACGGTCCACTGCGGGGGTGACGAGGTGGCCCAGTCGTACAAGCTGGCCCCGAGCACGCCGTCGCGGGCCTCGATGGCCTCGAGCATGCCCTGCACCTCGGCGACGGTGGCGCCGTCCGCGATGCCGCCGATGACGTGGATGGGGAGGTCGGGGTCGCCGGTGGCGGCGCGGATGCGGTCGATGTTCTCGCCCACGTACCGGTTCCCGTCCTGCCACTCGGGGAGGCGGATCGACCAGTAGGTCATGGGCAGGACCACGTCGTAGGTCTCGGCGATGTCGACCCACGGGAAGTCGGGCCAGAAGTCGGGGTTGACCTCCTGGACGTGGACTGCGGACAGGGTGATGCCCCCGAGGACCTGGTCGGGGAGCGCGGCGCGCAGCCCGTCGTTGAGCTCGGCGAGGCGGGCGTTGCGCTCGACCGGGTCCTCGATGGTCGTCGACTCGATGTCGACCGCCAGGCCGTCGACATCGAGCTCCGCCGACGCGAGGAGGCGTTCGAGGTCGACGTCGATGTCCTCCAGAGTGGGGAGGTACCAGGCCACGACCGACAGGCCGTGCTCGTGGGCGGCGTCGATGAGCCCCTCGACCCGCTCCTGTTCGAGCACGGTCTGGTCGGGAACGCCCAGGTGCGAGGTCTGCAGGTACACGGTCTGGATGCCGAGGTCGGCCATGGCCGCGAGGTCGTCCTCGCCGACCACGGGCGTCTCGCCCCCCAGCGCCTGGGACCAGTCGAACGCGTCGACCCAGGCGCCCAGCCCCTGGTAGGGCTCGAGCGTCCACGGCTCGGCCGCCGGCCCCGTGGGACCGGAGTCCCGATCGAGCACCCACGCCACCCCGAACGCGAGCAGCGCCACGACGAGCAGTCCGGCGAGCACCAGCCCGCTGCGGCGCCTCGGTCGAGGTCCAGGGGTGGGTGCGTCGACTTCGCCGGTTGCGATCGGGGGAGCGTCATCGGCGGCCATACGACCATCTCTACCCCGACTCCGGCCGCGGCCCGGCGTCGTGGGCGAGATCGTCGGGTGGGCGCCCCGACACCACCACCGACCGACGCGGTCGGTTCTGCATCCGGGCCCGAGGAGGGTACGTTCCCCGACAGCGGTCCAAGGGGACGGGTTCGACACCGACCTACGGGCCATTCCGTCGGCCCCTCTCTGTGGCAACCGCCTGCCATGGATCGAGGGGCCGGCGCGACGCCCGCTGGAGTCCTGCGCCGGTCGGGCGGACGGCGGTAGCTGACGTCAGTTGGGCGGCTGGAGCCTGGCTCGCAGGTCGTCGAGGTCGAGGTCAGGATCCGGGTAGGCGAGCCCCATCGACTCGAGGGTCTCGACCAGCAGCGAGGCGATGGCCCAGTTGCGGTACCACTTGTGGTCCGAGGGGATGATGAACCAGGGCGCGTGATCGGTGCACGTCTGGCCGATGGCATCGCCGTAGGCCGCCTGGAACTCGTTCCACTGACGGCGGGTGTCCATGTCCGTGGGCGAGAACTTCCACCGCTTGTCGTCGCGCCGGAGGCGCCGCAAGAACCGTTCGCGTTGCTCGTCGAAGGAGATGTGCAGCATGCACTTCACCACCACGGTGCCGTCGTCGGCGAGCTCGCGTTCGAAGGCGTTGATGTCGGCGATCCGCCCGGCGATCTCGTCGGGTTGGAGCGACCTCGTGGCCATGGGGACGATCACGTCCTCGTAGTGGGACCGATCGAACACGCCGAGCCGACCGCGCTCGGGCAGGGCGCGCCGGTGCCGCCAGAGGAAGTCGTGCTCGAGCTCTTCGTCCGTCGGCTTCGTGAACGATGCGGTCCGCACTCCGACCGGGTTGACTGCGGTGATCACGTGCTTGATCGTCCCGTTCTTCCCCGAGCAGTCCAACCCCTGGAGGACCAGGAGCACCTGCCGGGTCTCGGATGCGAACAGCAGCTCGTGGGCGTGGAAGAGCCGATCGCGAAGCTCTGACTTCAGCTGGTCCTTCGCCGTCGACTTGGAGTCGACGAGAGGCGTCGAGCCGGCGTCGTAGCCGGCGAGGTTGACGGTCCCGTCGGCGGGGCGGGCGCGGAACTCCTGGTGGATCTGGCGTGGGTCGGGCATCTGACCTCCTCGGAGCCCCGACCTACCCGCCCGGTGCACCCCAGTCCCCTGCGCCGACGCGCCGGGCGTCTCACCGCGCCGACGGATCGGCATGGGTCCCCGACGGTGGCGCCCTCCTGCATGGGACCGCCCGTACGCGGGTAGGCGCCGCCCCATGACGGCACGTGCCCTGGTCCGAACCGTGCTCCTGCTGGGCCTGGTCGCCCTCGTGGGCTGGTCCCGCCCCGCGGCGGCTCAGACCAGCGGTCTGCCCGACTTCACGGCCGACGAGTTCGTCGCCTTCTACGACCAGCTCGACCTGCCGGGCACCCGACCGCTGACGGCGGCGCCGCGCATCACGGGCGTGCCTGGGGCCGACGATCGCATCGTGGACCTCGCCCGCCTCGCCGGCTACCAGCTGCGACCCGTCGCGTCGGTGCCCCTCACCGCCACCGGTGGCGTTTTGGTGCAGCCGGCGGCCGCCGCCCCCTTCGATCGCCTGGCCGCCGCCGCCTGGGCCGCCGGCAACCCGTTGGTGGCCGTCTCCGAGTTCCGCAGCGTCGACGAGCAACGGGAGATCTTCCTCGCCGAGCTGCGCGCGGAGGGGCGACAGCGGATCGGCCGGCCCTACACCACGTCCGAGATCGCCATCGGGTCCGCCGATGCGGCCATCCGTGAGGTGCTCCGACTCCACTCGGTGCCCGGCTTCTCCCACCACCACTCGGGCCACGCCGTGGACGTCACGGTGCCGGGAAGCGGGCTCGGCGCCTTCGAGGGCAGCGCTGCCCAGGCCTGGCTCGCCGCCGACAACCACGCCAACGCCAAGATCCACGGGTTCATCCCGAGCTACCCCGAGGGGGCCACGGACATCGGACCCGTGCCCGAGCCGTGGCAGTACGTGTACGTCGGTGTGGACCGGCTCCGGTGCGCCCAGGACGTCATCGACCTGCAGGATCCCGACGCCCCGAGCCGCTGCCCCGTGGGCTTCCTCGACCGCGTGAGCGTGGACGGGACACGCGTCACGGTGGCGGGCTGGGCCGCCGATCCCGACGTCCCCACCGGGCCGATCGACGTGCACCTCTACGTCGACGGCCAGGGGGCCGCCATCGTGCGGGCGGACGACCACCGCCCCGACGTGGCCGAGCAGACGCCGTTCGGACCCAACCACGGATTCCGCGCCACCCTCGTGCTCGGGCAGGGGACCCACGAGGTCTGCGCCTACGCCATCAACGACCGCCCCGGCGACGCCAACCGCCTCCTGGGCTGTCGCACCGTGGAGGTCTCCACCGCCGAGCCGGTCGGCAGCCTCGACGAGGTTCGCCCCCAGGGCACCGCGCTCCGGATCCGGGGCTGGGCCGCGGACCCCGACCTGCCTGAACGCGCCCTCGACGTCCACGTCTACGTCGACGGTGTCGGATACGCCGTGCGCGCCGACGAGTACCGCTCCGACCTCCAGGCGGGCACCCCGTTCGGAGGCTTCCACGGGTTCAGCCTGACCGTCGACGTGCCCGCCGGGGGCCACACAGCCTGCGCCTACGCCATCGCCGCGCAGAGGGGCGAGAGCAACCAGCTGCTGGGCTGCGCCAGCGCCGCGGTGCTCGGCGACGAGCCCACCGGTGCCCTCGACGTCGTACGCACCGTCGGCGACGAGACCGTCCGGGTCCAGGGTTGGGCGGTGGACGCCGAGGTGCCCGACGAGGCCCTGCCGGTCCACGTCTACGCCAACGGTCGTGGCGTCGCCGTCACCACCGCCGACCGGGCTCGGTCGGACGTCGACCGGGCCTACGGCGTCGGCCGTGACCATGGGTTCGACGCTCGGTTCGGTCTCGATGTCGGACGCCACGACGTGTGCGCCTACGCCATCGCCGTGCAGCCCGGTGAGCCGAACGTCCTCCTCGGGTGCCGCACCGTCACCGTCGTGGGCGAGCGCCCCGTGGGCGTGCTCGACGTCCTGCGCCTCGACGGCGACGCTGTCCTCGTCGCGGGGTGGGCCGCCGACCCGGACTGGCCCACCACGCCGATCGAGGTGCAGGTGAGCATCGACGGCGTCCCCGAGAGGTTGCTCGCCGACGGCTACCGTCCCGACGTGGCCTCCGCCACGATGTTCGGCCCCAACCACGGGTTCGGAGTTCGCCGTGGCCTCGCTCCCGGACCCCACGAGATCTGCGTCACGGCGCTACCCGCCGACGCCGGCGAGGTGCCCACCGCCTTCGGCTGCGCCACCCTGACGGTCGCGTCGGCGCCGGGCGTCATCCACCTGACGTTCGACGACGGGCCCCATCCCACCTGGACGCCCGAGGTCCTCGACGTGCTCGACCGGTACGGCGCCGCCGCCACCTTCTTCCCGATCGGCAGCGCCGCGGAGCAGCAGCCGGGGCTCGTCGACGAGATCGCGGCCCTGGGCCACACCCTCGGCAACCAGACCTACGACCACGTGCGGCTGACGGAGGTCGACCTCGAGGAGTTCACCTACCAGGTCGAAACCGCCGAGGCAGCCATCAGCCCGCACGGCACCCAGTGCCTTCGCCCGCCCTACGGAGCGGTGGACGACACCGTTCGCGACCGGGCGGCCGCACTCGGGTACGAGGTGGTGCTCTGGTCCGTCGACACCGAGGACTGGAGGCTGCCGGGCGCCGACGTGATCGCCGATCGCATCGTCGCCGGCGCCGAGGACGGCGCGGTCGTCCTGCTGCACGACGGCGGCGATGAGCTCCGCAGCCAGACCGTCTCCGGCCTCGACGCCGCGCTCGACCGGCTCACCGACGAGGGTTGGCGCTTCGAGCCCGTCTGCTGAGCGGCCCGTTCCCTCGGTGCGGCGGGTGGGCCGACTAGCTTGTCCTCGGCCACCGCAGCTCCGACGACGGGAGTGGTCCATGAGCGAGGAGCAGGGCGCAGCCGGCGTGGCCATCGAGGTGGAGAACCTCACCAAGCGCTACGGCGACGCGAGCGTGGTCGACGACCTGACGTTCAGCGTGCGACCCGGGCGGGTCACCGGGTTCCTCGGGCCGAACGGTGCCGGCAAGTCCACGGCGATGCGCATGATCCTCGGACTGGCCGCACCGACCCGAGGTCGGGCCACGATCGGCGGTCGTCGCTACGCCGACCTCGACGCACCGGTGCGCACCGTGGGCGCCCTCCTCGAAGCCAACGCCTTCCACCCGGGCCGCAGCGGCCGCAACCACCTCCGGGTCCTCTGCGACGCCGCCGGGCTCCCGGCCTCGCGGGTGCACGAGGTCCTCGAGACGGTCGAGCTCACCGCCGCGGCCGACAAGCGGGTCGGCGCCTACTCGCTCGGCATGCGCCAACGCCTCGGCGTGGCCGGCGCCCTGCTCGGCGATCCGGCGGTCCTGGTCCTGGACGAGCCCGCCAACGGACTCGACCCACAGGGGATCCACACGATGCGCGACCTCCTGCGCGGCTACGCCGACCGAGGACGGACGGTGCTCGTCTCGAGCCACCTGCTCGCCGAGATGGAGCTCCTCGCCGACGACCTCGTCGTCATCGCGGCGGGACGGCTGGTCGCCAGCGCCTCGCTCGCCGAGCTGCAACACGCGGAGATCGTCGTGCGGACCCCGTCGACGGAGATCCTGGCCGCTGCGCTGCGCCGGGTCGGCCCCGACGTGATGGTCGAGGAGACCCTCGAGGCCTCGGATCGCCTGCTCGTGCGAGGGCTGTCGATCGATGCGGTCGGCGAGTGCGCCCACCGGTGCGGGGTGGTCCTCCACGAGCTGTCGACGCACGTCGGATCGCTCGAGGAGCGCTTCCTCGCCTGGACCACCACGACGCCCACCAGCGAGCCGGGCGACCCGAGCCGACCGGCATGACGATGACCGGCCTGTTCCGATCGGAGCTGCGCAAGCTCACCACGACGGCGATGCCACTCGCCTTCGTCGCCGTGCTCGTCGTCCTCGCCGGCATCAACGCGGTGGCGGTCGCCTTCGGCACCGACGCCGACGGCTCCAAGGCGTTCGTCTCGACGGCGGCCGACCAACGCTCCCTGGTCGCCTTCGCGGCCAACGCCACCATGCTCGCCGGCCTCTTCGGAGCCATCGCCGTCGCCCGGGAGTACGGCCACGGCACGGTGATCCACACCTTCCTCGCCGCTCCCCGCCGCCACCGCGCCGTGCTCGCCCAGTTCGCCGCCGTCGGCCTCGGTGGGGCCCTGCTCGGGCTGCTCGGTGCCGCCCTGACGATCCTCGGCATGACGCTCGCCCTGCCCACCACCGACTTCGGGTTCCTCATCCCCGCCGACGGGGTGGCCCAGGTGCTCGCCGCGTCGACGCTGTGCGGTGCGGCCGGGGCCGTCCTCGGCGCCGGGATCGGGACCCTGGTGCGCAACACCGGCGGCGCCGTCACCGGTGCCGTGCTCGTCCTGCTGGTGGCGCCGCCGCTCGTCGTGCAGCTCGCCAGCGGCACGGCGTCGTGGATGCCGGCCACGCTCGCGTCGGTCCTGTCCGGCGTCACGACCGAGGTCGGCATCGCCTCGGCCGCGGCCGCCATCTGTGGCTGGGCCGCCGTGCCGGCCGCGCTGGCGATCCTGGCGGTCCGCCGGCGCGACGTGGTCTGAGCGCACCCGCCCCCTCTCGGTGCGAGGGTCGCGGCGACCCACCGGCACGGATCGCCGTCGGGAGGGGTTGGCCCCGACGCGGGGGTCGAGTCCGGTGAGAGGGCCTGGCCCCGGGGGGACCGACGGCCCTGTCGGGCCCGCGCCGGGATCCCTACCGTGAGTGACTGTGTCGGACGTGCTGTGGGTCGTCGTCGCCGTCTTCGTGGTGCTCGTCGGGGTGTGCCTCGTCGATCTGGCCCGCCACGACGCCCGCTACCTGCCCAAGTGGGCCTGGGCGCTGATCATCGTGCTCGTCTCGTTCCCGGTCGGCCCGATCGCCTGGTTCCTGGTCGGGCGGGTGCCGGCGGGGGAGGAGGCCGGACCGCAGACCGTGCCGCCACCGCCGTCCGCGACGGCGGCCCGCCCGATCCGTGCGGCAGCCTCCCAGCGCCCGGCACCAGGAGCAGGCCTCGACCCCACCCGCCCGGCGATGGTGCGCACGGAGGGACTGAGCAAGATCTATGGCGACACGGCCGCCCTGGACCGCGTCGACCTCTGCGTTCCCACCGGCAGCACCTACGGTCTGATCGGCCCCAACGGGTCCGGCAAGACGACCATGCTCTCGGTGCTCGCCGGGCTCCGTCGCCCCACCTCGGGAGAGGTGGAGCTCGCCACCACCCGTCAGCGCATGGGGCTGCTGGTCGACACCCCCCTCTTCGAACCGTGGCTCACCGCCCGCGAGGTCGTCGACCTCGCCCGCCACCTCACCGCCCCGGAGGCACCCGCGGAGCGGGTGGACCAGGTGCTCGGCGATGTCGGGCTCGGCGATGCCGTGGACCGGCGTTGCGGCGGCTTCTCCCGGGGCATGCTGCAGCGCCTGGGTCTGGCCGGCTGCCTGGTCGGCGACCCGGATCTGGTCGTGCTCGACGAGCCGTCCTCGGCCCTCGACCCCGCCGGTCGTCGCGAGGTGCTCGACCTGGTCGGCCGCCTGGCCCACACCAAGACCGTGCTGCTGTCGACGCACATCCTCTCCGACGTGCAGCAGGTGTGCGACACGGTCGGGGTCATCGACCGGGGCCGCCTGCTCTTCCAGGGGCCGCTCTCCGACCTCCTCGCCCGCACGTCCACCTCCTACCTCCTGCAGGTCCGACCACCGGCGGATGACCTCGCCACGATGCTGGGCGCCCAGGAGTGGGCCGAGGAGGTCCACGAGTACGCGCCGGGGCGGATCCGCATGGTGGTCAGCGATGCCATCACCGCCGAGAAGGACGTCCCCGGGTTGCTGGCCGCCTGTCGGGCTCCGCTCGTCTCGTTCACACCGGCCACCGACCTGGAGAGCGCGTTCCTGGAGCTCACGTCATGACCACCGCCGGGCGCCCCGTCGCCGAGCCCCGTCGCCCCCGTCCCATGACCCTGTGGCGACTGGAGGTGCTGCGCACGCTCCGGACCCACCGTTGGATGCTCGTGGTCGGCGTCTACGCCTTCTTCGGCGTCACCGGGCCGCTGCTGGCGCGGTACCTCGAGGAGATCATCTCCAACTTCGGTGGGAGCGAGGTCGCGGTCACCGCCGGCGACCCCCGACCGGTCGACGGCATCATGCAGTTCGTCAGCAACGGCGGCCAGATCGGGCTGTTGGCCGTGATCGTGCTGTCGGCCAGTGCGCTGGCGCTCGACGCCCACCGGGAGTTCGCCGCCTTCCTGCGCACCAAGGTCGCCCGCGTCGGAACCCTGCTCGTGCCCCGCTACGTGGTCGCCACCGTGACGTCGGTGGCGGCGCTGTGGGTGGGCACGGGCCTCGCCTGGGCGATGACGGTGCCGCTCCTGGGGGGCCTGCCGGTCGGGGCCATGGTGCTCGGCACCCTGCTCGGATCGCTCTACCTCGCGTTCGCGGTGGGCGTCGTGGCGGCGATGGCCGGCTTCGTCCGCAGCATCGCCGGCACCGTGTTCGCCAGCCTCGCCGTGCTGTTGGTGCTCCCCATCGTGTCGCTCGTGCCGGCGGTCTCGAGGTGGCTGCCCAGCGAGCTGCTGGCGGCCATCGGCGACCTCCTCGAAGGGGCACCGGCGTCGGACTACATCGGGTCCGCCGTCGTCACGGTCCTGTTGACGGTCCTGCTGGTCCGTGTGGCCGCCTGGAGGGCCGAGCACCGCGAGCAGTAGGTGCGAGGGCAGGCCATGCGAGCTCAGGCCATGCGAGCTCAGGCCGGGCGGGCTCAGGCCGTGGCGGCCAGACGGAAGCGCGGGAAGGTGAACGTGGTGCCGTCGGCGAGCTCGTGGTCCTCGAACCAGCACTCGACCGGCGCGCCGATGGCCACGTGGTCGACGTCGTCGGGTGGGAGGTCGGTGACCATCCGCACGCCTTCCTCGAGCTCGATCGTGACGACGGCGAAGGGCACCCGGTCGGCCCACGCCGGATGGAACGCCTGGTGGGTCACCGTGAACGTGTAGATCGTCCCGCGGCCCGACAGCGGCGTCCACGTCCACGAGTCGTCATGACACTCGGGGCACATCGGCTGGGGATAGTGCCGCAGCAGGCCGCAACCGTCGCAACGCTGCACGACGAGGCGATGCTGGCGGGCGGCCGCCCAGAAGCCCTCGGAGAAGACGCTGGGCGTCGGTCGGGGCCTGGCCGTCAGCTGGTCCATGGGTTCGCTCACCTCCGCAGCACCAGGGTCGAGCCCTCGAAGAAGTTGCCCTCCACCACCACACCGACGTGGCGGCACTCGGCCACCTGGCGAGCCGGCTCCACCGTGCCCCGCAGCTGGCGCACGGCCTCGATCACGTGGTTGATGCCTGATGCGTGGGCCTCCGACAGCGACCCGCCGTGGGTGTTCACCGGCAGCCGCCCCCCGAGGGCGATGTGGCCCTCTTCGACGAACGGACCGGCCTCGCCGGGCCCGACCGCGCCAATGGCCTCGAGCGCGGCGAGCACGTACCAGGTGAACCCCTCGTGGATCTGCAGGCAGTCGAGCTCGTCGACGGTGATCCCCGCCATGGTGAAGGCCCGGGCCGACGCCTCGGTGAGGCTGCCCACCCGGGCCAGGTCCGGCTTCTGGGTCAACGACGTCGACGGGTACGAGTGCGCCTCGCCCACCCCGCCGATGAGCACCGCCACGGCATCGAGATCCCGGGCCCGTTCGACGCTGGTGACGACCACGGCGCCGGCGCCGTCGGACTCGAGCGAGCAGTCGAAGAGACGGAACGGCGTCGAGATCATCCGCGACGACTGGTGGTCGGCCATCGTCATGGGCCGACCGTGCATGAGCGCCTGCGGGTTCAGGTTGGCGTTGGCCCGGCTGTTCACCGCCACATGTCCCAGCTGCTCGCTGGTCGAGCCGAACTCGTGCATGTGGCGCATGGCCGCCTGGGCGAACCACTGCACGGCGGCCACGTTTCCGTAGGGGCGTTCGAACTCGGTGGTGGAGTCCATCACGCCTTCGGGGACCGACCGGCCCGTCGAGACGCGCTCACCCGAGTAGCCGCGCCGCCCGGCCGGGATGAGCACGCACGAGGCGACGCCGGAGGTGATGGCCATGCAGGCGTTCTGGACCGACGCGATCAGGCTGGCTCCGCCCATGTGCACCGTCGTGGAGAAGCGCAGGTTCCGCAGGCCGAGGTTCATGGCGAACTCCTCGGCGTGGCGCCCGGCCGTGGCGCTGGGCAGGACGGCGTCGACGTCGTCGGTCGACAGCCCGGCGTCGGCGAGGGCCCGCAGCGAGGCCTCGAGGTGCAGCTCGAGCGTCGACCGGTCGGTGCCCCGGGTGTAGGCGGTGTTGCCCACGCCGACGATCGCGCACCGATCAGCCAGGCTCACGGTCGTCCTCCCCACACGACGGCGGTGGGTCCCACCGTCTCGATCCCCGGTCATCTGAACCCAACGAGGCTGCAGTCGACAACTCGCGAGGTCAACCGGGTCGCGACAGGTCGGCGACGTCGGTGACGGTCCTGGTCGAGCCGGCCTCGGTCAGCTCCAGCGCCACCGTGCCGGTGCGCAGGTCGATCGTGGCCACGACCGAGTCGTCACCTCGCCACGCCAGGATCAGCTCGTGGTCGGCGCCCGGCTCCACCGAGAAGGCGCCCTGTTCGAACAGGGCGGCGGCCCCGCGCCGCCAGCGCAGCAGGGCGAGGAGGCGCTGCACCACCGGGCGCTCGACCGCGGCGGTGATCTCGGCGTCGGTGTAGTGGTGGCGGTTGATGTCGCGTCCCACGCCGGTGTGGGCCAGCAGCTCCATGTCGTTGGTCCCGGCCAGGGCGCCGACGTAGTAGATCTGCGGCACCCCGGGCACGAGCACCTGGATCAGCCGGGCGGCCAGGTAGCGGGCGTCGTCGCGACCCAAGGCGTCGTAGAAGCTGCAGTTGACCTGGTACACGTCGAGGTTGTCGGCTGCCTCGCCGGTGGCCAGCCGGCTGGCTCCACCGCTGCGCCGGTGGATCTCCTCCACGAGCCCGTCGATCTGCTCCTGGGTCAACAGGCCGGGGCGGGAGTGGTCGGACTGGTCACGACCGACGTCGATGACCCCGATCCCGTCGTGGGTGTCAAGCACCGTCACGGCGTTGGTGGGACGAACGGAGAGCCATCGCACGAGCCCTTCGTTGCTGCCACGGAACAGCGCGTCGAGCACCAGCGGGGGGAGGGCGAAGTCGTAGACCCAGTCGACGTGGCCGGCGATGTCGATCTGGGTCCGGTGGTGGCCGTGGACCTCGACGAGCATCTCGAGGCCACGAGCGCGGCACGCGTCGGCCAGCTGGTCGATGAAGACGAACGTCTCGGGGATCATGAACGACGAGGTTCCGGGGCCCTTGACGGCATAGCCCACGGCGTCGAGGCGGACCAGGCCCACCCCGCAGGCCGCGAAGCGGTCGAGGATGGCGTGGAGGTACTCACGGGTGGCCGGGTGCCCGACGTCGACGTCGACCTGCTCGGACGTGAAGGTCGTCCAGACCAGGCGACGCTCGCCGGCGACCCCCTTGACCGAGAAGCTCATGCCCGGGCGGGGCCGGTAGGTGGCCAGCAGGTCGGCCTCGGTGGCCCCCTCGGGGTACACCGACTCGTACGTCAGGAACATGCCGTCGTAGGGCGACGACTCCCCCCGGGCGGCCCAGTCGAGGAACTGGGGGGAGCGGGCCGACACGTGGTTGACGATCAGGTCGGCCACCAGCTCACGGTCGGCACCGAGGGCGGCCACGTCGTCCCAGGTGCCCAGACGGGCATCGACCGTGGTGTGGTCGATCGGGTCGAACCCGGCGTCGGCCCCGTCGATCGGGTGGAAGAAGGGCAGGACGTGCACACCCCCGAACGCGCCCGCCAGCGGCCCGTCGAGCAACGACCCCAGCCCGGCGAGGTCCCCACCGAAGCGGTCCGCATAGGCGATCAGCTGTGGTTCGTTCCGCATCTCGTCGGCGACGCTACCGCCGGGCGCGCCGCCTCGGAGGGCTCGACCGGGTGCGGGGGGGAGGGGAACATGATGCACGGCCCGCTGGGTAGCAGCCGTTCGTAGCGGACCACCAGGAGGACCCGGCATGCGGGAACCGACGTCCCGGCGCGAGCGCTCCTCGCCGTCGGCGACATCGTGGGTGGCAACACCTTCGACATCTTGTTCGTCGCCGTCGCCGACGTCCTCTACCGCGGCGGCAGCGTGTACCACGCCATCGACGCCCAGACCGCCTTCCTGCTGGCGCTGACCGTGCTGCTCACCGCCGTCCTCGGGGCCGGCCTGGTCCATCGGGGCAAGCGCGGCATCGGCTTCGAAGGCATCGGCATCCTCGTGCTGTACGCCCTCGGCGTGGTGAGCCTGCTGCTGCGGTGACGCCACGCCTACCCTGACCCCCAGCGGACAGCGGATCTCGGGGGCAGCCATGGACGACAGCAGGGGTGGGGGACCGGCGACGCAGCGTCTGGACCTGATCGATCCGGGTCTCTACCTCGACGGTGTGCCCCGGGACTACCTCCGATGGTTGCGCGACCACGAACCGGTCGCCTGGCACGACGAGGTCGACGGGCCCGGGTACTGGGTGCTCAGCCGGTACGACGATGTGGTGGACGCCAACCGGGACTGGCGTCGCTATTCCAACGCGGCCAAGGGCTCGTCCATCGAGGAGGCCCGCAGCGACGACGAGTTGGCGCTGCGCCGACTCATCTTCGTGAACCAGGACCCACCCGAGCACACGCGGTACCGCAAGCTGGTGAGTTCGGCGTTCACGCCCGGGCACGTCCGGCGGCTCACCCCGCTCATCGAGGCGACGTGTGCCCGGCTCGTCGACGAGCTGTGCGACGGTCGACCCCACGACTTCGTCGCGACTGCCGAGGCGCTCTCGTTCCAGATGGTCGCCACCCTCTTCGGGGTGCCCGAGGCCGACTGGCCCTCGTTGCTGGAGATCACCCGGGCACTCGCCGACTTCCAGGACCCGGAGGTGAACCCGGACCTGGCCCCCCGTCCCGAGGTCCAGCAGGCCATGTTCGCCTACGCGGCCGACCTGATCGCCAGGGTCCGGTCCGACCCGGAGGCGCACACGGGGGTCGTCGTCGATCTGGTGAACGCCGAGATCGAGGAGGACGGCGAGCGCCACCGCCTCGACGACCTGGGCCTGGCGGCGTTCTTCCCGGCGGTGCTGGTCGGGGGTCTCAGCACCACAGCTCATGTCATGACCGAGGCGGTCAACAGCTGGATCGAGGACCCGTCCCTCTTCGACGAGTGGGCCGGCGCCGACTGTCCCGCCTCCGTCGTGGAGGAGCTCCTGCGATGGCGGGGGCCGGTGATGTCGTTCCGCCGGACCGCCACCGAGGACCACGAGCGCCACGGACGCACGATCCGCGCCGGTGACAAGGTGCTGTTGTCATACGCGTCGGCCAACCGCGACGAACGCCGCTTCGATGACCCGGACCGCTTCGACGGCCACCGGAACCCCAACGACCACGTGGCCTTCGGAGGCGGTGGCCCTCACTTCTGCATCGGCGCCCAGCTGGCCCGCCTCGACCTGCGCCTGGTCCTCGGAGAGCTGTTTCGCACCGTGGACCACTTCGAAGCGGCAGGCGAGCCGGTCCGTCTCCGTTCGAACCAGTTCGCCGGGTGGCTGCACTACCCGGTGGTGGCGGTCGCCCGCTGAGCGTGGGCCCCCGAGCGTGTGCTCGCCCAACGGTTCGCGCCCAGGCTGGCCAGGGCGGAACCGCCCGCCCCACCATGCGGGGAAACTATTGACATCGAGCGTGCCAACTGTTTAGCGTCCGCCCTGCTGTTCGGCAGGACAGGCGTGGGCGACAGGTGAGGAGAGGTTGTGCGATCAAGAGCGCTGGCTGCGGTGTTCGGAGTGGTCCTGCTCGTGGTGCCGGTGGCCTCCGTCCCCATCCGCTCCGCTGATGCGTCGGCGGACACGGTCAGTGCGGACCCCACCGAAGAGCCTGCGACGAAGACGGTCCGTCGCTCATCGACACTGGCCACCACCGATCAACCGATGTGGGGCGGTGCCTCCGTGCCGACGCGGACGATCGAGTGGTTCGACCTGGAATGGGACGAGAGCGAGGGGTTCGGCGGCACCACGCGGGAATGCGTGGGAGTCGACGGCATCGGGCGGGAGTGCGGCCGCTTCGGGCTGGAGGTCGACGCGTCGGTGCAGGGCGAGATGGGCATGGGCCTCGAGCTCGGGAGCTTCGGCGCGGAGGGCACCATCGACGTCACGTACCCGGTGACCGTCGAGTTCACGGCTCCCGCCGACAACTCCTTCGACCCGGGCGACACCGTGGAGATCGCGACGGCGATGACCGTCGACGAGGACGACGCGCGCATCAGCGGCCAGTTCCCGGACCTCGGCAGCATCGCCTGGACCGGGGACTTCCAGGCGAGCGCCGCGGCCGATGCCCGTCTGTGCTTCATCGATTGCGACAACCGCGAGCTGTTCGAGCTCCAAGGCGGTGACGGCGGCCACATCGTGCGACTGGAGGGCGACCAGCTGCGGGTCGGATGTTTCGACACCCTCCTCGGCGTCGCCACCATGATCACGCTGGGCATGGACCAGTACGACAGCGGTCGCTGCGACGGCGCGCCGTACCTGATGAACCCGACCGTCGACCTGACCACCCAGCTCGGCGCCGACGGGACGCTGTCCGCCAGCGGCACCGATCTGTACGCAGTGATCCCGGTGAGCGGGGTCACCTGGGCCTTCCGCGGGGTGGGCGCCCCGCTCTGGGCGGTACCCAACCTGAACACCGTCAGCTATCGCGGCGCGAGCATCGGCTGGACCACCTTCAACGCCATCGTCACGGCGTTGGAGACCATGCGCCAGGACCTCGTCCTCGACCCCGACGTCGAGGTCACCCTGACCTGGGGGGACCAGCTCGACTACGAGGTCGTCGCGCCCGAGACCGGCGACGTCCTCGAGCAGGGCACGGGCACGTCGGCCACGCTCGCCGTCGGCGACACGCTGAGGTTGGTCACCCCTCAGGTCGGCAGCAAGGTGCTCTCGCTCCATCCGACGGTGGCGATGGCGTCGGCGAGCATGTCGAACCACACGCACAGCGTCACCTCCGGCAACATGGAGCTCAAGGCGCTGTCGTTCACGCTCGGGACCGATCGGCGGCGGGTGTGCTTCGCCGGCGAGTGCTTGACGCTGTGGCCGGGCACCAGCACCAATGTGGGTCCCGTCTACCAGCAGGGCTTCCCGTTGGGCTCGGGCGGCCCCACCACGCTGTTCGACGGATCGTTCCAGCTCGATGGCTTCGCCTCCATCGAGGTCGAACCGTTCGACCTGGTACCCCGGCCGGTCATCGAGATCCGCAAGGCCGTGGTGCCGAGCATCGCCCCCGGCGTCTTCGATCTCCAGATCGACGGTGAGACGCTGGCCGCCGACGTCGGCGACGGCGGCACCACGGGTCGTCACGTGGTCGACCCCGGCACACGCCTGATCGGCGAGGTCGAGGGCAGCGACGCCGACCTGCGCTACTACGAGATCTCGATCACCTGCCGTGACCACGACACCGGTGCCATCCACACGGCGAGCGCCGGCCACGCCCTCGGTGCCGGTTCCAGCACGAGCCTGGACCTCAGCGGTGGTGAGGACCTGATCTGCACGGTCCAGAACCGGTTGCCGGTGCCGGCCGAATGCGACTCGATGACGTTCGACAACGTCATCCTCGGCACACCTGGCGCAGCCACCGCTGATCGCCTCATCGGCACAAGAGACCGCGACCTCATCGTCGGCTACGACGGCGATGACCTCCTCATCGGGGGCGCGGGCGACGATTGCCTCGCCGGCGTCAGCGGCAACAACATCATCAACGGTGGGGGAGGGAACGACGTCATCGACGGCGGCACCGGTTCGAGCATCTGCACCGCAGGCGTCGTCATGCGCAACTGCGTGGTCACCGGAGGACCCCAGCAGGACCGGAGCGGGCCGCAAGAGTAGGCCTCCCTGTAGCGTCGGGTTCGTCCCGTCCGGCCACCGAGCGACCTGACGCCGATGTCGACCACTCCAACGGGCCCGATCCCGTCAGATGAGGAACCGGCATCCGTCGACGGTCGTCGGGCGCGTCGGGCGGCGAACCGCCGAGCCGTCGTGGACGCCATGATGTCGCTGTACTCCGACGGCCAGTACACCCCCACCGCAGCCGCGATCGCCGAGCGGGCCGGGGTCTCGGTGCGCTCGCTGTTTCGATACTTCGACGACGTCGAGGACCTGGCCGCGGCCGTCATCGAACGGCAAGCGTCGCTCGTGTACCCCTTGCTCGCCGTCGACGTCGCGGCCGACGATCCCGTCGAGGTCCGGGTCGCCCAGCTCGTGGACGGCCGGGTACGCCAGTACGAGCTGCTGGCGCCGGCCGCCCGGGCTGCCCGTGCCGTGGCCCACCGCCGACCCCTGGTGGCGGCCAAGCTCGCCGAGATCAACGCCGCACGACGTGAGCAGATCCGCACACTGTTCTCCGAAGAGCTCGAGGCGATGGGCCCGCACGACGCCCGTCGGGTGCTCGGCGCAGCCGACGTTCTCTGCTCGTTCGAGACCTATCACCTCCTTCGCGAGGAGCATGGCCTCGAACCAGACGTGCTGGTGGCTGACCTCGCCCGCACGCTGCTCGTCCTGTTGCGCCGGGACCGCGACTGATCCGACTTCACTCCCCGCCCGCCGGTGGTCGGCTGGGAGGTCGCTCAGCTCGGGTCGTTGTAGGGGGCGGCGACCTCGTCCACCAGCAGGGCGGCGGTGCACGTGCCCACGAACCCGTCGCGGTCGAACAGGTCGGCGCGGGAGAGACCGATGCCGTCGGTGCCGTACCAGGAGCGGGTGGCCACCCCGGTCCACTCGCCCCGCGGCGCGCGGGCCAGGCTGATGGTCAGATCGGCGTTGATGGCCGACCAACGGGCGAGATCGAGGTGGTTGGCGCTGTTGGCGGTGAAGTCCGATGCCCAGGCCAGGCGCACCGTCGGTGAGGCCTCCTCCCCGGCGATCACCGGTCGGGTGGCGCGGTACCAACTGGTGCCCGGGCTCCGGTCGCCGGCCTCTCTCACCTCGAGCGCACCGGTGAAGCCGTTGCGGCCCTCGAACTGCACCCGCTGGGGTCGCACCGCCCCGAACGGCGGAGCGGTGATGGGGGCCTGGTCCGGGTCACTCCAGGTGTCGGGACCGGGGCCGGTGCGAAAGCGCAGCGCGGTGGCCCGGGCCACCTCGGCTCCGTCGGCGGTGATGGTGGCCACCACGATCTGGAGGCGCTTGCCCTCGCGCACGATCTCGGTGCCGACGCCGAGGCGACCGAGGGGCACCGGACGGTGCATGTCGACGGTGAGGCGGGCGATGCGCATAGGAACCAGCGTCGGGACCCGCTCGACCGCCCACGTGAGCAGGGCGGCGGGTGTGCCGCCGTACTGGGCGTTGGGGTCCCACGGACCCTGGGTGAGCACGGTGGCGACGACTGCGTCGTCGCCGTCGGGGATGAACATGGCCTCCACCCCGCCTTCCTACTCGTCGGCCCGGGCACCCCGCCATGTGGCGTGGCGAGCGACGTCGACGACCCCGGACGACCACCCCGTGAGCGGCGCCCCGCCACTCCGTTGGGACACCTCAGCGGGGACGGCAGATGGCAGGGTCACGGTCGTCCGCAGCGCGCAGACCGTGCGAGGCCTGTCGCGCCCCGCTCGGCCTCGACCAGCTCAGATGGTGAAGGCCAGGTTGGTGGCCAGTCGCCGGGCCAGCTCGTCGTCACCCGACAGCACGATCTCTCGGCCCACGTGGGGACCGGCGTCACGGCGACCGGCGGTGAGCCGGAGGAAGAGCGGCGATGGCATCGTCAGCCCCACGGTCGCCTCGCCGTCGAAGCCGTCGACGAGGCGAGCCCGGTCGGTGACCTCCACCGAGTAGGTGCGAGCGGCGGGCCCGGTGAGCTCGATCCGCACCCGCTGGCCCTCGGGGATCCCCGCCCGGCGGCCGACCACGAAGCCGAGGGCGGTGGCCGTCTCGTCGAGGCAGGAGGCGACCGCAGCAGGGTCATCCCTGTCCGCTGCGCCCACCGCCTCGCGGGTGTCGTGCTCGTGGGTGAAGCTGTCGTAGTGGCGGATGCGCATGAACCGCCCGTAGGTCTCGTC
The DNA here is from genome assembly GCF_021246445.1 of Rhabdothermincola salaria. Classification (NCBI taxonomy): domain Bacteria; kingdom Bacillati; phylum Actinomycetota; class Acidimicrobiia; order Acidimicrobiales; family Iamiaceae; genus Rhabdothermincola; species Rhabdothermincola salaria. The sequence goes on from NZ_JAJQXW010000001.1 coordinate 709,817, forward strand.
GGGGCCGGCCGGCGTCCACGAGGGAGCGTCGAAGTCGGCCTGGGTCATTCCCTTCAGGGTCTCGAGCCGCTGGGCGGTCGCCCGCCGGAACACGTCGAGGACCTCACCGCCCGACAGGGCCCGCATCGACGCCACCCACCGCTCGTTCATCCCCCCGATCTCGTTGCGGACGTGCGCCACGCCGCCCACATCGACCTCGGGCACCGCTTCACCGGACAGGCTGAGCTCGGTGGCGGCGATGTGGGCCAACTGGTCGCGCACCGTCCACCCCGGGCAGCACGTGGGCCGGTCGTAGTCGACGTCGTCGAGGCCCGTGTAGAGCTCGTCGATGGCGGCCCAGGTGCTCTCGAGCAGGGCGACGATGGCGTCGTGGTCGACGATGGTGGGCATCAGGGCGTCTCGTTTCGGATGGTGACCCAGTCACGGGCCTCGAGGTAGGGACGGAAGGCGGCGCCGATGGCGGCGATGTCGTCGGGCCCCTTGGGGCGCTGCAACTCGTACACGTGGGGGAACTCGATCCAGGCGGTCACGCTGTGCCAGAGGCGTACCGCCGCGTCGCCCGTAGGCGGGTCGATCAGCACCGGACCGAACAGGGCCTGGTCCCTGCCGAACACGAGGGTGGGCACCCCCCACCCTCCGAGGGCCACGACGGCCTCGTGCTCGCGACGCACCTCGTCACCGGTCGTGGGGTCCGCGATCGCGGCGGCCACCCACGAGGGGTCGAGGCCCATCTCGGTGAGCAGCGCCTCGGCCACCTCGGGCCGGTGGGGCTTGCGGCCCTCGACGTGCAGTGCCCGGCCGGCGGTGGCGTACCAGCGGTCGAGCAGGTCGGGATCGATGCGGCGCAGGTGGGCGCCGATGCGCATCATCGACCACCCGTAGGACCACGGCCGCTCCCACGGGTGCTTCTTGCCCTCGACCCGGTTGACCTCCTCCAGGCTGAAGAACCGCCAGCGGACCTCGACCCCCGCCCGGTCGCGCACCTCGCGCATCCAGAGCGACGTCTGGTAGGCGTACGGGCACATCACGTCGAAGTGGAAGTCGACCGACGTGGGGGCGGCGGGTTCGGGCTCGGAGTCGGCCACCGCGCGACCGTACCGCCCTGCCGTCCGACGAGCAGCGGGCATCCGGGTGGTGGACACCGGGTGCCGCCGCGACCAGCTGCGACCGGTGCGCCGTGGTGGCCCGGGCTCGGTGGGTCAGGTCGATGGACCACGCCAGGTCGGGGTAGGTCTGCACCATGGACGATCCAAGCGACGACGAGACGGCTCGCGACCTCGACCGGGTGGTCGAGAGGTCCCACCTGCTCCCCGAGGAGGAGCGCGCCGGCAGCGACGACCCCGAGGCGCAGGCGGCGGCGATCCTGGCCGAGGGCGACGAGCGAACAGAGGACCGAGACGCCGCCCCGGGCACGCGGGTCGAGCACCGCACCTCCGAGGAGACGACCCCACCCCCGGACTGACGCCCTGGCCGATCCGGACCGATGTCACAGGCCTCCGGGGGGTGGGGCGACCCGTGACCGGGTAGACGCAGATCGAGGAGATGTTCCTCGGCGCTTCGTCGCGATGGCGCAGGAGGTGGCCCGATGCGCGAGACCGTGAGTTTCGGCCGGCTCGCCGGCATCCGTGTGGGGGCCAACTGGAGCGTCTTGATCATCGGGTGGATCCTGGCCTTCGGTCTGGCGGCGGGGGTGCTCCCCGAGGCGGCGCCGGGTCACGCCACCGGGCTCTACTGGGTGGCCGGACTCCTGGCCACGGCCGTGTTCCTGGGCTCGCTGCTGGCCCACGAGATGGCCCACGCCCTCGTGGCCCGAGCCAAGGGCCTCCCCGTGGAGGGCATCACCCTGTGGGCGCTCGGCGGCGTGTCGAAGCTGGGGGGCGACGCCTCCCGCGCTCGCGACGAGCTACGCATCGCCATCGCCGGCCCGGCCACCAGCCTGGTGCTCGGCGTCGCCTTCTTCGCCACCGCCGCCGGCCTGGCCGCGCTGGGCGCCGGCGACCTGGTGGTCACCACCGTCGTGTGGCTGGCCACCATCAACGTCGTGCTGGGGTTGTTCAACCTGGCCCCGGCGTTCCCCCTCGACGGCGGGAGGGTGGTGCGGGCCCTGCTCTGGGCCCGCCACGGCGACCGGCTCCAGGCCACCCGCTCGGCGGCGGCGGTGGGTCGGGCCTTCGGTTTCGGCCTCGTCGGGCTCGGGGTCATGGTCGTGTTCCTCGGCGCGGTGTTCCAAGGGGTCTGGTTCATGCTCCTCGGGTGGTTCGTGGTGAGCATGGGGCAGGCGGAGGCCACCGGGGTGGAACAACGCCGGCTGCTCGAGGACGTGACCGTGGACGAGGTCATGTCCGCGCCGGTGGCGTGCGTACCGGCGGACCTCACGGTCGACCGCCTGGTGGACGAGCACGTGCTGACCCACCGCTGGTCGGCCTATCCCGTCGTCGACGACGACGACCGCCTGCTCGGACTGGCCACCCTCGACACCGTGCGTCGTGTCCCGGCCGAGGAGCGGAGCAGCACGCGGGTCCTCGATGCCGGCTTCCCCGCCGCAGAGGTGCCCCAGGCCCCTCCGGGCGCATCCCTCGCCGACCAGCTGGCCACGCTGTCGGCCTCCCCGGTGGGCCGACTGGTGGTCGTGGACCAGGGCCGCGTGGTCGGGCTGGTGTCACGCACCGACGTGGTGTCGTGCCTGCAGCGCCGCTCGCTCATGTCGAGCTGACAGCCCATCCCCGTCCCTGACGGGCTGTCGACGTCGGTCGGGACCGCTCCGAGCCGTCGCTGGTTAGGGTGGCCGGGCCGGGTCTCACCGCACGACACGGCGGATCGGTGATCGTGGACCTCCTCCTGCTGTCGAACTCCACGAACCACGGCGGGCAGATGTACGCCCACGCGGCAGAGGCGATGCGTGCCCTGGTGCGCGACCGCGCCGTCACCTTCGTCCCCTTCGCTCTCGCCGACTGGGACGACTACGCCTCGAGGGCACTCGGCGCGCTGCGGTCGATGGGACTGCGGGCCGACTCGGCCCATCGTGCCGAGGACCCGGCCCGGGCCATCCTCGACGCGGACGTGGTGATGATGGGAGGCGGCAACTCCTTCCGCCTGCTCGACACGCTGTACGGCCTGGGCGTCGTCGACGCCCTGGCGGACCGGGTCCGCCGCGGTGCCGCCGGGTACATGGGCGCCTCCGCCGGGACCAACGTCGCCGCCCCCACGATCGCCACGACCAACGACATGCCCATCTGCCAGCCCCCGTCGTTCACCGCCCTGGGCCTGCTGCCGTTCCAGATCAACCTGCACTACGTCGACCCGGACCCCGAGTCGACGTTCATGGGCGAGACCCGCGACGAGCGCATCGAGGAGTTCCTCGAGGAGAACGACTGCCCGGTGCTGGCCATGTACGAGGGGTCCTGGCTCCGGGTGGCCGGCGACGGGGCCTGGGTCGAGGGGCCCGCCAGGTTGTTCCGGCGCCAGGGGTGCGACCACTTCGCCGATGGCCTCGACGTCTCGCACCTGCTCGATCTGACGCCCGTCTTCGGTGGCGGACGGCGGCCATGGGCCGATCCTGCGGTATCGTGAGCCGTCCAACCGACTCATTTGGGACCTCTCGCTGACACCCGGCCACACCGCCGGACCCGAGCCCGTCGCCTCCTCTGAGCCCGCCTCGAGGAGCTGCATGTCCACCAGTGCGTCCGCACGACCGTCCGCCATCGTCTACTGCGAAGCCAACTTCGCCGAGATCGACGGCAAGACCGCCAACGGGCTGGTGCGCCACTCCGAGCGCTACCGGATCGCGTCCGTCATCGACAGCCGCCACGCCGGCGAGGACGCGGGCACGGTCCTCGACGACCGACCCAACGGCATCGCCATCCACCGCGACCTCGACGAGGCCCTGGCTGCGGTGACGCCGTCCGCCGAGGTCTTCATCTTCGGGATGGCGCCCTCCAGCGGGATGTTGTCGCCAGAGGAACGCCGGCTCGTGCTGCGAGCGATGAGCCATGGACTCAACATCGTGAACGGCCTGCACGAGTTCTTGAACGACGACCCCGAACTCGCCTCAGCCGCCGCCACCCACGGCGTGACCATCGACGACGTGCGCCGCCCTCGAGCCAAGAAGGACCTCCGCATGTTCAGCGGCCGCATCGCCGAGGTCACCTGCCCGGTGGTCGCGGTGCTCGGCACCGACGGGGCGATCGGCAAGCGGACGACGGCCACCATCTTGACCCGGGCGCTGAACGAAGCCGGGCTGCGGGCGGTGATGATCGGCACCGGGCAGACCGGGCTGATCCAGGGCGCCCGCTACGGCATCGCCCTCGACGCCATCCCCTCCCAGTTCTGCTCGGGAGAGATGGAGTCGACGGTCCTCGAGGCGTTCGAGGCCGAACAGCCCGACGTGATCATCGTGGAGGGCCAAGGCGCCCTCAGCCACCCGGCCTACCTGACGTCGACGTTCATCCTCCGCGGTGCCCGACCCGACGGGGTGGTGCTGCAGCACGCTCCGGGCCGCACCCGGTTGGGCGACTTCGGCGACGTGACCATGCCGACCCCGGCGAGCGAGATCGAGCTGATCGAGACCTTCGCCGACACCAAGGTCATCGGCCTCACCCTCAACCACGAGAACATGACCGACGCCGAGGTCAGCGCCGCCATCACGCTCTACGAGGCGGCCCTCGGGATCCCCGCCACCGATGCCCTCACCCGTCCGACCGACCGACTGGTCGACATGGTGCTCACCGCGTTCCCCGGCCTCATGGAGCAGCGCACCGCGGCTGCGGGGTGAGCGCGCCTCGCCTCGAGTTGGACCTGGCTGCGATCCACCACAACGCCGGGGTGCTGGTCTCCACCCTGGCGCCGCTCGGCATCGCCGTCACGGGGGTGACCAAGGCGGTCCTGGGGTCGCCGGCCGTGGCCGGCGCCATGCTCGACGCCGGGGTCGCCCGGCTGGGTGAGTCGCGCGTCGAGAACCTGGAACGCCTGCGGGGTGCCGGCATCACGGCCGAGACCATGCTCATCCGCTCGCCGATGCGGTCGCAGGTGGACCGCGTCGTGGCGGTCGCCGACATCTCCTGCGTCACCGAGGCCAGCGTCGTGGAGGCCCTGTCGGCGGCGGCGATGGCCGCCGGGACGGTGCACCGGCTGGTCGTGATGGTCGACCTCGGCGACCGTCGCGAGGGCGTCCTCCCGGACGATCTCGTCGATGCCGCCCGACGGGTGCTGGAGCTGCCCGGCGTCCGCCTCCACGGGATCGGCACCAACCTGGCGTGCCAGAACGGGGTGTGCCCGGACCTGACGAACATGGCCCAGCTGTCCGATCTCGCCGACCGCGTCGAGGCCGCGCTCGGGGTGGAGCTCGTGCTCGTCTCGGGCGGCAACTCCGCCAACCTCGAGTGGGCCCTGTCCGATCCGGCGGTCGGCGTGGGCCGCATCAACGATCTGCGCCTGGGCGAGTCCATCCTGCTCGGACGCGAGACGTTGCACCGCCACCCGGTGCCAGGCCTGCGAGTCGATGCCGCGTCGCTGTTCGCCGAGGTGATCGAGTCGAAGGTCAAACCCTCGACCCCGGTGGGCCGAATCGCCCAGACCGCGTTCGGCTGGGCGCCCCCGGGCCCGCTCGACGAGGCAGGGACGGCGAGGACGATCGTGGCGATCGGTCATCAGGACACGGACCCCGCCGGTCTGGACCCGCCGCTCGGCACCCGGATCGTCGGCGCCAGCAGCGACCACCTGGTCGTCTCGTCGCCGACGCCCCTCGAAGCAGGGGCCGAGATCCGCTTCGGCGTCGACTACTCGGCGCTCCTGCGGGCCATGACGTCGCCCTTCGTGGAGCACCTCGTCGAACCGAGAGCGGACGTCAGGGCCCCTGCGGCCGGCTGAGCGCACCGCGCCTGCTGCGCGCGCCGTCCCGGTGGCCACCGCCGGTCGGCGGGGCCGAGCAGTCAGTCGGGGTCGGGGTGGTCCTCCGCCGAGAGGGCGGCCACCGTGTCGAGGTCCTCGGGGGAGGCGGTGGGCCCGAATCCGAGGTTCATCGACCCCTTCGCCCCGCAGTTGTCGCACGACACCTCGACGACGAGGAGCATGTCGTCGGGGTCCGAGGCACCCTCGGTGCGATTGTCGCCCTCGGCGGTGGCCTCGCTGGCGGGCACCCGGGAGTCGCAGGTCAGGCACCGGATGAAGCCGCCGAGCTCGGCTCGGAACTGGTGCTCACGGTCACCCGGGAGGTCGGAGGCCACGTTGGTCGGCCGGCGGTCGACGGGGTTCACGGGATCGTTGCTCATGACGGTCACCTTCCCAATCCGGCGCCTCGCCAACCGTCGCCGCCCATCGTGGCCGCGGGCCACGAGGACGCGATCGGCGACGACCCCGATGGAGTGCCACCCGCAGCCCTCCCCGAGCGTGGGGAGGGCCCGGGCGTGGCTCAGGTGCCGGTGAACTTCGGCTCGCGCTTCTCGAGGAAGGCGCGGGGCCCCTCGGCGGCGTCCTTCGACGACATGACCCGTCCGCCCTCGGCCATCTCGATCGTGAAGGCCTCCTCCTCCGGCATGGCCTCGGTCTGGCGGAGCGTGGCGAGGATGCCCTTCACGGCCAGAGGGCCGTTGCGGCCGATCCGGTCGGCGATCTCGAGGGCCTTGGTGAGGGCCTGGCCGTCGGGGACGACGTGGTTCACGAGCCCGAGCTCGTAGGCCCGCTGGGCGCTGATGTCGTCGCCGGCCAGCAGCATCTCGGCGGCGATGGCGTAGCTCACCTGGCGGCGCAGCCGCACGGCGGAGCCCGCCATCGGGAACAGGCCCCGCTGCACCTCGGTCACCCCGAACACGGCGGACTCGCCGGCCACGCGGATGTCGGTGCCCTGGAGGATCTCGGTGCCGCCGGCCCGGGCGAAGCCCTCGGCGGCGAGGATGACCGGCTTGGTGGGCCGGTAGGTCTTGAGCCAGCCGCCGAGGATGACCTCGGGCTGGTCCTTGAAGCGCTGCAGCCACTCGTTGTCGACGACGCCCTCGCGCAGGCGACCGATCTCGGCGAGGTCCATGCCGGCGCAGAACGTGTCGCCCTTGCCAGTGAGCACGGCGACACGCAGGTCGTCGTCGGTGTCGAGGCGCACCCACGCGTCGTAGAGGCGGCACAGCACCTCGGCGTTGGCGGCGTTCTTCTTCTCGGGTCGGTTGATGGTGACCACGAGGATCGGGCCGTCGGCCTCCACCAGCACCAGCGGTTCGGACATCTGCGGTTCCCCCTCGGAGTTCGTCAGGACGCGACGACCGTACCGGGCCCACGCCGGGCCGGCGGACACGGGTCCCGGTCCGTCGAACGCCGGGCGCCGGGGACACGCCCCCACCAGGATGCCCGGGCGCCCGCCGAGGTGATCTGTGACACAACGTCGCCGGATTGTGGCGAAGTGACGCACGTGGGCCTACGCTGTGGCCACCGAGTGCCGTACCCGCGGCCGATCACGTCACCCCTGGGGGACAAAGATGAGCGAAGACGCCACCCGCGAGCTGGGCTACCGGCCTTTCGACTGCGACAACCACTACTACGAGGCCGAGGACGCCTTCACCCGCCACCTCGACCCCAAGCTCGGCCCACGCGTCTACGAGTGGTGCCAGATCGGCAAGCGCAAGTACCCCGTCATCGGCGGCAAGGTGAACCGGGCCGTCACCAACCCCACCTTCGATCCGGTGTCACCGGCCGGCGCCATGGCCGAGTACTTCCGGGGCAATCCGTCGGGCAAGACCCCGATGGAGTACCTCGGCAAGCCCGAGCCCATCCGCCCCTGCTACCGCGACCGCGACGCCCGCATCGCCCAGCTCGACGAGCACGGCCTGCAGAAGATCTGGCTGTTCCCGACGCTCGGCATGATCTACGAAGAGCCGCTCAAGGACGACCCCGAGGCCGTCACCCACCTCTTCACCGCGTTCAACCGGTGGCTGCTCGAGGACTGGGGCTTCAACTACCAGGACCGCATCTTCGCCGGTCCCTACATCTCCCTCGCCGACGTCGACTGGGCCGTCTCCGAGCTCGAGTGGGCGCTCGACAACGACGCCCGCACCATCGTGATGCGCCCGGCGCCCATCCACACCGCCGACGGTGTGCTCCCGCCGGCCGACCCCGCCTTCGATCCCTTCTGGGCCCGGGTCAACGAGTCGGGTGTCACTGTCGTCGTCCACGCCGGCGACACCGGCTACTCCCTGCAGGGCTACGCCCCCGAGAAGGGCTTCTCGGCCAGCTTCTCCGGCGGCTTCCGTCCCAACCTCGGTGCGCTGCACATCGGCATCGAGCGGGCCATCTACGACTTCCTCGGCTCGATCATGGTCGACAAGATCTTCGAGCGGTTCCCCAACATCCGCCTGGCCTCGGTCGAGAACGGGTCCGGGTTCCTCGGCGACCTGTTCAAGAAGATGCGCGGCGCCTCCAACAAGATGCCCGGCTACTTCGGCACCGACCCGGTCGAGCTGTTCCGCGAGAACGTCTGGATCAACCCCTTCTGGGAGGACGACGTGCGCGAGACCGTCGACCACATGGGCGCCGATCGCGTGATCTTCGGCTCGGACTGGCCCCACATCGAGGGCATGGAGAACCCCCTCGACTACCTCCCCGAGCTCAAGGTGTTCAGCGACGAGGACCGCAAGCGGATCCTCCTCGACAACGTCTCCGAGCTCAACGTGCGTCGCCCCGCCTGACCCGGGCACGCACCAGCAACATCGCTCTCGGCCCCGGCCCTCCGCCGGGGCCGAGCCGCGTCCGGCCTTCCCTCCCGCTTCTTGCATGGGTTCGACGTCCTGGGGGACGTCGAACCCATGCAAGAAGCCAGGGGTTAGGGGAGGCTGGACACCACCGGCCCGACCCTTTCGCGTACCTGTCGGCAACGTGCGCTGGAGGGGTGGCACGTCTTCCCGACAGGTACGTGGCCGGGAAGGGATTCGTCCGTCGGGACCGGGGCAGAAGTTCTCCGCCTCATGATCGGCGCCTGTTACGCTCCGCCCGACCCACCGCGGTCAGCAGGGCCGTCTCGAGCAGGCGGCTCCCCGAACCCAGGACGCGCGAAAGGCAAGAGCCGATGAACACGACGAAGAAGGTCCGCCGAGGGGCGATGGCGGTCGTTGCCGCCGTCACGATGGCGGCGGGCGCGCTGGCCCTGACCCTGCCGGCCTCGGCTGGCGAGCCCTGGCCCGGCGAGGTCGTCGTCGAGGCCGGCTGCGTCGAGGGACAGGGCGTGGTCTACGTCGACATCTTCGACGACTTCAGCGCGGAGTACGACGTGGCCCTCCTCCTCGGCTCCGACATCATCGACCTCGTGGAGGCGACGACCGACACCGACGAGGGTGAGAACACGATCGAGTTCGGTCCGCTCGAGGACGGCACCTACACGGTCATCGTCGACTGGATCCAGGAGCAGAGCGACATCGGTTTCTTGCAGATCTTCGACGGTGACGTCACCGTCGACTGCGTGCCCGACGACACGACGACCACCAGCACCACCGCGGTGTCGCCGTCGTCCACCAGCACCGCTGCCCCGGCCGCGGCGGCCGCCGCCGCGGCCACCCCGCGCTTCACCGGCTGATCTTCACCACATCTGCCACGCTCGGCCCCGGCGTCCTGCCGGGGCCGAGTCGCGTCCGGCGCACCCACTCCGCTTCTTGCATGGTTTCGACGTCGCCCAGGACGTCAAAACCATGCAAGAAGGCCGGGAGGGGAGGGAGGTCGGTCTTCGCTGGACGACCACCGGGGCGTCGTCAGGTGCCGGCCGCCCAGTGGCGGAGGACGTCGTGGGCCCCCAGGACCCGGTTGTAGACGGCCACCTCGTCGATCGTGCCGGTGAAGGTGGTCGAGGCCGAGTCGCGCTCGAGGGGCCGGCGCCAGATTGCAGCCGGCGGCGCACTCCGGTGGCCGCCGTCCTGGTGGTGCTCGCCCCATCATGAGCCGGCTGCTAATCTCCGGCCGACCTGTCGGGTCACCGCGAGCCGCCTCCGTCGGTCGGTTCGAGGGTCCAGGAACGTGCGAAAGGCAAGGGTCGATGACGACGATGAAGGTTCGCCGCGGAGCGATGGCAGTGCTGGCCGTAGGTACGCTCGGGCTGGGCGCGATCGGGATGATGTCACCGGTCTCCGCAGGCGAGACCTGGCCGGGTGAGGTCACCGTCAGTGCGGCGTGCGTCGACGGCGACGGTGTCGTGCTGGTCGACATCTTCGACGACTTCGGCGCCGGCTACAACGTGTTCCTCTTCCTCGGCGAGCAACTCGATCCCGTCGAGAGCGCCCTCGGGGTCGACGAGGGCGTCACCGATTTCGGCCCGCTGGTGGACGGCACCTACACCGTGGTCGTCGACTGGATCAACGAGGAGATCCAGGTCTTCGAGGGCGACGTGACCGTCGACTGCGTCCCCGACGACACGACCACCACCACGGCCGCTCCGTCCTCCTCCACCACCACTGCGGCACCCGCGGCGGCCGCCGCCGCGGCTGCCACCCCCCGTTTCACCGGCTGATCGCGTCGGGCGGCGGTTCGGATGCCTCTCCGGGCATCCTCGCCTCGGAGCCACCGCCGTCTGACCCGTCGCCGTGGTGCGCGGCGAGAGCGCCGAGACGCTCCGTCTTCGTTCTTGCATGGTTTCGTCGCACTCCACCGCGCCGAAACCATGCAAGAACCGCGTGTGTCGGTCAGGCGCGCAGGATGGTGCCGCCGTCGACGCAGAGGACCTGGCCGTTGATCCACTCGGCGTCGTCGGAGAGCAGGAAGGTCACCGCGGAGGCGATGTCGTCGGCCGTGCCGAGACGATGCGAACGCGACGCGCGCCGCATGCGACGTTCGTTCTCCTCGCTGAGGCCGGCGAGCATCTCGGGGCCGGGCACCATGCCCGGCGCCACGGCGTTGGCCCGCACCCCGTCGCGACCCCAGCGGGAGGCGATGTGGCGCACGATGGCCGTCATCCCGGTCTTGGCCGAGGCGTAGGCGACCCTGACCGGCTCGCCGGCGTAGACGGCCCCCGACACCGTGACCACGATCGACCCGCCGCCCCGCTCGAGCATCGACGGCAGGGCGTGGCGCGCCGCCAGCAAGAAGCCGGTCATCCCCACGTCCATGGTGCGCTGCCAGGCGTCGACAGGAAGCGTGAGCAGGTCGTGCTCGGAGTCGGTGCCGATGGCCCGCGCCGACATGTCCATGGCGTTGAAGTGCAGGCCGTCGATGCCCCCGTAGGTGTCGACTGCCTTGGCCATGAGCGCCGCCACCTGGTCGTCCTCGGCGGCGTCGAAGACGTGGGCCACCGCCTGCCCGCCGGCGGCCTCGATGACGTCCACGGTGCGCTGGGCGGCGGCACCGTCGATGTCGCCCACCACCACCTTGGCGCCCTCCTCGGCCAACCGGCGACAGGTGGCGCCTCCGATCGACGCCCTGTTGCTGCTCGCCGTCTCGGTGCCCCCACTGCTGGCACCGATGCCCCCGGCGGCCACCACGATCACGTTGTCCTGGAGTCCTCGCATGGCCGGGCACGGTAGTGCCCACCCGGACGCCGGGTCGCGACGGAGGGCGGGCTCGTCAGCGTCGCTGCAGCTCGAGGACGGGGATGGTGCGGTCGGTGGACTCCTCGTAGCCGCCGAACTGCGGCCAGTCCGCCTTCTGGGCCTCCCAGACGCGGTCGCGGTCGGCGCCCTCGAGCTCCACCACGCGCACCGAGACGTCGGGGTCGGACCCGAACTCGATGGTGGTCTCGGGGTGGGCCCTGAGGTTGTGGTACCAGTCGGGGTTGTCGGGGGCACCGGCCTTGGAGGCGAACACGTAGAGCTTGTCGCCGTCGACGCGGGCCATGAGCGGGGTGACGCGCTCGGTGCCGGTCTTGGCTCCCTTGTGGTGCAGCAGCACCATCGGTGCGCCTTCGAAGGCGCCGCCGACCTTGCCGTCGTTGGCCCGGAACTCGGCGATGACCTGCTCGTTCCAGTCGTTGGGATCGGGGGCGTCGCTCATGGTGACCTCCACGTGGTGTCGCGCACCTGTCGGGGTCATGGTGGCGCAACGGCGCCCGCGGCGCTGGGGTGGCGGTCAGCTCCCGTCCAGGTCCCGGCGGCGGAAGCCGGTGAGCCCGAGCAGCATCGAGGCGGCGGCGACGGCCGAGAGGCCGATGGTCGGGGCCCACGCGAACGGCTCGAGGGGCAGTCGGGCGGCATGCTCGAAGGGAGAGAGCTCGACCACGACCGAGGGGAGGTCGAGGAGGGCGCCGAAGGTCCCGACGACCACCCCGAACACGATCAGCCCCCACACCGCGGGCACCGCACGCGGGAGCCAGCCGAAGCACGCCACCGCCAGGCCGAGCACCACCAGCACCCCGGGCACCTGGACGAGGTGGGCGACGGTCATCTCACCGACCGACGACCACTCGCCGGTGACGAGCGCAGCTCCGAACCCGGTGGCCACGCCGGTGGCGACCATGGCCAGCACCACCCCTGCCGCGGTGACCAGCAGGTTCGCGCCCAGCCAGGACCACCGGCTCACCGGCGTCGCCAGGACCGGGGTCACCCGCCCGCCGGTCTCCTCGCCCCGCCAGGCGTGCACGGCCGCCACCGCGTACACGGCCGCGAGGTACGCCATGAACACGGCCATGTAGGCGAGGTAGCCGTCGATCATCTCGTCGCTGCCGAAGACGTCGCGGAAGACCTCGGGCATGTCCCCGGCCGTCTCACCCATGGCATCGGTGAAGGCCCCGAAGAGCGCTCCGCTCACCGCCAGGGCGGCCGTCCACCCCAGGATCGCTGCTCGTTGGAGCCGGACGGCGAGACCCAGCGAGCCCGTGAGGGCCCGGCTCGCGGTCGGCGGGCCCGGCCGGCCGGCGAGCAGCCCCGACCCGAGGTCGCGGTGTGCCGACAGGGTGACGCCGGCGATCGTCGTCGCCGCACCGAAGGCGAGGGGTAGGGCGAGGGGCCACCAGCGGTCGAGGACGAACGGTGCGCTCTGTTGCCCCCACCCGAGCGGCGAGAGCCACGACAGGGTCCCCCCGCCCGCCCGGCCCATGTCCCCGACGGCGCGCAGCACGAACGACGCCCCGAGTACGATGCCGGCGAGGCCGGAGGCGGTCCGGGCATACCGGGTCACCTGGGCGGTCATCGAGGCGACCCCGGTGAAGGCCAGTCCGACCGCGGCCACCGATGCCCCGGTGAGCGTGGAGCCCGCGAGACCGAAGCCAGCGGCGGCGACCAGCGTGGCGGCGATGGCGAGGCCGGCCACGAGGTTGGCGCCGGCAGTCACGACCAGCGTGGCGGCGAGCGGCGCATGACGACCCACGACCGCGCTGCGGACCAGCTCGTAGCGCCCGGTCTGCTCCTCGAGGCGGGTGTGGCGGGTCACCGACAGGATGCTCATGATCGCGGCCATCAACATCAGGTAGAGGCCGTAGCCGTTGGCGACCACGCGCTCGTAGGACACGTCGTCGAAGCCGTAGCCCGGGCCCGTGAGCAGGCGGCCCATGGGGTCGGCGAGGAGCCCCAAAGCGCTCTGCAGATCGGTCTCGGTGGGATAGGCCACGGGCACGGCGACGCCGACGTAGAGGGCGAAGAGGGCGAAGCCGGCGATCCAGCCCGGGAGCTTCACCCGGTCCTGGCGCAAGGTGGCCCGGACCATCGCCCAGGTCCCCACCAGGGTGTGGCCCGGTGCCGTCGCCGCCGGCCCCGGACGCGCCGCGGTGGTGCGGGTATCGACATCGGCCACCGTCATCGTGACCGCCGTGGGTCGCAGGGCACCATGGCGCGAGCATGTCGCCCTCGGTTGGCGGGCGCCACGGTCGGAGGTCCCGGCCGGAGGTGCCGGACGCGTCGCGGTGAGGAGCTGGAGGCGTGGACCAGGGTGTGCGGCGCCGTCGGGTGCGCGAGGACGTCGAGCGGGTGTGCCGGGCGGGGCTCGGCGTGACCACGTTCGCCGAACGCCTTCAGCACACCGTGGCCCGAGCGGTGCCCCACGACGCGGCGGGCGTGGTCACGCTCGACCCGGCGACCGGGTTGCTGACCGGCACCTACGAGTTCGCTGGCGTCGTGGACCCCTCCGGCTGGTTCTCCGCCCCCTCGGCGTCCTGAGCAGCACGTCACGGGTGGCGTCGCCGCCCGGCACGCGCCGCGGCGCAGCTGGTGACCTCAGCGTCCGCCGTGGTGGCCGCCGGCAGCGTCGGGCTCGAAGGCCGGGATGATGAGGTTGTCGGGGTCGGCCACCGGGATGGCGTGGGGTCGGCCGGCGGTGTGGCGGGGGAGCAGGGGGTAGAGCACGAACTGGACCACGCACAGCCCGGCGGTCAGCCACATGGTGGCGCCCAGGCCGTCGAGGTAGGAGGCCTCGGTGTCGACGTCGCCGACCACCCCGAAGAAGACGATCCCGTAGACCGCGATGCCGACGGCACTGGCCAACTGCAACACGGTGGACTGCACCCCCGACGCGCTGCCGGCGCTCACCTCGGGCACGTCGGCGAGGGTGATGGCGACGGTGGCGGAGATCGAGATGCCCAGGGCGAAGCCCAACAGCACCAGCCCCGGGACCAGGTGGAACGGTTCGAGGACGTCCGAGCCGAAGCTGAGGGTGACGAGCACCACCACGGCGGCCACCGCCGTGAGCACCGCCCCGACGGCGATGGTGGTGCGGCCCATGGTGCGCAGGAGGGGAGCGGCGGCCAGGGAGCCGAACATGTTGGCGAAGGGGATGGGGGCGGTGAGGGCGGCGGCCTCGAGGGCGCTGCGATCGAAGCCGTACTGGATGGTGAGGGTCACGAACACGACCACGGCGAACGACAGCAGCCCGGTCACCACGCCGATGACGTTGCCCACCCGGAAGCTGCGCAGACCGAACAGCGCCGGGTCGACCAACGGTTCGGCCCCCCGGCGCACGAGCCGTCGCTCGACGGCGACGAAGGCGGCCAGCGCCGGCAGCGCGGCGACGAGCAGGCCGAGGAGCCAGAGCGGCCACCCGGCCGACTGGCCCTGGATGAGGGGGAACAGCACCAGGAGGCTGGCGACCGCCAGCACGACGGATCCGACGACGTCGACCCGACCGCCGACGCGGACGGGGTCCGGCGGCAGCAACCGGCTGGCCAACGGCCAGGTGACGAACCCGAGGGGCAGGAAGGCGAGGAACGCCCACCGCCAGCCCCAGCCCAGGACGTCGCTGCTGATCAGGGCGCCGGAGACCAGTTGGCCGACCATGAACGCGCTGGCGGCCACGGTCATGAACACGGCGAAGGCGCGCGTCCTCGTGTCGCCCACGAAGGTGCGCTGGATCACGGCGAGGAGCTGCGGGGAGGCGATGCCCCCGGCGATCCCCTGGACGAGCCGTGCGAGCAGGACCACCGCGATGTTGGGGGCGACGGCCCCGAGCACGGTGGCGCCGACGAAGAGCCCGAAGCCGATCAACAGCAGGCGCCTGGTGCCGAAGAGGTCGCCGAGGCGGCCACCGAGCACCAGGACCAGAGCGAACCCGAGCTGGAACAGTGCGGCGAACCACTGGATCTCGCCATCGGAGGCGTCCAGACCCTCCTGCACGGCCGGCAGGGCGATGCCCGCCGCGCCCATGGCGATGATCAGGGCGAACTGCAAGGCCACGACCACGAGGAAGGCTCGATGGCGCAAGGAGCTTCCGGTGTCCGTGGGTGCCGGCGGCACGACGATCGGATCGGTTGTCACCGTGGCATCCCCCATGAGCCGCACCCCGCTCCCGGAGCACCGCACTCTCTCTAGCGCCTCCCCGCGTGCGGCGTCGAACGGAGGAGCCGCGACCCCGGGCGGGAGCCACGCCGCGGGAGGTACCGTCTCGATCCGGAGCGCCGCCCCGCCGGCGCGACGGACCATGGACCACGAGACGGCGGACGGGTCGGTGACGTGACCGAGACGATGATCAGGACCCGGGGTCTGCGCAAGACCTACGGCGACGTCGTGGCCCTCGACGGCCTCGACCTCGACGTGCCCAAGGGCACGGTGCTCGGTCTGCTCGGACCGAACGGGGCCGGCAAGACGACGTGCGTCCGGGTCCTCGCCACGCTGTTGACGCCCGACGGGGGCACCGCCGAGATGGCGGGGATCGACGTGGTCGCCCATCCCGACGCGGTGCGGGCCCGGCTCGGTCTGTCCGGCCAGTACGCCGCCGTCGACGAGTACCTGACCGGCTTCGAGAACCTGGTGATGGTGGGCCGCCTCTACGGCTTCCCGAGGGCCCGGGCCCGGAGCCGGGCCCGCGAGCTGCTCCAGCGGTTCGCCCTCAGCGACGCCGCCGACCGACCGTCGAAGACCTACTCGGGGGGTATGCGCCGCCGCCTCGACCTGGCCGGCGCCCTGGTGGCCGAGCCCGACGTTTTGATCCTCGACGAGCCCACCACCGGCCTCGACCCCCGCTCCCGCCTCGAGATGTGGGACGTGATCCGCGAACTGGTCGCCGGTGGGGCCACGTTGCTGTTGACCACCCAGTACCTCGAGGAGGCTGACCTGCTGGCCGACGAGATCGTGGTGATCGACCACGGCCACGCCATCGCCCGGGGGACGGCCGACGAGCTCAAGCGCCAGATCGGGGGTGAGCGCGTCGAGCTCGTCGTCCGCGACCAGGCCCGGCTGGCCGAGGCGAGTGCCGTGCTCGCCACCGTCGGCGACAGCGACGTGCAGACCGACACGGTCACCCGCACGCTCACCGCACCCGCGCCCGACGGCGCCCAGACGTTGATGGAGGTGCTGCGCCGACTCGACGCCCTCCAGATCGTCCTCGACGACGTCGGGCTGCGCCGACCCAGCCTCGACGACGTGTTCCTGACCCTCACCGGGCACGACACCCAGGACCCGAGCAGCACGGAGGTCGCCCCGTGAGCTCGGCCCGCCGCGTCCTGGTCGACGGGTCGATCATCGCCAACCGCAACCTGATCAAGCTGAAGCGGGTCCCCGAGGTCCTCGTCTTCGTCCTGATCTCGCCGATCATGTTCGTGCTGCTCTTCGCCTACGTCTTCGGCGGGGCGATCGATCCCGGCGGCGAGGTGAGCTACCGGGAGTTCCTCATCGGCGGGATCTTCGCCCAGACCGTCGTGTTCGGGGCCACCTTCACCGGGGCCGGCCTGGCCGAGGACATGCAGAAGGGGATCATCGACCGCTTCCGATCGTTGCCGATGTCGCGATCCGCCGTCCTGGTCGGGCGCACCGCGTCGGACATCGCCTACAACCTGCTGTCCATCATCATCATGTCTCTCACCGGCCTCATCATCGGCTGGCGCATCCACAACTCCCTGCTCGAAGCCCTGGGGGCGTTCGTGCTGCTCCTGGTGTTCGCCTACGCCTTCAGCTGGATCATGGCCTACGTCGGCCTCCTCGTCCCCAGCGTCGAGGTCATCAACAACGCCAGCTTCATCGTGATCATGCCGCTGACGTTCATCTCCAACGCCTTCGTCCCCATCGAGACCTTCCCGACGCCCCTGCAGTACTTCGCCGACTGGAACCCCGTCTCGGCGGTCACCCAGGCCACCCGGGAGCTCTTCGGCAACACCGACCCGTCGGTACCGATCTCCGACGCCTGGTCCATGCAGAACCCGGTCGCCTACACCCTGATCTGGGTGGCCATCATCCTGGCGGTCTTCGTGCCGCTCTCGATCCGCCAGTTCCAGCGCACGTCACGCTGAGGGCCCTGGCGTCGGCGCCGCCGAGCACCACGATCCGCGTCCCGTCGGGCGCCGCGGGACCGGGCGGCGCGCCGGAGTCCGTGTGGCGAAGGGCCGGGCCTGGCAACATCGAACACCGATGAACGCTGCCGCTCCCGACGCCGACGGGCACGTCGACGCATGGGTCGTCACCTTCTCGGGGCACCGACCGGACGACGTCGGGCTCCGAGAGGCCCTGTGCACCCTCGGCAACGGGTACTTCGCCACCAGAGGGGCCCTGCCGGAGTCCGCCTCCGACGGCACCCACCACCCCGGCACCTACGTGGCCGGGGTGTACAACCGGCTGGTCACCGAGGTCGAGGGCCATCGGGTCGAGAACGAGAGCCTCGTCAACGTCCCCAACTGGCTGGCGCTGCGGTTCCGGGCCGCCGACGGACCCTGGTTCGGCTGCGACACCTGTGACGTCCTCGATCACCACCTCGAGCTCGAGCTCGACCGCGGGGCGCTGATCCGGCGGAGCCGGTTGCGAGACGACCAGGGGCGGATCGTCAGCGTCACCCAGCGGCGCTTCGTGAGCATGCGCCACCCGCACCTCGCCGGGCTCGAGACCACCCTCGTCGCCGAGAACTGGTCCGGTGCGCTCGAGGTGGTCTCGGCCCTCGACGGCACCGTTCGCAACGACGGCGTGGACCGCTACGCGGGGCTCGACGACCGCCACCTCGTCCCCGTCGGGGAGCACCACCACCCGCCCGACGTGATCTGCCTGGTGGCCGAGACCAGCCAGTCCCGGGTGCGCATCGGCGAGGCCGCCCGCACGAGGATGCGGCTGGACGGCCAGCGGATCGAGCCCCAGATCCGGTTCCGTTCCCGACCGGGCCACGCCGCGTCGGAGACGACGGTGGCGCTCGAGGAGGGCCAGGAGCTCACCATCGAGAAGATGGTGGCGTTGTTCACCTCGCGCGACAAGGGCATCACCGAGCCGGCCGAGGAGGCGTGCGACTGGGTCACGCACATCGCGGGCGACTTCGACGAGGCCTTCGCCCGCCACCTGGTGAGCTGGCAGCACGTCTGGGGCCGGTTCCGCACCGACCTCGGCGTCGACGGGGGGCTGGCCCGGGCGCTGCACCTCAACCAGTTCCACATCGCCCAGACGGCGTCGAACAACACCGTCGACCTCGACGTCGGCGTGCCGGCCCGCGGCCTGCACGGCGAGGCCTACCGGGGGCACATCTTCTGGGACGAGCTGTTCATCCTGCCCTACCTCAACGTCCGCCTCCCGCAGGTGTCGAGGTCGTTGCTGCGCTATCGCTACCGGCGCCTCGAACAGGCCCGCCGGGCCGCTCGCGACGCGGGGTACGCCGGCGCCATGTACCCGTGGCAGAGCGCCAGCAACGGCCGCGAGGAGACCCAGACCCGGCACCTCAACCCGGAGTCCGGGAGGTGGCTGCCCGACGCCAGCCATCTGCAACGCCACGTCAACGCCGCCGTCGCCTACAACGTGTGGAACTACGTCCAGGCCACCGGCGACGACCAGTTCCTCCGCTTGTACGGCGGGGAGATGATCCTCGAGATCGCCCGGTTCTGGTCGAGCATCGCCACCTACGACCACGCGCTCGACCGCTACGAGATCCTCGGGGTGATGGGCCCCGACGAGTACCACGAGGGCTATCCCGACCGCGAAGAACCCGGTCTCGACAACAACGCCTACACGAACGTCATGGCGGTGTGGTGCCTGTGCCGGGCCCTCGACGTGTTGGACGCACTCCCGCCGGTCTCGGCGACCGAGCTCCGCGAGCGCCTCCGACTCACCGGCGAGGAGGTGGCCCGCTGGACCGATCTCACCCGCAAGATGAAGGTCTGCTTCCACGACGGGGTCATCAGCCAGTTCGAGGGCTTCGGCGAGCTCGAGGAGCTGGACTGGGCCGACTACTGGGACCGCTACGGCGACATCCACCGCCTCGACCGCATCCTCGAAGCCGAGGGCGACACCGCGGACCGCTACAAGCTCACCAAGCAGGCGGACGTGATGATGCTCTTCTACCTGCTGTCGCCGAACGAGGTCCGCGACCTGCTGGCCCGGCTCGGCTACGACACCGACCCCGGGTTGCTGGCCCGCTGCCACGCCTACTACGAGGCCCGCACCGCCCACGGCTCCACCCTGAGCCGGGTGGTGAGCGCGTGGAGCAGCGCCCGCCTCGACAGCCAACGATCGTGGGGGCTGTTCTGCGAGGCCCTGCACAGCGATCTTGACGACGTACAGGGCGGCACCACGGCCGAAGGCATCCACCTAGGCGCCATGGCCGGTGCCGTCGACCTGCTCCAGCGGTGCTACACGGGCCTCGAGACGACGGGCGACGCCCTCCGGCTCGCCCCGGCGATCCCGGCGGCGCTGGGGTCCCTCGCGTTCCCGGTGCGCTACCGCGGCCACCTGGTCCACCTGCACTGCACCCCGACGAGCGCCTCGGTGCGGGTCGATCCCGACGAAGGGGGCCCCATGACCGTCGAGGTCGCCGGCGAGACCCACGTGCTCGAGCCGGGCCAGGCGGTCGACGTCGAGCTCGACGGGGGCCACCTGCGGCCGATGGCCTGATCCCGGCCCCTCGGTTCGCGCCGGCGAGCCCGGCCCTGTCGCGCTGACCGCCCCCGGCTCGCCGTCCGGGGCCGCCGACCCGGTGGGTCACAGCGAGGTCTGGACCCGACGCAGCAGCTGGGCGTTCAGGGCGACGACGATGGTGGACAGGCTCATGAGGATGGCGCCGACGGCGGGGGAGAGCGTCACCCCCACCCCGGCCAGCACCCCCGCCGCGAGGGGCAGGGCGACGATGTTGTAGCCGGCCGCCCAGGCCAGGTTCTGCACCATCTTGCGGTACGTCGCCCGGGACAGGCGGATCACGCCCGACACACCCCGGGGGTCGCTCGAGGCGAGCACGACCCCGGCGGACTCGATCGCCACGTCGGTGCCGGCTCCGATGGCCAGGCCCACGTCGGCCCGGGCCAGCGCCGGGGCGTCGTTGACCCCGTCGCCCACCATGGCCACCGAGAGGCCTTGGCCCTGCAGTTCGACGACGGCGCCGTCCTTGTCCTCGGGGAGCACCTCGGCGTAGACGCGATCGACGCCGAGGTCGGCGGCGACGGCATCGGCCACCTGTTGCGCGTCACCCGTGATCATCACCACCTCCAGACCCTGCTGGCGGAGCTCGGCGACCGCCTCGCGGGCCTCGGGCCGAACCTCGTCCTCGAGGGCGAAGACCCCGAGGACCTCGTCGCCCGCCAACAGGTGCAGCACGGCCGCACCGCGTGCGGTCCACTCGGCCACCGTGGCGTCCAGATCATCGGGGACCTCGGCCCCGGCCTCGCGCAGCAGGGTGGGCCCGCCCACGGCGTAGCGGGTGCCGTCGACGGTCGCCTCCACGCCCCGTCCGGCGTGGGACCGGAAGTCGGAGGCCTCGGGCACCGACCCGACCTCGGCGGCGCGCTCGGTGATGGCCCGGGCCAGAGGATGCTCGCTGTCGCGCTCCACCGCCCCGGCGAGGGCCAGCACCTCGTCCTCGGTGCGGCCCCTGGCGGCCGCCACCCCGGTGACGACGTGGGCGCCCTTGGTGAGGGTGCCGGTCTTGTCGAAGAGGACCGCGTCGATCGAGCGCATGCGCTCGAGGGCCAGGCGGTCCTTGATCAAGATCCCGGAGCGGGCCGAGACCGCGGTGGAGATGGCGATCACCAGGGGGATCGCCAGCCCGAGGGCGTGAGGGCAGGCGATCACCAGCACGGTGACGGTGCGCACCACGGCGTCGTCGGCGTCGCCCAGCGCCCACCAGGTGAGGAAGGTGACGACCGCGGTGCCGGTGGCCACGTAGAAGAGGAGGGCGGCGAAGCGGTCGGCCAACACCTGGGCCCGGCTGCTGGAGGTCTGCGCCTCGGAGACCATGCGTTCGATGCCGGCCAGGGCGGTGTCGTCGCCGACGGCGGTGACGCGCACCCGGAGGGCGGCACCGGTGGCGATGGTGCCGGCCACCACCCGATCGCCGGGCGCCTTGGTGACGGGTCGGGACTCGCCGGTGATCATCGACTCGTCGACCTCGGCCTCGCCGTCGACGATCTCACCGTCGACCGGCACCCGTGCGCCGGAGCGTACGAGCACGACGTCGTCGAGGCGCAGCTCGTCCAGCACCACCGTCTCGGTGCCGCCGTCGTCGAGAAGGCGTTCGGCGTCGTCGGGGAGCAGCTCGGCCAGGGCGGTGAGGGCGCCGCGAGCCTGGCCGATGGCCTTCATCTCCTGCCAGTGGCCCAGCAACATGATGGTGACGAGGGCGGCCAGCTCCCACCAGAAGTCGAGGTCGAAGAGCCCGACGCTGGTGGCCATCGAGGCCACGTAGGCGACGGTGATGGCCATGCCGATGAGCAGCATCATGCCGGGCTGTCGGTCGCGGATCTCGCGCCCGGCGCCCACCAGGAACGGCCAGCCGCCCCAGAAGAACACCACCGAGCCGAGCGTCGGCCCCACCCACGACAGGCCGGGGAAGGACAGCTCGTAGCCGAACCAGTCCATCACCATCTGGCTGGTCACCACGAGGGGTGCGGTGAGCACCAGCGAGACCCAGAACCGTCGGCGGAACATCTCCGGGTCGTGCCCGGCGTGCTTGTCGTGCCCGCCGTGCTGGTCGTGGCCGCCGTGCCCGCGCTGCTCGTCCTGCGAGCGGTGAGCGGCGGACGGCGCCTCGTCGGCGTGCCCGGTCTCGTCGACGGCGTCCCCGACCTCTGCGCTGTGGTCCATCGTGGGTCCCCTCCCGGACGGTGGTCCGCCGCACCCGACCGTAGAGCAGTGCTGCGGCCGCCGTTCGGCCATCGCCGAACCCGGACCCGGCGGGGCGATCGACGGCGTCGGCGGCGTTCGGGGGGCTCGTCTCGGGAGCACTACCGTCACCCGGCGATGGGACCGATGTGGGCCGCCCTGGGGCTGGTGTTCGTGGCCGAGCTGGGCGACAAGACCCAGCTGGTCGCCATGGGCCTGGGGGCACGTCACCGGCTGGCTCCCGTGCTCGTCGGGGTGGCCCTGGCCTACGCCGTCACCAACCTGTTGTCGGTCGTCGTCGGCGGGGTCCTCGGCGTGGCCCTGCCCACCCGCGCCCTCGGCATCGGGGGCGGCGTGCTGTTCCTCGGCTTCGCGGCGTGGAACCTGCGCGACGGCGGTGACGACGACGAGGCCGAGGCGCTCGCCCGGCCCGGCCACCACGTGGTGGCCTCGGTGGCGCTGGCCATGTTCGTCGCCGAGCTGGGCGACAAGACCATGCTCGCCACCGCCACCCTGGCGGCCCAGGGCGACCCGGCGCTGGTGTGGATCGGCGCCACCGTCGGCATCATCCTCAGCGGCTTCGTCGGGGTGCTGGTCGGCCGGGCCACGGGCGCGAGGCTCCCGCAGCGCGCCATCCGCATCGGCTCCTCCGTGCTCTTCGCCGTCTTCGGCGTGGGGCTGATCGCCACCAGCCTCTGAACCCACGGAGCTCTCGGCGACGCACGTGACGGGGCCCGCCCCGGCGGACGAGACCACCTAAGGTCGGCGACCATGCTGAGCCGATTCGACGAGTTCCCGATCCACCAGGTCCCCCAGCCGTTGGCCGTACCGGCCACCTCGGACCGCAACGCCTACGACCGCTACTGGATGGGCGCCTCCCATCGTGAGGGCCGCTTCCAGGTCGAGATCGCCTTCGGGCGCTACCCCAACCTGGCCGTGCAGGACACGTCGCTGTCGATCTCGGTCGACGGGGCCCAGCACTCCTTCCACGGCTCGCGTCGCGCCCCCGGCGACCCGTCGGACATGACCGTGGGCCCGCTGCGCCTCGAGATCGTCGAGCCCTTCCGCCAGCTGCGGGTGGTGCTCGACGACAACGACACCGGCATCTCGGCCGACCTGCGGTGGCGGGCCCGCACCGGGGCGCTGCTCGAGGACCACACGGTGATGCAGGACGGCATCCACGTCATGGTCGACATGTCCCGCTTCGTGCAGTTCGGCACGTGGGAGGGCACCGTCACGGTCGACGGCACCACACACGAGCTGCGCCACGACGAGGTCGTCGGCGTGCGGGACCGCTCGTGGGGGGTGCGGCCCGTGGGGGCGTCGGCCCCGGGCAAGCCGTCGTCCGCGCCACCTCGGGCCTGGCTGTGGGCCCCGACCCACTTCGACGACGGGTGCGTCGTCGCCGGCTGGTTCCAGGTGCCCGGCGGGGAGTTCTGGCGCCCGGACGGCCACCGCATCGAGGTCAGCGACCCGGTGCCCGAGACCGTCTCGCTGCAGGACGACGCCGTGTCGCGCCTCGACCCGGTGGGCCAACGCCTCGAGTTCCAGAAGGGCACCCGCTGGGTGACGGGAGCCGAGATCGACCTCGTCGACGGCGACGGGGGCACCCACACCATGGTGCTCGAGCCGCTGATGCGCTTCGACATGCGGGGCCTGGGCTACATGCATCCCGAGTGGGGCCACGGCATGTGGCACGGCGAGCTCGAGATCGCTCGCGAGGACTGGCGCTTCGACGAGGTGTCGGCGCAGGACTACACGCACCAGCACGTCCACCACGTGACCCGGGTCCGGATGGGCGATCGGGTGGGGGTCGGGGTGTTCGAGCAGATCATCTTCGGTCCCCACACCCAGTTCGGGTTCTCGGACATCCTCGACGGTGCCCGGTGACCTGAGGCACCACCTCGGCGGGGATCAGTAGTGGGAATCGTTCCCGGTTCTGGTATGGTGCCGGCATGCGCTTCTCGCCGACGCCACGCAGCCGCCCCACGACCCACGCCTCCCCCTCCCGGAAGGGGGGCCGCCGGCGTGCCCTCATCGGGCTGGGCGCCGCCACCGCACTGTTGGCCGCGGCCTGTGGGTCCGACGACGGCGGGGCGGCCGGCGCTGCCGACGGGGCCGGCGGCGGGGGCGGGGGCGTGACGGTCGTGGCGACCACGACGATGCTGGGCGACGTCACGGGCGCCATCGTCGAGTGCGCGGGCGGCCAGGTGACCACGCTGATGAGCCCGGGCGTCGACCCCCACGACTTCGCGGCGTCGTCGGCCCAGGTGGCGGAGCTGGTGCGGGCCGACCTGGTGGTGGCCAACGGCCTCGGCCTGGAAGGGGCCCTGCAGAACGCCATGGAAGGGGCCGAGGCCGACGGCGCGACGGTCTTCGAGGTGGCCCCGCTCGTCGACCCCATCGCCTACGACGACCACGATGATCACGCCGACGACCACTCCGACGACCACTCCGACGAGGTCGCGGCGGGCGACGAGCACGATGATCACGCCGACGACCACGCCGACGAGCACGCCGACGAGGTCGCGGCGGGCGACGAGCACGATGATCACGCCGACGACCACGCCGAAGGGGTCGCGGGCGACGACCACGGCGAGGAGGTGCCGGTGGCCGACGACGACCACGGGGACGAGGGCGACCACGACCACGGGGACGAGGATCCCCACTTCTGGCAGGACGTGGCCCGCATGGCCACCGCGGTCGAGCTCATCGGGGCCGAGCTGGCCGAGGTCAGCAACGACCCGGAGGCCTTCGTGGCCTGCGGCGAGCAGGTGGCCGAGGACCTCCGGGCGCTCGACGCCGAGGTGAGGGCGCTGCTCGAGACGGTCCCCGAGGATCAGCGGGTGCTCATCACCGACCACGACGCGTTCGGCTACCTGGCGGACGCCTACGGCTTCGAGATCGCCGGCGTGGTGGTCCCCGGTGGCTCCACGCAGGCCGCAGCCTCCTCCCAGGAGCTGGCCGATCTGGTCGAGGTGGTCTCGGCCGAGGGTGTCTCGGCCATCTTCTCCAACGCCACGCTCTCGTCGAGCCTGGTCGACGCGCTCAGCGCCGAGGTGGGTGACGACGTGGATGTGGTGGAGCTCTACGTCGACTCGCTGGGGCCCGAGGGTTCCGGCGCGGACACGTATGCGGGCATGATGCGCACCAACGCCGAGCGCATCGCTGCGGCCCTCGGAGGCTGACGCCCGTGACCCCGCCCCACCCATGATCGACTGGCTGATCGAACCGTTCGAGCTCGGCTTCCAGCAGCGCGCCCTCATGGGGGGCGCGCTGGCGGGGGTCATCTCGGCGGTCGTGGGTACGTGGCTGGTGCTGCGGGGCATGAGCTTCTTCGGGGACGCGTTCGTCCACGGGGTCGTGCCCGGGATCGCGGCGGCCGTGGTGCTCGATGTGAACCCGGTGCTGGGTGCCGTGGTCGCGGCGGCCGTGATGGTGGCCGGCATCGAGCTGGTCAACCGCCAGACCGCCCTACGGGAGGACACCGCCATCGGGCTGTTGTTCGTGGGGATGCTGGCGCTCGGCGTGGTCATCATCTCCAGCTCCAACGCCTACACGGGCGACCTCACCGCCATCCTCTTCGGTGATGCGCTCGGGGTCACCACGGGCGACCTGGTGGGCCAGGCCATCGCCGGCGTGGTGGTGCTCGCCGTGTCGCTGGTCCTCTATCGGCCGTTGCTGGCGCTGTGCTTCGACGGCCGCAAGGCCGAGTTGCTGGGGCTGCATCCCCGACGCGCTCACGGCGTGCTGCTGGTCATGATCGCCGCCGCGGTGATCGCCAGCTACCAGTCGGTCGGCACGCTGCTGGTGTTCGGCCTGTTGATCGGCCCACCGGCCACCGCCGCCCTCGTGGCTCGCACCGTGCGGTCGATGATGGCGTTGGCCACCGCCATCGCCCTCGTCTCCGTCTGGTTCGGGCTGGTCCTCAGCTACCACCTGGGCACCGCCGGATCGGCGACGATGGCGCTCGTGCCGATCGTGGTCTTCTTCGTCACCCTCTTCGTCACCCGGGTGCGGGCGGCGTGGCAGCGCCGGTCGGTGCGGGCATGAGCGAGGCGGTGGCGAGAGCCCACGAGCTGGTCGTCGCTTTCGGGGCGACCCGGGTGGTGGAGCCCTCCAGCTTCGAGATCCCCGTCGGTGGGGTGACCGCGGTGATCGGTCCCAACGGCTCGGGGAAGTCCACGCTGCTGGGGGCCATGGTCGGGCTCGTCGAGCCGGCCGGGGGCACCCTCGAGGTGCTGGGCACTTCGCCGCACCGCGCCCGACGGCGGATCAGCTACGTGCTGCAGTCCACCGAGGTGGCCCCCGGCAACCCCATCACCGTCCTCGACACCGTGCGCATGGCCCGCTACCCGGGGCTGGGCCTGCTGGGACGGCTCTCCCGGCACGACCACGAGCGGGTGGCCCAGGCCATGGAGCTGCTCGACATCACCCACCTGGCGCGCCGCCACCTCACCGAGCTGTCCGGTGGCCAGCGCCAACGGGTGTTCGTGGCCCAGGGCATCGCCCAGGACCACGACGCGTTGTTGCTCGACGAGCCGCTCGTCGGGCTCGACCTGGTGTCAGCGCGCACCATCGACGGCATCATCCACTCGGCGCGCGACCGGGGCGCGTCGGTCGTCATCACCACCCACGACCTCGACGAGGCCCGCGCCGCCGACCACGTCGTGCTCATGAGCGGTCGCGTCGTGGCCTCCGGCCCTCCGGCCGAGGTCTGCACCCGACGCAACCTCGAGGTCGCCTACGGGCTGGGTGCGCTGCACCCCTCGGGCGACTTCCTCGACGACCACGCCCACGGGCCCCACGAGCACTGAGGCCTCGGCCACCGGCCGACAGCGTCGCCGCCGGGGTCACGTCGGTCACTCGGCGAAGGTCACGACCGCCTCGCCGGCCCGGATGGTGAGCATGGTGAGGCCCTCTGGGCCGCAGGTGATGCCGTAGCGGGTGTCGGCCGAGATCGAGACGCTGTCGCGAGGGCCCATCTCGGTGGGGGCGGCGCCCTCGGCGCCGTCGACCGTGCAGGACCCGCCCAGCACCACGATGACCTCGCCGTGGGAGTGGGTGTGGGGCTCGATGCGGTAGTCGGCCGGCAGATCGCTGTACTGCACGAACAGGCCGGTCTCGCCCTCGGCGAGCATCTTGCGTCGGGCGCCGGCGGCCATGGCGGCCAGGGCCACCTCCCGGTCGACCTTGGCCCGGGCCAACTCGTCGATCCAGTCGGTGCTCTCGAAGTGGTGGTGCAGGAGCGTCATGGTTCCTCCGGGGAATCGGGGCGGCGGGCGCCTCGGTGGGCTCAGGTGCGGTCGCGCCGGTCCTGTTCGAAGACGGCGACCAGGTGGCGCAAGGCGGTGTCGATACGTTCGATCTCGTCGTCGTCGAGGCCGGCCAGGATGCGTTGGCGACCGACGGCGTAGGCGTCGGACGCCCGCTGGCACAGGCGGCGGCCTCGGGGGGTGAGGCGCACCAGCACGCCTCGACGGTCGGTGGGGTCGGGCCCACGGGACACCACGCCGCGCCGTTCGAGGCGGTCGATGGTCTTGGTCATCCCTCCGGTCGTGCGCACCAGGATGTCGGCCAGGCGCGTGGGGGTGAGCGCCGCCTTCGGCCCTTCGTACTCCAGGACCCGCAACACCGAGTAGTCGGCGAACGTGATGGCGAGCGGGGCCAGGCACTCCTCTTGCAGGGCATCGAGGAAGAGCGCGCTGCGGGTGAGATGGGTGAAAAGGCCCATCGGTCCCGCGCCCCACATCTCGGTCACCTCGGTGGCGGACGGGGGGGCGGTCTCAGCCGGAACGGGGTCGGTCGACACAACGCCGAGGGTAGTCGCGTGGCCAGATGGCTGCCCGGGAAGTAATGTTCGGGGAAGCAGAACCGGGGGGACGACCGATGGCCGAGGAAGAGTTCGATCTGATCGTGCGGGGAGGGATGCTGGTCGACGGCACCGGCACCTCCCGTCGCCGCGTCGACGTGGGCGTCCGGCACGGGAAGGTGGCCGAGATCGGCCGTCTCGACGGGCGCTCGGCTCGCGAGGAGATCGATGCCGAGGGGCTGGTGGTGGCGCCGGGCATCGTCGACGCCCACACCCACTACGACCCCCAGGTCACCTTCGATCCCGTGGCCGCCATGTCCTCCTACCACGGGGTCACCACCGTGCTCGCCGGCAACTGCGGCTTCTCGGTGGCCCCCACGCGGACGTCCGACCGGGCCTACGTCCAGGCCCTGTTCGCCAAGGTCGAGCAGATGCACCCGAGCGCCATGGACGCCATCGACTGGGACTTCGAGACCTTCGGCGAGTACCTGGCCGCCCGTGAGGGGCGCCTCGGGGTGAACCTGGCCTGCTACATCGGCCACTCCAACGTGCGCCGGTGGGTGATGGGCGACGACGGCTCGAGTCGGCCGGCCACCCCCGCCGAGGTCGAGGCCATGGCCCAGGTCGTGGCCGACGCCATGGCGGCCGGCGCCGCCGGGCTCTCCTCCTCGCACGCGCCCAGCCACCTCGACGGCGACGACCGGCCGGTCGCCTCCCGGCTGGCGGACCACGACGAGCTGCTGGCCCTGGCCGGGGCCGCCGGTCGGGCCGGCCCCGGCACCATCGCCTACCTGCCCGAGAGCGCGATCGGGGGGATCACGCCCGACGACGAGGACCTCCTCATCGAGCTCGGTCGGCGCAGCGGGCTGCCGGTGGTCATCCAGGGGCTCGGCGGCCGCAACAAGGTCGACGCGCCCACGGCCACCTGGGATCGGGCCCAGGCCTTCCTCCAGCGGGCCCGTGCCGCCGGCGCACCGGTGTACTCCATCCTCATCGCCCGGCCTCCCGACCGTCCCCTGCGCATCGACGAGAACTGCTTCCACTACCTCTCGGTGCCCTCGTGGGGGGCCATGCTGGCCCTGCCCCACGACGAACGGGTGGCCCTGCTGCGCGACCCTGCCGCCCGCGACGAGCTGCGCCACGCGGTCGAGAACTACAACCGCGACCCCGACCAGGGCACCACCACCCCGCCGCCGCTGTGGACCACGGTCACCGTGGCCCACGTCGCCCTCCCCGAACACGAGAAGCTCGTCGGCCGCACCATCGCCGACCTGGCCGCCGAGTCGGGCGAGGCGCCCGCCGACGTCATGCTCGACCTGGCCCTGGCGGAAGACCTGGCCACGGAGTTCCGCTGGAGCTGGGAGACCGACGAGTGGGCGGCGGCGGTGGCCGAGGCCCAGCTCGACCCCCACATGCTCATCGGCACCTCCGACGGCGGCGCCCACCTCGCCCGCGACGACGGCGCCGACTGGAGCTCGTGGTTCCTGCGCCACTGGGTGCTCGACCGTGGGGTGTGGTCGCTCGAGGAGGGGATCCGCCAGATCACCGGCTACCCCGCCGCCCTGCTGGGCCTCGCCGACCGGGGCACGGTGGAGGTGGGCAAGTGGGCCGACCTGTTCCTCTTCGATCCCGACACCATCGACGCCGGTCGCAAGGAGTTCGTGCGCGACCTGCCCGGCGGCGCCGGCCGGTTCAAGGCCTGGCCAATCGGCGTGCGGGCCACCATCGTCAACGGGGTGCCGGTCATCGTCGACGACGTGCCCACCGGCGCCACGCCCGGGCAGGTGGCCCGGCCGTCACGGGAGGTGCCGGCATGACCGAGCTCGAGGTGCGACCCCTCACCACCGCCATCGGCGCCGAGATCGGCGGCGTCGACCTCCGTGACGTCGACGACGCCACCGCGGCGGCCATCCGCACCGCCCTCGACGAGCACCTGGTCGTGTTCTTCCGCGACCAGCGCCTCGAGCCCGCCGACCACCTCCGCTTCGCCCAGCGCATGGGCACCATCGACGTCGCCCCGTTCGGGCCCAAGCACCCCGACCACCCGGAGATCACCGTCCTCGACCAGGACGCCCCCCGAGGCCAAGGCGCCGACAGCTGGCACACCGACAACACCTACCTGCCCGCGCCACCGCTCGGTTCCATCCTGCGGGCGGTGCAGCTCCCCGACCACGGTGGCGACACCCTCTGGGCCAGCATGTACGCCGCCTACGAAGGCCTCTCCCCACCCGTGCAGCAGCTGCTCGACGGGCTCACCGGCGTGCACGACCTCACCCGCATGCTGCGCATCGCCCACAGCAACGGCCAGGCGAGCGAGGCGCTCGACGCCATGCAGGCGCAGTACCCGCCCCAACGTCACCCGGTCGTGCGCACCAACCCCGTCACCGGCCGCAAGGCCCTCTTCGTGAGCCGCAACTGGGTGAGCCGCATCGAGGGCCTCACCGAGCGCGAGAACGAGGTGCTGTTGCCGTTCCTCTTCGAGCACGTGCGCGACCCGGCGTTCCAGGTCCGCTTCTCGTGGCGCCCCGGGTCGATGGCCATGTGGGACAACCGGTGGGTCCAGCACTACGCCGTGGCCGACTACACGGGCACGCGTCGCATCATGCACCGCATCACCCTCACCGGCGACGTGCCCGTCTGACCACGCGCCGACGGCGTCAGACGTCGAGGGCCGACAGCTCCGTGCGTATGAAGATGCCCTCGCCACGGGCGGTGACCTGCCCGGCGTGGCTGATCGTGCCCACGGTGAACACCTTGCGGCCCTCCACCCGGTCGATCCAGCCCTCGAGCTCCAGCTCGGTGCCGAGAGGCGTGGGGCGCTCGTAGCGGACGCTGAGGGTGCCGGTGAAGGCGCCGAGGCCGTTGATCACGTTGGTGACCCCGAGCAGCTCGTCGAAGATCAGGGCGATGTTGCCCCCGTGGACCATGTCGGGCGGACCGACGTAGGGCGCCCCGAGCACGGCGGTGCCCGTCGTGCGCTCGCCGTCGGAGGTCAGCACGATCGGCGGCGACAAGGGGTTCAACGGGCCCACCACGGGGCTGTACGGGAAGAAGCCGGCCGGGTCGCGCCCTGCTGGTCCGCCGCCGCCGAGCATGACCTCCGGATAGAGGGCGCCCTGCATCCGCATGGCCTCCACCCGGTGGGGGGCGAGCAGGGCGGCGGCCTCGGCGGCCAGGCCGGCCACCTGCTCGAGCACCTCGGCCGGCGCGTCGGCCACCCGCAGGCCCTCGATGAGCGAGCGCACGGCCTGCGCCGCCCCCGCCGTGGCCTCGTGCTCGCCGACCTGGCCCGTGGCCGACCCGGCGTCGCGCCGCTCACCCGACGTCATGATCCATCCCCCTCGCGTCGGCACCGCTCCCACGGCAGGTGCCGGCGGCGAGCCTAGGTGGTGGCGCAGGGGGCTCGGGACGGGCCCGTCGGCGGCTCTGCGTACCCTGGGCCCGATGCCGCACCGTCGATGTCGACCATGACCGGGGCCACGCTCGGCGAGCGGGTGCCCGCCCGCGACGACCCCGACGAGATCCTCGACGCCTTCACCGGCTGGGTGGCCGACCGCGGCCTGAGCCTGTACCCCGCCCAGGAGGAGGCGCTGCTGGAGATCCTCGGCGGCGCCCACGTGATCGTGAACACCCCCACCGGCTCGGGCAAGAGCCTGGTGGCCATCGCCGCCCACTTCGCCACCCTGGCCCGGCCCGGGGCCCGCAGCTTCTACACCGCCCCCATCAAGGCGCTGGTCTCGGAGAAGTTCTTCGACCTCTCCCACGTGTTCGGCGCCCGCAACGTGGGCATGCTCACCGGCGACGCGGCGGTGAACCACGACGCCCCGATCATCTGCTGCACCGCCGAGGTGCTGGCCAACATGGCCCTGCGCCACGGGCGCGACGCCCCCGTCGACCAGGTGGTGATGGACGAGTTCCACTACTTCGCCGACCCCGACCGCGGCTGGGCCTGGCAGGTGCCGTTGCTCGAGCTCGTCGACGCCCAGCAGGTGCTGATGTCGGCCACCCTCGGCGACGTCTCGGCCTTCGAGACCGACCTGCAACGGCGCACCGGGCGCCCCGTGGCCGTGGTGCGCTCCGCCACCCGGCCGGTGCCCCTCGTGCACCACTACCGGGTCACCCCGCTCACCGAGACCATCACCGAGCTGCTCGAGACCCACCAGGCGCCCGTGTACCTCGTGCACTTCACCCAGGCGGGCGCGGTGGAGCAGGCGCAGTCGCTGATGAGCCTCAAGCTGTGCTCCCGCGAGGAGAAGGACGCCATCGCGGCGGCGATCGGGAGCTTCCGCTTCGCGGCCGGATTCGGTCGCACCCTGTCGAAGTACGTGCGCAACGGCATCGGGGTGCACCACGCCGGGATGCTCCCGAAGTACCGCCGGTTGGTGGAGCGCCTGGCCCAGGAGGGCCTGCTCAAGGTGATCTGCGGCACCGACACCCTCGGGGTGGGCATCAACGTCCCCATCCGCACCGTGGTCTTCACGTCGTTGTCCAAGTACGACGGCATCGACGTCCGCCTGCTGAGCGCCCGGGAGTTCCACCAGATCGGCGGCCGGGCCGGCCGCGCCGGGTACGACACCATGGGCACGGTGGTGGTCCAGGCCCCCGAGCACGCCATCGCCAACGCCAAGATGGTGGCCAAGGCCGCCGGCGATCCCCAGAAGCTGAAGCGGATGGTGAAGAAGAAGCCGCCGCCGGGCATGGTCTCGTGGGGTGAGCCCACGTTCACCCGGCTGGTCGACGCCGAGCCAGAGCCCCTCACGTCGAGCTTCGCGGTGAGTCACACCATGGTCCTCGACGTGCTCGACCGGCCCGGCGACGGCCGGACCGCCCTCCACACCCTGCTGACCGACAACTACGAGCGCGACCGCGACCGCCAGGCCCACCTCGACCGGGCCGCCGAGATCGAGGCGTCACTGCTCGCCGGCGGGGTGATCGAGGAGCTCGCCGAGCCCGACGAGGACGGACGCACGGTGCGCGTCACCGTCGAGCTCCAGGACGACTTCGCCCTCAACCAGCCGCTGGCCCCGTTCGCCCTCGCCGCGCTCGAGCTGCTCGACCCCGACGACGTGGCCCACCCCCTCGACGTGGTGTCGGTGATCGAGTCGGTGCTCGACGACCCCCGCCAGGTGATCGCCGCCCAGCTCGACAAGGCCAGGGGCGAGGCGGTCGCCCGCATGAAGGCCGAGGGCATGGAGTACGACGAGCGCATGGCCGAGCTCGACCTCATCACGCATCCCCGGCCCCTCGCCGACCTCCTCGAACCGGCCTTCGACACCTACCGCGAGGCCCACCCGTGGGTGGCGGACTCGCCCCTGCGCCCCAAGTCGGTGGTCCGCGACATGTACGAGCGGGCCATGGGCTTCGGCGACTATGTGGCCTTCTACCGTCTGGGACGGTCCGAGGGCACCTTGCTGCGCTACCTCACCGACGCCTACCGCACCCTGGTCAAGACCGTGCCCGAGGATCTCAAGACCGAGGGGCTGGTGGACCTCACCGAATGGCTGGGGGAGCTGGTCCGCCAGGTCGACTCCAGCCTCCTCGACGAGTGGGAGGCCCTGCGCGACCCCGACCCGGAGCACGTCGTCGACGAGCTCGAGGTGCGCCGCGACGCCGAGCCTCCTCGGTTCAGCGAGAACCGGCGGGCGTTCACGGTCGCCGTCCGCAACGCCATGTTCCGCCGGGTGGAGCTGGCGTCGCGGCGCCACTGGCAGCAGCTGGCCGGGCTCGGCCTCGAGGACGGGGAGGTCAACCGGGGCTGGCGGGCGGCCGACTGGGAGGAGGCCTTCGCTCCGTACTGGGCCGAGCACGACGCCATCGTCACCGACGCCGATGCCCGCAACCCGACCTGGCTGGAGATCGCCGAGAGCCCCACCGAGTGGCGGGTGCGTCAGGTGCTGGCCGACCCAGAGGAGGACCGCGAGTGGGGCATCGACGCGACGGTCGACCTCGAGGCCTCCGACGAGGCGGGCGAGGTGGTCGTGCGGCCCGTCGGCGTCACCCGCCGGGGCGCACCGACGCCCCACGGGTGACCGGGGCCGGTCAGGCCCAGGGGCCCACCGTGCGGAAGGCGAAGGGGCTGGCACCGGCCGGGACGGCCTCGAGGGGCCGGGTCAACTCGTCGTGGGTCGGGGCGCCGATGGCCGAGGCGACGCCGGCCAGGGCGCTGGCGTCGAGCCCGTACACCTCGATGGCGGTGCCCCCCACCATGGCCCGCACGACGTCCTCGGGGAGGTCGGCGAAGGTGTGGCGCAGCGACAGCAGGCTGTAGGGGGTGTCGCCCACCTGGAACGTGCTCTCCATGTGCGGGTAGTCCGAGCCCCACATGACCCGATCGGCGTAGCCGTCACGCACCGCCCCGTGGGCCTCGGCCCGGGACAGGAAGCTGGCACCGATGAACACGTTGCGGTGCAGGTACTCCGACGGCCGCTTCGGGACCTGGCGGGCCAGGGCCCCTCCGTAGCTGGTGTTGGCCATGTGCACGGTGTCGAGCTCGGTGACCAGGTAGGGCCACCACTCCCCGGGCTGCTCGGTGAGCACCAGCTTGAGATCGGGATGGCGCTCGAAGACGCCGGCGAACACGAGCAGGTGGGCGGCGCGGCGGCTGAACCACCCGCCGCTCTCGATGGACATGAGCGCCACCAGCTCGGGGCCCTGGAACACCGCCGGGTCGCCGGCCCCCGAATGGGTGGTCAGCGGCATCGACAGCTCCTCGGCCGCCTCCCACAGAGGCTCCCAGGCCCGATCGTTGTAGGGACGCAGCCAGGTTCGAGGGGCAGGGAAGTTGATCCCCCGCAACCCGGCCTCGGCGGCCCAACGCACCTCGGCGACGGCGGCGTCGACGTCCCACATCGGCAGGTGGGCCAGGCCGATGTGGCGAGGGGCGCCGGCGGCGCACATCTCGGCCAGCCAGGTGTTGTAGATGCGGATGCCGACGGCGGCCAGCTCGGGATCGTCGGGGGGCCCGAGCATCGAGGTCTGGAACGGGATGGGCTGGTTGTTCTGGCTCCCGTGGAAGACCACCTCGGCGGCGATGCCCTCGAAGTCGAGGTCGCGCCGGCGGGCGTCGGGGTCGTGGTGACCCGGTGTCCACTGGTTGCGCCACGGCGACAACGGGTCGTCGTTGCTGGGGTCGTGCTCGACGTAGCGGCCCCGGCTGCGCTCGCCGTCGGCCACGTAGGCGTCGAAGGCGGCGAGGTGCTCGGGTGGGCACAGTGGGCGCAGGTCCTCTTCGAGTCTCGGGCCGATGTGGCAGTCGGCCGAGACGATCACCACCGGGTCGTCGCTCATGGTTCCCCCTCCAAGGTCTCGCCGCACCTTAGTGAGCCGGGTCGCCCGGGCTCGGGCGCCGGAGCTCAGTCCAGGGCGTCGGGGTCGCGTCGGGGGCGCCACCCCTGCAGCAGCCGGGTGTAGTTGACCCGCTCGAAGGCGTGGGGGTCGGCCACGTTGTCGAACGCAGTGGCCCCACGCGCTTCGTCGACCGTGCGGTAGCCACCCTCGTCGAGCCAGGCGACCAGCTCGTCGCGGATCGAGGCCAGGCCCGGCGCCCCGCCGACCAACAGCGCGGACGCCACCTGTACGGCGGAGGCGCCGCACAGGATGGCCTTGGCCGCGTCGTGGCCACGGTGCACCCCGCCGGTGGAGCCGAGGGAGAGGTCCACCCGCCCGTGCAGCAGGGCCAGGGCGTGGAGGCGCAGGGGCAGCTCGTCGGGAGAGGACAGGGTGAGGTGGCGATCGACGTCGAGGGTGTCGAGGTCGATGCCCGGTTGGTAGAAGCGGTTGAAGACGGTGACACCGGCGGCGCCGGCCGCGGCCAGACGGACCACGAACGCCGGCAGCGCGGTGTAGAAGGGCGAGAGCTTCACGGCCACCGGCACGTCGACGGCGGCGACCACTTCCTCCACCACGGTGATCTGGCGGCCCTCCACCTCGGCGCTCGACTCGTCGGTGGCGGTCACCACGTCGTAGAGGTTGAGTTCGATGGCGTCGGCGCCGGCGTCGGCCATCTGGCGGGCGATGTCGGTCCACCCGCCCGGGGTCACCCCGTTGAGCGAGCCCAGCACGGGCACGTCGACCGCGGCCCGCACCGCGGCGAGGTGGGCCAACGCCGGTTCGGGCCCGAGGGAGAAGACCTCCGACTCGGGCAGGAACGAACGGGCCTCGGCGTCGGTGTCGACGTAGCTGTCGATGAGGCGGTGGGCGGCCAGCTGCTCGGCCACGATCTGCTCCTCGAACACCGAGCGCACGACCACGGCACCGGCTCCGGCGTCGACGTAGCCGGGCAGGGCCTCGACGTCGTCGGCCACGGGGGAGGCCCCCACCACGAGCGGGCTGGGCACGCGCAGACCCAACCAGGAGGTGGACAGGTCAACCATGGTGGGGCTCCTCGGGGGGCAGGGCGATGCGGGCCAGCTGCTCGTAGAGCGCATGGCGATCGCGGATGGCCGCCTCGGCGCCCGCGACCAGCTCCTCGTAGCGCGTCGGGTCGCGCAGCTCGACCATGCGGAAGCGGGCCTCGTGCTCCATGTAGGAGCGCACGGGGAGCGAGGTGGGGTCGGCGTCGACGACCAGCGGCGGCTCGCCGTGGGCCAGGCGGCGAGGGTCGAAGCGGTAGAGGGGCCAGGCCCCGCTGGCGATGGCCCGGCCCTGCTGGGCAGGGGAATCGACCAGGTCGTACCCGTGGGCGATGCAGGGGCTGTGGGCGATCACCAGCGACGGGCCCGGATAGGTCTCGGCGTCGCGGAGCGCCTCGAGCGTGTGACGGCTGCGGGCCTGGATGGCGACGCTGGCCACGTAGACGTGCCCGTAGCTCATGGCCAGCAGTCCGAGGTCCTTCTTGCGGGTGGCCTTGCCAGCGGCGGCGAACTTGGCGACGGCCCCGAGCGGGGTGGCCTTGGACTGCTGGCCACCGGTGTTGGAGTACACCTCGGTGTCGAGCACGAGCACGTTGACGTCGCGACCGGAGGCCAGCACGTGGTCGAGGCCCCCGAAGCCGATGTCGTAGGCCCAGCCGTCGCCGCCGATCGCCCACACGGAGCGAGGGACCAGCTCGTCGGCGATCGCCGAGAGGCGCTGGGCCGGCGGATCGTCGCGGTGGGCCAGCAGCCGACGCAGCTCGGCGATGGCGCGGCGCCGCGCCGCCACCTCCTCATCGGTGTGGCACGGGCCGTCGAGGGCGGCGACCAGCTCCGGCGGCAGCTCGGCTGCGCAGTCGTCGAGCAGGGCGTGGGCCCGGCGGGAGGCGACGTCGACCCCCAGGCGCAGACCGAGGGCGAACTCGGCGTCGTCCTCGAACAGCGAGTTGCTCCACGCCGGACCCCGCCCGTCGGCGTCGGTCGTGTACGGGGTGGTGGGCAGGTTCCCGCCGTAGATCGACGAGCACCCGGTGGCGTTGCCGATCACCAGGCGGTCGCCGAAGAGCTGGGTGAGGGTGCGGATGTAGGGCGTCTCGCCGCACCCGGCGCACGCGCCCGAGAACTCGAAGCGGGCGGGAAGCAGCCCGAGCGCCCGGGGGATGCGGGGGATCCGGGTGCGGTCGATCTCGGGGATCTCCCGCAGGAACGAGAAGGCCTCGCGCTCGCGCTCGCGGTGCTCGGCCGCCGGCCGCATGTTGATGGCCCTGCGCTTGGGTTGGCTGCGGTCCTTGCCCGGGCACACCTCGACGCAGAGCCCGCAGCCGGTGCAGTCGTCGGGGGCCACCTGCACCACGTAGCTCAGCCCCTCGAGCTCGGGAGTGTGGGTCTCGGGCTGGGAGCGGAACGCGGCCGGCGCCCCGGAGGCGTCGGCGGGCTCGAACGCCCGGGTGACGATGGCGGTGTGGGGGCAGATCATCGAGCACCGGTTGCACTGGATGCAGACGTCGGGCTCCCACACGGGGATGTCGAGGGCGATGGCCCGCTTCTCGTACCGGCTGGTGCCCGTCGGCCAGGTGCCGTCGGGGGGGAAGGCGCTCACCGGGAGACGGTCGCCGTGACCCTCGAGCAGCAGTCGGGTGACCCGCTGCACGAAGTCCGGCGCGTCGTCGGGGACGGCCGGACGCCGCCGCCGGGTGGCGTCGGCGGCATCGGGCACCGGGATCTCGTGGAGCCCGGCGAGGGCGGCGTCGATGGCGGCCACGTTGCGGCGCACGACCTCGGGGCCGCGTCGTCCCCACGTGGCGGCGACCGACTCCTTCACCGCGTCGATGGCCTCGTCGGTGTCGAGCACGTCGGAGAGCTCGAAGAAGCAGGTCTGCATGATGGTGTTGATGCGGCGCCCCAACCCGGTCGAGGCGGCCACGGCCGCGGCGTCGATCGCGTAGAGCCGGCACCGCTTCTCGACCAGGGCGTCCTGCACCTCCCGGGGCAGGCCCGCCCAGACGGCACCGGTGGGGCCGGGCACGTTGAGCAGCACGGTGGCCCCGGGGCGGGCCCGTTCGAGGACCTCGACCCGGTCCAGGAGCCCGGGGTCGTGCACCGCCACCAGGTCGGCGTGGCGGATCTGGTACGTGGCTCGGATGGGTCCGGGCCCGAAGCGCAGGTGCGACACCGTCATGGCCCCGGACTTCTTGGAGTCGTAGACGAAGTAGCCCTGCGATGCCGCGTCGGTGCGGTCGCCGATGATCTTGATGGACGCCTTGTTGGAGCTCACGGTGCCGTCGGAGCCGAGTCCGTAGAACACCGCCCGGGTGACGGCGGGGTCCTCGCAGTGGAAGTCGTCGTCGACCGGGAGCGAGAGGTGGGTGACGTCGTCGTTGATCCCGACGGTGAAGCGGGGGCGGGGGTCGGACGCCTCGAGCTCGTCGAGGGCGGCCTTGGCCATCGCCGGGGTGAACTCCTTGGAGGAGAGCCCGTAGCGGCCCCCGATGAGCCGGGGGAGCTCGGCCCGCCGGCCGCGGGCCAGGGCGTCGACGAGGGCGGCGGTGACGTCGAGGACCAGCGGTTCGCCGACCGAGCCCGGCTCCTTGCTGCGGTCGAGGACCGCGACGCCACGTACCGACGGCGGCAAGGCGTCGAGGAAGGCGTCCACGGCGAAGGGGCGGTAGAGGCGCACCTTCACCAGCCCGACCCGTTCGCCGGCGCCCACGAGGTGCTCGACCGCTTCGTGGGCGGCTTCTGCCCCCGAGCCCATCATCACCAGCACCCGCTCGGCCTCCGGATGGCCGACGTAGTCGAAGAGGCGGTACCGCCGTCCGGTGCGCTCGCCGAACGCGGCCATGGTGGCGGCCACGATGCCCGGGCAGGCGTCGTGGAAGGGGTTGGCGGCCTCGGTGGCCTGGAAGAAGGTGTCGGGGTTGTGCGCCGTGCCCCGTACCACCGGGTGGTCGGGGGAGAGGGCTCGCGCCCGGTGGGCCTCGACCGCGGGCTCGTCGATGAGGGCCCGCAGCGTCTCGTCGCCGACGACCGCCACCTTCTGGAGCTCGTGAGAGGTGCGGAACCCGTCGAAGAAGTGCAGGAAGGGCACCCGCGACCGCAGGGTGGCGGCATGGGCCACGGCGGCCAGGTCGGCCGCTTCCTGCGGCGAGCCGGAGGCGAGGAGGGCCAGGCCGGTGCCGCGGGTGGCCATCACGTCGGAGTGGTCGCCGAAGATCGACAGGGCGTGGGTGGCGATGCTGCGGGCGGCGACGTGGAGGCAGAACGGGGTGAGCTCACCGGCGATCTTGTAGAGGTTGGGCAGCATCAACAGCAGGCCCTGCGACGCGGTGAAGGTGGTGGTCAACGCCCCCGCCTGCAACGCCCCGTGGACGGCGCCGGCCGCGCCGCCCTCGGATTGCATCTCGGTCACTTCGGGCACGGCGCCCCAGA
This sequence comes from Rhabdothermincola salaria, assembly GCF_021246445.1. NCBI lineage: Bacteria > Bacillati > Actinomycetota > Acidimicrobiia > Acidimicrobiales > Iamiaceae > Rhabdothermincola > Rhabdothermincola salaria. The sequence continues at coordinate 749,776 of NZ_JAJQXW010000001.1, forward strand.
GGTTCGGGCGGTCGGTCGAGGCCCACTCGTCGGCGTGCTCGGCCATCGGCGACGCCGGCGTGATCGGGTAGATGGCCACGACCTCGGAGAGCCGGTACGCGATGTCGGCCACCGCCTCGTTGGCGTCGATCGTCATGATGCGGTCTGCGGCCATCGGCACACCTCCCTCGCGGGGAACCTACCGGCCCGGACCTCGGGGCGACACGGCCATCCGACCCCACCTGGCCGGCTCATCGGACACAGAGGGTTCACGAGATCCGGGTCGTGGGGCCCGCTTCCGTCTGCAAGCCTCGCGGGGTGACGTCTCCTCTCGACGATGCCCTGCGGGCCGACATCCGCCGCCTCGGACAGCAACTGGGCGACACCCTGATCCGCCAGGAAGGACGCGAGTTCTACGACCTGGTGGAGGAGGTGCGGGCCCTGGCCAAGCAGATCCGGGTGGGCGGCGACCGGCTGGCGTTGCTCGACCGCCTGGCCGGCATCGACGAGGTGACGGCCATCCGGATGGTGCGCGCCTTCAGCTCGTACTTCCACCTCGCCAACATCGCCGAGCAGGTCCACCGCCAGGCCGACCTGGTGGGGCCGTCGGAGCCTGCCATCGGGTTCGCCGCGTCCGGGGACACGCCGCGGCCGGTCTCGGTCGAGACGCTCGCCACCCTGGCCCGGAACCTCGACGTCCGTCCGGTGTTCACCGCCCACCCGACCGAGGCGACGCGGCGGACCGTGGCCCACAAGCGCCGCCAGATCGCCGACCTGTTGATGGCTCGCGGCGACCCTCGAGGCGACGACGCAGCTCGGGCCCGCATCGATCGCCACGTGGCCGAGACCATCGACCTGCTCTGGCAGACCGACGAGCTGCGTCGCCGGAAGCCGACACCCGTCGACGAGGCCGCGAACGTCCTCGCCGTGCTCGACGACCTGCGCCGAGACGTCGTGCCCGGACTGTTGGAGGACTGGGCCGAGAGCCTCCGTCGGGCCGGCGTCGACCCCGACCCCACGCGGCGGCCCCTCCGCTTCGGCACCTGGGTGGGCGGCGACCGCGACGGCAACCCGTACGTGACCCCTGCGGTCACCCGCGACGTGCTCGGCACCCAGCGTCGGATGGCTCTCGACGGGGCGATCGAAGGGGTCGACGTCCTCATCAGCGAGCTGTCCGGGTCCACCGCGGTGCGGGGCTGCAGCGACGAGCTGGTCCAGCACCTGGCCCGCGAGGCCGAGGTGCTGCCCCGGGTGCAGGCCCGTTTCGGGGAGCTCGACGCCGAAGAGCCGTACCGTCTGGCCCTCACCTTCGTCCGCGACCGCCTGGAACGCACCCGGGCCGACCGTCGCGAGGGCTACGCGGACGTGGACGGGCTCGTCGCCGACCTGCTGCGCCTCCGGCGCTCGCTGATGGCGTCGCGCGGTGAGCGCATCGCCCAGGGGCCGCTCGACCGCTACCTGCGCACCGTGGTGGCGTTCGGGTTCGTCATGGCCACCATGGACATCCGCGAGGACGCGTCGGCGCACCACGACCTGTTGGCGGTCCTCTACGAGCGTCTCCCCGGCGCGACCACCTCCTACCGTGAGCTCGACCGTGAGGCCCGCATCGACCTGTTGGGGGCCGAGCTGGCGTCGGGGCGCCCGCTCGCCCCGCCCGGTCTGCGCCTCGACGAACGGCTGGGCGCCACACTCGAGCTCTTCGCCACCATCGACACCCAGCTGCGGCGCGTGGGGGCCGAGGCCATCGAGTCCTACATCGTGTCGATGGCGATGGACGTCGACGACGTGCTGGCACCGGCGGTGCTGGCCATGGACGCCGGGCTGGTCAGCGTCGCCGACGGCGTGGCCCGTCTCGGTTTCGTGCCGCTGTTCGAGACGCCCGATGCCCTCGAGCGGGCACCCGACGTCCTGCACCGCCTGCTGTCGGTCCCCGCGTATCGGCGTCTCGTCGAACTGCGAGGCGATCACCAGGAGGTGATGCTCGGGTACTCCGACTCCAACAAGATCGGCGGGACCACCACCTCGCTGTGGGGCATCCATCGGGCGATGCGCGCCGTGCGCGACGTCGCCGCCGAGCACGGCGTGGTGCTCACCCTCTTCCACGGCCGCGGGGGCACCACCGGTCGGGGCGGGGGGCCGACGGCCGACGCCATCCTCGCCCAGCCGGCTGGGGTGCAGCGGGGGTCGATCAAGATCACCGAGCAGGGCGAGGTCATCTCCGACAAGTACGCCACCCCGGAGCTGGCCCGCCACAACCTGGCCACGACCATGGGGGCAGTCGTCGAGGGAGCCCTCTTCCACACCGAGTCGCGTCTGTCGGACGATCGCCTGGCCCGGTGGGACGAGATCATGGACCTCGTCTCGGACGCCTCCCGCCGGGCCTACCGCGAACTGCTCGAGCACCCGTCCCTGGTCGCCTACTTCCGCAGCTCCACGCCGGTCGACGAGCTGGCCGGTCTCAACATCGGCTCCCGGCCGGCGTCGCGGTCCACACCGGGTTCGCCCGGGGGTCGCGGGCCCGACGGAGTCGAGCAGCTGCGGGCCATCCCGTGGGTCTTCGGGTGGACGCAGTCCCGCCAGAACGTCCCCGGGTGGTACGGGGTGGGCCGGGGGCTGGCCGCCGCCCGCGACGCCGGCCACGGCGACGAGCTGGCCGAGATGGCCAGCGGGTGGCCCTTCTTCCGCAGCTTCTTGTCCAACGTCGAGATGGTGCTGGCCAAGACCGACCTCGGGATCGCCTCGCTCTACGTCGACCGCCTCGTCGATCCCGACGATCGGGACCCGTTCGCCCTCATCGAGGGCGAGTACGCCACGACCGTCGGCGAGGTCCTCCGGGTGCTCGACCAGGGCGAGCTGCTCGAGGACAGCGCCGCGCTGGCGCGCACCCTCGAGCTGAGGGATGCCTACCTCGAGCCCCTCCACGTCGTGCAGGTCGAGCTGCTGTGCCGGGCCCGCGCCGACGACGACCCCTCGCCGACGTTGCGTCGGGCCCTGCTGCTGTCGATCAACGGGATCGCCAACGGCTTGCGCAACACCGGCTGACCATCGGGTGGGCGGCGGTGTGGGCGGCGCGGCTCAGCGCCGCCCGCCGACCAGGGCGGCCGCCTCCACCCGGATCACCTCGGCCACGGCTGGCAGCAGATCGCGGTACACGCTGGTGCGGCGCCAGAACATGGCGATGTCCCGACGGGGCGGAGGGTCGGAGAAGTCGCGCAGCACGACGCTCGGGGAGGCGGGCACGGGCGGCTGGACGGCGAGCTCCGGCAGCAGCGTCACCCCCACCCCGGCGGCGACCATCTGGCGCAGGGTCTCGAGGCTGGTGGCGCGGAACCCGCTGCGCTCGGAGGCCCCGTTGAGCTGGCACACGGCGAGGGCCTGATCGCGCAGGCAGTGGCCCTCCTCCAGGAGCAGGACGTGCTCACCGGCCAACACCGAGCTCTCGATCGCGCCGGTGTCGGACGCCAGCGGGTGCTCGGCGGGCACGGCCAGGACGAAGTCCTCGGAGAAGAGGAGCTCCTCGTGCAGGAGGGGCTCGTGGATGGGCAGGGCCAGGACGCCGGCATCGAGCTGGCCGTCGCGCAGCCGCTCGACCACGACCTCGGTCTTTTCCTCGACGAGCAGCAGCTCGAGGTGCGGGAAGCGGGCGTGGAGAGGCCCGACGACGTGGGGGAGGAGGTAGGGGGCGAGGGTGGGGAACAGCCCGAGGCGGATGCTGCCCGACTCGGGATCGCGGGCCTGGGCGGCGATGTGTCGGATCTGATCGGCCTCGGCGAGGATCGAGCGGGCTCGCTCGGCCACGAGCTCGCCGGCTCGGGTGAGCGTGATGTGGCCGGGGTTGCGCTCCACCAGCTCGACCCCGAGCTCGGCTTCGAGCTTCTTGAGCTGGGTGGAGAGGGTCGGTTGGCTCACGAAGCTGGCCGCCGCGGCCTTGCCGAAGTGGCGGTGCTCGGCGACGGCGACGAGGTAGCCGAGATCACGAAGGTTCATCGGTGCTCCCCGTCGGGTGCCGTGCTCCCGAGTCGATGGGCCGGACCGTGGCGGACGGTGACAACGGTCACCGCCCGCCCGGACTCTATGCCACCGCCGGCTCGGGGCTCTGGTCGGCGGGGGCCGAGCTGCGGATCAGGTGGTCGAACGCCGACAGGGCGGCCGTGGAGCCGGCACCCATGGCGATCACGATCTGCTTGTAGGGCACCGTGGTGCAGTCGCCGGCCGCGAACACGCCCTCGACGGAGGTCTGGCCGCGATCGTCGATGACGATCTCGCCGCGGGGTGAGAGGTCAACGGCCCCTTCGAGCCACTCGGTGTTGGGGAGCAGGCCGATCTGGACGAACACGCCGTCGAGCTCGACGTGGCGGGACGCTCCCGTGGTGCGCTCCTCGTACACGAGGCCCGTCACCTTGGCGCCGTCGCCGACCACCTCGGTGGTGAGAGCGCTGACCACGATGTCCACGTTGGGCAGGCTCCGGGCCTTGCGTTGCAGGACCTCGTCGGCCCGCAGGCGATCGTCGAACTCGAGGAGGGTCACGTGGCCGACCACCCCGGCCAGGTCGATGGCGGCCTCCACGCCGGAGTTGCCGCCCCCGATGACAGCCACCCGCTTGCCCTTGAACAAGGGGCCGTCGCAGTGCGGGCAGTAGGTCACGCCCTTGTTGCGGTACTCGGCTTCGCCGGGCACGCCCATGTTGCGCCACCGGGCGCCGGTGGACAGCACGACGGTGCGGGCCTGCACGGTGGCCCCGCTGGCCAGCTCCACGGTGGCCAGGCCACCGGGTTCGCCGGCGGGCACCAGGCGCGAGGCGGCCTGGAGGTCCATGACGTCGACGTCGTAGTCCTTCACGTGCTGCTCGAGCGCGGCGGCCAGCCGGGGTCCCTCCGTGTGGGGGACCGACACGAAGTTCTCGATCGCCATGGTGTCGAGGACCTGGCCACCGAAGCGCTCGGCGACCACGCCGGTGCGGATGCCCTTGCGGGCGGCGTAGATCGCCGCCGAAGCGCCGGCGGGCCCACCGCCGACGACGAGGACGTCGAAGGGCTCCTTGGCGTCGATCTCGCCCGCCACCCGTTCGGCGGCACCGGTGTCGAGCTTGGCCACGATCTGCTCGAGGCTCATGCGCCCGGAGTCGAACAGCTCACCGTTCAGGAACACGGTGGGCACCGCCATCACCTGGCGGGCGTCGACCTCGTCCTGGAACAGGGCACCGTCGATGGCCACGTGGCGCACTCGGGGGTTCAGCACGCTCATCAGGTTGAGGGCCTGGACCACGTCGGGGCAGTTCTGGCAGGACAGCGACATGTAGGTCTCGAAGGCGTAGTCGCCGTCGAGGGCCTGGACGGCCTGGATGATCTCGGGGGTGGCCGTGGAGGGATGGCCGCCGACCTGCAGCAGGGCCAGCACCAGGGAGGTGAACTCGTGGCCCAGCGGGATGCCGGCGAAGCGCACCGAGATCTCGGTGCCCGGTGAGGTGATGGCGAAGGAGGGTCGGCGCTCGTCCTGGTCGGTGCGCACGACGCCGACACGATCGGACAGCGCGGCGATCTCGGCCAGCAGGTCGGCCAGCTCGCGGGACTTGGGGCCGTCGTCGAGGGAGGCCACCAGCTCGACCGGACGCTGGAGCTTCTCGAGGTGGGTGCGCAGTTGGGTCTTCAGGGCGTCGTCGAGCACGGTGATCTCCTCGGATCGGGCGGACGGGGGGAGGTCCTGGCGGGAGGGGGAAGGGTCGGGGAACCGGCGGCGACCGGTTCCCCGACCGGAGGGTCAGATCTTGCCGACGAGGTCCAGCGAGGGGGCCAGGGTGTCCTCGCCTTCCTCCCACTTGGCGGGGCAGACCTCGCCGGGGTGGTTGCGGACGTACTGGGCGGCCTTGACCTTGCGCAGCAGCTCGGTGGCGTTGCGGCCGATGCCCTCGGCCGTGATCTCCATGAACTGGATGACGCCGTCGGGGTCGACGAGGAACGTGCCGCGGTCGGCGAGGCCCTGGCCGTCGCGCATGACCTCGAAGTTGCGGGTGATCTCGCCGGTGGGGTCGCCGATCATCGGGTACTCGATCTTGGCGATGGTGTCCGACGTGTCGTGCCAGGCCTTGTGGGTGAAGTGGGTGTCGGTCGAGACCGAGTAGATCTCCACCCCCAGGCGCTGGAAGTCGGCGTAGTGGTCGGCCAGGTCGCCGAGCTCGGTGGGGCAGACGAAGGTGAAGTCGGCCGGGTAGAAGAACACCACCGACCAGGTGCCCTTCAGGTCCTCGTCGCTCACGGGGACGAAGTCGCCGTTGTGGTAGGCGGTGCTGGTGAAGGGCTTGATCTCGGTGTTGACGAGTGCCATCTGGGTTCCTCCGGGGGGATGTGTGTGGATAGGCACGCTAGATGGACAAGGCGGCGATCCATAGCGACAGACGATCGTTTGGCCCCATCACGCCCATAGTCGAGGGCTATCACCACTCCCAGTCGCGATCGTCGGCGCCGGGGCTCACGGCCCCGAGGAGGTCGTGTTCCGTCCGCCCGGGCGTCCGGGGCGGTGCGTCGTGAGCCAAGATGGCGGGGATCCGCCATGGGGGAGGATCGACGAGAGGGGCATCGATGAGCAGTGAACGCGTCGCCGTGGTGACCGGCGCCAGCCGGGGGATCGGCAAGGGCATCGCCCTCGAGCTCGGAGCCTCGGGGGCCACCGTCTACGTCACCGGTCGCACGGTCACCGCCGGCGCCATGCCGGGGACCGTGGGCGAGACGGCCGCCGAGATCGACGACCTGGGCGGCCGCGGCATCGCGGTCGCCTGCGACCACCACGACGACGACCAGGTGACGGCCCTGTTCGATCGGGTGCGCACCGAGCAGGGACGCCTCGACGTGCTGGTGAACAACGTCTACTCGGCCCCCGACCTGGTGCCGTGGCTGGGCAAGCGCTTCTGGGAGCTGCCGGTCGAGGCGTGGGACCAGGTCATCGACATCGGCACCCGTTCGCACTACGTGGCCAGCGTGCTGGGCATGCCCCTGCTGCTGGCCGCCGGCGGCGGGCTGATCGTGAACATCTCCTCCTCGGGTGCGGTCACCTACGCCCACAACGTCGTGTACGGCGTCGGCAAGGCGGCCGTCGACAAGATGACCGCGGACATGGCCGTCGACCTCGAGGGCACCGGGGTGAGCGTGGTGTCGCTGTGGCCCGGGCTGGTGCGCACCGAGCTGCTCGAGATGGGGGCGCAGTACGACGGCGACCAGGCCTATCTGGAGCTGCCGGGCGAGGGGCGCTTCGACCTCTCCGGGGCGGAGTCGCCCCGCTTCCTCGGGCGGGCGGTCGTCGCCCTCCTCGGTGACGAGGGGCTCCCAGCTCGCACCGGACGGGCCTTCACGTCGGCCGGCCTCGCCCGTGAGCTCGGGTTCACCGACGTCGACGGTCGGGTACCCGAGGTGCTGCTGCGCCCCGAGGCGTGAGCGCGGCGTCGTCCGCCCCGGCCCGAGCCGATCGGGTCAGCGAGTGGAAACCCGACCGGAAGGTGGTTGGGCCACGCTGGGACCGATGGCGCGAACCGAGGAGGCCACGAGCATGACCAACGGCGATCCGCACGACATCAACAGCCACCTCGTCGACCCGGTCGACGCCCACGTCGTCGTGCTGTTCGGGGCCACCGGCGACCTGGCCCGGCGCAAGTTGATCCCCGGGCTCTTCCACCTCTACCAGGCCGGCCTGCTGCGCCGCTGCCGTGTCCTCGGGGTGTCCCTCGACGACCTCGACGACGAGGGCTTCCGCTCGTTCGCCCGCGGCGCCGTCGACGAGTTCTCCCGTCGGGTGTTCTCCGACTCCGACTGGGCCCTCTTCTCGAGCTGTCTGCACCACATCGGCCAGGCCGAGGGCGCCGAGGCGCTGGCCGACCGGGTCTCCGCCCTCGAAGCCGAGCTGGGGGGCCAACCCCAACGGTTGCACTACCTGAGCGTGCCGCCGCGGGCCGCCCAGGAGGTGGTGGCCACGCTCGGCGCCGCCGGGCTCACCGACCGGGCGCGCATCGTCATGGAGAAGCCCTTCGGCACCGACCTGGCGTCGGCTTGCGAGCTCAACGCCTCGCTGCACGAAGCCTTCGACGAGGACCAGATCTTCCGCATCGACCACTTCCTCGGCAAGGAGGCGGCGCTCAACATCCTGGCCTTCCGCTTCGCCAACGGGCTCTTCGAGCCGATCTGGAACCGCGAGCACATCGACCACGTCCAGATCGACGTGCCCGAGACCCTCAGCATCGGCCAGCGCATCGGCTTCTACGAGGGCACCGGGGCGTACCGGGACATGGTCGTCACCCACCTGTTCCAGGTCCTGGCCTTCATGGCCATGGAACCGCCCACCCACCTCGACTCGCGAGCCATCCGCGAGGAGAAGAGCAAGGTCTTCCGCTCGCTCACGCCGCTCGAGCCGATGGACGTCGTGCGGGGGCAGTACAGCGGCTACCTCGACGAGCCGGGGGTGGCACCCCACTCCGACACCGAGACCTTCGTGGCGCTGCGCTGCGAGATCGACAACTGGCGCTGGGCGGGCGTGCCCTTCTACCTGCGTACCGGCAAGCAGCTGGCCGAGGGCGCCCGCATCATCTCGATCGCCTTCCGTGAACCGCCCAAGAGCATGTTCCCGGTCGGTTCCGGGGTGGGTGCCCACGGGCCGGACCACCTGACCTTCGATCTGGCCGACGTCTCCAAGCTGTCGCTGTCCTTCTACGGCAAGCGTCCCGGTCCGGGACTCACCCTCGACAAGCAGAGCCTGCAGTTCTCGCTGCACGAGACGGGTCGCAGCCACGACATCCTCGAGGCCTACGAGCGACTGATCCTCGACGCCATGGCCGGTGATCACACCCTCTTCAACTCCGCCGAGGGGGTCGAGCGCCTGTGGGAGGTGTCCCAGCCGCTGCTGGACAACCCACCGCCGGTACGGCCCTACCAGCCCGGCTCCTGGGGACCCAACGCCATCCACCAGCTCATCGCCCCCTACGCCTGGCGCCTTCCCTTCGAACGGCCCTGGCGCTCGAGCTGAGGGTCGGCTCGCTCAGCTGATCTCGCGGTCGCCGAGGATCTCGTCGAGGCGCACGATGTCGGAGGTGCTCACCACCCCGACGAAGGTGGTGCCGTCGACGACCGGCAGGGTGTCGATGCCGGCCGCGTCCATCGTGCGGATCGCCTGCTCCAGGCGCCAGTCCGGGGCGCCCGTCGGCCAGCTCGCGTCGAGCGCCTCGGCCACCGTGGTGGTGGGCCACTCCTCAGGGGCCAGGCGGGCGAGGTCGTCGACCGAGATCATCCCCAGGTACTCGTTGCCGTCGAGCACGGGCACGTCCATCTTGCGGGTCAGCAAGAGGTGGTGGTCGTAGAACTCCTCGATGGTGGCGTCCGGGGGCACGGCGCGCACGTCCGATGTCAGCGCCGCGGCGATGGGGAGCTGGAAGCGACGCTCGAGGTGTCCGACCCGGCCGGCCGACTGGTAGGCGGACACGGAGTCGTTGCCCATCACCAGCTGCGACGCCACCGATGCGATGAGTCCGGGGACCACGAAGCCGGGCCGGCCGGTCGCCTCGGCGACGAACATCACGCCGGCCAGCGGCGTGCGGTAGCCGGCGCCCAGGAACGCGGCCACGCCGATGAGGGGGAACAGGCTCGACGGGTCGTCGAGCGCCGTGGAGGTGGCGTCGCCCACCAGGGCCCCGGCCACGACGAGCGGGATGAACAGCCCGCCCACCCCACCACCGGCCAGCGTGGCCGTGGTGGCCACCACCCGGATGGCCAGGAGGGCCACGATGAGCCCGATCGAACGCTCCGGCTCGCTCAGCCAGTCGAGCACCCGGTAGCCGGATCCGCTCGACAACGTGTCGTCGAAGAGCACCTGGGACAGCACCAGCAGGGCGATGAGGACCCCGGAGGCGGCGGCGATGCGGGTGAGGGGGTGGCCGAGCGTCGAGAGGCGCTTGGCCAGGCGGATCAGTCGGGCGAAGCCCCGCGCCCCCAGACCGCACACGATGCCGAGCAGCACCGCGCCGCCGAGCTCGCGCAGGTCGAACGGAGGCGACCCCTCGACCCTGAACAGCGGGGCCGTGCCCAGCAGGGCGACGAAGGTGAGGTAGCCCATGGCCGCGCCGACCAGCGACGGCAGCAGCATGCGGCGGGCGGTGTCGTCGCGGTAGGGCACCTCCATGGCGAAGACCGCGCCGGTGGCCGGCGCCTTGAAGATGGCGGCCACGCCGGCGGCGGCACCGGCGACCATCAAGACCTTGGTGTCGTCGCGGGTGAACAGGCGCGACCAGCGGGCCTGCAGGGCCGAGCCGATCACGGCGCCCATGTAGAGCGACGGGCCCTCGAAGCCCAGAGAGCCACCGCTGCCGAGGGTGGCGGCGCCGGCGGTCAGGCGACCGATCACCGGCCGCAACGGCAGCACCCGATCGGGCTCGTGGAAGTTCTCGATGTAGGCGTCGGCCGTGGCGGGGGAGGCGCCCCCGGCGATCCAGAGCAGCGAGGCGGCGGCGACGAGGAGGCCCACGGCGAGCAACCCGGCCTGCACGGCCACCGGGGTCTCGATCACCCGCTCGAAGAGCTCCTGTTGGACGGCCCAGTCGTAGCCGGCGACGGCGCCACCGGTGAGCACCCCGGTGGCACCGGACAACAGCAGCGTGCGCTGCGAGCGCACGCCGAAGTCACGGACCAGCCGTGCCCGGACCTTCATGCCCCGCGGGGGGACGTCGACGTCACCGTGAGGGAGCTCACGGTGTGAGAGACGACGACCACCCACCCAGGATGGGTCGCCGCACGACCCGCGAGCAACCGCAGCCCGAGCTCCCACCGGCCGGCCGCGCCGAGGTCACCCGGGTGCGGACGCGCCACGGCCCGCCGGCGCAGGTGCACCGGCGGGCCGTGGTCCGAACGCGATGATCAGCTGGCGCGAGCCAACTGGCGGGCGGAGCGCTCGAGGGCCTGGTTGGCGTTCTCGGGCAGCGCGTCCAGGGGCTGGGAGAGCTCGGCGACCGTCGGGCCGAACTGGTCGGCGAGGGGGCGCAGTGCGTCGAGGTCGAAGCCGTACAGCTCGGCGGCGTTGCCGGCCAGGTACTGCTGCTTCTTCTCGGGATCGAGGTCGGCCATCACCTGGCGGAGATGCTCGCGGGTGAAGGGGTAGGTCCCTTCGTCGTGGGGGTAGTCGCTGCCCCACATGACCCGCTCGAGACCGACCGGGCCGAGAGCGGCGGCGACGTCGGCCGGCGCGGGCTGGCTGGTGCCCACGTAGCAGCTCTGCATGAAGTACTCGGTGGCCGAGCGGGGCGGCACCAGCTCGCCACCGATGCGCATCTCACCCGACTTGTTCGAGCGGATGCCGTCCATGAGGTCGTCCATCTGCTGGAGGAAGGCGGGGATCCAGGCGCAGCCGGCCTCGGTGAGGACGAACTTGAGGTCGGGGAAGCGCTCGAAGACGCCGCCGAGGATCATGTAGGCCAGCGGCCGCTGCGAGTAGAAGGGGATCTCGAGGAAGTGGACCAGAGGCATCGCCGGGGCCTTCTGGTACACGGGGCCTCCCGTGCCGCTGTGGGCGTTGACGACCACGCCGAGCTCCTGGCACTTGGCCCACACCGGGTCGTAGTCGGGGTGGTAGAGCGGCTTGATCCAGTCGGTCGTGGGGGGCACCGAGCCCACGAGGATGCCGCCGCGCAGACCGTTCTCGTGGCACCACTCGATGTCGGCGATGGTGTCGTCGATGTCGTTCAGGAAGACCTGCCCGATGCCGGCGCGGGACTCGGGCTTCTGGGAGACGAAGTCGGCCATCCACCGGTTGTGGGCCTGGATGCCGGCGTGGCGGTGCTCGTACTCGTCCGGCGTCGGGGGCTGGGCGAAGAGCACGAAGTTGGGGAAGAACGGCGGCACGGTGTTGGGGAAGATGACCTCGCCCACCACGCCGTCGGCGTTCATCTGCTCGTCGCGCATGTCGCCGTCCCAGTTCCGGATCCTCATGTCGGTGTCCTTGAGGTCCTTGAACGGGTTCTTGTACTTCTCGCGCCAGGCGTCGAAGTCGTCGCGGTACTTCGGGTCGAGGTACTCGCGGTACTGGGCGTGGCTGCCACCGGCATGGGTGTCAGCAGAGATCACGATGTAGCGGTCGTCGGGTCCAAGCACGGGAGTTCCTTCGCGTCGGGGGTGGGGGTTGGCTCGAGCGGCCGGGGGGACCGCGGGCTCCCCCATACTAGAACACGGCTTCAGTTTCGTCACGCCCCGACGGAGGTTCCTCGGTTCCGGGCGCCGCGACCGGTCGCAGCCCGTCGTGCACCGGGTGTGGGCCGGTGGCCGACTCAGGAGGGCATCACGGTGGCGTAGTCGCGGCGCGAGACGGCGTCGGCGGTGGTGGAGCCGTCGCCGCGGGCGACCTCCACGTTCACCCCGTCGACGAGGAAGCGCACCTGGCCGATCCCGGGCTGCTGGGTCAGCGTGCACACGATCTGGGCCACCGCGGCCAGCTGGTTGCGGGCCGAGCCCTCGACGACCCCCGCGCCGAGGTCCACGTTGGCCACCCCTGCGCTGGTCCGGACCTCGTTGACGACCGCGTCGTCGCTGATGGCGGTGGAGAGGCCGAGGGTGCGCTCGGCGTCGGTCGGTGGGTCGCCGAGGGCACCGAGGACCTCGGACAGCGAAGGGTTCGGGGCGAAGTCACGGGGGATCGACACCAGCTGCCCGTCGGTGCGCACCAGACAGATGCTGATGGGCACGGCCGTCGGGGCCGCCACCGTCGTGGTCGCGCCGTCGCCCCGCTCCAGCAGGCCGAAGGGCACGTCCTCGTCGGGTTGGGCGCGCGGGGAGTCGTCGGGGCTGATGCCGCAGCCGGCCAGCACGGTGCCGGCCACCACGAGACCGAGCCCGAGGAGGACGAGGAGGCGGGCGAGGCGCGTCATGTCGGTGTCGGGGGGAGCTCGATGACGAAGCGGGCGCCGCCCCCAGGGGCGTCCTCCACGGTGATGGTGCCGCCGTGCAGCGAGACGTGCTGGGCGCTGAGGGCGAGGCCCAAGCCGGTGCCCTTGGGCAGGTCGGGGTCGCGGTGCGCCCGCCCCCGCTCGTAGCGGTTGAAGATGGCGTCTCGGTCTTCGGGTGCCACCCCGGGGCCGGTGTCGTCGACGACGATGCGAACCCGTCCCTCCGAGCCCGGTTCGAGGATCACCCGGGTGGGCCCGCCGGCATAGCGGTCGGCGTTCTCGAGCAGGTTGCCCATGGCCTGGCGGATGCGGCGGGGGTCCACGACGAGTCGGGGGTCGTAGCCGGGCGCCACCGACAGGGGTACGTCGGAGTGGGACTCGCCGAGGACGGCCCGCACGAACTCGATGCCCCCGACCTCGCGGGTCTCGAGGCTGGCGGTGCCGGCTTCGAACCGTGAGATCTCGAGCAGGTCGAGGACGAGGCGGTTGAAGGCCACGACCTGCTCGTCGAGGGCGTCGATCGCCTCCCCCGCCTCCTCGGGGAGCTGGTCGCGCCGGCGGTTCACCACCGACACGGCGGCGGACAGCGCGGTGAGCGGGCCCCGCAGGTCATGGCTGACATCGGAGGCGAACCGGGCTTCGCGCCGGGTCCGCTCTTCCAGTTCGTCGAGCATGCCGTTGAACGACTCGCTCAGGGGGTCGAGGTCGGGGTCGCCCACCACCTCGAGGCGGGCGCTGGGGCCGCCCTCGCGCACCTGCTGGGCCACCGCCGACACCCGACGTAGCGGCCGCAGCACCCGTCCGGTGACGGCGGCACCGGTGAGCGCCCCGATGAGGGCGGCGGCGATGGCCCCGACGGCGAGCGAACGCCCCAGGGTCTGCAACGTGGTCTCGGTGTCGCCGAGGTCGACGAGCTCGAAGTAGCGGGCGCCGACCTGGGGCAGGGGGATGCCGATGACGAGGTCGGGGCCGGTGCTGGTCATCGTGATCTGCCGGGCCACGTGGCCGTCGGCGACCGTGTCGCGCAGTCCCGAGGGCAGCGCGGAGCGGTCGACCCCGACCGCGCTGGCGTACCAGAGCCCGCCCTGCTCGAGCAGGACCTCCCCACTGCTGGAGACCTGCAGCCCCGAGAGGAGCTCGGGCAGATCGGTACCGGGCGCCCGCAGGCGGGTGCGTACCAGCCGGGCGTTGGTGTACGCCTGGGCCATCGCCGCGTCCTCACGGTCCTCCACGGTCCAGGTGCGCACCAGGGTGAAGGTGATGATCGCCAAGGTGCCGGCCAGGACGAGCGAGACCAGCCCGAAGGCCAGCATGGCGCGTACCCGCAGTGGGACGCGCAGTGGGCGGCGCTGCCTCCAGGTCGACACCCCACCTTCCTAGCGCAGCCGCCCCCGCCGGCGACCGAGGGGCCCGTCGTGCCGGGCCTAGCCGCCGTCTCCCGGGGGCGTCTCGGTCTCGGGCACCGAGCGCCGCCGTGGGTTCTTGACGTTGTGGAAGTAGTCGACGACCTCGAAGCTGACGGCGGCGACCGGCACGGCCACGAAGGCCCCGATGATGCCGCCCAGGACCCCTCCCGTCGTCACCGCCACGAGGATGACCACCGGATGCAGCTTCACGGTCCTGGCCATCACGAGGGGATCGATGAGGTTGGTCACCACGTTCTGCACGATCAGCGCCAGGGCGATCACGATGAGGGCGGTGACGAACCCCTGGGTGACGAGGGCCACGGCCGCGGCCAGGGCCCCGGCGACCACGGCCCCGACCAGCGGGAAGTAGCCACCGAAGAAGGTGATGACCCCGAGCGGCAGGGCGAGGGGCACCCCGAGCACGGCCAGGCCGGTGCCGATCAGGACCCCCTCCACCACGCCGTCGATGGTCACCCCCTGGAAGTAGCCGGTGAGGGTGCGCCAGGCCCGCTGCCCGATCGCCCGCAGATCGGCGGCGGTCCCGGCGCTCATCTGGTCGAGGCCGAAGCGGAGCATCCGGTCGCCGTCCTTGACGAAGAAGAACGTCAGCACCAGGGTCAACACGGCGCCGACGGCCACCTCGGCCGCCACGCTGGCCCCGGCGATGGCCCCGGTGGCCAGCTCGTCCTGGCGTTCGGAGATCTGGGCCTGAGCCGACTCGACCAGCTCGTCGATGTCGCCCTCGGCCATCTCCAGAGGACCGGTCTGCAACCAGGTGCGCAGGTCGTCGAGCGCGGCGGAGGTGGCGTCGCCCAGCTCGGCGAACTGGTCCACGAAGGGCGGCACGATGACCACACCGACGAGGGCCAGGATGCCGGCCAGGCCGAGGAAGACGAGGGCGGTCGCCGGCAACGGCGGAATGCCGCGGCGACGCAACGCCACGGCCGGGGGAGCGAGCACGGTGGAGAGGAACAGCGCCACGAAGATCGGGACGACCACGATCTTGAGCCGCCACAGCACGACCCCGAGCACGAACACCGCCGCCCCAATGGCGAGGAGCCGGATGGCCACCGCCGCCAGCCAGGTCAGGCGCGGGGGGACGGGCAGGGTGCGGGGGCTGGGTTCGTCGGTCGGCACCCCGGCCCCCTACCCCGTCGGGCCCGCGAGGAGCCGATCGGCGGGAGGGTCCTCTCCGCGAGGCCCGCGCTCAGCCACGGAGCCCGTCGACGTAGGCCCGCACCGCGTCGTGGTACTCGTGCTCGGTGAAGGCCCACTGCTGGTGATCGGCGTCGCCCCAGGCGGCCGCCATCCCCGGTGTCGTCCGTCCGAGCGCGGCGGTCATCGAGCGGGTCATGGCCAGCGCGGCCGGGGGCATGGCCAGCAGCTCGCCGATGCAGGCCTCCACGGCGTCGTCGAGGTCCTCCGGCGCCGCGACCCGTTGGGCGAAGCCGCTCCGCGAGAGCTCCTCGGCGAGCACGACCCGCCCGGACATCACCCAGTCACGGGTGAGGGGCAGCCCCACCTCTCGGATCAGGCGGGGCAGACCGGCCCAGGTGAGGGGGATGCCGATGGCCAGCTCCGGAATGCGCAGGCGGGTGTCGGCCGAGGCCACGCGGATGTCGAACGCGGCGGCCAGGAGTGCCGCGCCTCCCACCACGTGGCCGTGCAGGCGGGCGACGGTGGCCTGGGGGACGCGCTCGAGCTGGTCGAGCAGCCGTTGCCAGGTGCCGGCCCGGTGTCGCCGGGTCGACCAGTCGCCCTCGATGGGGGGATAGGCGGTGGCGCGCAGGTCGGCGCCGGCGGAGAACGCCCGCCCGGCCCCGTCGAGGAGGACCACCCGGATGTCGGGCCGGTCCTCGAGCTCGGTGAGGACCTCGCGCAGGGCCAGTCGGATGCCGTCGTCGAGGGAGTTGAGCGACGCCGGCCGGTCGAGCGTCAGCCGGGTGAGCGGCGCCTCGAGGCGGACGTGCAGGCCGCGATCGTCGTGAGCCATGCCCGATGGTGCCACGCGTCGAGGCGGGCGGCTGCCCTCGGCCCTCGGTCCTCAGGCGGAGCCGGCCTCCTCGGCGTCGCGCTGGTGTGCGGCGTGCCCCCCGGGTTCGTGCAGGAGGGCGATGAGTTCGGCGGTGGCCACCTCGCTGGCGTCATGGAAGGGGCGTAGCACCAGGTCGGCCTCGGGGAGGTCGCGGTCGAGTGCCTCGGCGTCGGTGGTCGTGTGGGCGGTGACGGCGACGGTGCCGTCGAAGCCCCAGCGGCGCAGGGCCTTGGCCAGGATGCGGTTCGACTCGACCCGTGCCACGGTGGACACGACCACTCGGGCGGTGGAGAGAGGCAGGTTCGAGGGGTACGTGTTGTCCTCGGCGTCGCCGAAGACGACGTCGAGGCCGGCGTGCTCGGTGACCTCGGCCGCCGCTTGCGGGTCCCAGTCGACCACGAGCACCCGGTGGCCGCCATCGGCGAGACGCCAGGCCAGGTTGCGCCCGTAGCGGCCGTAGCCGTAGACGACCACGTCCACCGGCTCGTCGCCCTCGGGCTCGTCGCCCTGGGAGGGCTTGGCCCTCTCGAAGATCCGCAGGTACGGGGCCAGCCGGTCGTAGAGGGGATGGGAGTACAGGATCATGTAGGTCGACAGCCCGATGGTGACCAGGCCGACGAGCGTCACCAGCCCCACGGTCTCGTTGCCGATGTGACCGAGGGTGAGGCCGAGGGCCACGAAGATGAGGGAGAACTCGCTGATCTGGGCAACGGTGAGGCCGGCGAGGAAGCCGACCCGTCGCCGGTAGCCCATGACGCCCATGATGATCAGCACGATCACCGGGTTCCCGATCAGGACGAACGCGGAGAGGACCAGCGCGGCGGGCACCTGGCTGCCGATCGTCGAGAAGTCGAGCTGGCTGCCCAGCTCGATGAAGAAGAAGAGCAACAGGAAGTCCCGGAGCGGCGTCAACGACGAGCTGATGGCGTCGCGGAACGAGGTGGACGCCAGGGCGAACCCGGCCAGGAACGCCCCGACCTCGGTGCTGAACCCCAGCAGATCACCCAGGGCGGCCAGCGAGACCGCCCAGGCGACGGCCCCCACCAACAGCAGCTCCTGGGACGCCGCCAGGCGGTGGAGGACCCAGGGGAGGACCCATCGCATGGCGATGGCCAGCCCGACCACGAAGCCGAGCCCGCTGGCCAGCGTGATGCCGAGGTCGGCGGCGAGGCTGCGGTCGCTGTCGCCACCGAAGGACGACAAGACGATCATGACCAGGACCACCACGATGTCCTGCACGATCAGGAAGCCCAAGGCGATGCGCCCGTGGAGCTCGTCGATCTCGCGCTTGTCCGACAGCAGCTTGACCACGATGATCGTCGACGAGAACGTGAGCGCGATCCCCACGTAGAGCGCGGTGGTCGCGTCCATGCCCAGCAGCATCGCCAGGCCGAAGCCGACGATCGACGTGAACGCCACCTGACCGAGCCCGGTCACCAGCGCGACCGACCCCGTGGCGCGCACCAGGCGGAGGTCGAGCTTGAGCCCGACCAGGAACAGGAGGACCGCGATGCCGATCTCGGCGAAGAGCTCGAGCGGTTCGGCGTCCTGGACCCATCCCAGCACCGAGGGGCCCACGAGGATGCCCACCGCGATGAAGGCCACGATCAGCGGCTGGCGCAACCGGTTCGCCAGCAGCCCGACGACTGCCGCGACCGCCAGCACCGCCGCGGTGAGGTAGAAGGGATCGCTCATCGGGCTCCGAGGCGGTGGCGCACCGCGTCCAGCTCCTCGGGTCGGGCCGCCACCACCAGGCGATCACCGACCCGCAGTGCGCGTGAGGGGTCGTCCTCGACGAGCTCGGGGGTGTCGTCGCGGATGACGGCGAGGACTCGCGCCCGTCCTTCGTCCGCGAGTTCGTCGGGCACGCGGCCCAGCGCGGGGGAGTCGGCAGCCAGCTCGAGGGTGACGACCTGGACGGGTTCGTCGTGGACGGCTGGCGCCGCGGCGTCGTGCCCGGTGACGACCAACCCGCTCAGCAGCATGCCCAGGGTCACCGCCTGGGCCTCCGAGAGCGTCACGGTGAGCTCCGGGCTGTCTCGACCCGGGGCGATGGCGGAGAGCTCGCGACGACCGTCGGCGCCGTGCACGACCAGTGTCACGCAGGCCCGATCGGGGAGTCGCAGCTCGTAGCTCCGGTCGCTGCCGGGAACGGGATGTTCGTGCAGGTGGACGTCCACGGAGGTCTCCTTGCTGGGGATCGGGCGCTCTTCCAGGTGCCCCAGGGGGTTAGGGGTCTGCTCAGTCGGACTGGTCGCCGGTGACCAGGACGGGACACGGGGCGTGGCGCACGACGTGGTCGGACACCGAGCCGAGCACCGCCCGGCGGATGCCGCCTCGACCCCGCGAACCGATCACGATGGCCCCCGCGCCGAGCTCCTCGGCGAGGGCGCAGATGGCCACCCCGGCGTCGCCGTGCAGGGCCCGTGTCTCGACCGGGTCGAGCTCGAGCGCCTCGGAGGTCTCGTCGAGGACGGTCTCGGCGTGGGCCACCGCGGCGGCCGTGCGGGCCTCGAGCTCCTCGGGGGTCATGACCCCACCCGCGAAACCGGTGCCGGTGACGAGCGAGGGGTCCGGTTCGTCGACCACGGTCACGAGCACGAGCTCCCGGCCGGGGCCGAGGAGCTCCAGGCCCGAGGCGAGGGCCTCGATGGCCAACGGGGACCCGTCGGTGCAGAGCAGGATCGGAGCGACCATCCCGGAACCGTACCCGGGCCCCGACCGGCGCGGCGTCAGAGACCGAGCAGCTTGGCCTTGGCGGCGGCGAACTCGTCGTCGCTGAGCAGGCCCTGTGCCTTGAGCTCGGCGAGCTCCTTGAGCTTGGCGATGGGATCGTCGCCGCCCGCCGGCGGCGCAGGTGCCGCGGGCACGGCCTGCTGGGCGGCGACCTGGGCGGCGGCCTGGGTGGCCGCCTGGTCGACCATGGCCTGTTGCTGCTGGGCGGCGGTGGCCTGCTGGGCCTCGGCCTTCTGGGCCTGGCGGTTGTGGACCCCGCCCGAGACGGCGGTGGCGGTTCCGGCGATGACAGCGGTGCGGGCCATGGTGCCCATGAGACCGGGGCGACCCCTACGACGGCGCATGCGTTGACTCCTACTGTTCCTGGAGGGCGGTGACGGCCCGCACGACGACGTCGTGGGGGATGCGGTCCTGGCTGATGAGGAAGCCGCCGGAGTCCCAGATGGCTCCGGCCAGGCGGGCCAGCCAGAGGTTCTCCCACACGACCACCATGGCGGCGGTCCCGACCTCGAGCTCCTCGGCGATGGACGACAGGTCCTCGTCGTTCAACATGTCGAGCGGGTCGTCGGCGAGGGCTCCGAAGGCGTCGGGGGCCTCGTCCTCGGTGACCTCGACCCAGGTGGTGGAGCCGTCGGCCGCCTTGCGCACGAAGACCAGGTCGATGATGCGAACCACGCCGCTCTCGGCCAGTTCCAGCAGCGCCGGGGCGATCTCGCCGTTGAAGGAATCGCCGGTGAAGCCGATGACGGCGACGTCGATCGGCGCGAGCCGGTGCGGATCGGGGACGACGGCCACGAGTTGCCTCCAGGAGGGTCAAGGCCCGAGATGGGCAGCGGCGAGATCCTAGTGTTCGGTGTCGAGCACCGGGGTGGGCCCGTCGAGCAGGTCGAAACGGATGCCTCGGGCGATGAGGCGGTCGGTGAGGGCGGCCCCCATGGCGACGGCCGTGGTCGTCTGACCGACCACGTGGGGGAGGTCGTCGAACGCCAGGCACAGGGCGGCCTCGGCCAGCATCCGGGAGGTCTCGTCGTAGCCGGGATCGCCTCCGCGCACCGCAGTCGTCACCTCGCGGCGGCCGTCAGAACCGTGGAAGCGCACCTCGAAGTGGCCCCGCCGGCGTTGTTCGGCGTCGGGGCCCGAGCCCGCCGGCACCCGAGCCTCGAGGGCCGTGCGCACCGGTGGGAGCTGGGCCAGAACGGTCAGCGCGGTGGCGCCGAGCACGGCGGCGGCGGCGAGGGGGAGGGGGCCCACCACGAGGTTGTGCGAGTAGGTGAACGACGTGCCGTAGCGGGGAAGCGCAGCCGCCGAACGAGCGACGATCCGGGGGTCGAGCGACGGGAACGGCAAGGACCAGTCGCCCTGCTCCCGCCACGGCCCGAGCCGCACCTGGACCGGTCGGTCGGGTGGGTCCTCGACGCCGCGACGTTGCCGAGCAACCCGTACCCCCTGAGGGATGCGGCCGAGGAATCCGAGCGCCGACGCGGCGGTGCCGCCGGAGAACCTCCCGCTGGCCCGAACGTGAGCGTGCACGGTGATCGGCCGGTCCGGGTCGAGCAGGCCGACCGTGAACCAGGCCCCGAGGTCGTGGGGCACCGAGTCGAAGCCGCAGGCGTGGACGAGGCGGGCGCCGGTGCGCACGGCGGTGGCGTGGTGGCGCAGGTAGGTGGCGTCGACGAACTCGGCCTCGCCGGTGAGGTCCACGTAGTCGGTGCCGGCCTGGGCGCAGGCCTCCACCACCCCATCGCCGTAGCGCAGGTACGGGCCGACCGTGGTGGCCAGCACCATGGTGCGCTCGGCCATGGCCCGCAGGCTGGCGCGGTCGTCGACGTCGGCGATGACCAGGCCCACGTCCGCACCGTCGGGACCGAGGGCGTCACGTACCCGACCGAGCCGCTCACGGTCGCGTCCGGCCAACGCCCACCGGCACCCCCGGGGCGCCTGGGCCACGAGGCGTTCGGCGGTGAGACCGCCCGTGAAGCCGGTGGCGCCGAAGAGCACGACGTCGAACTCCCGGGCGTTGCGGTCGCGCTGGGCCATGGGTGCCTCCTCGGACGGCTGCCAGCGCCAGTTCTAGCGTCACCGAGGCGCCACCGCGGGCTCCGGGCGAGCATCTGCGAGGTGGCTGAGCGAGCACTAGGGTCGCCGCCGTCCGAGCGCGAAGGAGTGACGTTGTCGTGAGGTTCCGGGTCACCGGCCACCGGATCGTGACGGTCGTGGTGGTGGTCGTGGGGCTGGTGGCCTCGCTCCTCGGCCCCGAGCTCGCCGCCGCCCAGCCGGAACCGTCCGAGGCGCGCATCGGGGGCACCGTCCGCCTCGCCGACATCGGCCTCGGCGGCTACGAGGTGGCCCTGGTGGCCGCCGCCGATGCCGAACCGATGATCCTGGCCACGGCGACCGCCGATGGCGCAGGAGCCTTCGAGCTCGTGCTCGAGGGGAGCCCCCCGCCACGGGCGGTGCTGTACCTGGTGGCCAGCGCGCCCGACCCCCCGAGGGCATCGCTGGACCTCCGCCTCGTCAGCGTGCTCGGCGTGGGCACCGTCCCCGGCACGGCGGTGGTCAACGAGATGACCACGGTGGCGGCCGCCTACGCCCTGGCCCGCTTCACCGCGCCGGGCACCAACGTCGTCCGGGGCCCGGACCCGGGGCTCCCGAACGCCGTGGGGATGGCCCACAACCTCGTCGATCCGTCCACCGGGGAGGCCGGCGTCGTCCTGCGCACCGCCCCGAACGGCGACGAGACCTCCACCCTGTCCACCGTCAACTCGCTCGCCAACATGGTCGTCGCCTGCGGCGACTCGGCCGCGGCATGCGGTGCGCTGCGCCGGGCCGCCACCTCTCCGGAGGGGCTCGTCCCCGCCGACACCCACCAGGCCCTGGTGAACGTGGCTCGCGACCCGTGGAGCTCGGCCACCGAGCTCTTCGTGGTGGCCACGCGGGGGTCGGTGCCTCGCCAGCCCGCCCGGGTCGCGGCTCCCGAGGCCTGGACCGTCGCCCTGCGCTTCGCCGGTGACGGCCGCACGATGAACGGCCCGGGCAACGTCGCCGTCGACCACGAGGGCAACCTCTACGTCGGCAACAGCTACGAGTACTCCCCGGACCCGACCGAACCGGTGTGCGCCGGCGAGGCGCTGCTGAAGTTCTCGCCGGACGGGCGCCACGTGCCCAGCTCCCCCTTCACGGGCGGCGGTCTGAACGGACCCGGTCACGGCGTCACCATCGACCCCTTCGGTGACGTGTGGGTGGGCAACTACGGCGCTGCCGCGCCGGGTTGCACCCAGGGGGATCAGCCCTCCCACGACAGCGTGTCCCGTTTCACCCTGGAGGGCACCGCGGTGTCGCCGCCTCGTGGCTACACCCAGGGGTCGGTCGACTGGCCCCAGGGCACGGGGGCAGACGATCGAGGCTCGATCTGGATCGCCAACTGCGGGTCCGACAGCGTGACCCTCTACTCGATGGGCGATCCCACCCGGCCGCGTACCCTCACCGACCTGGGCGTGAGCCAGCCCTTCGACGTGGCCTTCGACGACGAGGGCAACGCGTTCATCACCGGTGTCGGGAGCAGCAGCGTGGCCGTGCTCGATCCCGATGGACGACCCCGGCCCGGTTCCCCGCTCACCGGCGACGTGTTCAACCGGCCGATGGGCATCGCCGCCGACCAGGCCGGCAACCAGTGGGTGGCCAACTCCGGGTTCGTGGAGCCCCCCTGCCCGGGGCGGGCCGGCACCGACGGCACCAAGGGATCCGTCGCGCTCATCAGTGCCGAGGGCGAGCCGGTGGCCGCGTTCGAGGGCGGTGGCCTGACCATCCCGTGGGGCATCGCCGTCGACGGTGACGACAACGTCTGGATCTCGAACTTCGCCGGCAAACGCATCTCCCAGTTCTGCGGGGTGCCCGCCACCGACTGCCGCCCGGGTGGGTCGGTCGGGTCGGCCATCTCCCCGGACGCCGGCTACGGCTTCGACGGGCTCACTCGATCCTCGGCAGTGGCGATCGACCCCTCCGGCAACGTGTGGGCCACGAACCACTGGAAGGAGATCCCGGTGCCCACCAACCCGGGTGGCTACCAGATCGTCGCCTACGTCGGCCTCGCCGCCCCGGTGCAACCCGCCGTGCCCCGAGCCCGACCGGCCGCCCCGGCGGTCGCCGTTGTCGCCCTGCCCACCTTCACCGGTTGAGCCGCCCCCGTCGGCTACGTTGCCGCTGGGTTCCGGGTCCGCCTTCTGGGAGGTAGCGCCATCAACGTCCTCGCCGCGGCCGCCTCCGCCAGCGACCTCATGGCCGCTCGCCAGCAGATGGCGTTCACCCTGGGGTTCCACATCGTGCTCGCCTGCCTCGGCGTGTCGTTCCCGGCCATCGCGCTCATCGCCAACTACCGCGGCATCCGCCACGGCGACGCCGAGGCCATGTTGCTGGCGCGCCGGTGGGCCAAGGCCATGGCGGTGCTCTTCGCCGTGGGGGCCGTCACGGGCACGCTGCTGTCGTTCGAGCTGGGCCTGCTCTGGCCCGGTCTCTTCGAGCAGTTCGGTGACGCCTTCGGTCTGCCGTTCGGCTACGAGGGCCTCTTCTTCTTCACCGAGGCCATCTTCATCGCCATCTACATCTACGGCTTCGACCGCCTCTCGCCCTGGAAGCACTTCCTGTCGGGCATCCCCATCGTGCTGGCGGGCATCGGCGGCACCTTCTCCGTGGTGGCCGCCAACGCCTGGATGAACCAGCCGGGAGGCTTCGAGATCGGCGCCGATGGTCGCCTCTCGGAGGTCAACCTCTTCGGGGTCCTCTTCAACGACGGCGTCTGGCACCAGGTACCGCACATGTTGCTGGCCGCCTACATCGTGAGCGGGTTCGGTGTGGCCTCGGTCTACGCCTTCGCGATGCTGAAGGGACGGCGCGACCGGTACCACAAGGTGGGCCTGCTCATCCCGCTCACCGTGGCGGCCATCGCCATGCCGCTGCAGATGTTCGTCGGAGACTTCGCCGCCCGCCAGGTGTTCGACAACCAGCCCGTCAAGTTCGCGGCCATGGAGATGGTGCCGACGACCTCCACCGACGTCCCCGAGATCTTGCTCGGCCGCTACGTCGACGGGGAGGTCGAAGGCGGCATCCGCATCCCCGGCCTGGCCTCGCTGCTGTCGGGGTTCAGCACCGACACCGAGATCCAGGGCCTCGACACCGTCCCGCCCGAGGACCGCCCGCCCGTCACCATCGTGCACTGGGCGTTCGACGTGATGGTGGGCATCGGCACCGCGCTCTTCGGCCTGGCGGTCTGGTTCGGGTTCGTGTGGTGGCGCAAACGTCGGATCCCGAACACCGACTGGTTCCTGCGGGCGGTGGCCGTCTCAGGTATCGCCGCCGTGGTCGCGACCTGGGCGGGGTGGGTGGTCACCGAGGTCGGCCGCCAGCCGTGGGTGGTCTACGGCTACCTGCGCACCGAGGACGCCGTCACCTCCCAGGGCGGCCTCTGGTACTGGTTCGCCGGCATCGTCGGCATCTACACGCTGCTCGGGGTCACCGCCGTCGTCGTGCTGCGACGCATGGCCCGACGCTGGCGCGAGGAGGCGGCGGTCGGCTCGCCCTACGGCCCCGACGTGCACGACGAGAAGACCCCCGAAGGGGCGTCGTGAACCTCGCCGACCTCGTCGCCCTCGTCCTCTGGCTCGGCGTCAGCGCCTACGCGGTGCTGGGCGGGGCCGACTTCGGCAGCGGCTTCTGGGACCTCACCGCAGGAGGGGCCCAACGCGGTGCCCGGCCGCGGGCCCTCGTCGACCTGGCCATCGGCTCGGTGTGGGAGGCCAACCACGTCTGGCTCATCTTCTGCCTCGTCGTGCTCTGGACGGCGTTCCCGCCGGCCTTCGTGGCCATCATGACCACGCTCTTCGTGCCGCTCATGATCGCGGTCATCGGCATCTTGCTGCGGGGGTCGGGCTTCGCGTTCCGTCACGTCACCCGGGAGTTCGGCGCCCGGCGCGCCTTCGGCGTGGCGTTCGCGGTGTCGTCGATCGTGACCCCGTTCGCCATGGGGACCATCGCCGGCGCCATCGCCTCGGGTCGGGTGCCCCTCGACGGGTCGGGCGACCAGATGACGAGTTGGATCAACCCCACGTCCGTCTTCGCCGGGGTGCTCGCCGTCGCCACCTGTTCGTTCTTGGCCGCCACGTTCCTCGTCGACGAGGCCCGCCACCGCGACGACGCCGGTCTCGTCGAGTACTTCCGGCGCCGGGGCATCGGCGCCGGCATCGCCACCGGGGTGCTGGCCCTGGTGGGCATCGTCGTGCTGCGGGGCGACGCCGAGTGGCTCTTCGATCGTCTGGTCGGTCGGGCCCTGCCCCTGCTGATCCTGTCCGGACTCGGGGGCCTCGGCGCCATGTGGGCCCTTCACCGCCTGCGTCCGGCGCTCGCCCGGGTCCTCGCCGTGGTCGCCGTCGGAGCGGTCGTGTGGGGGTGGGGGGTGGCGCAGTACGACTACATGCTGCCTACCACGCTCACCATCGAAGAAGCCGCCGCGCCGTCGGGCACGATGTGGGCCCTCGTCGGCGTCGTGGTGCTGGCCGTGCTCATCGTCGGCCCGGCCCTGTGGCTCCTGCTCAGCCTCAGCCAGCAGAACCGCCTCGAGACCGAGGACCTGTCCGAGGTGGCCGCCGAGAACGTCCCCCACGGCCGCTGACGTGCCAGCATCGGTGCCATGAGCGACGCCGCGTCCCGCGCCTATGCCGCCGGTCTCCCGAACCCCGAGTTCGCCACCACGGCCCGCACCGAGCCCAAGGCGTTGTCCCAGGCCACCGTCGCCATCGTCACCACCGCCGCCATCCACCATCCC
The DNA here is from genome assembly GCF_021246445.1 of Rhabdothermincola salaria. Taxonomy (NCBI): domain Bacteria; kingdom Bacillati; phylum Actinomycetota; class Acidimicrobiia; order Acidimicrobiales; family Iamiaceae; genus Rhabdothermincola; species Rhabdothermincola salaria. Next base: position 775,648 of record NZ_JAJQXW010000001.1, read on the forward strand.
GGCGACGAGGGCTTCAGCTTCGACGACACGGGCTTCCGGGTCATCGACCAGGATCGCCCCGAGGTCGTCATGGGGCACTGGAGCCCCAACTTCGACCACGCCGGCTTCGCCGCCGACCCCGAGGTCGTGCTGCCGCGAGCACGCCTCGCCGAGCTCGCCGACGAGGGCGTGATCGGACGGGTCGCCGCCCGCCACGTCTCCTTCGCCGGCAACCAGGAGGACACCGTCACCCGGATCCGCCTCGACTCCGGTCCGGCGGCCGGCGAGCTGCTGCGCGGCGACGGGGTCGACGTGGTGGTGCTCACCCCCGTCTGACCGCTCTGCACGCGCACCGTGTGTGTGCTCGCCCACGTCCTCGAGGCCGCCGGCCTCGCCACCGTCGCGCTCGTGTCCAACCGGGTCGTGGCCGAGAAGATGCACCCGCCGCGCGCCCTCTACGGCGAGTTCCCGCTCGGCCGACCGCTCGGCAAGCCGGGCGACCCCGCCTTCCAGCGTGACGTGCTGATGCGAGGGTTCGCCCTGCTCGACAGCCCCGAGGTGCCGGTGCTCGTCGATCACCCCGAGGTCATCGAGATCGACGAGACGCCGCTCGCCTGTGCGCTCCCGCCCCGCTACGACACCTCGGTGCCGGCGGCCGTCGACGAGGCGCGGGCTCTGCGCCCGGCATGGGACCGCAGCCTCGACCGTCTGGGGCTCACCTCGGTCGGGCGGGTCACCGACGCCGACGGCATCCCCGATCTGGTCGGCCGGCTGGTCCGCATCGCCGAGGGCGAGCGGTGGGACGAGGTCGGCCTCCCGGGCGACCCGGTCAGCTGCGCCCACGACCTGCGCACCTACTACGAAGAGGCGGCCATCGCCCTGGCCGACGACGTGACCGGCGGTTCCGCCGAGGTCTGGTTCTCCGAGGTCACCGAGGCCGGCCAGACGCTCCTGGCCGCCCGGCGGCGCATGAAGGAGCAGGACGCCCCGTTCGCCTTCTGGTTCTACATGGCCGCAGGCGTGCGCTCCTGAACAGGGAGGCGCGCCGGCGTGGGGTCACCGACCGGTCCGTCCGCAGGTGCTGGACTGGCCCCGATGAGTTCCCCGCCCCAGCCCGACACCGATGCATCCGGCCCCGACCGGGCCGGGCCGAAGCGCTGGTGGCGTCGCCGCGCCGCCGCCCGCGCCGCCGCCCGGGAGACGCCCGCCTACGCGGCCTACGTGGCCCGCACCGAGGCGTATCTCGACCTCTTCGCGCTGGTCACCATCTGGCTGACGGTCGTGCCCATGACCCCGAGCCTGCGACCCGACCAGGGGTGGGGCTGGGACGTCGGTCGCATGGCGCTGTCGGTCGTCTTCGGCGTCGACCTGCTCGTCCGCTCCCGTCTCTCCGGGCAGGGATGGCGCTACGTGAGCCAGCACCCCGCGCTGAGCCTGGCCGTCATCGTCCCCCCGGTGCGCATCCTGTTCAGCCTCCGGTTGCTGCGCTCCATGTTCGCCCGCGGGAACCTGGCCCAGTTCCTCGTCGTCGCCGCGCTCTTGGTGCTCAACGGAGCCGTCATCGTCTTCGCGTTCGAGTCAGGCGCCGAGGGCTCGAACATCGAGACGATGGGCGAGGCGCTGTGGTGGACGGCCGTCACGGTGGCCACGGTCGGGTACGGCGACTTCACGCCCGTCACCGTCGGCGGGCGCCTCACCGCCACCCTGCTCATGGTGCTGGCCATCGTGGTGGCGGCGGTGGTGACCGCCCAGATCGCGTCGAACTTCAACGACCAGGCGGCCCAGTCGCGGGGTGATGAGCGGGGCCCCGCCGACGATGGCACCGACGTTCCGACCGGGCGGGCGACCCCGCTGCCGGCGATGAGCGCCGCGCAGCACGCCGAGCTCATGGCCCGGCTCGAGCGGATCGAGGGCCTGCTGCTCGACGGGCGCGGCGACGAGACGGGTCGCGACACCAGGTGACGTCCCCGCCGCCACTCGAGCGACGCCCGACCCGAGCCGAACTGGCGGCCTACGACGGGGCGACCGTCGACGACCTCCTGGCCGACCCGCTCCGGCTGCTGTTCGTGGGCATCAACCCCGGGCTCTGGACGGCGGCGGTGAACGCCCACTTCGCCCGGCCCGGCAACCGCTTCTGGCCGGCCCTGCACCGCGCCGGGATCACCTCCCACGTCGTCGACGCCTCGGCCGGGCTCACTGCTGCCGATCGGCGCGTCCTGGCCGAGGCCGGGGTGGGCATCTCCAACATCGCCCCCGTGGCCACCGCCCGGGCCGACCAGCTCAGCGCGGCGCAGCTCTCCGAGGGCGGCGATCGCCTCCGCCGGCTGGTCGCCGAGCGGGCCCCTCGGGTGGTGGCGGTGCTCGGCGTGACCGCCTATCGCCAGGCCTTCGGCCGACGCCAGGCCGCCATCGGTCGCCAGGACGACGACTTCGAGGGCGCCGAGCTCTGGGTGCTGGGCAACCCCAGTGGACTCAACGCCCACGAGACGGTCGAAACCTTGGCGACCTGGTACCGCCGGGCGGCCCAGGCCGCCGGCGTGGCGCTGCTCGACGTCGGACCCGACTGAGGTCGGACCGGTGATGCGCCGTCGACGTCAGCTCAGGCCCGGCGGTCAGAGAGCGCCCAGGAGGCCACCGCCGATGCCCCCGCGGCGCTGACCACAGCCGGCCAGGGGCCGATCTTCTTGGCCAGGGGGTGCGACGCACCGAAGGAACCCAGGTAGACCACGCCGAGCACCGAGGTGCCGACGGGTCCGGCGTGGCGGAGCCACTCTCGGCCGGCGACCGCCCCACCGAGGGCCAGCACGGCCCCACCGAGGGGACGGACCCCGGTCTCTCGGGCGACGAGGTAGCCCCCGATCAGGGAGGCGGCGACGACGGGGGCGGTGGGGATCCGGGCCATGGCGGCCACGGTAACCCCCAGGGCTGCCTACGATGCCCGAGCCGATCTCCGGGGGGAACCGACATGACGACGCAACGACCGCCGTATCGCGTGGTGCAGTGGACCACGGGCAACGTGGGCCGACGATCCGTGCGGGCGGTGGCAGCCCGCCCCGACCTCGAACTGGTCGGTTGCTACGCATGGAGCGCCGACAAGGCGGGGCGCGACGTGGGTGAGCTGTGCGGACTCGAGCCCCTGGGCGTGACCGCCACCGACGACGTCGAGGCCCTGCTCGCCCTCCGACCCGACTGCGTCGTCTACAACCCGATGTGGCCCGACGTCGACGAGATGGCGCGCATCCTGGCCGCCGGCGTCGACATCGTCAGCACGGCCGGCTTCATCACGGGCCATGCCTTGGGCGCGGGCCGCGACCGCCTGCTGGCGGCCTGCGAGACGGGGGGTTCCACGCTGTTCGGCTCGGGCATGAACCCCGGTTTCGCCAACCTCATCGCCCTGGTGTCCACGGGCATCTGCGACCGGGTCGAGCGCATCACCGTGCTCGAGTCGGTCGACTCCACCGGCTACGACTCACCGGACACCGAGCTGAAGGTGGGCTTCGCCCAACCGATCGACGCCCCCGGGCTGGCCGAGATGACCCGAGAGGGCACCGCCGTGTTCGGCGATGCCGTGCACATGATGGCCGACGCCCTCGGAGTCGACCTCGACGAGGTCCGGTTCGAGGCCGAGTACGCCCGCACCACCCACGCCCTCGACCTCGGCTCGTGGACGATCCCGGCCGACGGCGTGGCCGGCGTGGCCGCCAGCTGGCAGGGCTGGGTCGACGGTCGCTGCCTCATCGACCTGCGGGTGCGGTGGCGCAAGGGCCGGACGCTCGACCCGGATTGGCCGGTCGAACACGGGTACGTCATCGACGTCGAAGGTCAGCCCCGGGTCCACACCAAGGTGGAGGTGGCCCCGCCCCCCGACTTCCAGGCCACCTCCTTCGCCGACTTCATGGTGCTGGGCATGATCATGACGGCCATGCCGGCGGTCGACGCCATCCCCGCGGTGTGCCAGGCGCGTCCCGGCATCGTGACCTACGCCGACCTGCCGCTGATCGCCGCTCGCCCCTCCTGAGCGCGGGTTCTGCCCCGATGCGGCGATGGGCACGAACCCAGGATGAGCGAGAACGACGAGAACCGTGAGTACGAGCAAGGCGATCCGCTACAAGGGGCGGTCGATCGGCGCGACGGCACCGACGACGCCTACGCCGAGGTGTCCGACGAGCTGTCCGAGGCCATCGGCCTCGCCGACGACGACCCGGTGAGCAACGACACCTGAGCCTCGAGCAGGATGGGCACGACGGTCCGACGGGACGAACGTCAGGTGTCGTCGACGTCGATCGGGGGCAGGTCGGGAGGAGGGAGGCCCTTGAGCTGCTCGAGGCGGCGGCGGTCGCGCTTGGTGGGCCGGCCCGTCCCTCGGTCACGCAGCCCTGCGGGGCCGGCCATGACCCGGGGAGGGGGCGGGGGCGACTGGTCGACGTAGCAGGTGGCGGCCACCGCCGCACCCACCCGCTTCTCGATGGGCTCGAGCACCTCGAAGACCCGGTCCCGGCCGTGGGCTCGCACGTCGACCCGGCGGCCGGCGGCGACGGTCGTGGCCGCCTTGGCGGGGCGGCCGTCGACGCGGACGTGACCGGCGCGGCAGGCGGCGGTGGCCTCCGATCGGGTCTTGAACACCCTGATGGCCCACAACCAACGGTCCACCCTCGCCTGGTCCATGACCACAGTCTCCCTCCCTCGGCGCGCCACCGCGTCGCGGCGTGACAGGATCGACGCCATGGAACTGACCCACTTCGCCTCGCTGACCCTCGGCCTCGCCTCCGACCGGCTCTACATGCTCGGCGCCACCCCCGCCGGCACCCGGATCATCCAGGAGATCGCCTCGGCCCGCCTCGAGGGCGAGAAGGTCAAGGCCTCCATGGTGGGCCAGGCCGGTGCCGACTGGTTGGCGGTCGACGCCTCCGGCGTCGCCACCTTCGACATCCGCATGACCCTCGAGACCGATGACGGGGCCGTGCTCTACCTGGCCTACGAAGGTCGGGCCGACTGGAGCGGCGGCATGGGGCAGGCGCCCGTGTACGTGGGCATGCAGTTCGAGGCGGGCGACGAGCGCTACCGCTGGCTCAACGGCCTGCAGCTCTTCGGTCGCGGCGAGGTCGGCGGCGGCGGGGCTCTCACCTACGAGATCTACCAGCCCCACTGAGGACGGATCGACGCATGGCGGAGGAGCCCGCAACAGGATCGCCCACCACGATGTCGGGCGACAGCGCGTTCGCGCAGGCCGTGGGCCTCGAGCTCGACGAGGTCGGGCCCACCCGCGTGGTGGGCCACATCGACCTCGGCGCCGAGCACCACCAGCCCATGGGCCTCGTGCATGGCGGTGTCTACTGCGCGGCGATCGAGGCGGCGGCCAGCATCGGGGCCAGCATCTCGGCCCAGGAGCGGGGCCTGAGCGTCGTGGGTGTGAACAACAACACGCACTTCGTCGCCGGCATCAGCGAAGGTCGTGTCACCGTCGTGGCCGAGCCCATCGTCCAGGGCCGCACCCAACAGCTCTGGAGCGTCGACATCCGACGGGCCTCCGACGATCGTCTGGTCGCCACCGGCCAGCTGCGGGTGCAGAACGTGGAGCCGCGCCGCTGAAGCCCCGCCCAGGTCACTCCGCAGCAGCCGACAGCTCCCGCACGGAGTGCACGGGCACCGCGCCCAAGGCGGACAGCAGGTCGGCGCGGTCGGCGGCGGCGATCTCCACCACGAGGCCGGTGCCGAGGTGGCGGGTCTCCATCCGCTGTCCTCGGTAGACCGCGGTGGTCGTCCACGACGTCGGGGCCTCACCCACCAGCTCCCCGATGGCGGCGAGGACCGGTCGCGCCGCGGCGGCGTGCTCCGCCGCCACCGTCACCTCGATCAGCTGGCGACCGGCGTCCCCGAGCGTCCCGGGTGGCGACAGCGGGGCGGGCGAGGACGGGCCCGGCTGTGACATGGCCGCGATGTCGCCCGGGGCCGGGTGGGAGGTGTCGTCGTCAGGAGTCGACGACGGTGGCCCGGCGGGGGCAGGCGCCGAGGCCGCCGCCATGCGCTCGAGGAGGTACCGCGTGGCGTCGAGCGCGCGGGTGCGCAGGTCTCGGGCCACGTCCAGCCGTCCGCGCGACATCGCCGCATACGGGCGCAGCGTGAACCCGGTGACCGCCCCGTCGTGGTCGGGACGGGTCCAGTCGATCGCGGTCGACGGCGGGGGCTGGGGGACCAGGCCCACGAATCCGAGCGCTCGCAGGTGTCCGAGCAGCTCGAGCGGGGGCGCGCAGCCGTCGTAGCTGATCTCGACCTCCGGGGGTGCGGTCCCCTCGACGTGGAGCGTGAGCGCTGCGCCGAGAGAGGTGAGGGTGAACGTCGAAGAGGGCACCCCACCGGATCGTCGTGGCGGGATCGGTGCTTGAGGCGGCATCCGCGACACCTCGATGAAGGCCTGCTGTCGGCCATCTGACCTCAGGGGCCGGGCAACGGTCCGGGCGCGGCGGCCACCGGTCGCGTGGAGGCCTCCGGCGGTGGCATCCTGCAGGGATGCACGGGGACCAGCCAGGCAGACGGAGGCGGGCGCCACGATGAGCGGCGCCGTCCTGCTCACCGGTGGTGCCGGCTACATCGGCAGCCACACCTGCCTGGTCCTGCTCGAAGCGGGCCACGACGTCGTGGTGGTCGACGACCTGTCCAACGCCAGCGAGGAGTCGCTGCGGCGGGTGGCCGAGCTCACCGGCCGTCCCGTGGCCTTCCACCAGGTCGACCTGCGCGACACCGAGGCCCTCGACGCGGTGGTGGCCGAGCACCCGATCGAGTCGGTCGTGCACTTCGCCGGGCTGAAAGCGGTCGGGGAGTCGGTGGAACAACCCCTGCGCTACTACGACGTCAACGTCGGCGGCACCGTGAGCCTTCTGGACGTGCTGCAGCGCCGTGGCATCCGCCGCCTGGTGTTCTCCTCGTCGGCCACCGTCTACGGCGAACCCGAGACCGTCCCCATCGACGAGGCCGCGCCCGTCGGCGCCACCAACCCCTACGGCCGCACCAAGCTCGTGATCGAGCAGATCCTCGCCGACGTCGCCGTCGCCGACCCGGCGTGGCACATGGTGGCCCTTCGCTACTTCAACCCGGTGGGCGCCCACCCCAGCGGGCGCATCGGCGAGGACCCCCGCGGCATCCCCAACAACCTCATGCCGTTCGTGATGCAGGTGGCCGTCGGGCGCCGCGACGAGCTCGTGGTCTTCGGCGACGACTACCCGACCCCCGACGGCACCTGCGTGCGCGACTACATCCACGTGATGGACCTCGCCGAGGGCCACCGCGCCGCCCTCGACCGCCTCGACGACCTCCCCGGCTACCGACCCGTCAACCTGGGGACGGGCTCGGGATCGACGGTGCTCGAGGTGGTGGCGGCCGCGTCGCGCGCCGTGGGGCGCCGATTGCCCCGCCGGGTGGGTGACCGGCGGGCCGGGGACGTGGTCGCCAGCTTCGCCGACCCCTCCCGGGCCCAGCAGGTGCTCGGTTGGCAGGCCGGTCGTGGCCTCGACGAGATGTGCGCCGACGCCTGGCGTTGGCAGTCGAACAACCCGCAGGGCTACGCCACGCCCTGATCGCCCGTCGACCCGGCTCCGGGCCGCCGCTGGCGGGCGACGCCCGGGAACCCGGGCTCAGGCGGCGGGATGGTCGGCGTACCAGGCGCGCAGCCGGGTGAAGCCCTCGTCGAGGCCCACCCGCGGCCGCCAGCCGAGCACCCGGTGGGTCTCACGCTGGTCGAACCAGTGGGCCACCGAGAGCTGGCGGGCGGCGAAGTGCGTGAGGGGTGGCTCGTCGCCTCGCCAGACCCGTTCGACGGTGCGCCCCACCCACGCCGCCACCGGTGCTGGAACGCGGCGCGGGGCGGCGTCGACGCCGGCCGCGGCGAGGATGGCGGCGACCAGGTCCCGCACCGGACGTGGTTCGCCACCGGTGACCAGCCAGGCCCGGCCGGTGGCCTCGTCGCCGGCGGTCGTGTGGTCGAGGGCGGCCACGAGGGCGTCGGCGGCGTCGTCGACGTAGGTGGAGTCGATGAGGGCGCGCCCCCCGTCGGGCAGCGCCAGGCGCCCGGCTCGGGCCCGCTCGACGATCCGGCCGACGAGCTGGGTGTCGCCCGGGCCCCAGACGAGGTGGGGCCGTACGACCACCGTGGGCACCGGTGGGTCGGCGAGCACCAGCCTCTCGGCGACCGCCTTGGAGCGGGCGTATCCGTCGCGGCCGACGTAGTCGGCGGGTTCGGCGCCCACGCCGACGGCCGGGGCATCGTGGAAGGCCACCGACGGCGTGGACACGTGCACGAACCGCCCGCTGCGCCGGGCCGCTTCGCGGGCGTGGATCGTGCCGTGCAGGTTGACGGCCAGGAAGTCCGCCCACGGAGCCCGGGGCACGACCAGGGCGGCCAGATGGACGACGGCGTCGTGGCCGGCGGCCGCCCCCAGCAGGGCGTCACGGTCGCGCACGTCTCCCGCCACGTCGCGCAGGCCGGTGCCCGAGGGGCGACGCTGGAAGCAGGTGACGTCGTCGCCCCGTTCGGCCAGGGCGGTGGCCACCCGTCCGCCGAGCAGGCTGGAGGCGCCGGTGACGAGGACCCTCATCGGCCGGCCAGGAGGGCGTCGGCGGCGGCGGCGAGGGCAGCCCGATCGACCTTGGAGCGGTGGCGGACGTCGACCGGCAGGGGCCCGGCGAGCACGGCCGCGACGGGATGGGCGGCGGCGGCGCGCACCGCGTCGGTGGTCGTGGCGTCGGCCAGCCCCAGGCGGCCGGGTTGGTCGACGACGACGACCAGCACCTGGTTGCCGACCGGCCCGACGCCGACCGCGGCCACCGGGCGACCGAGCGCCTCGGCGATGGGCTGTTCGACGGCGACGCTGGCGAGAGGCTCGGGGTCCGACCACACGACGTGGGCCAACCGCCCCAGCTGGAACAGGCGACCCTCGTCGTCGGCGTAGCCGACGTCGCCGGTGCGATGGAACCGCCGGCCCTGGCGGTGCACCGTGGCGTCGGTGTCGGTGCGCCAACGTCGGTCGTAGCCGTCGCGCATCCACGGCGCGGAGACGAGGAGCTCACCCCACTGCCCCGCGGGAAGGGCCTCGCCGTCGGGGTCGTCGAGCGGTACGACCAGCACCTCGGCCCCCACGAGCGGCCAGCCCGTGGCGGTGCCCCCGAGCGGTCCGGGTCGGGTGGCGTCGGTGCCGTCGGTGACGGGCATGGCCTCGGTCATCCCGTACGGGGCTCGCACGTCGGCGCCGGTGACGGCGGTGATGCCCCGGGCCAGGTCGGCATCGATGGGCGCGCCGGCCAGCATCACCAGGCGCAACGGCGCCCGGCGACCCTCGGCGGTCGCCACGATGCGACGCGCCGAGGCGGGGGAGAGCCAGGCCACCCCGACGTCGTGGCCCTCGCAGGCGGCGACCAGCCGGTCGAGGTCGAGGTCGCCCGGGCGGGTCACGTCGATGTCGGGGAGCACACAGGGCACCCCCAGAGCCGGGCCGAGCAGGACGAACGGGGCGAAGGACGTGGTGAAGGCCTCGTCGCCGGTCATGGCGAACGACGACGCCACCACGTCTCGCTGGTGGGCCAGGGCCCCGTGGCGGTATCGCACCGGCTTGGCCGGGCCGGTGGCGCCCGAGGTGTGGACCACGGCGGCGACGTCGTCGGGGCCGAGGGCGGGAAGGGGAGCAGGGGCGCCGAGCAGGGGGGCGGCGAGCGCCAACGCGCCGGGGACGCGGTCGAGCGAGGCCCGCCGGGCCCCGGGGGTGAGACCGAGCAGGCGGGCGGCGACGAGCGTGCGGCGGGTGCCGACGACCCAGGAGGGCGTGGCCCCGCGCAGGGCGTGGCGCAGGCCCTTGGGTCCGAGGCCGGCATCGGCCACGACGAGGACGCCGCCGGCCTTCCAGATGCCGTAGGCCACCACCAACATGTCGCCGGACGGTGGCACCAGCAGGGCGACGCGGTCGCCCTGGGCCAGGCCGGCACCGAGCAGGCGACGGGCCACCATGTCACTGCGGGCGGCGAGCTCGGCCCACGTGACCGACCCGTCGGGACCGGTGTAGGCCGCACTGGTGTGGTCGGCGCGTTCGCCGAGGGCGGCGGTGACCGCTCGGAATCGGGCCTCGTCGGGGGCGGCGGTCGGGCCGGCGCTCGGCGCGTCGGTTGCGACGGCATCGGTCTCGGCGCTGTCGAGGTCGGGGGGTTCGGCGAGGACCCCGTCGAGCCAGGCCGCGGCCACCTCGCCGATGGGCTCGTCGAGGGGGACGAGGTGCCCGGCCCGGGGGAAGCGGTGGACGTCGGCATGGGGCGCCCGCTCGAGCAGGTCGGCCAGGAAGCGGTCGTGGAACACCGGGTCGCGTCCGCCCCACACCAACAGCAACGGGACGTCGAGCGCGGCGAGGGCGTCCGCGCTGCGGCCCAGGGCCGCCCATGACGGGTCCGACGGATCGAGAGGGATGTCGGCGACGAAGCGGGCCACCGCCTCCCGGCGATCTGCAGCCCCGTACGGAGCCCGCAGCGCCGCCCGGTGCTCGGCGGCGGTCATCGCCGCGGTACCGGCCACGAACAGCGGTGTGCGCCGACAGGCCAGGTCGACCATCCGGCGGGCGGTGGCGATCAGAGGGGGGACGGCAACCCCCTCCGGCTTGGCCACGGCGGTGTTGGCCAGCACGACGGCCTGCACCGTCAGCTCGGCGGAGGCCCCCACCGCGATCGGACCGCCCCAGTCGTGGGCCATGAGCACCAGCGGTCCGGACACCTCCTGGCGGCAGAAGGCCACGAGCTCGTCGACCCGCTCGGCCATGCTGCGGGGTCCGGTGCGCTCGGACCAGCCCATGTTCGTCTGGTCCACGGCCACCACCCGCCAGTCGGGTGAGAGCCGGCGCAGGACGTCGCGCCAGAGGTAGCCCCAGGTCGGGTTGCCGTGGACGCAGACGATGGTGCCCTTCGGGCCCGGGCCGGTGTCCAGGACGTGCCAGTCGACCGTCCGACCATCGGCACCGGTGATGGTGATCCGGCGGGACCAGGCGGGGTCGAGGCCCCAGCGGCGCAGGTCATCGGCCGCGGGCGAGATGGCTCCGGGCGCGTCCGGTGGGGTCACGGGTCGCCCTACCAGACCAGCTCGACGACCGAGCAGTTGAGGCCGGATCCGATGCCCATCAGCAGCACCCGATCGCCGGGTGAGAGGTCGTCGGCGACGGTGGAGAGCGTGTAGGGGACCGCCGCCGGGCCGATGTTGCCGAACTCCGGATAGGTGAGGGGCACCTTGTCGGGGTCGATGCCGAGCAGCTCGCAGAGCTTGGAGGTGTGCACGGAGGAGACCTGGTGCATCACGTAGCGGTCGCAGTCGAGCCACGCCCAGCCCTCGGCGAGGGCGGCGTCGAGGGTCTCTCTGGCCAGGTCGAGCCCACCCACCAGGAGCGCCGCGGTGTCGGTGCGCATCTGGTCGAGGTCGCCGACGCACAGGTCGTGGTGCTCGGTGGCGGCCCGGGTCACCCCGCCCAGGAAGGCGTGGCTGCCCTCGCGAGGCGGGCCCATGACCATGGCGGCCGCTCCCGAGCCGAGGGTGAGCGAGGCGAACTGGTCGAACACGTCGGTGAGGGTCGTGGAGTCGGCCTGAAGCCGTTCGATGGTGGTGCGCTGGGTGTGGCGGCTGCCCTCGCCGTCGACGATGAGCACGGTGCGGGCCCGGCCCCCCTCGATCGCGGTGGCGGCCAGGGTCATGGCGTTCACGAACCCGAGGCAGGCGTTGCCGAGGTCGAAGTTGGCGCAGGTGGCCGGCAGGTCGAGCTGGTGGTGCACGGCACAGGCTACGGAGGGCTCGAGGTGGTGCTTGCAGACCGACGTGGAGATCAACATGTCGATCTCGTGGGGGTCGACGCCGGCGGCGTCGATGGCCTTCTGGCCGGCGATGGCCGCAGCCTGGTCGAAGGTGACGTCCTCGGGCCACCACCTCCGGGCCTCGATGCCGGCCACCGAGGTCAGCAGTCCCGGGCGGACCCCCACCCGTTCGTAGGTCTCGGCAAGCTGCTCGTCGATCCAGTCCGAGGTCACGACCTCGGGAGCTTCGGCATGGGCGACCGACCAGATGTGGGCGCGCGTGAAGGCGGAGGGGGGAGCCACCAGGGCAGGTTACGGCGTGAGGGCGCTGACACCGACGGGGGCGGCCCCCGATCAGCCCCTCGGCGTGTGGTCGTCGGGCACCTCTTCGCCGGGCGCCACCGGGCCGGGTGGGGTGCCGTCGCCGAAGGGTCGACCGCCCAGGTCATCCCGTCCGTGGGGCTCGAGCCAGTTGGCCAGGTCCGGGCCCGCCGGCACCACCCCGGTCGGGTTGATGTCGCGATGGACCTCGTAGTAGTGGCGCTTGATGTGGTCGAAGTCGATGGTGTCGCCGAAGCCGGGGGTCTGGAACAGGTCGCGGGTGTAGGCCCACAGCACCGGCATCTCGCTCAGCTTGGAACGGTTGCACTTGAAGTGCCCGTGGTACACGGCGTCGAAGCGGGCGAGGGTGGTGAAGAGGCGGACGTCGGCCTCGGTGATGGTGTCGCCCATCAGGTAGCGCTGGACCTCGAGGCGTTCCGACAGCCAGTCGAGGCGGTCGAAGAGCTTCTCGTAGTTGCGCTCGTAGGCCCGCTGCGACCCGCTGAAGCCGCACTTGTAGACGCCGTTGTTGACGTCGTGGAACACCAGCTCCATGACCTCGTCCATCTCGTCGCGGAGGGCTTCGGGGTAGAGGTCCGGGGCTCCGTCGCGGTGGTGTTCGCTCCACTCGGTGGAGAGGTCGAGGGTGAGCTGGGGGTAGTCGTTGGTGACCACCTGCCCGGAGTCGACCTCGACGATCGCCGGCACCGTGATGCCACGCGGGTAGTCGGCGTAGCGGGCGAAGTAGGCGTCCTGGAGCCGAGGGATCCCGAGCACCGGGTCGACGCCGTCGGGGTCGAGGTCGAAGGTCCAGCTGCGGGCGTCGTGGGTGGGTCCGCAGATGCCCATGGAGAGCACCGGTTCGAGGCCGAGCAGGCGGCGCACGATGATCGCCCGGTTGGCCCAGGGGCAGGCCCGGGCGACGACCAGGCGGTAGCGATCGGGCTCCACCGGGTAGCCGTCGCGTCCGTCGGCGGTGATGCGGGTCGGGATGTAGTGCATGTCCCGGTTGAACTCGTCCTCGACGTAGGCGCCCTGGTCGTTGCTGGTCATGGAACGGAGTCTCGCCCCGTCGCGCCCGCGACGGGGGATCGGGCGGCGCGCCCGGAGACGAGGGCGGGCCGTCGTCGGGAGGTCGAGGGCGAGGGTGATGGACACTCTGCGCGTTTGGGGGGAGACTGTGAGCAGAGATCGACGAGATGTCGGGGTGCGTGATGACGGTTGCCTTCGAAGCGGATGTCGGGTCCTTCGAGCGACGGATCGGGCGGCGCATCGACGTCCGCCCCGAGATCCCGGTTGCCGTGGGCGGGCCTGATGGCGCGTCGCCACCGGAGCGGGCGACCATGGTCGACGTCTCGGTCACCGGCGCCGGCCTCGAGGGCCCCGAGTCGTTGTCCATGAGCCCCGGCACCGCGGCTCGCCTCGACATCGAGGGCCGTGTGTCGGCCGTGCGGGTGGCGCGGGCCACCGCCACGGATCAGCCGGGCGTGATCCACTACGGGGTCGAGTTCACCACCCTCCATCCCGACGTGCGCGAGCTGGTCAACGACCTCGTGGGCGAGGGCCGACCCGGCGAGAACGCCTGGTACAACGCCATCTGAGGGGGGCGGTCCCCGCCGACAGCGTCGGCCCTCCCTCGCGGTGCGCCACGCGATCGGCCACGAGCCAGGTGTCGAACCCGCGCCACCGGCCAGCTCGTGGGCGGGGGAGCGGAGCATCTGGGATGCTCGTCGGATGTTCCGGAACCGCATCACCGAGCTCACCGGGGCCGAGGTCCCGATCCTGCAGGCCCCCATGGGCTACATCTCGCGCGCCCAGCTCGCCTCGGCGGTGGCCAACGCCGGCGCCATCGGCATGATCGAGACCTCGTCGGGCGACCTCGATGCCGTTCGCGAGGAGATCCGCAAGATGCCAACCCTGGCGCCGGACCGGCCCTTCGCCGTGAACATCGCCCAGGCCTTCGTCCGGGACCCCTCCATCGTCGACTTCGTCGTCGAGCAGGGCGTCCGGTTCGTCACCACCTCCGCCGGCGACCCCAACCGCTACACCGCCCAGCTCAAGGCCGCCGGCCTCACCGTGTTCCACGTGGTGCCCACCCTGCGAGCGGCGCTGAAGGCCGTCGACGCAGGTGTCGACGGCCTCGTCGTCGAGGGTGCCGAAGGCGGCGGCTTCAAGAACCCGCGCGACGTCTCCACCATGGTCCTGCTGCCCCTGGTGGCCTCACGCGTGGAGGTGCCGATCATCGCCGCCGGGGGGATCATCGACGGGGCCACCATGGCGGCTGCGTTCGCGCTCGGGGCCGAGGGCGTGCAGATGGGCACCCGCATGGTGGCCTCGGCGGAGTCGCCCATCCACGACAACTGGAAGCAGGCCATCGTCGGGGCCGCCGAGACCGACACGGTGCTGCTCAACCGCCACCAGGCGCCGGCCGTGCGGGTGCTGCGCACGGAGGTCTCCGAGCGCTACGAGTTCGACACCGACCGCAACGCCATGGAGGCCATGGCCCGCCACATGGACCTCTACTTCGGCGGCGACCTCGGTGCCGGTCTGGCCTTCAGCGGGCAGGTGGCGGGTCGCATCGACGCGGTGCGCCCCGTGGCCGACGTCATCGCCGAGTGCGCCCACGACTGCCTGGAGGTCATCCACGAGCTGGGCCACCGCTACCCCCTCGACGCCCACCCGGTGGGCTGAGCGTCACGACGCGGTCGACGGGGAGGTCTCGCGGGACGGTCCGGCATCGTCGCTCCCGGCGCTCTGCCACGGCCAGCGGCCCGTGACCTCCATCTCGAGGGTGAACGACAAGAAGGTGCGGATGGCGACGATGATGGCCAGCACGCCCACCGACGTGAAGGTCGGATCGGTGGCCACCGTGCGGATGATGTCGCCGGCGACGAGGACCTCGAGTCCCAGAAGGATGGCCCGTCCGACCTGGCGTCGGACCTGCACGTAGAGGCCGCCGTGCGTCCCGGCCAGCACCCGCCGGCCGCCGACGAGGAGCGCGCCCACCACGCCGACGCAGATGATGGCGACGCCCACCGCCTCGATGGCCAGGCCGATCCACTCGATGACCTCCTTGAACTCCATGGGTGCGGTCCTCCTGGGCTCGGTCGCCGGGGTGGCGCCGCGGTGGCGCCCACCACCACCCGGATAGCATCGTCGCGACGGCAACCATCCAGGGGGGACCATGCCGACCATCGACATTCCTGAAGGCGTCGACCCGATGGCCTACGTCTTCGGACAGGCCTCACCGGAGATCGGTGCCGCAGCCGGCGGGTTCTCCGGCGCGACCTACGCCGCCAGCCGCCTGCCGCTGCGCGAGTTCGAGGCCGCCCGGTACCGCATCGCCCAGATCAACGACTGCCAGATCTGCCTCAGCTGGCGCAGCCAGCGCGACGACCAGGGCCCGGTCGGCGAGGACCTCTACGCCTCGGTCGAGCAGTGGCGCTCGGCGCCGGACCTCTCCGACCGCGAGCGCCTGGCCGCCGAGTACGCCGAGCGCTACGCCCTCGACCACCGCAACCTCGACGCCGAGTTCTGGACCCGCATGCGGTCGGCCTACTCCGACGACGAGATCGTCGAGCTGAGCCTCTGCATGGCCCAGTGGCTCGGCCTGGGTCGCCTCAACCAGGTCCTCGGCATCGACGTGGCCTGCACCATCTGAGCCCCGCCGAGCCGCGCCGGCCGCCGCCCGGGCCCGAGCCGTCCCGCTCGGCACACCCGACGGGCTCCGTATCCTGGGCGACGCCATGCCCGACCCTGCCCCCCGTCCCCGCCGACGTCGCCCGGCCCGGCGGGGACGTGGTTCCGGCGCCCCCCTTACCCCGGCCGCGATCGAGCGGCGTCGGGCGGCGGTGCCCGAGGTCCGCTACCCCGAGGACCTGCCGGTCTCGCAACGGCGCCAGGACCTCGCCGATGCCATCCGCGACCACCAGGTGGTGATCGTGGCCGGGGAGACCGGCTCCGGCAAGACCACCCAGCTACCCAAGATCTGCCTCGAGCTCGGGCGGGGAGTGACGGGCATGATCGGGCACACCCAGCCCCGCCGCCTGGCGGCGCGCAGCGTGGCCGCCCGCATCGCCGAGGAGCTCGGCGTCGAGCTCGGCGGCGCCGTCGGCTACGCCGTGCGCTTCACCGACCAGGTGTCGGACTCGACGCTGGTGAAGCTGATGACCGACGGCATCCTGCTCAACGAGCTCCAGCGCGACCGCGAGCTGCTGGCCTACGACACGATCATCGTCGACGAGGCCCACGAGCGCAGCCTGAACATCGACTTCATCCTCGGCTACCTGGCCCAGCTGCTGCCCCGCCGCCCGGATCTCAAGGTCATCATCACCTCGGCCACCATCGATCCGGAGCGCTTCTCGGAGCACTTCGGCGGCGCCCCCATCATCGAGGTCTCCGGCCGCACCTATCCCGTCGAGGTCCGCTACCGGCCCTACCAGGTCCCACCCCCGAAGGAGGCGCCGGCGCCTCCTTCGTCTCGGCCGGCGGGGCGCCGCAGCCGGGGGCCCGGCGGTGGGGGCCAGGGCCGTCGAGCTCCCCGACGGGGCGGTGCCGACGTCGACCAGATCGACGCCATCATCGACGCCGTCCATGAACTGCGACGCGAACCCGAAGGCGACATCTTGGTCTTCCTCTCGGGCGAGCGCGAGATCCGCGACGCGGCCGAGGCCCTACGGGCGTTGGACCTGCCCGGCACTGACGTCCTCGCCCTCTACGGCCGCTTGTCCAGCGCCGAGCAGCACCGGGTGTTCGAGGCGCATCGCGGACGCCGCATCGTGCTGGCCACCAACGTGGCCGAGACCTCGATCACCGTGCCCGGCATCCGTTACGTCATCGACACCGGCCTGGCCCGCATCTCCCGGTTCAGCACGCGCCAGAAGGTGCAGCGCCTGCCCATCGAGCCCGTCTCGCAGGCCTCGGCCGCCCAGCGCGCCGGCCGGTGCGGGCGAGTGGCCGACGGCATCTGCATCCGCCTCTACGCCGAGGAGGACTTCGAGGACCGTCCGGCGTTCACCGAGCCGGAGATGCTGCGCACGAACCTGGCGTCGGTCATCTTGCAGATGACCGCGATCGGACTGGGCGACATCGAGGCCTTCCCGTTCGTCGATCCCCCGGACCGGCGAGCGGTCGCCGACGGCGTGCGCCTCCTGGAGGAGCTGGGCGCCCTGGCCCCCGACACCGACGGGCCGAACCGGCGCCTGACCGACGTGGGCCGGGCGATGGCCCGACTCCCGGTCGACCCCCGTTTCGCCCGCATGATCGTGGAAGCCGACCGCCGGGGCTGCCTCCGCGAGCTGCTGGTCATCACCGCCGGGCTGTCCATCCCCGACGTGCGCGAGCGGCCCAGCGACGACGCCGCCGAGGCCGATGCGCTCCACGCCCGCTTCGCCGATCCCACGTCGGACTTCCTCGCCCTGGTCGACCTGTGGCGCTACCTGCGTGACCAGCAGCGCTCGCTCTCTTCCAGCGCCTTTCGCCGCCGGTGCCGTCAGGAGCACCTCAACTTCCTGCGGGTGCGCGAGTGGGAGGACGTGCACAGCCAGCTCCGTCAGGTGGTGGCCTCGCTCGACATGGCCCAGAACGCCTCACCCGCCGACACCGAGCAGGTCCACCGGTCCATCCTCTCGGGGCTGTTGAGCCACGTCGGCCAGCGCGACGGCGAGTCCCGCGAGTACGTGGGGGCCCGCCACACCCGCTTCGCCGTGTTCCCCGGCTCGGCCCTGGCCCGCAAGCCACCGGCGTGGGTGATGGCGGCCGAGCTCGTCGAGACGTCGCGGCTGTTCGCTCGCACCGTGGCCCGCATCGACCCGGACTGGATCGAGGAGCTCGCCGGGGACCTGGTCAAGCGGCACCACCACGAGCCGCACTGGTCGCGAAAGCGAGCGGCCGCCATGGTCCACGAGCGGGTCACCCTCTACGGTCTCCCGATCGTCGAGGACCGGGTCGTGCCCCTCGCTCGCATCGATGCCGAGCAGGCCCACGAGCTGTTCGTCCGCCACGCCCTCGTCGGAGGCGACTGGCCCGGCCGACCGGGGTTCGTCGACGAGAACCGGGCTCTCCTCGCCGAGGTGGAGGAGCTCGAGCACCGCTTCCGCCGCACCGACCTGGTCGCCGACGAGGACGACCTCGACGACGCCTACCGGGCTCGGGTCCCGCCGTCGGTCGTGTCGGCCCGTCACTTCGACAAGTGGTGGAAGACCACCCGTCGCACCGACCCCGACCTCTTCGCCTTCACGCTCGAGGACCTCGTCGGCGACGCCACCGACACGCTCGACGAGGAGGCCTTCCCGGCCCGGTGGCGCCAGCGCGACCTCGAGCTGGCCATGTCCTACCGGTTCGAACCGGGCACCGCCGACGACGGTGCCGCCGTGCACATCCCGCTGGTGGTGCTCAACCAGGTGCGCGCCGAGGGGTTCGATCGCCTGGTGCCGGGCCTGCGCGAGGAGCTGGTGACGTCGCTGCTGCGCACGCTGCCCAAGCACCTGCGCAAGGAGGTGGCGCCGCTCCCGGAGCGGGCCCGGGCCGTCGTCGCCACGCTGGCCGCCGCCGAGCCGGACGGACCCTTGTCGGGGTGTGCGCCGCTGACCACGGTGATCGCCGAGCACCTGCGCCACGAGGTGGGGGCGGCGGTGCGTCCGGCGGACCTCGATCCCGGGGCGCTGCCCCCGCACCTGCGCATGATCTTCCTGGTCGAGGACGACGACGGCACGGTCCTCGGGCAGGGCCGTGACCTGGCCGCGCTGCAGGCCGCGCTGGCCGAGCCCGTGCGCCGCGCGCTCGGGGACGCGGCGGGTGACCTGGAACGCCACGGGCTCACCACCTGGGAGGTGGGGGACCTCCCCCGACGGATCGACAGGGAGGTGGGTGCCCACCGAGTACAGGCCTTCCCGGCGCTGGTGGACGAGGGCGACACCGTCGGGGTGGCGTTGTTCGACGACCCGGTGGCCCAGGGTCGGGCCATGTGGGCCGGTACCCGCCGCCTGCTCGCCCTGGCCACCGTCGTCGCCCGTCGGCGGGTGGAGTCCGGGCTCGGCAACCAGCAGCGTCTCGCGCTGGCGAGCAACCCCTACCCCCGTGGGTTCGATGCGCTCGTCGCCGATGCCCACACCACCGTCCTCGATGCCCTGCTCCGAGAGCGGGGTGGGCCGGGGTGGACGGCGCACGAGTACGAGTCCCTCCGGCTCCGAGCCGTCGACGAGGTCCCCGGCCGACTGCGGCAGCTGCTGGCCACCACCGCCCGGGTCCTGGCCCTCGGCCGGGTGGTCGGCCGTCGTCTGGAGGCCCTGGCCGGGGTGCCCGGCGTGGCCGCGGCCGTGGGCGACATGGAAGGCCAGCTCGAGGGGCTCGTGTACGAGGGCTTCATGGCCGCCACCGGGCCCGATCGCATGGCGGACGTCGAGCGCTACCTGCGGGCCATGGTGGTCCGTCTCGACAAGCTGGCCGATGGCGTGACCAGGGACGGGACCCACATGGCGTCGGTGCACCGGGTGGTGCAGCGCTACGCGGCCGTGCTCGATCGGGTGCCCCCCGGTGGACCCCTCGATGCGGAGCTCGAGGAGCTC
The DNA here is from genome assembly GCF_021246445.1 of Rhabdothermincola salaria. Classification (NCBI taxonomy): domain Bacteria; kingdom Bacillati; phylum Actinomycetota; class Acidimicrobiia; order Acidimicrobiales; family Iamiaceae; genus Rhabdothermincola; species Rhabdothermincola salaria. The sequence continues at coordinate 795,315 of NZ_JAJQXW010000001.1, forward strand.
GGCTGGGCGATCGAGGAGCTGCGCGTGAGTCTCTTCGCCCAGTCCCTCGGCACGGCCGGGCCGATATCGGAGAAGCGGGTGCTGCGGGCCCTCGCCGACGTGGAGCGCCGCGACGAGGGTGGACAGGGATAGGGAGGGGGGGTATGGTAAACGCATGAGCACACGACGACGGCTGACCGGGTTCGCAGCAGTCCTCGCCCTGGCCTTCGGGATCGGCTGGGGCGTCGGTCAGGCCGTGGGCCCGTTCGGCGACGAGCCGACGGGACCCGCGCCCGCGTCGACCCCGGCCGATCCCGACCACGCGGGAGGCCACCGGTGAGCATCGACGCCGACAGCCGATCCGATGCCGGCGACGCCGCGCCCGTCACCGTCGACCTGGCCGTCACGGGCATGACCTGCGCCTCGTGCGCCAACCGCATCGAACGCCGGCTCAACAAGCTCGACGGGGTGTCCGCGTCGGTGAACTACGCGACCGAGAACGCCCACGTGGTCGCCCCCGCCGGCACCGACCTCGATCGCCTGGTCGCCGAGGTCGAGGCTGCCGGCTACGGGGTGCGTGAACCGGCGCCGCCCTCCAACGCGCCGGGGGAGGGGCCGGGCCCGGAGCCGGAGGGACCGGATCCCACCCGGGCCCTGCGCGACCGCCTGGCGATCTCCGCCGCCCTCACGCTCCCCGTGCTGTTGATGTCAATGGTCCCGGCTCTGCAGTTCGACAACTGGCAGTGGCTCTCGCTCACCCTGGCCGCCCCGGTCGTGGTCTGGGGGGCCTGGCCCTTCCACCGGGCCGCATGGGTCAACCTGCGCCACGGCGCCGCCACCATGGACACGCTGATCTCGGTCGGGACCCTGGCGGCGCTGGGGTGGTCGCTCTACGCCCTCTTCTTCGGAGGCGCCGGCGAGCCATCCATGCGCATGCCTTTCGAGCTCACCGTCCAGCGCGGCGAGGGCGACCACCACATCTACCTCGAGGTCGCGGCGGGCGTCACCGTGTTCATCCTCGCCGGTCGCTACTTCGAGGCCCGGGCCAAGCGTCGCTCCGGGGCCGCCCTGCGAGCCCTGCTGGAGCTCGGCGCCAAGGACGTGGCCGTGCTCCGCGACGGCGTCGAGGTCCGCATCCCCACCGACGATCTGCGTGTCGGCGACCACTTCGTGGTCCGGCCCGGCGAGAAGATCGCCACCGACGGCGTGGTCACCGAGGGCACGTCGGCCGTCGACGCCTCCCTGCTCACCGGCGAGAGCGTGCCCGTCGAGGTGGCCCCCGGCGACGCCGTGATGGGTGCCACCGTCAACGCCGGAGGCCGACTCGTCGTGCGGGCCACCCGGGTGGGCGCCGACACCGCCCTGGCCCAGATCGGCCGGCTGGTCACCGAGGCCCAGAGCGGCAAGGCGCCGGTGCAGCGCCTGGCCGACCGGGTGTCGGGGGTGTTCGTGCCGGTCGTCATCACCCTCGCGGCGGCCACGCTCGGCTTCTGGCTGGGGACCGGCGAAGGGGCCACGGCCGCCTTCACCGCCGCAGTGGCGGTGCTCATCATCGCCTGCCCCTGCGCCCTCGGTCTGGCCACCCCCACCGCGCTGCTGGTGGGCACCGGGCGGGGCGCCCAGATGGGCATCGTCATCAAGGGCCCGGAGATCCTCGAATCGACCCGCCGGGTCGACACCATCGTGCTCGACAAGACCGGCACCGTCACCACCGGCCACATGGCCCTGGTCGAGGTCGTGGTCGCCGACGGCGAGGACCGCGGCGAGGTGCTGCGCCTGGTGGCCAGCGTCGAGGACGCCAGCGAGCACCCCATCGCCCGAGCGATCGCCGACGGGGCGCGCCGGGAGCAGATGGCGTTGACCGCGCCGAGCGACTTCGCCAACACCCAGGGCCTGGGCGTGCAGGGCGTGGTCGACGGCCACGCCGTCGTCGCCGGGCGCGAGCGCTTCATGGCCGACTGGGGACTGCACCTCCCCGCGGAGCTCACGGCCGCCAAGGAGGCCGCCGAAGCGGCCGGGCGCACCCCGGTGCTGGCCGGGTGGGACGGACGGGCGCGTGCCGTGCTGGTGGTGGCCGACACCATCAAGCCCACCTCCGCCGAGGCGATCCGCCAGCTGCGGAGCCTGGGTCTCGCCCCGGTGCTGCTCACCGGCGACAACCAGCGAGCCGCCGGCGCCGTGGCCGCCCAGCTCGGCATCGACGAGGTGGTCGCCGAAGTCCTGCCCGAGGACAAGGTGATGGTCGTGCGACGCCTGCAGGACGAGGGGCGGGTGGTGGCCATGGCCGGCGACGGCGTCAACGACGCCGCCGCTCTGGCCCAGTCCGATCTCGGCCTGGCCATGGGCACCGGGACCGACGTGGCCATCGAGGCCTCCGACCTCACGCTCGTGCGCGGGGACCTCACGGCCGCAGCCGACGCCATCCGCCTCTCGCGTCGCACGCTCGGCACCATCAAGGCCAACCTCTTCTGGGCGTTCGCCTACAACGTGGCGGCCATCCCGCTCGCCGCCGCCGGCCTGCTCAACCCCCTCATCGCCGGCGCCGCCATGGCCTTCTCGAGCGTGTTCGTCGTCTCCAACAGCCTGCGCCTCCGGCGCTTCCGCTGAGGTACCCTCCCGGGTGCCCTCGGTGGCCTAACCTGCGACATCAGGCGGGCGTCGTGGCGGGGGGAGCCGGGGGGCACGCTTGGGGGCACAGAGCAGGACGTGGGGGCCGATGCTGGTCGCCGTCGGCGTCTCCCTCGTCGGGCTCGCCTTGGCGGCGAGCCTCGTCTACGACGACTTCCACCCCACCGTCGACCACGTGGTCTACGAGGCACAGGCTCGCGCCCTGCTCGACGGGTCGCTCACCCTCCCGAGCGACGATCCCGGAGGCCCGTTGGTGTTCACCGCCACGCGAGGCGATGGCCTGGTGCCCAAATACCTCCCCGGGACGGCGGTGCTGGGGGCGGCGAGCCACGCGGTGGTGGGGACGTTCGGACTGGCCTCCGTCGCCGCGATCGTGCTGCTCGTCGTGGCTGTGGGAGGGGTCGCTCGTCGGGTGGGCCTCGGACCTTGGGGGGCGGCGCTCGCCGGGGCCGCCGCCGGCCTGTCGCCGATGGTGCTCGCCCTCGACACCCGCCTGCTGAGCTACGTGCCGGGGGTGGCCCTCGGGGCCACGTCGCTGTGGGTGGTGTTGGCCGCCGTCGACCAGGAGCGCCTCCGGCTGTTGGTGGTCGCGGGTGCGGTGCTGGGGGCGACGTTGTTCTTCCGCCAGCTCGAGGCCGTGGCCTGGGGCCTCGTCATCGTGGGCTGGCTGGCGGTGACCTCCCGCTCGCGGCGGTGGCACGGCGGGGGCCCTCGGTCGACGGACGAGCCTTTCGGGCAGGCCCACCCCGGTGCCGGCCACATCGACGACGCCGCCCTCCCGACGGCCCCCGGGCGCCAGCGCCGCGAGCCATGGGACGCAGCGCTGGCGTTCGCGGCCGGGGCGGCGCCGGCCATCGTGGCGGTCGTGGTCACGACCTGGGTGCTCACCGGTTCGCCGCTGCGGCCCCCGTTCGTCTTCGTGTCGCCCGACGACGGCCCCGGGTTCGGCCTGCGCCGTGCCCTCGACACCGATCCGTTCATGGGCTTCGACCTCCTGGGTGGGCTTTGGGCGGCGGTGGTCGGCGCCGGCCTGCTGCTCCCGTGGACGGCAGTGGGGTCGGCCCTGGCGGTGGGTGCGGCGGTGGCGGTGTGGCGGTTCGGAAGCAACCCCGCAGTCGTGCTGCTGGTGGCTCTCGGAGCAGTCGTCCCGCTCGCGTATGCGGTGCAGTGGTCGCACAAGAACGCGCTGCGGGGTGGCCACTACGACGCCGTGGGCCCCTTCTACCTGCTCTGGGTGGTGCCTCCGCTGGCCGTCCTGGGTCTGCTCGGCCTGCGCGCCGTGCGCCCTCGCCTGCTGGTGGGGGCGCTCGTGGTCGGCGCGCTGGCGGTCCAGGCGACGGTGTTGTGGGCACCGGTCAGCCGCCAGCTCCAGCTGGCGGACGCGTGGGCGGCGTTCGATGCGGAGCTCTCCGCGACGGAGAAGCCGGCGCTGGTCCTGCTCGAGTCGCGCCACCGGGGCAAGCCGTTCGACGACGTGGCGAGCGATTCCGGCTCGGTCGTCGCCGTCCCCGCGGAGGACCCCGGCCCGATCTTCGACGCCGTCGAGCGGTGGCCGGGGCGCCACACCTTCGTCGCGTTGACCGAGCTCGAATCCGTCGAGGGCCGCGACGTCTCGGTACCGCAGCTGCACGAGGTGGCCGTCTCTGCCTGGGCGACCGCACACGAGGGACGCGTGGCCGTGGGCTGCGCCGGCGCGCCCCGCGGGGCTGCCGCCGAGGTGGTGCTCCGCCCGACGGGCGACATCGCCAACCCACCGACGGGCGCCACGACGGTGCCCTGCGGCTCGGTCGTGGCACTGTCGGTGCGGGCCGACGAGGTGGTGCTGGTCGTCGAGGGGGAGCCCCGTGGTCGGGTGGAGCTCGCCGAAGGCGCCACGAGCGTGAGCCTCTGCGCCGGGGACCCCACGAGCCCGGCGCGGCGGGCCGCGTGCCGGCGCGTGGCCGTGCAGCGCGAGGGCGACCGGACCCGATGGGTGCTTCCCGGTCGCCTCGACGCCGATGCCGGCATCCGGGGAGTGCGCGATCTGGTGGGAGCGATCGAAGCGACCACGACGTCCCGCCGCTGACGCGCCACGGTGGCGGCGGAGAGGAAATTCGCAGATTTCCGTCATCCGCGACGAAGGGCGGTTCCGAAGAAATCACGTGGGTCGGGAATTAGCGCTAATCACGGCCGGTTCACACCCACCACACACCGATAACTGGAGGAACCCCCCGATGAAGCTCAAGACCCCTGTCCTCGCCGCCGCCGTCTCGCTGGCGCTGTTCGCCGGCGCGTGCAGCAGCGATTCCGACGACGACGCCGCCACCACCACCACGGCCGCCGAATCCTCGGAGACCACCATGGCCGAGACCGAGGAGATGGAAGCCAGCGAGACGATCGTCGAGATCGCCGCCGGCAACGACGACTTCTCCACCCTCGTAGCCGCGCTCGAGGCCGCTGATCTGGTCGACACCCTCTCGGGTGACGGCCCCTTCACCGTGTTCGCCCCCACCAACGAGGCGTTCGAGGCGCTGCCCGAGGGCACCGTCGAGACTCTCCTCGAGCCCGAGAACATCGAGCAGCTCCAGGCCGTGCTGACCTACCACGTGGTCGCCGGTGAGGTCATGGCCGCCGACGTCGAGCCCGGTGAGGTCACCACGGTCGAGGGTGGCACCTTCACCATCTCGGTCGAGGACGGCAACGTCTTCATCACCGACGCCGAGGGTGGCCAGGCCCAGGTCGTCACGACCGACATCGTGGGCTCCAACGGCGTGATCCACGTGATCGACGCCGTGCTGCTGCCCGGCTCCTGAGCCAGGACCGTGGGACAACGGCGCCAGCTTCCCCGCTCAGGCTGAGCGACGGACCCACGACGACAGGGCCGGACCCCAGGGTCCGGCCCTGTCCCGCGCCCGGCCCCGTCCGGCAGCCCGGACCCACCCCGTACAGTGAGGCCGCCCCGCACGAAGGGGCGTCGATCGGGAGGGGCGACACGTGGCGACGAGGAACGGTGAGCCAGAGGCGCGGGCCATGCTCGAGGGGTTGGCCGGTCGGGGGCTGTTGATCGACGGCGACTGGGCCGGTCCCGGACGCGGGGGGACCTACGCCCACCACGATCCCGCCACCGGTCGCCACCAGGCCGATGTGGGCCTGGCCAGCGCCCGGGAGGTGGACGATGCGGTCCGTGCCGCCCGCGCCGCGTTTCCCTCCTGGCGGCGCACGCCTCCGCACCGACGCGCCGCCGTACTGGCCCGTCTGGCCGACCTGCTCGACGAGCACGCCGCGTCGTCGGCGGCACTCAACGCCCTCGACAACGGCACCCCCGTGAGCGCCATGCCGTCGGGCCACTACGCCGCCAGCTGGACGCGCTACTACGCGGGGTGGGTCGACAAGCTCGACGGTGAGGTGCTCCCGGTCCACGACACCGGAGCGCTGGACTACACCCGCACCGAGCCCTACGGCGTCGTGGCCGCCATCGTGCCCTGGAACGGCCCGATGATGGGGATGGGCCAGAAGGTGGCGCCCGCCCTGGCCGCCGGCAACACGGTGGTGGTCAAGCCACCCGAACTGGCCCCCTTCGGCGCGCTGCGCTTCGCCGAGCTGGCCCTGGAGGCCGGTCTGCCCGCCGGCGTGCTCAACGTCGTACCGGGCGGAGCGGCGACGGGCCAGGCGCTGGTCGGACACCCCGGCGTGGCCAAGATCAGCTTCACCGGCGGCACCGCGACCGCTCGCGAGGTCATGGCGATCGCGGCTCGCCACTGCACCCCGTTGGCCCTCGAACTCGGGGGCAAGTCGGCCAACATCGTCTTCGCGGATGCCGACCTCGACACGGCCGTGCCCGTCGCTGCCGTGCTCGGCGCCGGGTTGCTGAGTGGGCAGGGGTGTGCCCTGCCCACCCGGCTCTACGTCGACGAGCGCGTGGTCGACGAGGTGGTGGCGCGAGTGGTGGCTCAGGTCGAGTCGCTCCCGATCGGCGATCCACTCGACCCCTCCACCCTCGTCGGACCCCTGGTCAACCAGGCCGCGTGCACCCGGGTGCTCGGAGTGATCGAGCGAGCCCACGCCGATGGGGCCCGCCTCGCCACCGGCGGGCGACGACTCGCCGACACCCTCGAGGAGGGCTACTACGTGGCCCCGACCGTGTTCTGCGACGTCGACCAGCACAGCGACCTGGCAACCCAGGAGGTGTTCGGGCCGGTGCTCGCCGTCCTGCCCTTCGCCGACGAGGACGAGGTGGTCTCCCGGGCCAACGACAGCGCGTTCGGGCTGGCGGCCTACCTTCACACCCGGGACCTGTCGCGAGCCCTGCGGCTGGTGGAAGCGCTCGAGGTGGGCACCGTCACGGTGAACGGCTTCCCCCCGATGTCGCCGTCGGCCCCGTTCGGCGGCATGAAGGCCAGCGGCTTCGGTCGCGAAGGGGGGCGAGCTGGCATCGAGGAGTTCGTGCAGCGCAAGAACGTCACCCTGCGCTACTGAGCGGCCGTCCGCCGATTCGATGACGCTCGGCCTCGGGATCGACCGCGAAACGGCGCGACAGCCCTACGGTGACGTATGACCGCAGCCGTTCGGGATGACCTCACCGGTGCGGCTGGTTGTACCTCTCACGACGCAAGATCCGACCAGGAAGGCGACACCCACATGCTCGACACGGTCTCCACCACGGTCAACACCGGCCTCGACTCCCTCGTGGCCCTCGTGGCCGACGCCGAGGCGGCCGGCGACATGCTGTTGTCGTCGAACCGGCTGGTCGACGCCCTGCTCGACGCCCGGGCCGAGACCACGGGTCCGGCCACGGACGCCGTCGACGACGCCCTGCGGGCGTCCGCGCACCGCCAGGTCGTCCCGGTCGACGAAGCGGTCGAGTTCGTGGCTGCCGTCCGGGCCGCCTGACCGACCCGCAACAGACCGGTGGTCAGCGCCGGTAGGTGACCACGTAGTCGACGATGGCGTCGATCTCGTCGTCGTCGAGAGTCGTCTCGTAGGCGGGCATGCCCGACTCGAAGCGACCCACGCGCACGGCGTCCTCCACCAGCACGGGATCGGGATCGAGCGCGACGAGATCCGCCCCGGTGCCTCCCGGTCGGTGGCAGGTGCCGCAGTGCTCGGCGAAGAGCGCGGCGCCGGTCACCGCGCTGTGAGCCTCGCCCATCGCCGGTCCCCGGCCGGGCTCGGCCGAGGACCCGCACCCGGTGGCGACGAGGGCGACCAGAGCCAGGGCGACCGCGACGGGCTCCCGTCGGCGTCGCAACCGCAGGCCCCGCCAGGCTCGGGTCGGATCAGGCGCCGGCATCGCCCTCGCCGGGCCGGTCGTCGACCGTCAGGCCCACGTAGTCCGGACGGCCGGCGTCGTCCCAGATCTGCCACAGCTCGAAGAAGTCCTGACCGAAGGGATCGAGGCCCCGAGCGGGCATCGACCCCCGGCTGATCGTCCAGTCCAGCGGCGCCAGCTCGACGGCGCGTGCGTAGTGCCCCTCGGCCTCCGCGTCGAAGCTGTGGCGGGCCAACCACGACGCGAGGCGCCGTTCGACCCGAGCGGCCTGCTCCTCAGGTGTGGGTGGGCGCGCCGTCCCCGAAGGTGCCTCGTGGCCGCCCATGGCCGGCAGCACTCCGTCGTGCACCCAGCGACGCAGCGCGTCGTGGTGCTCCTCGGCATCGATGCGGGTGAAGTCCTTGAACTCGTTGGTGCCCGGTGTGATCGTCGGCGGCTTCACCACCCGACCGTCCTCGTCGAGCCACACCGTGGCCGGCACGTTGGTGATGCCGTAGGTCTCGGCCACGGCGTGGTCGGCATCGAGGACGACGGTCATGGTGGTCACCGGCGGCTCGGCGTCCTGCACCCATGGGCGGATCGCCTCAGGGGAGTCGTCGAGAGCAACGGCGACGATGTCGAGGCCGAAGGGGGAGAGCTCGTCGTGGAGGGTCTGCCAGACCGGCAGCTCGTAGCGGCACCCTCACCACGAGGACCAGGCCAACAGGACCCGCTTGCGGCGTTCCAGCGCCGGGACCTCCACGAGCGTCCCCGACAGGTCGGGGAGGCGGAGCTGGGGCGCTCGTCCACCGGCGAGGGCGGCCGCCCGCTCGTGGGCAGCATCACCGATGGAGACCACCGTGGGTCCACCGGACGGGCGAGCCACCGCGAACGGGCGCTGCAGGGCCGCGGACACCGCCGCGAGGTCGAGGCGACCATCGGCGTGCCGCGCCCCTGGATCGCGGACCGGGACACACAGGTCCCCCCGGCACAGGCCCTCGGGCTTGGGCTCCCACCCGGTGAGGCGATGGATCGCGTCGGCCTCGAGCCACACGCGGTCGCCGTCGTCGTGGGCGTCGACCTCGGTGTCGCCCTCCGCGGTCAGCACGGTCACGGCGCGTCGGGACATGGCCGGAGCGTAGCGGGGCAGCTCTCCCGCCGGCCGGGTCGAGCGTCGTCCGGCGGTCCTCGCCGCGCAGGGGGTCCGCGAGCCGGGACGGCCGGCAGGTACCGTCCGGGCCATGACCGATGACACGCTCCTGCGCCGCGTGGCCGACGACCTCGAGATCCGCTCCGTCGTGGCCCGCCTGGCCCAGTACGCCGACGGAGGTGATCTCGACGACTACGTCGAGCTGTTCACCGAGGACGCCTTCTGGAACATGCCGGGGGCCCCTCGCCGGGGTCGCGACGACATCCGGGCCGGGGGAGAGGCCCGCCGGGCCTCGGGCGAAGCCGGTCCGGGCAGCAACAGCCGCCACATGATCACCACCATCACCGTCGACGTCGATGGCTCCGATGCAGCCGTGGCCGACTCCTACTGGCTCTTCTACGTCGACACCGCCGAGAGCCCCACCCTCAAGGTGTGCGGGTCCTACCGCGACACCTTCCGGCGCACGCCCTCGGGCTGGAAGCTGGCCCGGCGCGACGTGAGCTTCGGATGACGCCGCCACGCGAGCGGGTGCTGGTCATCGGCGGCACCGGCCCCACGGGCATCCCCATCGTCGCCGGTCTCGTCGAACGGGGCCACACCGTCACCATCTTGCACCGCGGCACCCACGAGCGGGCCGAGACGCCCGACTCCGTCGAGCACATCCATGCCGACCCCTACGACGCCGACTCGCTGACCGCCGCCCTGCAGGGCCGGACCTTCGATGTCGGCCTGGCCATGTACGGCCGGCTGCGACGGGTGGCCGAGGTGACCCGCGGTCGGGTGGGACGGTTCCTCTCGGTGGGGGGTGTCCCCGCCTTGCGGGGCTGGATGAACCCCTTCCTGGCCGACCCGGCGGGAACCCCGGTGCCGCTCTCCGACACCGCACCCACGGTGGCCCACCCCGACGAGGACGAGAAGGGCTTCCGGGTGGCCCGCACCGAGGAGCACGTCTTCGAGCAGCACCCCGACGCCGCCCACTTCCGCTACCCGTACGCCTACGGCCCGTACCAGGTCGTGCCCCGGGAGTGGATGGTCGTGCGGCGCATCCTCGACGGCCGCCGCCGCATCATCGTGGCCGACGGTGGGCTCACGCTCCACCACCACGGCTACACCGAGAACCTGGCCCACGCCGTGCTGCTGGGCGTCGACCACCCCGAGGCCGCATCCGGGCAGATCTTCAACTGCGGTGACGACGAGGTCCTGTCGGTGGCCCAGGTCATCGAGCTGTGCGCCGCCGCCCTCGACCACGAGCTCGAGGTGGTGTCGCTGCCCTTCGAACTGGCCGTGCCCGCCCGACCGCTGGTGATGCAGCCCCTGCCCACCCACCGGGTTCTCGACACGTCGACCTTGCGGGATCGGCTCGGCTACCACGACGTCGTGCCGGCCCGCGAGGCCGTCGGACGCACTGCGCGTTGGCTGGCCGCCAACCGACCGGAGCCCGGCGGGATGGAGGAGGTGATCCTCACCGACCCGTTCGACTACGACGCCGAGGACCGCCTGCTCGCGGCGTGGGACTCGGCCCTCGCCGGGTTCCCGGAGGTGACGTTCGAACGGGCTCCCGGGTGGGGCCACGCCTACAGCGGTCCCGGGGGACGCCCCCGGTCGAGGCCGACGTTCGAGGCCTGACAGCCCGACACGGAGACCGACACCGACAAAGGTTGCTTGACGGAAGCATTGCGTCTGCCTAGTCTGGATCGACGGCACCGGACCGCCGGCGTCGCGACGAGGGGGAGAGCGCATGGAGTTCCCGACGCCACCACCGGCGCCGAGCGCCGAGCAGGTCGAGGCCTACTACGAGGCCACCAGCAACTGGGGGCGGTGGGGCGACGACGACCAGCGGGGGGCGCTCAACTCCCTGACCGACGAGCACCGGGCGGCCGGCGCCGCCCTCGTGCGGCGGGGCCGCAGCGTGAGCCTGGCCCACGACCTGCCCGTCACCCCGTCGCCCGAGACCCCCTCGCCGGCCCACCACCACATGCTGGCCAGCGGCGACGCCCGCGACTCCAACGGCATCCCGGGCTACGAGGCGTCGCGCGACTACGTCGGCACCGACGTGCACGGCATGGGCGTCACCCACGTCGACGCCCTCTGCCACATGTTCATCCGAGGCCAGATGTACAACGGCCGACCCGCCGAGCAGGTCAAGAGCACCGGCTCGGAGGCCAACACCATCATGGCCCTGGCCGAAGGTCTGAGCGGCCGGGGCGTGTTCCTCGACGTCCCCCGGGCGTTCGGCCTGCCGCACCTCCCGGGCAACACCGCCCTCGGCGTGGCCCACCTCGAGGCCGCCGAGGCGGCCCTCGGCGTGGCCGTCGGCGAGGGCGACATCCTCGTCGTCGGCACCGGTCGCGACGCCCGCAAGGCCGAGACGGGCCGCCTCGACCCGTTCCGCGACGGGCTGGCCGGGCTGCACGCCGAGTGCCTCCCGTGGCTGCACGACCGGGGCATCGCCGTGCTCGGCAGCGACGGCATCTCCGACCCCACACCCGGGCTGGGCATCCCCGACTGGCCCTTCCCCATCCACCAGGTGGGCATCGTGGGCATGGGCCTGCACCTCATCGACAACCTGGCCCTCGGGCCCCTCGGCGACGTCTGTGCCGAGGAGGGCCGTTGGGAGTTCTTCTTCACCCTGGCCCCGCTGCGGGTCGTCGGGGGCACGGGCTGCCCCGTCAACCCCGTCGCGGTGCTGTGATGACCGACCGCACCCGCCTCGACGGCAAGGTGGCGCTCATCTCCGGCGGGGCGCGGGGGCAGGGCGCGGCCGAAGCCCGCCTGTTCCTCGAACGTGGTGCCCGGGTGGTCGTCGCCGACGTGCTCGCCGACGAGGGCCGGGCCCTGGCCGACGAGTTGGGGGCCGACTGTGCCTTCGTCGAGCTCGACGTCACCGACGCCGAGCAGTGGGCCGCGGCCGTGGCCCGCACCGTCGAGCACCACGGGCACCTCGACACCCTGGTCAACAACGCCGGCATCGTGCGAGCTGGTTGGATCGACTCGGTGAGCGAGGACGACTACATGGAGGTCGTGCGGGTCAACCAGCTCGGCACCTTCCTGGGCATGCAGGCCGCCGTGGGAGCGCTGCGCCAGGCCGGGGGCGGGGCCATCGTCAACGTGTCCTCCATCGCCGGGCTCCAGGGCGTGGCCGGAGCCGTGCCCTACGTGGCCTCCAAGTGGGCCATCCGGGGCATGACCAAGGCGGCGGCCATCGAGTTCGGACCTGACCGCATCCGGGTCAACGTGGTGCACCCGGGGGTCATCGACACGCTCATGGTCAACAACCCCCAGTTCGGCTCGGTGGACCCCGAGGCCGCCTGCCGCGGCTTCCCCATCAGCCGCATGGGCCGCCCCGAGGAGGTGGCCGAGCTGGTCGCCTTCCTCGTGTCCGACGCCGCGTCGTACTCCACGGGAGCCGAGTTCCTGGTCGAGGGCGGCGCCCTCGCCGGACGACCGGCCGAGATCTCACGGAGCGAGCCGTGACCGTCCCGATCGGCACCGACGAACGCCTCGCCGCCATCCAGGACGCGCTGGGCGTGGCGGCCCGCCGGGCCAAGGACTTCGCCCTGCACGAGGCTCTCGGCCAGCGGGTCGGCTACAGCCTCGAAGGCCCGTACTACGCCACCCTTGCACGCCTGGGACTGGGTGGGCCCTGCACCGTCTCACAGCTCGCCGAGGGCCTCGGCCTCGAGCTGTCCACCATCTCGCGACGCGTGAAGGCGCTCGAGGAACGTGGCCTCGTCACCCGCGCCATCGACACCGACGACCGCCGCATCTCCCACCTCGACCTGACCCCCGCCGGTCGGGAGCTGTTCGAGGCGCTCTCGGCCAGCTGGCGCGAGATGCTCGCCGAGGTGCTCACCGACTGGCCGGCGTCCGACGTCGACGACCTGGCCCGACTCTTCTCCCGCTTCGCGCACGACCTCGAGTCGTTCGCAGAAAGGCAGCGCTGATGTACGACCTGTTGCTCACCGGAGGGCTGGTGGTCGATGGCACGGGGGTGCCCGGCCGTCTCGCCGACGTGGCCGTCGAGGGTGATCGCATCGTGGCCGTGGGCCGCCTGCGGGGCCAGGCGGCCCGGCGCACGATCGACTGCGAGGGCCTCGTCGTGGCTCCCGGCGTCGTCGACGCCCACACCCACTACGACCCCCAGATCACCTGGGATCCGGTGTGCGACACCGCCGCGCTGCACGGGGTCACCACCGTCGCCGCCGGCAACTGCGGCTTCTCCGTGGCGCCGTGTCGATCCGACGACCACGACTACCTGGCCCAGGTGTTCGCCCGGGTGGAGGGGATGGACCTCGACTCGCTGGGCCACGTCGGCTGGGAGTTCGAGACGTTCGAGGAGTTCCTCGCCACCCGCCCCGGCAAGCTGGGCGTGAACCTCGGCATGTACGTGGGCCACTCCGCGGTGCGGCGCTGGGTGATGGGCGACGCCGCCTACGAGCGAGAGGCCACGCCCGACGAGATCTCCACCATGGCCGCCATGATCGACGCCGCCATGCACGCCGGCGCCCTCGGCCTGTCGTCGTCGCACGCCCCCACTCACCTCGACATGGCCGACCGACCAGTGCCCAGCCGGTTGTCGTCGCGTGACGAGATGCGCGCCCTCGCCGACGCCCAGGGGCGCCACGGGCGCGGGTCGATCGCCTACGCCCCCGAGAGCGCAGTGGAGGGGATCGACTCCGCCGACCGGGACTTCCTCATCGAGCTGGCCCAGCGCGGCGGTGTGCCCGTCATCACCCAGGGCCTCGGTGGACGCTCCAAGGTCGATGCCCCGACCAAGACGTGGCAGGAGTCGCGGGCGTTCCTCGATCGCTCGGCCGCCCTCGGTGCTCCGGTGTACTCGCTGCTGATGACCCGGCCCCTCAACGGCCCGTTCGATCTCATCGACGGAACGACCCGCTACGAAGGCGTGCCTCTCTGGAACGAGCTCATGGCGCTGGACGTGGCCACCAAGCGGACCTGGCTCGAGGACCCGACCCGACGCGACGCCCTGCGCCGGGCCATCGACGAACCCAACCGGGATCCGGCCCGGGGCTCCACCCTGCCGCCGCCGTTCTGGGAGAGCCTGCGCGTCTCGGACGTGCGCAGTGCCGAGAACGAACCGCACCTGGGTCGGTCGATGTCGGCTCTGGCCGCGGACAGCGGCAAGCACCCGGCCGACGTCTTCTTCGACATCGCCCTGGCCGACGACCTGGCCACCGTCTTCCACTGGTCCAACGAGACCCCGGCGTGGCGCGAACTGCTCAAGGACGTCCAGAAGCACCCCCAGATGATCGTCGGCGTCTCCGACGGCGGCGCCCACCTCGACCGCGACGACGGCCAGGAGTGGTCCACCCACTTCCTGTCGACGTGGTGGAAGCAGGAGCGGGTGTGGCGCCTGGAGGAGGCGATCCGGCGCATCACCGCCGTGCCCGCCGCCATCCTGGGGCTGAACGACCGGGGCGTCGCCGCCGCCGGGTGGGCCGCCGACCTCTTCGTCTTCGACCCCGAGACGGTCGACGTGGGCACCTGCCGCGAGGAAGCGGACCGGGTGACGGGCGCGGCACGCTTCCGGGCCGTCCCCCAGGGCATCAAGGCCACCATCACCAACGGCACCATCACCGTGGAGGACGGCGAGATCACCGGCGCCGCCCCCGGTGAGGTGGTGCGGCCCCGATGAGCATCGCCAGCACCGCCGACGTCATCGCCCACGACGGCGGCGACCTCGCCCCACCCCTCGTGCTGTCCACCGCCGAGGCGACGGCCCTCGCCGACGTCCTGGGCGGCCCGGTCGTCACGGTGCCGGTCCCGTCGGGCGGGGGTGAGGGCTGGGCGTGGGCCGACGACCTCGACGCCTGGCGTGGCCAGCACGTCACCGGCGAGCGAGCCGAACGGGTCGTCGTCGCCGTGTGGGCGCCCGTCGCCGCCCCCCGTCCGGTCGTCGACGTGGACCTGGCCGCGTGGATCGACGAAGCCGAGGTTCCCCTGGCGGCGTGGTGCGCGGCACTCGGCGTGGCGGCCTCCAGGGTCGCCGACAGCGGCACCATCGTGGCCGTCGCCGAGCGGCCGGCCCCGCTGGACTGCGCCGGTCACGGCGCGGCCGCGGCGGTGGCCGACGGCGTCGAGGCGCTCGTGCGCTCCCTCGCCCGATCCGAGGGGCCCCGGGGCGTGCGGGTCAACCTGGTCACCACCCCGACCCGGCTGGCGCCCGACCACCCGGTGGCCCCGGCGCCGTCCCTGGCCAGCCATCCCGGCACCATCGAGGGGGAGGTCGCCGGGGCGGTCACCATGCTGCTCGGTTCGGGAACCGGCGGGGTCACCGGCACCGTCGTGCACGCCGACTGCGGGCGGTCGTGGCGATGAGCGCCGACACGGTGGTGCTCGTCACCGGGGCCAGCGGTGGGGTGGGCCGGGGCATCGCCCTGGCGTGCGGCCAGGCGGGATGGACGGTCTGGATCGCCGCCCGGCGCGCCGACGCGGCGGCCGCCGTGGCCGACGAGGTCGACCGGGCCGGCGGGCACGGCCGATCGATCGTCTGCGACGTCGCCGACCCCGGGTCCGTGCGAGCCGCCGTCGCCGCCGTCGTCGAGCGCGACGGGCGCCTCGACGGGGTGGTGCACAACGCCACCAGCGGGCTCTCGCCGGTGCCGTCCGTGCTCGCCACGCTGTCCGCCGCCGACCTGCACAGCCACGTGAGCGTCTCGTTGCGCGGCACCTACCTGCTGGCCGTGGCGGCCCGGCCCCACCTCGCGGCCAGCCGGGGTGCCTACGTCGTGCTCACCTCGGAGGCCGGGTTCGAGGGCAAGGCCAAGCTGCCGGCCTACGCGGCGGTGAAGGCCGCCCAACGGGGCCTGGCCCGCACCCTCGCCCGGGAGTGGGGGGCCGACGGCATCCGGGTCAACTGCCTGGCGCCGCTGGCCGCCACCCCGGCCATGGAGGCGGCGTTCGCCAACGAACCGGCCATGGCCGAGCGGGTGCTCGGCCGCAACCCCCTCGGCCGCCTGGGGGATGCCACCGACGACATCGGGCCGGTGGCCCGCTTCCTGCTCGGGCCGGAATCGCGCTTCGTCACCGGCAACACCCTCATGGCCGACGGGGCCAGCTGTCCCATCACCTGATCGCGGGCAGCGCCCCCGTCGCGCCCTCCGCCGCCGATCGAGGCGGGTCAGGGCACCTGCGTACCCTCCTTGGCCACGGCCGAGGGCCGAGTGGCGAGCTGACGGGCCAGCTGCTGGCGCTCGACCGACGGGAGGTCGTCGAGGCGGGCGCTCAGCAGCTGGCGGTGCCGCTGCACCGCGTTGAGCCCCTCGTCGTCGGCGCAACGACGGGTGAGGTCGGCCAGGTCGTCGAGCAGGACCGAGAGGCGGGCGTGGACCTGGATGGAGTCGGCCCCCCAGTGGCGCACCTCGTCGAGGGCCAGGTCGAGCAGGTCCGGCCACCGCCAGGGAGGGATCACCAAGCGGAGGGTCCCGGCGTCGTCCGGGTAGCCCCCGCAGGGATAGGAGGACCCGTGGGCGAGGCGGAGCAGATCGTGGAGCTGGTCGATGCACTGCACGGCCGTGGTGGGATCGTTGACGCCTGGCGACAGCGCCCGCTCGGCGATGTCGACGAGTTGGCGGAACCCGAACGCCGGATCCTGGCGCATGCTGCGTTCGCTGTCCTGGCCGATGAGGTGCTCGAAGCCGTGGAGGTCGTCACCGCTCACGCCGGTCAGGCCCTCGGGAGCGTTGGGGTCGCCGATCACCCGGCGCACCACCAGCAAGGGACCGTCGCTCGGCACGAAGTCGCCGACGCGCACCGCCAGGCACAGCGTCAGGCCCCGCTCGGCGGCCAGGGCGACCAGGTTCCCGACGTCGAGGTCGGTGACCGCGCCGGGGCCGGAGGCGACCAGCAACCCGACCGGGGCCCGTCGCGTGTCGGAGTCGTCGCGTCGGGACTCGACGCTGCCGTCCTCGATCGGCTTGGTCCCGCGGCGGCGCAGCAGACCCACCTGGCCGGGCGGTACGGCTTCGTCGGAGCGCAGCAACCGGGTGAGGTCGGTGGGCAGCACGTCCACGGTGCCCGGCTCCTCTCGCCCCTGGGCGATGGAGTGCCGGGTCTCCTTGGCGATCCGCTCGATGATGGTGACGGCCCGCAGCGACTGGGTGGCGTGGTGGATGAACTCGATGAACATCAGCACGCTGGCCAGCATCAGCACGAACGCCACGGTGATGGTGACGTCGGGGACCAGGCCCTCGCCGTCGGGGCCGCTGTCGCGCACCGCCCGCAGGGCCATCAGCGAGAACGTGAAGGTGGCCAGGAACACCGCGAGGGTGGCCTGGTTCACGCGATCGCGCAGGAAGTTGCTCAGCGCCCGGGGGGAGAACTGGTTGGAGGTGAGCTGGAGGGCGACGATGGTGATCGAGAAGACCAGACCGGCGATGGTGATGGTGGCCCCGGCGATGGCGCTGAGGATGGCGCGGGCCGCGTCGGCGTCACCGCCGAAGGCCCACCCGAAGGCGTCGTCGGACGCGTCGGTGTCGAGGCGGACGAGGAACTCGGCGGCGATGCCGGCGGCGATGACGCCCAGCAACGGGATGGTGAGGTAGGAGTTGGCGATCCGCGAGCGGAGCCGGATCAGGTCGAGACGCGCACCTCGGGGAGCTGCCATGGGCGACCATCTTCCCCGAGTCGCGCCACGTCCGCACCCTTCGTCGGCGAGCCTCAGTCGTCGAGGAGGGCGAAGAGGTCGGGGTCGGTGCCGCGTATGCGGTCGAGGTTGGCCCGCCACACCTGGGGCAGGTAGTGCTTGCGGTACATGGCCTTGCCACCGAGCACCTCGGCCTCGGCGATCTCGGTGCCCCCGACGGCGACGCACTCGAGGTGGTACTGCGCCGCCTTCTCGAGGGTGATGGCCTCGATGACCGCGTTCTCGACCGAGTCCGACGCCACGATGGCGCCGTGGTTCTTCATGAGCACCACCCGCTTGTCCCCGAGCGCCTCCACCACGTCGGTGTGGGCCTTGATCCCGTCGTCGAAGTACGTCGCCTGATCGTCGTGGAAGAGCACGGAGAGCACGTTGTACATGCCGACGGTCTGGCCCTCGATCGACGAGAGCACCGAGATGTGGTGGCTGTGGACGTGCACGACCGCATTCACGTCGGGGCGGGTGCGGTAGATGAGGGCGTGGAAGTTCACCGCCGGTGACAGCTCGTGGTGGCCGACGAGCGGGTTGAGGTCGAAGTCGAGCTTCACGACCCCGTCGGGCACGGTCTGGTCGAGGTACTCGAAGCCGGTGACCCAGAACCCGTCGTCTTCCTCGGCGCGGGCGCTGACGTGACCGCCGACGTTCGAGTCGCAGCCCTCGCGGTAGAGGATGCGACGGCCGGCGGCGATGCGGAAGCGGATGTCGTCGATGTCCATGATGCTCAGAAGGCCTCCGGGTCGGCCTGCACGGCCTCGGGGACGGGGTGGTGGAAGAGCTTCGAGGCGTTCTCCCACGTGATCTTGCGGATCTCGTCGGTGGGGAAGTGGCCGATCTGCTCGTGCAGCACCTTCTGGGTGTCGGGCCAGGTGCCGTCCTGGTGGGGGTAGTCCGACTCGAGCAGGAGGTGGTCGATGCCGATGCGGTGGCGCAGCTCCAGCCCCGATGGGTCGTCGATGGTGCAGAACCAGAAGTTGCGGGCCAGCACCTCGCGAGGGGTGAGGTCGATGTCGGTCCAGGTGCCGTACATCTCGGCGTAGCGCCCGACGTGGTCGAGGCGGTCCATGAGACCGGGCACCCATCCGATGCCACCTTCGGACAGGCAGATCTTGATGTCGGGGTACTTCACCGGGATCTTGGAGTAGAGCCAGTCGACGGCGGCGAACATGGCCCAGCCGAAGAACAGCACGCCGATGGTGTCCGACGGGGCGTCCGAGGAGGTCATGGGCGCACTCGACGAGGAGCCCACGTGCAGGCAGATGACGGTCTCGGTCTCCTCGCAGGCGGCCATGAACGGGTCCCAGTACCCGGTGTGCAGCGACGGCAGGCCGAGACGCTCGGGGAGCTCCGGGAAGGTGACGGCGTGGAAGCCGCGGGCCGCGTTGGCCCGGATCTCGGCCGCGGCCTCATCGGGGTCGAGCAGCCAGGGGAGCTGCACCGGGATGATGCGGTCGGGGTAGGGCCCGGCCCAGGCCTCGAGGTGCCAGTCGTTGGAGGCTCGTACGACGGCACGAGCCAGCTCCGGGTCGCTGACGCCGAGCTGGTAGCGCTGGCCGGCGAAGCCCGCCAGCGAGGAGGGGAAGTTGAGCGAGGCGTACACGCCGTTGAGGTCCATGTCGTGGATGCGGGCGTCGATGTCGTAGGCACCCCTGCGCATCTCGTCGAACCGGGCCGGCTCGAAGCTGAGCTCGCTGCGGGGTCGCCCCACCACGGCGTTCAGCCCGACCTTGTACTGGCGCTGGCCGTCGTAGAGCCAGTACTCCATGCCCTCGTCGTCCACCTCGACCCGGGGGGCGAGGTCGGCGTACGCGCCCTTCACCCGCCCCTCGAACGTGTTCGGCGGTTCGACGAGGTGGTCGTCGACGGAGATGAAGGTGAAGTGGCGGGGCTGGCGCTCCGGGTCGGGGAGGAACGTGGGGGTCTCCGGCCTGGAGGTGGCGAAGAAGCCTTCGCGGGCCTCCATGTCGTCGAAGTTGATGCTCACTGGCGTGCCTTCCGTCTCGAAGAGGGCCCCATCATTGCATGATGCGATCTTGGCAGCCAGCACCGGCGAGGGCGCTCCACACCCGCTCGGGGGTGAGCGGCAGGTCGATGTGCTCGACGCCGAGGTGGGCCACCGCGTCGATCACCGCGTTCTGCACGGCCACGGTGGCCCCGATGGCCCCGGCCTGGCCGATGCCCTTGGCCCCGAGCGGGTTGACCGGCGACGACAGGTCGATCGTGGTGGCCTCGATGCTCGGCAGCTCCGGCGCCGATGGCACCGCGTAGTCGAGGAGCGTGGTGCTGAGAGGCGTCCCGTCCTCGTCGTGCTGCACGGCCTCGAAGAGCGCCTGGCCGATGCCCTGCACGATGCCGCCATGCTGTTGGCCGGCCACCAGCGTCGGGTGCACCACCCGGCCGCAGTCGTCGACGGCGATGAAGCGCACGAGCTCCACGTGGCCGGTCTCGGCATCGACCTCCACCACCGCCGCGTGGCACCCCTCGGGGAAGGTCGGCCCCGGCTGCGAGGACTCCACCGCAGCACCGAGGTGGCCTTCGGGCACCACCGAGCGCACGTCGTCGGGGAGGGAGGGATCGGCCGCCGCCCTCGCCACCCGCGCCCAGCTCACCTCCGCCGACGGCGAACCGACCACGGCGAGGGTTCCCTCCGAGGTCACCACGATGTCGGCGGGTGCGGCCTCGAGGAGGTGGGCGGCGACGGCCCGGGCCTGGTCGAGGACCTGGCGCGCGGCGCCGTCGACCGCGGCGCCGGCCAGCATCAGCGAACGGGCCGATCCGGTGCCCTCGCCGGTGGGGACCTCGTCGGTGTCGCCGCCGGGCAGCTCGACGCTCGACGCCGCGAGGCCGAGGACCGCCGAGATCAGCACCGCCCACGTGGTGCGATGGCCCTGGCCCTGGTCGTTGGCCCCGTCACGGACCAGCACCCGCACACCATCGGGATCCGACGCATCGGGATCGATCCGGATGGAGGCGTACTCGCTCGGCCGGTTCATCGGCGTGCAGTCCAGCCACATGGCGATGCCGATGCCGAGGTGGCGGGTCCCCGTCCCGGCCCGGCGCTGCGCCTGTCGGGCGCGCAGCGCGTCGTAGTCGATGCGGGCGCACGCCTCGTCGAGGCAGCGTCGTGGGTCGCCGCTGTCGTAGGTCATGCCGGTCGGGGTGGTGTACGGGTAGTCCCCGACCTCCAGCAGGTTGCGGCGGCGCAGCTCCACCGGGTCGATGGCCAGGCGACGGGCGGCAACGTCGACGAGGCGCTCGAGCATCGCGGTGGCCTCCGGTCGACCTGCTCCTCGGTAGGCGCCGACCGGCGACGTGGTGGTGGCGGCGGCCCGGCCGGCGGCCCGCACCAGGGGGATCCGGTAGGGACCCGACGCCATCAGGCCGGTGGCATTCGGGATCACGGCACCCACCATGGGGTAGGCGCCGGCGTCGGCCAGGACGTCCACGTCGAGGCCGAGGAAGCCGCCGTCGGCGTCGACGGCCAGCCGGGCCCGTTGGCGCTGGCCCCGGCCCTGCGGCATCGACTGGAGGTTCTCGGTGCGCGTCTGCACCCACTGGACGGGGCGATCGAGGGTGCGGGCGCACGCGGCCACCGCCACGGCCTCGGCGGAGGGCTCGAACTTCCCGCCGAACCCGCCGCCGACCAGGGGAGCGACCACCCTCACCAGGGCCGGATCGAGCCCGAGGGACGAGGCGATGGCGTCGCGCACGTGGTGCACCCGCTGGGTGGAGGCCCAGACGAGCAGGCGGTCGCCGTCCGGGACGGCGAGCACGCCGTCGGGTTCCATGGGTGCCGGTGCGACCCGCTGGTTGACGAAGCGTCCCTCGACCACGTGGGGAGCGTCGGCGCACGGGTCGTCGGCCGTCCCGAAGCGCCCCTCGAACGCCACGTTGGTGCCGAGCCCGGGGAACAGCACCGTCCCGGAGCCGCTCGCGGCCGTGGCCGCGCACGATGCCTCGAGGTCGGTGACGGGCGGGAGGGGGTCGATGTCGACCACCACCATCTCGGCGGCGTCGACCGCCGCCACCCGCGACTCGGCCACGACCACGGCCACCGCCTCGCCGGCGAAGTGCACCGTGTCGGTGGCCAGCGGCGGCCGGGCGAACGCCGGCGCCAACATGGCGTGGCCCGGGACCGGCTGCACGCCGAGGTCCGACGCGGTCAGCACGGCCACCACCCCGGGTGCCTCGAGTGCGTCGGCGACATCGACGGCGGCGAGGTGGCCGTGGGCGTCATGGGAGCGCACGAACACGGCGTGGAGGGGAGCACCCGTGGCCCCCGCGGGGGCGAGGTCGTCGAGGTAGTGGCCCTGGCCCCGCAGCAGGGCCGGGTCCTCGAGACGGAGAGGCCCGCGGGGCGAGTCGTTCGGAGGAGCGCCCATCAGCCGAGCAGCTCGTCGCGGATCGTGAGGGCATCGACGACGTTGCCGTCACGCCGGTCGGTGGGGTGGATCTGCGCCGTGCGCAGGTGCGCCCGGGCGGCCGCGGCCGCTCCCGGACCATCGCCCTCGGCGACGAGGCGACGGATCTCATCGTGCTCGGCGTGCACCCGTCGGCTCAGCTCATCCGACAACGGCACCCCGGCGGCGTCGAGCTCCGCCGACGTGGCGCGGGCGTGAGCCCCCCAGACGGACTCGAGGGTGCCCAGCAGGACGGTGGCGGTGTCGTTGCCGCACCGGTCCACCAGGGCCTCGTGCCATCGTCGAGCGGCGAGGCTGGCGCCGTGCCCGTCGCCCGCCTCGATGCACGCCATCAAGTCGTCCTGGGCGGTGTCGAGGGCGGGCAGGACCTCGCGCCGCCGGTCGCGCCGCTCGGCGCAGAGCTCGGCGCAGAGCGGCTCGAAGTGCTCGACGGCGGCAGCCACGTCGCCGACGGTCACCCGCCGGGCCTCGAGGACCTGGCCGAGGGTGTAGGCCACGTTGGCGGGCCGGGGCACGCGCACGCTGGAGCCACCCACGTTGCCCCGTCGGACCTGGATGAGGCCCTCTGTCTCGAGGATCTGGCAGGCTTGGCGGGCGGTGGCCCGACTGACCCCGAACTCCTCGATCAGCTGGTCCAGCTTCGGGAGCTCACCACCATCGGGCACCGTCCCCGAGAGGATGCGCTCGCGGAGCTCGTCGGCGACGATCTCCGCCGGACTGCTGCGGCGGCGGAGTCGTGCACGTGGCGAGGGACGGGTTTCCATCCTCGCATGATGCCACCTTGAGGCCAGCGCAGGCGGTGCGCCGACGTGCGTCAGCCGGCGAGGAGCGCGTCGAGTGCGTCGAGATCGGCCCCGGTCGGCTCCCACAGGCCGGCCTCGGCGTTGGCCCGGACCTGGGCCGGCGTGGTGGCCCCGGCGATGACCGACGCCACCGCGGGACGGCCGGCCAGGCCGCCCATCGCCACGTGGAGCAACGACACGCCGCGCTCTCGGGCATAGGCTTCCAACCCCTCGACGACGTCGAAGTTCTCGTCCGACAGGAGGTGGCTCATGCCCCACTTGGCGATCCGTCCGTCCTCCGGAGGGGCATCGCCGCGTCGGTACTTGCCGGTCAGCATCCCGCTGGCGAGGGGGAAGTAGGGCAGGACGCCGACGCCCGTGGCCTCGCAGGCCGGGAGCAGCTCGGCTTCGGCGTCGCGCTCGAGGAGGCTGTACTGGTTCTGGGCGCTGACGAAGCGCTCGAGACCACCGCGTCGGGCCGTCCAGTCGGCGTCCACGACCTGCCAGGCGGCGAAGTTCGAGCAGCCGATGTAGCGGACCTTGCCCTCGCGCACCAGCTCGGTGAGCGCCGAGAGGGTCTCCTCGACCGGGGTCTCGGGGTCCGGGTAGTGGATCTGGTAGAGATCGATCCAGTCGGTGCCGAGGCGGCGCAGCGAGCGCTCGACCGCGGCGCGGATGTAGCGGCGTGAGCCCCGCGCCCCCCAGTCGGGCCCGTTGGCGCCCTTCAGGTCGGTGCCGAACTTGGTGGCCAGCACCACCTGGTCGCGTCGATCACCGAGGGCCTCGCGCAGGAACTCCTCGCTGTCGCCGTAGGAGTCCGAGGTGTCGAACAGGGTGATCCCGACGTCGAGGGCGGCGTCGACCACCGCCCGGGTGGCGTCGAGGTCGATGCGCATCCCGAAGTTGTTGCAGCCGAGGCCGACGGTGGAGACGGCCAGGCCGGAGTCGCCGAGACGGCGATGGGTCATGTCGCTCATGCACCCATCATGGCCGGTCCCGCGACCCGCCCTCTCGAGCTCCGCGACGATCGAGCTCCCGGGCCGGCGCCTCCCTCTCCCGCGTAGCTGTCAGGGAACGGCGCTGAGGGGTGGCGCACTTCTCCGACAGGTACGCGAGTGGGGCAGGGCTGCGGGGGCAAGAGCGCCGGGCTGCTCGGTGAGACCCGGGTCAGAGCCCGAGCGCCTCGCGGGTGCGGTCGAGCTCGGTCACGTCGACCGTGGTGGGCACCAGGAACAGCTCGTCGCAGCCGAGGTCGGCGCACGTGTCGACGGCCGCCCGCAGCGCCTCAGGGGTGTGGCAGGTCATGGCCTCCGCCATGGAGCGGGCCAGTCCCTCGTCGAAGATGCGCATGTAGTCGTAGCAGTAGCTCTGGAGCCGGTCGGCCGCGCCGTCGCCGAGGGCGTACCAGAGGCTGGCCGAGATGTGGGGCGCATCGGACCGGCCGGCATCGCGCCACGCGGCCCGGATGCGCTCGAAGGCGGCGCCCACGGTCTCGCGGTCGACGCCGAAGACCGTCGAGCCGTCATCGACACCGGATGCCCATCGCGCCGCCCGGGCCAACGCCTTGGGTCCCATGACCCCGGCGACCAGGGGCGGACCGCCAGGCTGTACCGGGGGCGGGCCCACCGGATCGGCGCCATCGAAGGGCGGCTCCCCGGCCCAGATCGACCGCATGCGGGCCACCTGCTCGTCCATGCGGGACCAGCGCCGCTCGAAGGGGGCACCGATGGCGCGGTAGTCGTGCTCCCGGCCGCCGACGCCCACCCCGACCGTGAGGCGTCCCTCGCTCAACCGGTCGACCGACGCCAGGTGCTTGGCCGTCTCGACGGCGTCGTGGGCGGGGAGGACGACGATGGTGGTCCAGAGACGCACCCGTGCGGTGAGCGCGGCGGCCGCCGCCAGCTGCACCGTCCACGAGTGGCTCGTGTAGGTGATGCGCTCGGGCACCGCCAGGCTGGCCCACGGGCCCTCGTCGACGGACCGACACCAGTCGAGCACCTCCTGGCGACCGTGGGGGAGCATCGTCGGCAACGTCATCGAGAGGTCCATCGTCATGACGCCACGTCCAGCAGATCGGCGAAGCCGCTCGGGTCGTGGCGGCCGAGGGCCATGTGCTCGAAGATCCCGTAGCCGACCTGGCCGTCGAGGGTCGCTCGGGCGGCGTGGTCGATCATGCTCCAGGCCACGCGCTGGCCCACGGCCTCGTCGTCGAGGTCGTGGTCGACCCGCTGCCGCCAGGAGTCGCCCATCCAGCGACCGTGGTTCCAGCCGTCGTCGTCGGGGCCGTAGCCCAGCCCCAGGCTGAGGGGCATGGGTCCGAGGGGCTCGATCTCCAGGGTCAGCTCGCGGCCGCCGCGCTCCTTGAGCCCGATGCTGGCGTGCGTGGGGTAGCGGGTGCCCGGACGGTATGTGATCTGCGGCTCAGCCCATCCGAGCTGCTCGATGCGACCGTCGGGGTGGACGCGGATCGCCTCGTTGATGGTGCGGTAGCCGTCCGGCCCCTCCTCGAGCACGAACATGAGCGCGAAGTCGTCGAAGCGCAAGGGGATCCAGCACCACCACATGGCCGGTTCGTGGGGCTTGCCGGCTGGGGCGCCCTGTCCGACCGGTCGGATTCCCCAGGAGCGGTCACGGGCTCCCACCCAGTCGACGGCGTCGCCGAGGAGCTCACGGCCGTCGACGATGAGCGAACCCGTCACCGTGGCGGTCTGCACGAACCGGAAGGCGTCGAGGATGACGTCGTCGCCCTGACGGCGGATGTGCCGGGGTTCGTCGACGGCGGGGAACGATCCCTCCCAGGTCAGGTCGGCGGTGATGCCGTCGACGTCGTCGTCGCAGGTGAAGCGCACGCGCTGGAGCCCCTCGACCACCTCGATGCGCATGGGTCCGACCTCCTGGCGCATGCGGTCGTCACCCAGCGCACCCGAGGTCCGCAGCGAGGACAGGTGTCGGCCCTCACGCACCGCCACGTAGGCGTCGATCACACCGACGTGGGGGTACACGCCGAGCCCGACCGCGACCTGCCCTTCGCCGTCGCGGGAGAGGGCGTGCATGATGCACCGGTCATAGGTGTTGCGGTCGCTCGTGACGAAGTACTTCATCGTCTGAGGGCCCTGGTGGATGGGGAACTCGTCGAGCGGGACGGGCACGGTGACCTCCTGAGACGGGGGGAGCGCGGCGAACGGGTTCGAACCCTATGTGGCGGTGAGGGCTCTCGCCGCCACATGTCACAATGGACGAGCGACGCCTGGGGGGCGGCGCAGGGGGAGGGCCAGACAGCCGTGCCGACGACCGTCGACGAGAACCAGTCCGCCCGCTCTGCCGACGGCCGGAGGCGGGTCCCCATCGAGGCGATGCCGCACCGCCGGGGCTCGATCGGGCCCTCCTGCCCTGCGGCCCCCACCCGCTCGAACATCGAGGAAACCATCCGCAGCAGCCCCCTACGCCTCGCCTGAGCGAGGTCGATCCCTCCATCGGGGACGGAGCCACCATGACCCTGTTGACCATCTCCGCCGACTCCCACATCACCGAGCCCGGCGACTGCTACGTCGACCGCATCGACCCCCGGTTCCGGGATCGTGCGCCGGTGGCCGTCACCGACGAGCGCATGGGAGCGGTGATGATCATCGACAACGGGGCGAGCATGGTGCCCTACGGGATGGTCGCCGCGGCCGGTCGCCCCTGGGACCGCATCGGTCCGTTCGAGTACGTGGGCTGGGACGAACTGCACCCGGGAGGCTGGGATCCCGAGGCCCGCCTCGTCGAGCAGGACCGCGACGGCGTGTCCGCCGAGATCCTGTACCCGAGCGTCGGGATGCTGCTCTCCAACCTGCCCGACGCCGACTACAAGAAGGCCTGCTTCGACGCCTACAACCAGTGGATCGCCGAGTTCCAGGCCACGGCCCCGGATCGTCTGGTCGGCGTCGGCCAGACCGCCTTGCGCAGCGTCGACGAGGGGATCGACGACCTGCGCCGCATCGCCGACCTCGGGCTGCGTGGGGTGATGATGCCCGGCGTCCCGGCGTGCGTCGACGAGGGCGACTACGACGACCCCCGCTGGGACCCGTTCTGGCAGGCCGCGGTGGATCTGGGCCTCCCCCTGTCCTTCCACATCCTCACCGCCGGTCGCAACCTCGGCGACGCCAGCTACCGCGGGCCGAAGATGAACAGCTTCCTCGGCATCCTGCGGGCCAACCAGGACATCGTCGGCACCATGGTCTTCGGCGGAGTGTTCGACCGCGTGCCGGCGCTGCAGGTCGTCTGCGTGGAGGCCGATGCCGGTTGGGTCCCGCACTGGGCCTACCGCGCCGACCACGCCTTCGAACGCCATCGCAACTGGCTCACGGCACCGCTGGAGCGGCGACCCAGCGAGTACCTCTTCGAGCACGTCTCGTTCACGTTCCAGGACGACTGGACGGCCTTTCGGGTCGTCGACCTGGTCAACCACGAGAAGCTGCTGTGGGCCAACGACCACCCGCACAGCGACGCCACCTGGCCCAACAGCCAGGCCCTGCTCGCCGAGCACACCGCCGGGCTCGACCCGGCGGTCCGCGACGACATCGTGTGGCGCAACTGCGCCCGACTCTACGGATTGGACGCGGGCCGCTCGAGCGAGCGCCCGCAGGAGGAGGACACCCCATGACCATCGATCTCGTGATCCGGGGAGGGAACGTCGTCGACGGCACCGGCGGGCCGGGGCGGCGCGCCGACGTCGCCGTGACCGACGGCCGCATCGTCGCCGTCGGGCCGGACCTCGCCGCCGACGGCGCCGAGGTCGTCGACGCCACCGGGCTGGTCGTGGCGCCCGGTTTCATCGACATCCACACGCACTACGACGCCCAGGTGTTCTGGGATCCGGCGCTCACCCCGTCGTGCTTCCACGGCGTGACGACGGTGGTGGCCGGCAACTGCGGCTTCTCCCTCGCGCCCACCCGCCCCGAGCACCGGCGCCTGGTGGCCCGCACCCTCGAGAACGTCGAGGACATGAACGTCGACACCCTCGAGGCGGGCGTCCCCTGGGACTTCTCCACCTTCCCCGAGTACCTGACGGCCGTCGAGCGGCGGGGGATCGGCCTCAACTACGCCGCCTACGTGGGGCACACCCCGCTGCGGCTGTTCGTGATGGGCGACGACGCCTACGAGCGGGCCGCCACCGACGAGGAGGTGGCGGCCATGCAGGAGGTCCTGCGCGAGGCGTTGCGCGCCGGCGCCATCGGGTTGGCGACCAGCTTCGCGGTGACCCATCGCGGCGTGGATGGCAAGCCAGTGCCGTCGCGTCTCGCCACCCGCGAGGAGTTCGAGGCCCTGCTCGACGTCATGGCCGAGGAGCGCCGCGGTGCCGTCGCCATCGCCGTCGGCGATCCCTGCCCCATCCCCGACATGTACGACCTGCAGCCCAAGGTCGGGGTGCCGTTCACCTACACGGCCCTGCTCACCATGCCCACGGGCAGCCACGACGCGCTCCAGCAGCTCAACCGCGAGGGCTGGTCGAGGGGGGCAGAGGTCTGGCCACAGGTGTCGCCGCGTCCGCTGGCCTTCGCCATGACCATGGTGGAGCCCTTCACCCTCAACGTGAACCCCGCCTTCGCCGATCTCATGGGTCGGGCACTCGTGGACCGCCAGCGCGCCTACGCCGACCCGTCGTGGCGGGCCGAGGCCCGAGCGGCATGGGCGGGGGCCACGACGTTCGTGCCCCGGTGGGAGACCTTCGAGATCGCCGAGAGCGAGGCCCGGCCCGATGCCGTGGGACGGCGGCTCACGGACCTGGCCGACGAGCTCGGTTCGGACCCCTTCGACCTCCTGCTCGACATGGCCCTCGCCGAACCCGACCTCGAGCTCCGGGTGCGCTGCATCCTGGCCAACGACGACACCGAGGCCGTGGCCAGGCTGCTGGCCGACGAGCACTGCACCCTCGGCCTCTCCGACGCCGGCGCCCATGTCGGCCAGCTCTGCGACGCCCCGCAGGCCACCGACTTCCTGGGCAACTGGGTGCGCGACCGGCAGCTCATGCCCCTCGAGCAGGCGATCCACAAGCTCACCCAGGTCCAGGCCGACCTCTACGGGATCCCGGACAGGGGCGTGCTCGCCGAGGGCATGTGGGCCGACGTGGTGGTGTTCGACCCGGCCACGGTGGATCCGGGGCCCGTCCGTCGGGTCCGCGACTTCCCGGCCGACGCCGACCGCCTCACCGCCGACCAGCCGGTCGGCATCCACCACGTCGTGGTCAACGGCACCCCCATCGTCCGCGACGGCCGACGGGTCGACGGCGACCCCCTCCCTGGCCAGCTCGTGGCGTCGGTGCCCCGGGCCCCTCGCTGAGGGGCGGTTTCGCCGTGATCCCCGAGGTGGAGGATCTCGACGCGACCAGCGTCGAGACGCTTCTTCGCGGGCGCCACCCCGGGGTCGAGGTCCACGAGGTGGCGGTCATCGACGTCGCCGAGCTCACCAACACCCACGTCCGACTGCAGGTGGACTACGCCTCGCCCGCCGGCGCTCCCGAGCACCTCTTCGTGAAGCTCCCCCCTCGGGAACCGGAGCGGCGGCGGCACATCGCGGCGACGGGCATGGGCCCCAAGGAGGTGCGCTTCTACGACGAGCTGGCGTCCCGCACACCGCTGAGGACCCCGGAGCTGCACGGCGCGGCCCTCGACGAGGAGAGCGGCGACTTCGTGCTCGTGCTCGAGGACCTCGTCGCGTCCGATTGCACGATCCCCGACGGCACCCGCGGGGTGACACCCGACGCCGCCGCCCGAGCGCTCGAGGAGCTCGCCCGCTTCCACGCCCACCACCTCGACCCGAGGGTCCGGGCCGTCGAGGCCGCGTGGGTCGCACCGGCCGGTCCCGGGAGCGACTACGCGATCGGCATGCTCCGCCACGGCATCGAGCACCATCGCGACCGCCTCGACGACACCTTCGTCGCCGTGGCCGAGCTCTACTGCGCCCACCGCCTCGAGATGCAGGCCCTCTGGCACCCCCAGCCGTGGACGGTGGTGCACGGCGACCCTCACCTCGGCAACGTGTTCGACGACCACGGTCGCATCGGCTTCCTCGACTGGGGCATCGTCATGCGCAGCACCTCGCTGCGCGACGTCAGCTACTTCCTCACCATGGCGATGGACCCCGAGGACCGGCGCCGTCACGAAGAGACGCTGCTGCGCCTCTACCTGGCCGCGTTCGCCGCCGAGGGTGGCCCGGAGACGTCGTTCGACGAGGCGTGGTC
This sequence comes from Rhabdothermincola salaria, assembly GCF_021246445.1. Taxonomy (NCBI): domain Bacteria; kingdom Bacillati; phylum Actinomycetota; class Acidimicrobiia; order Acidimicrobiales; family Iamiaceae; genus Rhabdothermincola; species Rhabdothermincola salaria. The sequence continues at coordinate 825,380 of NZ_JAJQXW010000001.1, forward strand.
GGCCCACCGCCTCCAGGCGGCCTACACCGTGCCCGCCAGCTGCCAGGTCGTCACCTTCCCCGACGACGCCACCCCCCGCCGCCGGTCCTTCGCCGAGGCCTTCCTCGCCCGGGCCACCGCGGCCGTCGACGACCTCGACGCGCTGGGGGCGCTCCACGCCGCCGGCCTCGGAAGCCGCCGGTGATCGGACCCGCGGCCGCCGTCTGTGGCAGCATCGAAGGCACACGTCCAGGTCCGACGCCCGGGGGAAGGGGTCCCCACCGTGCCCGCCTCATGGGCAGCCAGCGGCTGCCGGTGTGCGCCCGGTGGCACCGACACCCCGTGGGCCACGGACCCGTCCCGTTCGCTCCCGTCTCCACCACCGCAGCACCGTCCCGAGGAGGACCCATGGCCATCTCCGAGATCTCCGCTCCCGAAGCCGTCCACATCGGCACCGACGACCTCCCGTTCGTCGAGATCGGCAACGGCAACAAGCTCCGCGTCCTGCAGGTGAAGGAGAAGGAGGGGCTCTGGATCATCGAGAACATCTTCCAGGCCGGGTTCTCCGTGCAGACCCACCGCCACACGGGGCCGGTGTGGGGCTACACCCAGTCCGGCGGGTGGAAGTACAAGGAGTACGACTACGTCAACCGCGCCGGGTCGTTCCTCTACGAACCCGCCGGTTCCGTGCACACGCTGGAGTGCATCGAGGACGAGACGCGCGTGTGGTTCCACATGTACGGCGTGAACCTGAACCTCGACGACGAGGGCAACGTGGACTCCGTCGCCGACGGGGCCGGCACCCTGGCCTTCTACCTGGCCATGTGCGAACAGCAGGGCCTCGGCACCCCACCCGTCATCACCGACTGAGGACCGCGACATCTTGCTTCGGTCGGCAAGCCTCCCTTCGCCGCCTTCGGCGAAGCGCGTGGCCTGTCTGAGGCTCCGTCGCTGCGCTCCTGCGCCTGTTGCAAGTCGGCACAGACCCGGCGTCTCTCTTCGGGGGCGAGTGGGTTCCGGGGGGTGGCCCGCACCACTGGTTCTGACGCGCGCACGGGAGCGAGTGCGGCCCGGCGGCCGTCGCCTGCGATCGACGAAGGGTTCGTCGACCCACGCCCGAGGTCGGCGAAGCCGCCGCTGCGAGCGACCGAGCACGTCAGGTTCTGGTGCGGGACAGGACCCGCCGGGACCCCGAGGGACGTGATGTCTTGCTCCGGTCGGCAAGCCTCCCTTCGCCGCCTTCGGCGAAGCGCGTGGCCGGTCTGAGGCTCCGTCGCTGCGCTCCTCCGCCTGTCGGGAGTCGGCTGATGCTGGAGGTCACGTGGCGGCGGGCAAGCGCAGCGTCGCCGCCACACCGCGTCCCGACGAGCTCGCGAGGAGGGCGCCATAGGCATTGACTGGGTCAAGACTGAGTCGTAGCATCACGTCACGGGCCACACCTCGGTGGCACCGACGACCCACGGGAGCATCGATGCCGGGTTCCGACCGCTACACGATCATCTCCGCCGACGGCCATGCCGGCGGCAACCACGCCCAGTACCGCGAGTACCTCGATCCGGCCTGGCGCGACGAGTTCGACGCCTGGCGCGGTCGCTACAAGAACCCCTTCCGTGACCTCCAGGACGACGGTCGGACCCGCAACTGGGACACCGAGCGCCGTCTCGCCGACCTCGACGCCGAGGGCGTGGCCGCCGAGGTGCTGTTCCCGAACACGGTGCCGCCGTTCTTCCCGACCGGTGTGGTGATCGCCCCCGCCCCCTCGCCGGAGGACTTCCCCAAGCGCCTCGCCGGCCTCCGGGCCCACAACCGCTGGCTGGTCGACTTCGTGGCCGAGGCACCGCTGCGCCGCGCCGGGCTCGCCCAGATCGCCCTCAACGACGTCGACGAGGCCGTCAAGGACGTCTACTGGACCAAGGAGCAGGGGCTCTCGGGCATCCTGCTGCCCGGCGTGTCGCCCGACACGCCGTGGATCGACCCGCTCTTCAGTGAGGCCTACGACCCCGTCTGGGCCGCCTGCCAGGAGACCGATCTGTCGATCACCCACCACGCCGGGGGCAGTGGCATCCCCAACTACGGCAAGCACCCCGCCGCCCTCACCATGTTCGTGCTCGAGTCGGGTTGGTTCGCCAACCGGGCCCTGTGGCACCTGATCATGGCGGGCGTGTTCGAGCGCTTCCCGGGCCTCAAGTTCGTGATGACCGAGCAGGGCTCGTCGTGGCTGCCGCCCGCACTCACCCGCATGGACGACATCCACGCCTCACAGGTGCGGGGCCGCATGGGCGAGATCGGCATGCCCGAGTCCGGTGCGCTGCCGCACAAGCCCAGCGACTACTTCAAGCGCAACTGCTTCATCGGCGCCAGCTTCCCGCCGCCGTCGGAGGCCGCCACCTTCCACGACATCGGTATCGACAAGATCATGTGGGGCAGCGACTACCCCCACAACGAGGCCTGCTCTCCGCTCAGCCGCGAGTCGTTGCGCCGCAGCTTCGAGGGCTGGAGCGAAGGCGACCTGCGCCAGATCCTGGCCGAGAACCAGGCGCACGTGTACGGCTTCGACCTCGAGGCCCTGGCGCCCATCGCCGACCGCATCGGGCCGACCGTCGACGAGATCGCCACGCCGCTCGACGCCGTCCCCGACCACCAGAGCCCTGCCTTCCAGCGGGCCTGACGGCCTCGGTCGCCAGGCCATCGTCGCCGTGCCTGCTCCTGCCGGCCGCGTCTCCGGCGCCGTCACCGACGTGACGGCGCCGGCGGCGCGCCCCTCCCCGCCCGGCGCCGCCGGGTCCGGACCCGACGACCTGGCCCCCATCCGACTGGGGATGACCCGCCTGCAGCGCCTGTTCGCCAGCCGGCGCATCCACGCCAACATGGCTGCCGCCGCCGGCGTGCGACTCTCCGAACAGGGCCTGCAGGTGCTGCGCACCCTCGCCGACGGCCCACCCCAGCCGGTCGGCGACCTCGCCCGAGCCGCCCGCATGGACACCGGCGCGGTCAGCCGCCAACTGCGCGGGCTCGAGGAACAGGGCCTGGTGGCCCGCCAGAGCAGCCCCACGCACGGGTCCATCGTGCTGGTCAAGGCCACCGACGAGGGACGTCGCCTGCAGCGGCGCTACGAGAAGGTGCGCACCGGGCAGCTCGGCCGCGCCCTCGATGACTGGACGCCCGCCGAACGAGCCGACCTGGGCCGGCTGCTCCTGCGGCTCGTCGACGACCTCCAGTCGACGCCGTACCTCGACCCCGACGAGGTCTGAGGCCTCGTACGCGGGCCGTCCTCGGCGCCCGCCCAGGTCGAGGCCAGGGCGCCGGGGGATGCCCCCGGTCCCGCCCGGGTTCCTCGGCTGGTGCATGATGGCGGACAGACGGCCGACCAGGAGGGGACGCGTGCCCGGAGACGACAAGGCGATCGAACAGGCCCGGACGATGTGGGAGCTGGTGGAGGCCCGGGCGTCCGCCTCACCCGAGGTGGCCGCGCTCATCGAGAGCGACCGTGAGCTGACGTTCGCCGAGCTCCGCGACCAGGCCGAGCGGGTCGCCGCCGGGCTGCAGGACCTCGGCATCGGCCGCGGCACGCGGGTCACCTGGCAGCTCCCCACCCGCATCGAGACGGTGGTGCTCTCCCTCGCGCTCGCTCGCCTGGCCGCGGTCCAGAACCCGATCCTGCCCCTGTACCGCGACCGCGAGGTCGGCTTCGTGGTGTCCCAGGTCCAGGCGGACGTGTTCTGCGTGCCCGGCGACTGGAACGGCTTCGACTTCGTGGCCATGGCCGAGCGCATCGCCGAGGAGCACGGCGTGCACCCGAGGGTGCTCGTCACCTACGACGACCTCCCCGAGGGCGATCCGGCCACCCTTCCCCCGGCCCCCAGCGACGGCGACGAGGTCCGCTGGATCTACTACACGTCCGGCACCACGTCGGCGCCCAAGGGCGTGCAGCACAGCGACGGCACCCTCATGGCCGGCGGGCTGGGCCTGGCCGACGCCTTGGAGCTCACCGCCGACGACGTCGGCTCCATCGCCTTCCCCTACAGCCACATCGCCGGGCCCGACTACCTGATGATGCTGCTCTACCGGGGCTGCGGCGCGGTGCTCATCGAGGCCTTCGCGCTCGACGCCGCCGTCGAGCTGTTCGCCCGCAAGGGCGCCACCATGGCCGGCGGCGGCCCGGCCTTCTACCAGATGTACCTGTCGAAGCAGCGCAGCCAGCCCGGCGAACCGATCATCCCCTCGTTGCGACTGCTGTCGGGCGGCGGGGCCCCGAAGCCCCCGGAGATGTACACCGAGGTCAAGAACGAGATGGGCATCCCGGTGTGCCACGGCTACGGCATGACCGAGTGCCCGATGATCTCCCAGGGCGGTCCCGACGACTCCGAGCACCAGCTGATGTACACCGACGGGCACCCCGTCACCGGTTGCCAGGTGCGCATCGTCACCCTCGACGGCGAGGTCGCAGGGACCGACGTCGACGGGGAGGTGCGGGTCAAGGGCCCCATGGTGTTCAAGGGCTACACCGACGCCTCCCTCGACGCCGATGCCTTCGACGACGAGGGTTGGTTCCGCACCGGCGACCTCGGCCACCTCGACGACGCCGGGTACGTCGTGCTCACCGGACGGCTGAAGGACGTGATCATCCGCAAGGGCGAGAACATCTCGGCCAAGGAGATCGAGGACCTGCTGTACCAGCACCCCAAGGTGGGCGACGTCGCCGTGATCGGCCTCCCCGACCGCGACCGGGGCGAGCGGGTGTGCGCCGTGGTCGAGACCGCCGAGGGCACCGACCCCCTCACCTTCGACGAGATGGTCGCCTACCTCGCCGAGGCCGACCTCATGCGCCAGAAGGTCCCCGAGCAGCTCGAGGTCGTCGACGCCCTGCCCCGCAACAACACCCTGGGCAAGATCCTCAAGACCGATCTGCGCGACCAGTTCCGCGACAAGCCCTGGCCCTGACATGGCGGCGCGGAGCGCCGCGGTGTGGCGGCGACGCGGCGCGTGCCCGCCGCCACCTGACCCGGACCCGTCGACCGCGTTCGGCGTGCGTTCGTGGCGGCGCCGGGGAGCGCCGCGGTGTGGCGGGCCCGCTGACCGGCGACCGGGTCAGGCGTTGCCCATGAGGTCGATGGGGCGCAGCACCGCGAAGGTGGCGTGGGCCACCCAGCGCGGCACCGGCTCCATCGTCAGGCCACCTCCGGCGGCGTGGATGATGTGGCCGTCGCCGACGTACATCCCGGTGTGGCCGTCCATCAAGAAGATGTCGCCGGGCTCCATGAGGGCCGTGTCGAACCGGGTGGCCACCTGGGTGGCCATGAACGCCGGGTCGGCCTCCATGGCGTAGGTGGTGGCCGGGATCGTGAGCCCGATCAGCCGGTAGGCGGTGTGGGTGAAGCCCGAGCAGTCGAAGAAGCCGTTGCCGAAGCGGTTCGTCCCCGGTGGGCAGAGCGGGTCCTGGGGGCGGGCGTCGGGTCCGAGGCACTGGGAGTACGGCGTCCCCAGGCGGGACGCGGCCCAGTCGAGCATGCCGGGGACGTCGCCGGGCTCCAGAGCGACGCCGTATGTGTCGAACTGGGGGACCCCGTCGGAGGTGGCATACGGGTCGGACGGCACGAGGCCGAGGTCGACGCCGGGGGTGCGGGCGTAGCGGCGGGCAGCGGCCAGGACGATGCGCACCCGAGCCGAGTCTCGTTCCTCGCCGTACACCGCGGCCTGCAGGGGGACGTGGGCGTCGAGCGGGGCGTCCCCGGCGCACAGGGCCTCGGCGAGCGGGGTGAGGACGCGGGGGAGGTCGTAGGCGCCGGCCGGCTCGTCGGGTCCGGGGGCGGTCTCCACCAGCTCGGCGGTCGGTCCCGTCGGACGACCGTGGCGCCAGCGCACCCGCCCGATGCCGGCGAGCACCGCGGCCGGCAGCCGGCACTCCGGGTCGATGGCGTTGATGTCGGCAGCCGCCCGCTGGTAGGCGAGGTAGGCGACGCCGGGGAGGTCGGTGGCGCCGACTGCCGCCAGGGTGGCGTCGGCGGCTTCCTCGGCGCTCACCCGGTCGGCCTCGGCCCCCTCACGCGTGGCCTCGGCCTCGCCGAACGCCGCGCTGGCCTCGGCCTGTGCCGCCATGGCGTCGTCGAGGACGTCCTCGGCCTCGTCGCGCCCGTCGATGGTCAGCTCGAGCTGGTGTCGCCGGGCGCTGAGCGCCCCCACCATGACCTGGTGGTCACGAGGCGACGCCACCCCGTGGCGCACGTAGCTGGCGGCGCTCAGCTCGCCGTACAGGCGGCGCTGCTCCGTGAGTGCGTCGGTCGCCGTTCGGAAGGCGTCGGTGGCGGCGGCGAGCGCCTGGTCGGCGTCGGCGAGCTCACCCGCCGCCGCGTCGCGGGCCTGCTCGGCCCCGACGACGGCGTCGATGGTCGCTTGGAGCCGTTCCATGGCGGGGGCCACCGCCGTCGCCGGATCCTCGACCGCGCCCACCGGCGCGGCCGGTGCCACCAGCAGGCTCGCCAGGACGGCCACGCCGAGCGCCATGGCGAGGAGGCGACGCCGGAGTGGAGGAGAAGAGTGGTTCATCGCAGTCGTAGTGTCGGCACGTCGGAGCCCGGACTCGAGTGGCTCGGTCGCCGCCCGAGCGGTCCGGACGGCGACATGTGTCACACGGTCATGCCTGGCGGACCCCGAGGCTACGACCTGCCGGGACCGCGTGTCAGGCGGTCGCGACCGGGCGCTGGGCGCCCTCCGCAGGCCCCTGGCGCGGAAGGTGCCCAAAACATCTCTAAGCTGTCAACCGAGGAGGTCAGATCCGACCTCCTCGTTTGCGTGAAGAGAGAGAATCAAGTGACTACTGGAACCGTGAAGTTCTTCAACAACGAGAAGGGCTTCGGCTTCATCTCCAGGGAGCAGGGGGACGACGTGTTCGTTCACTTCTCCAACATCCAGGGCTCCGGCTTCAAGACCCTCGAAGAGGGTCAGCAGGTCGAGTTCGACGTGGCACCCGGCCGTAAGGGCGAGGAAGCTCAGAACGTCCGCCCCATCTGACCCTCGGGTCGCCCCTGGAGCCGTCGGCGGAGACGTCGGCGGCTCCACGCAGTTTTCTGCCGTGAGAGGAAAGGCGGTGTCCTAGTGGGGGCACAGCGCACGAGTTTCGAGAAGTTGCAGCGCGACCGGGCCAAGAAGGCCAAGGCCGCCAACAAGCGGGAGAAGCGCCAAGGTCGCGCCGAGACCGACCCCGACGAGCCGGCCGTCTCCACCGACGCCGAGGCGCTCCTGGCCGACGACGGTCACGAGTTGACCGCGGGCGAGCTGCTGGCGCTCGTCGAGGAGCTCCACCGGCGCTACGACGCCAAGGAGATCGAGTTCGAGGAGTTCGAGGAGCGCAAGATCGAGCTGCTCCAGCGCCTCCCGGTCGACTGACCGACGGCGGCGCCCGGCCCGGGCTCTCCCAGCCCGGCCCATGAACGACGACGAGGCCGGCCCATCGGGCCGGCCTCGTCGCGTCAGGTCACTCCTCGGTCACCATGGCGAGCTGCCACCGCTGGCTGCGCAGCACGTTGCGCCGCTTCCAGAACGGCGTCTTCCAGTGGCGGATGCGGTTGGGCCGCACCTCCTTCGGCTCGTCGGCCGCCTCGTCGTAACCGTGGCGGCGAACCTCCTCCACGACGACGAGGTCGTCGAGGTCGGCGCCGTTCACCGCCTGGTGAAGCTGGACGTTGGCCTGATGTCGCACCTTGCGGTGCTCCACCTGGCGCATCTCCCGAGCGGGCAGGACCCGCCGGTCGCGGCGTTGGCCACGATGCCGTGCTCCCATGGGCGAACCTCCTGGGGACGGGGGCCACTCCGAACGGAGCCGGCCCGTTCCTCGCCATGGTGCACCCACCGGGCCGCCCCATGCCAAGAACGCACTGCGTCATTGTGGAGACCGGCCGATGACGCCAGGGTGAACGCTCCGGGACGATCCCGATCGGTGCTCGGTCGCCTGCCCGGACCGGCTCAGCGCGTCAGCGTGACGGGTCGGCTCTTGACGACCTCTTCGAAGAAGTCGTTGCCCTTGTCGTCGACGACCACGAAGGCCGGGAAGTCCTCGACCTCGATGCGCCAGACGGCCTCCATGCCGAGCTCGGGGTACTCGAGGACCTCGACCTTGCGGATGCAGTCCTGGGCCAAACGGGCCGCCGGACCACCGATCGATCCCAGGTAGAAGCCCCCGTGACGGGCGCAGGCCTCGGTCACGGCCTTGGAGCGGTTGCCCTTGGCCAGCATCACGTAGCTCCCGCCGTGCTGCTGGAAGAGGTCGACGTAGGAGTCCATCCGGCCGGCGGTCGTAGGGCCGAACGAGCCCGAAGCGAGACCCTCGGGCGTCTTGGCCGGACCGGCGTAGTACACGGCGTGGTCCTTCATGTACTGCGGAAGCCCCTCGCCGGCGTCGATGCGCTCCTTGAGCTTTGCGTGGGCGATGTCGCGCGCCACGATGACCGGCCCGGTGAGCGAGACACGGGTCTTCACCGGCAGCTTCGACAGCGCGGCGCGGATCTCGTCCATCGGTCGGTTGAGGTCGATGTGCACGACGTCGTCGTCGAGGTGCTCGTCGGTGATCTCGGGCAGGAACCTCGCCGGGTCGTGCTCGAGCTGCTCGAGGAAGACGCCCTCGGCGGTGATCTTGCCCAGGGCCTGGCGGTCGGCCGAGCAGGACACGGCGATGGCGACCGGGCACGAGGCCCCGTGGCGAGGGAGGCGGACCACCCTCACGTCGTGGCAGAAGTACTTGCCACCGAACTGGGCACCGATGCCGGACTCCTGGGAGACCTTCAGGATCTCACCCTCGAGCTCGAGGTCGCGGAAGCCGCGTCCCAGGTCGTTGCCCGAGGTGGGCAGGGAGTCGAGGTAGCGCGCCGACGCCAGCTTGGCCGTCTTGAGGGCGAGCTCGGCCGAGGTGCCGCCGACCACGACAGCCAGGTGGTACGGGGGGCAGGCCGAGGTGCCGAGCAGGTCCATCTTGGCGGCGACGAAGTCGAGCAGGCTGTGGGGGTTGAGCAGCGCCTTGGTCTCCTGGAACAGGTAGCTCTTGTTGGCCGACCCGCCGCCCTTGGCCATGAAGAGGAACTTGTAGGCGTCACCATCGACGGCCGCGATCTCGATCTCGGCGGGGAGGTTGGTACCGGTGTTGACCTCCCGGTACATGTCGAGGGGGGCCATCTGCGAGTAGCGCAGGTTCGAGGTCTGGTAGGTGTCGAAGATGCCCCGGGAGATCGCCGCTTCGTCGCCGCCGGCGGTGACGACGAACTGGCCCTTCTTGCCCTTCACGATGGCCGTGCCGGTGTCCTGGCAGGACGGGAGGACGCCCCCGGCGGCGATGTTGGCGTTGCGCAGCAGGTCGAGGGCCACGAAACGATCGTTGCCCGAGGCCTCGGGGTCGTCGAGGATCGAGGCCAGCTGCGCCAGGTGGCCGGGCCGCAGGAAGTGGGCGATCTCGCGCATGGCCTCGGCGGTGAGCAACCGGATGGCCTCGTGGTCGACCTGGAGGAAGGGCCCGAGGGGCGTCTCGACCGTCGAGACGCCCTCAGCGGTGAGGAGACGGTACGGGGTGGTGTCCTCACCCAGGGGGAGGAGGTCTTGATGGGCGAACTCGGCCATGGCTGCGAAGGTACCGCTTGGTGACCAGCGGCCGCGAACCCGCCCGAGGAGCTCCGCGCCGCGGGTCGGCATCGCTCGGCGACGCCTACCCCGAGCACTAGTCTCTGCCGGTTCCCCCGCTTCTCCAGGAGCATCTCGCCATGCCTGCCGTCGTCATCTACGAGAGCCTCACCGGCAACACCGCCCGCGCCGCGGAGCTCATCGCCGCCGGACTCACCGAGCAAGGGGTGCCGGCGATCGCCTGCCCCACCACCGCCATCGACTACCAGGCCCTGGCCGACGCCGATCTCGTCGTCGTGGGCAGCTGGACCGACGGGCTCTTCTTCGTGGGTCAGCGTCCGGCCAAGGCGGGACGGCTGGCCCAGCTGCCCTTCATCACCGGCAAGACCTGTGCCGTGTTCTGCACGTACGCCATCGACACCGGCAAGACGCTCGACAAGCTGAGCGACATCATGCGTGACCGCGGGGGCGACGTCATCGGCGGCATGGCCATCAAGCGCAACCGGCTCGAGGCCGGCTCCCGGGAGTTCGTCGATCGGGTCCTCGGGGTGCTGTCCACCCGCTCCTGAGCCGGCGGGGCGCGGCGCCGCGCCGAGGGTGGCGGTTTTCGCTCCGGTCGGTGGTCGAACCTGCCGATCATCCGGGTAGCGAGACAGCGACCGTTCCGACCGGCGACGTGAGGGGGCCATCATGGCTACGACCGGCTCGACCACCTACCACGCCGACCGGCTCTACCTCGTCGGCGACGTCGGCCCCGCCCATCCCACCGAGCGCCCCACCTGGGCCCCCACCCGCGAACAGGCGTGGGAGGCCGTGCGGGTCCGGATCCTCGACGACCTCTCGACCGCCCCGCGCCTGCGGTGCGCGGCCTACCGCCTCGCCCTCGACGAGCTCGACAGCACGGGCCCGCAGGACGACGGGTGGTCCGTGGCCGTGGACGACCGGGCCTACTTCTACCGTCCCCACGCCGTGGGCCGACCGGCGTCGCTCACACGCGGCGAGGCGGCGCTGCTCCTCGCCCTCGCCGTGACCGGCTGAACCCGGTCGGACGAGCGGTGGGCCCCGTCAGCGCGCCGGTGGGCCGGTGAGCACCTGGTAGACGGCCATCAGCACCCGGCGGCCCTCGTCGTCGAGGAGGCTGTCGTGCTCGATCGCGGCGGGCACCGACGTGACGGCCCGGGCGTCGAGGGGCAGGTAGCCGAGAAGCCGCGAGAGGGCTCCGGCCTTGGCCCCCAGAGCCCGCTCGATGGCCCACACCTTGGGACGAGTGGGCTCGGTGTCTCCGTTGACCCACATGGTGACAGCCGACGCGGTGTAGGGCCGAGACCCGTCGCCCAACTCGATGCGAGCGACCTCTGCGCCCAGCCAGGCCCGGCTGCGACCCATGTCCTCCAGTCGTTGTCGGACCGCCCGCCCGAAGACCCTCCGCTGCTGCTCGCTCGTGTCCACCGCGCTCCCTGCGCTCCCTGCTCCGGTCACCCGGAGACCCGCTCGGCGGTCGTCCGGCGGAAGGCAGAGTGCTACCACAGCGAACTGGCACCGACAAGGCCGACCATGACCGCACAAGTGAAGCTGGTCGGCACCGGTGGTGCCGGCCCGCCGCGGTCGCTCAGCCCGTTCCGGACCCGATGTCGAGGCACACCTGCCTGGCCGCCCGGCGACCCGAGACGAGCGCGCCCTGGATGGACGCGGTGTCGCGGTGGTCGCCGCACACGTAGCGCCGCTCGCCCACGGCGACGGGCTGGCGAGGGTCGAGCGGCGGCCTCTGGTCGGGCTGGCCGTGGCGGATCACGTCCACCCGCAGGACCTCCCACTCCTCGACGCCGGGACCGAACCAGCGCAGCATCTGGCGGGTCACGGCCACGGCCAGATCCGGGTCCAGCGCGGCCGGTCCCGGGACGGCGGCCACGATGAGCGACCGACCCGGCGGGGCGTAGGAGCGAGCGGTCTCGCTCATCACCGCCACGTTGGCGGCGGGGCCGGAGCTGTCGCCGTCGAGCATCAGCACCGCCCCTCTCCTCGGTGGCTCCGGGGCGCTGAACCAGACGGCCGCGACGGGCCGTGAGCCGACCTCGCGCAGCCCGAGCAGGTGTGACGCCGTGGGGCCATCGGTGGCGACCAGCAGGGCCCGGCCCTCGACGCGTGACCCGTCCTGGCCCACCGCCGTCGTGCCCACGAGGTGGTCCACCGGGCGGTCGAGGTGGACCACGCCGCGGGGGAGCGGCGCGGCGATCCGCTGGGGGAGCACCCCCATGCCGCCGGCCGGGACTGCGGCATCACCCTCGGCGAGCATGCGCCAGATGATGTCGAAGCGCCGCGCCGAGACCTCGAGGGTGGGGTCGAGCTGGATGCCGGCGAAGAGGGGGCGGAAGAAGCGCTCGATCATGACCGGGCTGAAGCCGAAGCGCTCGAGTCGTTCCTGGGTGGAGCGATCCGGCCGCCTCAGGAGGGCGCCGGCCGGGCCCCGGCGATCCGAGGCCACGAGGGCCAGCACCCGGGCCTTGTCGGCCAGGCTGCCGATCGGCGCCCGCAGGGTGGGGATCAGGTCCTGGGGCCGTCGGAGAGGATCACCGACCCGGTGGAACCGACCGCCGATCCGGACCACGGCGCCCGGCTCGAAGCGGCACAGCGACAGGCTCTCGGGGTCGACCCAGCGACGCACCTCGGGATAGGCCGTCAACAGGATCTGGAAGCCCCGGTCGAGTCGGTGTCCGTCGACGACGTCGGTGCGGACCCGGCCGCCGACGCCGTCGGACGCCTCGAGCAGGGCCACGTCGAGCCCGGCCTCGACGAGCGTCCGGGCAGCGGCGAGACCGGCCAGGCCGGCCCCGACGATCACCACGTCGTGTGCCATGGCTGACGACGTTACCGATGCCCGTCCCTCGCCTCGGGGTCGAGGGCGCACAGACCGGGGCGGACGTCGGCGTCCGGCCGCCCACGCTGGCCCTCGGTACGCTCGCGTCCCGTGACCCCCTCCGACCCCACGCTGGCCGAGCGGGTGCCGGAACCGGCGCTCATGGAGGACAGGGACCAGGCCCGCGCCTACAGCGAGGGCGACTTCGCGGCGGCGCACGAGGCGATCGTCGACGACGTGGTGCGGCGTCACCCGGAGCTCGGTCGCGGCGCCGGCCTCGAGGTCGTCGATCTCGGATGCGGCCCGGCCGATGTCACCGTCCGCCTGGCCCGACGGCTCCCCGAGGCGTCGGTGCTCGGGCTCGACGCCGGGCCCGTCATGTTGGGCCTGGCCCGGGCCCGGATCGACGCCCTCGGCCTGGCCGTCCGGGTGACGGTGGCCGAGGCCCGTCTGCCCGACGTCGACGAGGACCTGTCCGGCCGGTTCGGGCTGGTGGTGTCCAACAGCGTGCTGCACCACCTCGACGATCCCGGTGCGCTGTGGTCCTCGGTGAAGGTGCTGGGAGCCCCGGGGGGCGCCGTGCACGTGGCCGACCTCTGCCGCCCCGGCGACGGCGCCACCCTCGACGATCTGGTGGCCCGCCACGCGACGGGTGAGCCCGACGTGCTGGTCGAGGACTTCCGCAACTCCTTGGCGGCGGCGTACCGCCCCGACGAGGTCAGGGACCAGTTGGTGACCGCCGGGCTCGATGCCCTGCGCGTCGACGTCATCTCGGATCGCCACCTCGTGGTCTGGGGACGTCTGCCGTGACACAGGTCGACGCCCGCGTCGCCCTACGCTCGTCGTCCGTGCCCTGCGGTCCTGCCTCCCTCGCCCCGGCTCGTGGCTGACGACGCCCCGGGGCCGTCCCCCGAACCGGCGGCCCGTCGGGTGATCGGGCGGTCCGTCGATGCCGAACTGCGCCACGTGGTGGTGGGGACACCGGCGCGACCGGAGAGCTCAGGAGCGCCCTCGGCGCCGGCGGTGGGCGCGGCGGCGAGCGCCCCGGCACCGCCCGCCGTGGCCCCGTCGCCGGCCAAGCGCCCCGTCACGGTCATCGGGCGTAGTTCGAGCTCGTCGCCGGCCCCGTCGCTCGCGGCCTCCCCGCCACCCCCCGGGGTGCCCCCGGGCGGGCGCCGAGGGGGAGGAGGAGGCGCTCGGCCGCCTCGCCGAGCCCGAGGTGTCCCGTGGCGCCGCCTCGTCGTCTTCGCGGTCGTGGCGCTGCTGGCCCTGCCGGTGGGCTTGTTCCTGTTCGGCTGGTGGCAGTTCTCGCGCATCCCCCGCGTCGACGTCGCCGCCGCCCTCTCCTCCAGCAGCGGTGCCGGCGGCACGAACTACCTCATCGTGGGCACCGACTCGCGCGAGGGCATCTCCCCCGACGACCCCAACGCCGGGGCCTTCCTGGCCGAGGACGTGGCGGGGGCGCGCACCGACACGATCATGGTCCTGCGCATGGAGAGCGGAGGGGCGCGGCTCCTGTCGATCCCCCGTGACCTCTGGGTGCAGAACCCGGCGACGGGCGAGATGGGCCGGGTGAACTCCACCTTCGCCGAGGGACCCGCCAACCTCGTCACCGCGGTGCGCAACCTCGGCATCCCCGTCGAGCACTACCTCGAGATCAACTTCGTCAGCTTCGGGCGGCTGGTCGACGCGGTGGGAGGCATCACCATCGACGTGCCCGCGCCCGCCCGCGACGCCAACTCCGGGCTCCAGATCGACACGGCCGGCCCTGTCACCCTCGACGGCACCCAGGCCCTGGCCTACGTCCGCAGCCGGTACTACGAAGAACTGGTGGACGGCACGTGGCGACCCGATCCGACCGGCGACATCGGGCGCACCGAGCGCCAACGAGAGTTCCTCAGCGCCATGATGTCGGCCATCGGCGGCGAACGGAACCCGCTCTCGCTGGCCCGGATCCCCGGTTCGCTCGGCGCCGGCATGAAGATCGACGACGCCCTCGGCTACCTCGACGCGCTCCGCCTGGCCTGGGACTTCCGGGGGGCATCACCCGACGCGGTGGCCCTCCCCGTCACCCCACGGACGACCTCGGGAGGCGCCGCCGTGCTGGAGCTGCAAGAGCCCGGTGCGGCCGAGATCATCGCGAGCTTCGGCCAGTGAGCCCGGCCCCGCCCCTGGTCGTGGTCGACGCACGCGTCGACGGCCGTCCCACCAACGTGCGGTGCCGTGACGGGGTGATCGACGCCATGGGCCCCGAGGTCGTCGTGGCGGCTGGCGACGAGGTCGTCGACGCCCGGGGCATGGCGCTGGTCACGGGCCTGGTCAACGCCCACACCCACGCCGCCATGACCCTCCTGCGCAGCTTCGGCGACGACCTGCACCTCATGCCCTGGCTCGAGGAGAGGGTGTGGCCCGCCGAGGCCCGGCTCACCGCCGACGACGTCTACTGGGCCACCCGGCTGGCCGCGCTCGAGATGATCCGCGGCGGCACGGTGCACTTCGTCGACATGTACTGGCACGCCGAGGCCGTCGGCCGGGCGGCGGCCGACGCCGGTTTGCGCACCACCGCCAGCCAGGTGCTGATCGACGGCGGGCCCGGCAACCCCGGCGCCGACACCGGTGCCCTGCTCGCCACCGCCGAGGCCTCCCTCGAGGAGCTGGGCCGGCTCGGCCCTTTGGTCGTGGCGTCGCTCGGCCCCCACGCCGTGTACACGGTCTCCCCCCGGTCCCTCGAGGCGCTCGGCGAGCTGGCCGACCGCACCGGGGCCCCCGTGCACATCCACCTCTCCGAGACCGAGGGCGAGAACACCGCCAGCGTGGCCGCCACGGGGGCTCGGCCCACCGCCCTGCTGGAGCGTCACGGCCTGCTGGGCCCGCGCACCGTCGTCGCCCACGGGTGCTGGCTCGATGACGACGAGCTCGCCCTGCTCGCCGAACGGGGCACCACCGTGGCCACCAACCCGGTCTCCAACATGAAGTTGGCGGCCGGCACCTTCCCGTGGACACGGGCCCGGGCGGCGGGCACCTCGGTGGCCATCGGCACCGACGGCACCGCATCGAACAACGCCCTCGACCTGTTGGGTGACCTCAAGGTGCTGGCCTTGGTGCACAAGGGCGGCTCGGGCGACCCGACGGTGCTCCCGGCCGAGGAGGCCTGGGCCACCGCCCTGGCCGCCTCGTCACCCCTGCTGGGCGGCGACCGCCTCACCCCGGGGGCCCCCGCCGACCTCCTGCTCATCGACACCGAACGGCCGGAGATGGTGCCCGGTCCGCTGCTCGAGAACCTGGTGTACGCGGCCAACGGCTCGGTGGTCGACACGACCGTCGTCGCCGGTCGGGTGCTCATGGAGGGCCGCACGGTCGCGGGTGAGGCCGAGGTCATCGCCGAGGTGCGCTCCCGCGCCGAGCGGATCCGCGGCGGCGCCTGAGTGCTGCGCCTCCTGCGGGCGAACCTCCGCGGCCACGCGCTGCGCCTCGCCCTCACCGGCTTCGCCGTGGTCGTCGGCGTGGCCTTCCTGGTCGCCACCCTGCTGCTGTCGGGCGCTCTCGACCGCAGCATCGACGGCATCGGTGCCGACGAGATCTCCGGTGTCGCCCTGGTGCGAGCGCCGTTGCCCTTCGACGCCGACGACAGCGGCGGCGGCAGCCTCGGCGTCCTCGCCACTCGCCCCCCACTGCCCGCGACGGTGGTCGACGCGGCGGCCGCTATCGAGGGGGTCCGCCTCGCGGCGGGTGTGGTGAGCGCCCCCGGGGTGCTCACCGACGTGTCCCTGCCCTTCGCGCCGGGCGACGACGCCCCGGCCGAGGTCACCACCTGGATCGGTGACCCGGAGCTCGACGGCGCCACCCTCGATCTCGGGCGGGCCCCGGTCAGCGTCGACGAGGTCGTGCTGCGATCGGCCGACGCCACCATGTTCGAGGTCGGGGTGGGCGACACGCTCGACATCTCGCTGCGCGACGGGGCCCGGACCCTCACCGTCGTCGGGCTGGCCGAACCCACCACCAGTGCGGCCTTGAGCTTCGACACGGTCCTCGGCGTCGCCCCGACCGCCGGCCCCCTGCTGGGGGCACCGGAGGGCTTCGTCGACGAGGTGCGCGTGGCGGCCGCCGAAGGGGTGGCCCAAGAAGAGCTCATCCGCCGGCTGGAGGCCGCACTCGGACCCGCGGTCGAGGTCGCTCCCGGCGACGAGCTGGTCCAGGCCATACGCGACCTCGTGCGCCTCCTGGCCTCGGCTGCGACGGGCTTCTTCGTCGTGTTCGCCGGCATCGCCCTCTTCGTCGGGGGCTTCATCATCTTCAACACCTTCTCGATCCTCCTGGCCCGCCGAGGGCGCGAGATCGCCCTGATGCGAGCAATCGGGGCCGGGCGACGACAGGTCCTGGGCGCGTTGCTGGCCGAGGGCCTCCTCACCGGCCTGCTGGCCTCGCTGCTCGGGCTGTTGGTGGGCGGTGGCCTCTTCCTCGCCGTCCGGGTGGGCGCGGCCGTGGTCGCCGACGCGGAGATCGCTCTCGTCCTCCAGCCATCGCTGCTGTTGGCGGCGGCCGCCGGCGTGGCGGTCACCACCGTCGCCGCGGTCGTGCCGGCCCGGAGAGCCGCGTCGATCCCTCCGATCGCCGCGCTGCGGGAGAGCGCGCTCGACGCCGAGGTCCGCCCCTGGCGTCGCGGCCTCATCGGTGCCGGCGAGGTGATCGTCGGCGGTGGGCTGCTCCTCTGGGGCCTGGTCGGCCAACCCCCCCGCCGGGAGGCCGTGGTCGGGGTCGGGTTGGCGCTGCTCTTCGTGGCCGTGACCACCCTGGGGCCGCTGGCCGCCGGGCGCTTCACCTCGGTGGTCGGATGGCCGCTGGAACGGGCCACGGGGCCCACGGGTCGCCTCGGACGGGCCAACGCCGTGCGCAACCCCCGCCGGACGGCCTCCACCGCGGCCGCGCTGATGATCGGTGTGACCCTCGTCGTGCTGGTGGCCACGTTCGCCGAGTCGCTCAAGGCCACCTCGGCCAGTCGCCTCACGTCGTCCTACGCCGCGGACGTCATCGTGAGCGGCGGCAGCACGCTCGGCGTGCCCGACGAGACCGTCGACGCGATCGGCGCCACCGACGGCGTCGAGCTCGCGGTGGCGCTGCGGGCGACGTCGGCGGGGATCGGTGACGAGGTCCGCACGGTCATCGGCGCCGAGCCGGATGCGCTCGAGGAGGTCGTGGTGGCCGACGTGCGCGACGGAGACCTGCGCGCCCTCACCGATCGTGGCATCGCCCTGCGGGCCGGGCTGGCCGACGACCTCGGTGTGGCCGTGGGCGACGCCATCACCGTGGACCTGCCCACCGCTCGTCGGACCCTCGAGGTGGTGGCCGTCTACGGCGTCGACGACGTCCTCGCCGACGCCGTGATCACCCCTGCGGCCTTCACCGCTGGCGTCGCCCCGCCGGACCTCGTCGTACGCGAGGTGCTGGTGGCCGGAGCCGCGGGCGATGGCGCCGCGCTCGGTCGACTCGAGACCGCCGTCGAGGCGGTGGCCGAGGGAGCACCCCAGGTCGAGGTGTCCACGCCTCAGGGGCAGGCCGACGCCCTCGCCGGGGCGATCGACCTGGCGCTGGTGATCGTCTACGGGTTGTTGGCCCTCTCGGTGGCGATCGCCCTGCTCGGCATCGCCAACTCCCTCGCCCTCTCGGTGTTCGAACGGCGCCACGAGCTCGGTTTGTTGCGGGCCGTGGGCATGACCGCCAGCCAGGCGGCAGCCACCGTGCGGGGGGAGGCCGTGCTCGTCGCCCTGTTCGGCACCGCCCAGGGGGTGGTGCTCGGCCTCGCGTTCGGTGCCGCCGTGGTGGCCGCCCAGTCCGATGCCGTGCTGGCCCTGCCGTGGGTGACGGTGGCCGTGGCGTTCGTGGTCGCCGTCGGGGCCGGGGTCCTCGCCGCCGTGGTGCCCGCCTGGCGGGCGGGACGCACCGACATCGTCTCGGCCCTGGGGTCGACGTGACGGCGCCGGGGCTCCGATGAGCCGCCCCGAGGAGGACGTGACCCCCCTTTGGCTGTCGCACCACTGGCCCGACGACTACGAGCGTTGCACCCTCGTGGGCGGTCGCCACGTCTGCCGCCGGTGCCTGTGGATGTATCCGTTGGCCTTCGGAGTGCTCGTCGTCGGGGTGCTGGGGGTGCGACTGCCTCCGACGGTGGAGATCGCGGGCTACGCCGTGGCGACCCTGCCGGCGCTGGTGGACTTCGTGCTCGAGCACCTGGGGTGGTCGAGGCCGTCGCCGCGCCGGATGGTGATCGTGAGCGTGCCCCTCGGGGTCGGGCTGGGGCTCGGGTTCACCCGGTACGTCCATGCCCCGGGCGATCCGTGGTTCTGGGCGATCACCGTGGCCTACGCCGGCGTCGCCGGGGCGGCCTGGCTGACCGGCCGACGGTGGCGCTGAGCGCCGGGCTCAGCGAGCGATGACGGCGGTGCCGTAGGCCACGATCTCCGACAGGCCCTGGCCCACGTCGGAGGAGTCGAAGCGCACGCCCACCACGGCGTTGGCACCGAGCTCCTGGGCGTGGGCGACGAGGCGTTCGAGGGCGTGGCGTCGGGCTTCCTCCACCACCCCGGTGTACTCGGGCACCTCGCCCGCCTTCAGCGAGCGGATGCCGCCGGTGAACCCCTTGGCCAGGCCGACGCTGCGCACCACGAGACCGAAGCACAGGCCCACGTTCTGGTCCACGGAGAGCCCGGGCAGCTCGTAGGTGGTGGAGCACGGGATGGGCAGGGGGGTGGCGCCGGGTTCGGCCATGAGGATCCTCGGAGGGTCGGTTGCGGGTTGGGGGTGAGGTCAGTCGGCGATGCTGAGCATGACGTGGTCGGGCTTGGTGGCCGCGGCCTCGAGGACCTCGAAGGCGTTCTCGACCACCGGCACCAGGTCCTGGTGGTGGCGGAAGGCGGCCCGGTCGAGGCGGCGCATCCGATCGAGACCCGTGAGGAGGTCCTCGTGGGCCAGCCAGCCCTTGTTCCCGAGCCGGAGGTGCGGGGACAGCACGGCCGAGAGACCGTCGCTGCCGAAGCGTTCGGTGAGCTGGATCAGCTCGCGCCCCCGGGCCAGCCGTCGGGCCTCGCACGGCGGCCAGCCGAGGTCCGGGAGCCGTCGGCGCAGCAGGTCAGGGGCGTGGAAGGCCCTGGTGGGGATGAGGTAGGGCGCCATGAGCACCCGGTACCAGTCGGTGAGGTACGACGCGTCGGTGCCGTTCATCCACTCATCCGGATGTGAGACGGGGAGGACCTCGAGGTAGGAGCGCACGATGGGATCGGTGCTGACCCAGGTGCGCAGTGCCTGTTCCCGAACGGCCACGTCACCGTCGGGCGATCGCCGGAGCGCCTCGAGATCGAGGTGGAACTCGATCGGGTCGAGCATCCACGCACGGCTCATCATCGACATGGGCACCCCCTCATCTCGTGGGTTCCCTCAATGCTGACGCGTCGGTGCCCTCCCTGGGTGGATGCTGCGTCGTCCGGCGTTCACCCAGGTGAACGCAGGGCGTCGACGAGGGCTTCGACCACCGGCCGCAGCGGTGGCGCGGGAGCGGCCTCGATGGAGTCCATGGTGCAGAACACCTCCGTGACGAAGGCCCGGCCCTGCAGGGTGCACAGCACCGAGCAGGTGGGTCCGCCCTCGAAGCGCACCAGTACCTCGAGCAGGCCCAGCTGGCGATCGACGTAGCCGACGGAACCGACGCGGGCAGCCGCGTCGAGCAGCAGGGCGAAGGCTTCCGAGGGCGGCACGGTGATGGCGATGGTGTCGCCATCGACGGTGTCGGCCTCGGTCGCCTCGGTGGGACCCGGGGCCCCGGTGGGCGGACGCCCTTCGGCCGCCGTCCGGGCCGACGCGCTCGGCGGCGTCGGCGCGGGGGCCGGCACCAGCTCGCCCCCTGTCGCGAGGGTCGCGGCCCGGACCGTGGCGAAGGCGGCCGTGATGCGGGCCGTGCGGGCGGTGGCGTCCGGCTCGTGGCGCAGATCCGGGTGGCTGCGGCGCACCAGCGAGCGATAGACGAGTCGCACGTCCGCCAGGGGCGTGCCCGGCACCACGCCGAGCACCCCCAACGCCTCGGTCAGCGACATTGAGGCCACCGTCGTTCAGTCCCGGGGACCGGGCAGCACCGCCTGGGTGCGGATCACCCTCGAGTCGTCGGCCCCGACGACCACGAGCGCCACGGCGTGGCCCACGCCGTCGCAGGGGAGGGTCACCACGAAGGGACCCTCGACGGGCACGGGCCCGGCCACCTGGGTGCCGTCGACGATCACGGTGGCGGCGACCGCCCTCCGGGCCTCCCACTCGACGGTTGCGTCGTAGGTGGGCTCGGTGCACGACAGCGGCGCTCGCACGGCGAAGGAGTCGACCACCACGCCGGTCGGTGCCGCCTCGGTGGTGGTCGTGTCGCCGATCGCGGTGGTCGTCGGTACCAGGCTGTCGGGCAGCGAGATGGTCGTGGTGTCGGTGGCCGGTGCCCCGTCGGTGGTCTGGTCGTCGCTGCAGCCGACACCGACGAGGGCGAGCACGGCGAGCACGGCGAGGGCGAAGGGGGCCGGCCGGCGAGGCACCGGAGAGCGGGGCGGGGGGATGACCACGGCCCGAGGGTAGAGCCCGGCGGGGGAGTCGAGCAGAACCCGTTCCCGCGGGCCGTCGCCCGGGTCGACGGGTGCGCTCCAGGGCAACGGGCGTGCCACGATGCGCAGGTGCTGCTCGACCTCGCGGCGACGGCGCCCGATCGGGTGGCCGTCACCGACCTCACCCGTTCGCTCACGCGGGCCGAGCTCGTCGATCGCGCCACCCGCCTCGGGCGCTGGTGGGGCGACGAGGGCGTGTCGCCCGGTGGGCACGTGGCCTGCCTGCTCGGGAACCGGTCGGAGGCGGTCGAGGCCGTGCTGGCGGCCACCTTGGCCGGGATGTGGCTCACGCCGGTGAACCGGCACCTCACCACGGAAGAGGTCCGCTACGTCCTCGACGACAGCGGCGCCACGGTCGTGGTGACCGACGCGGAGCACGCAGGACTGGTCCGGGAGGCGGCCGGCGACCGGACGGTCGTCGTCGCCGGTGCCGAGCTCGACCGTGTGCTCGCGGCGGCGCCGGACGAGCCGTTCCCCCTCACCGGCCCGGCCGGGGGCACCATGCTCTACACCAGCGGCACCACCGGTCGACCCAAGGGGGTCCGCCGGGCGGTGGCATCGGACCTCGGGGCCCAACTGCGCTCCCTGGCGGCCTCGGGACGCCCACTCGGGTTGCAGGGCCTGGGTGCCCACCTGGTCACCGGCCCGCTGCACCACGCCGCCCCGCTGGGATTCGCCCTCATCGACCTGCACAACGGCGCGCCGCTCGTCGTCATGCCCCGCTGGGACGAACGTCGTGCCCTCTCACTGATCGCCGAGCACCAGGTCACCACCACCCACCTCGTGCCCACCATGTTCGTGCGCCTCCTGCGCCTCCCCGCAGACGAGCGGGCCGCCTTCGACCCGTCCCCGCTGCAGACCGTGCTGCACGGGGCGGCGCCCATCGCGCCGTCCGTGAAGCAGGCCATGATCGATTGGTGGGGGCCGGTGCTCGTCGAGTACTGGGGTGGCAGCGAGGGCGGCTACGTCACGGTGGCCGACAGCGAGGACTGGCTCAGCCACCCCGGCACCGTCGGTCGCCCCGTGTCGACCTACGAGGTGTACGCGACCGACGACGACGGCCGGCGCCTCCCGGCCGGGGAGACCGGCACGCTGTGGTGCCACAACGCACGCGTCGACCGCGTCTTCGAGTACCACCGGGCGCCGGAGAAGACCGCGGCCGCGTTCCGGGCACCCGGCACCTACACCCTGGGCGACATCGGCCGGGTCGACGCCGACGGTTACGTGTACCTCTCGGACCGTGCGGCCGACATGATCATCTCCGGAGGGGTCAACGTGTACCCGACCGAGGTCGCCCAGGCGCTTGCCGAGCACCCGGCCGTGGCCGACGTCGCGGTGTTCGGGATCCCTGACGAGGAGTGGGGTGAGCAGGTGAAGGCCGCGGTGGAGCTCCTCCCGGGCCACTCGGCCGGCCCGGACATGGAAGCCGAGCTGCTGGCGTTCGCCCGCGACCACCTGGCCGGCTACAAGGTGCCGCGGTCGGTCGACTTCGAGGAGCACCTGCCGCGGTACCCCACGGGCAAGCTCCACACGCGGGTACTGCGCGACCGCTACTGGCCCGACGAGGGCCGCCGGATCTGACGCTGACGACCCATGCCCCCGGCACTGCTCGCCCCGCGTCGTAGCGGTCGGCGCAGGGCGCTGACAGGTGACGCCCTCTCCCGACAGGTTGGGGAGGGAGGGGCGACCTCGGGGCGGGTCAGGGACGCAGGAACCGGACCAGGAGCCGGGCGAAGAGCTCGGGATCGGCGCTGCCGCACAGCTCGCGGGCCGAGTGCATCGAGAGCTGCGCGACCCCGACGTCGACGGTGGGCACACCGAGGCGCGCCGCGGTGACCGGGCCGATGGTGGAGCCGCACGGCATGTCGGTGCGCACGACGAACTCCTGCAGGGGCACCGCCGCCGCCTCGGCCGCGAGCCGGACCAGGGCCGCACTCGGGGCGTCGGTGGCGTAGCGCACGTTGGCGTTGGCCTTCACCACCGGTCCGGCGTTGACGGCGACGTGGTGGGCCGGCTCGTGGCGCTCGGTGTAGTTGGGGTGCGTGGCGTGGGCGCCGTCGGCGGAGATGCACGCCGACCGGGCCAGCGCGGCGAACCACCCGTCGCGGTCGACCCCGGCCCCCAGGGCGATCCGCTCGAGGACGGTGGCCAGCACCGATCCCGATGCCCCGGAGGAGGACTCGCTGCCGACCTCCTCGTGATCGAAGAGGCACACGACGGGGACGGGTCGGTGAGAGCCCGCCGCGCCGTCGTCGATCTCGTCGAGCGCCCGCAGCAGGGCGCTGGTGCCGGCGTGGCACGACAGCAGGTTGTCGATGCGGGCGCCCGCCAGCAGGGACCGATCGAGGCCGAGCAGGGTGGCAGGGGTGAGGTCGTGCGCCATCACGTCCCAGGACAAGACGTCGCCGGGCTCGACCTCGGCCAGGTCCGCCAGGTGGGCCCGGAACCCGCCCTCGTCGACGGAGCCGGTGCCCCACACCGGGGTCATCTGGGTCTGGGGGTTCAGCTTCAGCCCGTCGTTGACCCCCCGGTCGAGGTGGATGGCCAGCTGGGGGACCCGCAGCAGCGGTCGGTCGTCACGGACGAGCCTGACCTCGGCTCCGCCATCGCTGCCCGAACGCACGGCGACGCGCCCCGACAGCCCGAGATCACGATCGAGCCAGGAGTTCAACAGCACTCCGCCGTAGACCTCGACGCCGAGCTGGCGCCACCCGGCCTGTCCGGCGTCGGCACGGGGTTTGATCCGCAGGTTGGGCGAATCGGTGTGGGCGCCCACGATCCGGAAGCCGTCCTCGACCCGGGCCGGGTCCTCCGTCGACCAGGCCACCAGGGTGCCGCCCCGGCTGACGAGGTGTCGACCGCGCTGTCGGGGCCAGGGCGCGGACTCGTCGATCTCGCTGAAGCCCCGCTCCACGAGACGGCGGCGCACCTCGCCCACCGCGTGGTACGGGGAGGGGGCAGCGTCGAGGAACCCGCACAGGTCCGTCGCCTGGTCGACCGCGGCATCCGTGGCCGGCGTGGTCGCAAGAGGGCGTTCGGGGTGGGGCACACCCGCACCCTAACGAAGGGCGTCACCGTCGACGGTGCCCGGCCGATCGCCCGGGTTGGCCGGATCGGCGCCCTGCCCGCTAGATTTCTCCATCCGTCACGGGGCCAGCGTCGTCCCCGAGACGTGTCGTGATCCACGCGTCCCGCGCGCCCACCCACGTTCTCAGGAAAGACGCATGCCTTCGCTGTCCTCTGCCGTCCCGGCACCCCAGGGCCTCTACGACTCCCGTTTCGAGCACGACGCCTGCGGCGTGAGCTTCGTCGTGCACATGAAGGGGCTGCGCAGCCACGACATCGTCCGCCACGGCGTCGGCGCGCTCGGCAACCTCGAACACCGCGGGGCGGCCGGCGCGGAGACCAACACCGGCGACGGCGCAGGGATCCTCCTGCAGGTGCCCGACCGTTTCCTGCGCGAGGTCGTCGACTTCCCGCTCCCACCCGAGGGCCACTACGCGACCGGGCTCGGGTTCCTGCCGCGAGACCCCGAACGGGCCGCCGAGGCCGCCGCCGCCATCGAGAAGATCGCCACCAGCGAGGGGCTGCGCGTCCTCGGTTGGCGCGACGTGCCCCACGACGACTCCATGATCGGCAGCCAGGCCGCAGGGGTGGAGCCCACCTTCCGCCAGCCCTTCCTCGCCGGGGACGGCCTGGCCGACATGGCCCTCGAGCGCCGGGTCTACGTGGTCCGCAAGCGCATCGAGCACGAGCTGGGTGAACTGACGGCCGATGGAGGCACCTACTTCCCGTCGCTGTCGTGTCGCACCTTCGTCTACAAGGGCATGCTCACCACCGCGCAGCTGCCGGCCTTCTTCCCCGACCTGCTCGACGAGCGCGTCGAGTCCGCCCTGGCGCTCGTGCACTCGCGCTTCTCCACCAACACGTTCCCGTCGTGGCCCCTGGCCCATCCGTTCCGCTACGTCGCCCACAACGGCGAGATCAACACGGTGCAGGGCAACCGCAACTGGATGCGCGCCCGCGAGGCCCTGCTGCACACCGACCTGCTCCCCGGGGACCTCGATCGGATCTTCCCCATCTGCACCCCCGAGGCCAGCGACTCGGCCACCTTCGACGAGGTGCTCGAACTTTTGCACATGGGCGGGTACGAGCTTCCCCACGCGGTGCTCATGATGATCCCCGAGGCGTGGGAGCACCAGCCGTCCATGCCGAAGGCCAAGCGCGACTTCTACCGCTACCACGCCTCGCTGATGGAGCCCTGGGACGGCCCCGCCTCCATCGCCTTCACCGACGGCAGCGTCATCGGTGCGGTCCTCGACCGCAACGGCCTGCGCCCCTCGCGCTACTGGGTGACCAGCGACGACCTGGTGATCATGGCCTCCGAGGTCGGCGTGATCGAGGTCGATCCGGCCAAGGTCGTCCAGAAGGGCCGTCTGCAGCCCGGACGGATGTTCCTCGTCGACACCACGGCCGGCCGCATCATCGACGACGAGGAGATCAAGGGGCACCTGGCCGAGTCCCACCCCTACGGCGAATGGCTGGCGGCCCACCAGATCGACCTCGCCGAGCTCCCGGCGCGCACCCACACGTTGGCCCTGCACGACACCGTCGTGAACCGCCAACAGGTGTTCGGGTACACCGAGGAAGAGATCCGGATCATCCTCGAGCCCATGGCCCGTGCCGGGCTCGAGCCCATCGGCTCGATGGGCACCGACACCCCGATCGCCGTGCTCTCCGATCGGCCGCGGCTGCTGTTCGACTACTTCAACCAGCTCTTCGCCCAGGTCACCAACCCGCCCCTCGACGCCATCCGCGAGGAGCTCGTCACCGCCCTGGGCGGCACCCTCGGCCCCGAGCGCAACCTCTTGAACCCCCAGCCGACGTCGTGTCGTCAGCTGTTCGTGCCCCGGCCGGTCCTCGACAACGACGAGATGGCCAAGCTGCGCCACATCGCCGACTACGACGGCATGGAGGACTTCGCCACCGTCGACATCTCGTGCTTGTACCCGGTGGCCGAGGGCGGCGCCGGACTGCGCCGCGCCCTCGACGAGGTGCGCCGGCAGGCCAGCGAGGCCATCGCCGGCGGCGCCACCATGTTGGTGCTCTCCGACCGGGGATCGAGCGAGCACCAGGCCCCGATCCCGTCGCTGCTGTTCACCGCGGCGGTGCACCACCACCTCATCCGCGAGAAGACCCGCACCAAGGTGGGCCTCGTCGTCGAGACGGCCGAGGCCCGCGAGGTGCACCACATGTGCCTGCTCATCGGCTTCGGGGCGGCGGCCGTCAACCCCTACCTCGCCTTCGAGACCATCGAGGACCGCATCGCCGAGGGGCTCAGCGAGTTCCACGACCCCACCGCGGCGGTGGCCAACTACATCAAGGCCGCCAGCAAGGGCGTCCTCAAGGTCATGTCCAAGATGGGCATCTCGACCGTGGCCTCCTACACCGGCGCCCAGATCTTCGAGGCCGTCGGCCTCGGTGACGAGCTCGTCGGCGAGTTCTTCACCGGCACGGTCAGCCGTCTCGGCGGCATCGGGCTCGACGAGATCGCCGAGGAGGTCCGCCGCCGCCACGCCATGGCCTATCCGGTCAACGCCACCGAGCGAGCCCACCGCACGCTCGCCGTCGGCGGCGAGTACCAGTGGCGGCGCGAAGGGGAGTACCACCTCTTCAACCCCGAGACCGTCTACAAGCTGCAGCACTCCACGCGGGCCAAGCGCTACGACGTGTTCAAGGAGTACACCCAGCGCGTCGACGAGCAGGCGGCCCACCTGGCCACCCTGCGCGGCCTGTTCCGACTCCGGGCGGGGGAGCGCCCGTCGATCCCGATCGACGACGTCGAGCCCGCCAGCGAGATCGTGAAGCGGTTCTCCACCGGAGCCATGTCCTACGGGTCGATCTCGGCCGAGGCCCACGAGAACCTGGCCATCGCCATGAACCGCCTGGGCGCCAAGTCCAACACCGGTGAGGGCGGCGAGGACCCCGAGCGGTTCGTGACCATGCCCAACGGCGACTCCAAGCGCTCGTCCATCAAGCAGGTCGCATCCGGACGGTTCGGGGTCACCAGCGAGTACCTGGTCAACGCCGACGACATCCAGATCAAGATGGCCCAGGGCGCCAAGCCGGGCGAGGGCGGGCAGCTCCCGGGCGGCAAGGTCTACCCGTGGATCGCCAAGACCCGGCACTCCACGCCGGGGGTGGGACTCATCTCGCCGCCACCGCACCACGACATCTACTCGATCGAGGACCTGGCCCAGCTCATCCACGACCTCAAGAACGCCAACGACCAGGCGCGGGTGCACGTCAAGCTCGTGGCCGAGGTCGGCGTCGGCACGGTGGCGGCGGGCGTGTCCAAGGCCCACGCCGACGTGGTGCTCATCTCCGGCCACGACGGGGGCACCGGTGCGTCGCCGCTCACCTCGCTCAAGCACGCGGGGGCACCGTGGGAGCTCGGCCTGGCCGAGACGCAGCAGACGCTGCTGCTCAACGGCTTGCGCGACCGCATCGTGGTGCAGGTCGACGGGCAGCTCAAGACCGGACGCGACGTGGTCATCGCCGCGCTGCTCGGCGCCGAGGAGTTCGGCTTCGCCACCGCCCCCTTGGTCGTGTCGGGATGCGTGATGATGCGCGTCTGCCACCTCGACACCTGTCCGGTGGGGATCGCCACCCAGAACCCCGAGCTGCGCAAGCGCTTCAACGGCAAGCCCGAGTTCGTCGTCAACTTCTTCGAGTACATCGCCGAAGAGGTCCGCGAGCTGCTGGCCGAGCTGGGCTTCCGGACCCTCGAAGAGGCCATCGGGCGCGCCGAGCTGATCGACGCGGCTGCGGCCGTCGACCACTGGAAGGCCAGCGGGCTCGACCTCACCCCGATCCTGCACGTGCCCGAGCTCGCCGAAGGCGCAGCCCGCCACCAGGTCGCCACCCAGGACCACGGGTTGCAGCACGCCCTCGACAACCGTCTGATCGAGCTGGCCGCGCCGGCCCTCGAGCGAGGCGAGCGCGTGTCGATCGAGATGGGCATCCGCAACGTGAACCGCACCGTGGGCACCATGCTCGGCGCCGAGGTGACCCGGCGCCGGGGCGGCGAGGGGCTCCCCGAGGACACGATCGTCGTCGACTTCACCGGATCGGCCGGTCAGAGCTTCGGCGCCTTCGTCCCACGCGGGATCACCCTGCGGCTGTCGGGCGACGCCAACGACTACGTGGGCAAGGGCCTCTCCGGGGGCCGGCTGGTGGTGCGACCGCCGGCCGACTCGCCCTTCGTCGCCGAGGACAACATCATCGCCGGCAACGTCATCCTCTACGGTGCCACCGCCGGAGAGGTCTTCCTGCGAGGTGTGGTCGGCGAACGCTTCGGTGTGCGCAACTCCGGCGCCGTGGCGGTCGTCGAAGGGGTGGGGGACCACGCCTGCGAGTACATGACCGGCGGACGGGTCGTCGTCCTCGGGCCGACCGGGCGCAACTTCGGTGCGGGCATGAGCGGGGGCATCGCCTTCGTGCTCGACCCGGACGGCACCTTCCCGTCGCGGGTCAACCCCGAGATGGTCGACCTCGAGGCGCCCGACGCCGACGACGTCGAATGGCTGCGTGATCGTGTGGCCCGCCACCTCGCCGAGACCGGTTCGGCGGTCGCCGAGCGCCTCCTCGAGGACTGGGAGGCCACCACGGAACGGGTGGTGAAGGTCATGCCCAAGGACTACAAGCGGGTGCTGCTCGCCGAGCGCGACGCCCTGGCCAACGGCCTCGACCCCGTGGAGGCCGTCATGGCCGCCGCCCGGGTCTGAGGCACCGACTCTCTCAGCGAGGACGACGACGATGGGTGACATCACCGGCTTCTTGAAGCTCCCCCGGGAGCTCCCCACCCGACGGGAGGTGCCCGTCCGCCTCAGGGACTGGCGCGAGGTCTACGAGGACTTCCCGATCACCAAGGTCCGCGACCAGGCCAGCCGTTGCATGGACTGCGGCATCCCGTTCTGCAACAACGGGTGCCCGTTGGGCAACCTCATCCCGGACTGGAACGACCTCGTCTACCGCGACCACTGGCACGAGGCCATCGATCGCCTCCACGCCACCAACAACTTCCCGGAGTTCACCGGCCGCCTGTGCCCGGCGCCGTGCGAGGCCGCGTGCGTGCTCGGGATCAACGCCGACCCGGTGACCATCAAGCAGGTCGAGGTCGAGATCATCGACCGCGCCTGGTCCGAGGGATGGGTGACCCCGGTCGTCGCCGACGAGCGCACCGGCAAGCGGGTCGCCGTGGTGGGCTCCGGGCCCGCCGGCCTCGCGGCCGCCCAGCAGCTCACCCGGGCCGGCCACGAGGTGGTGGTGTTCGAGCGAGCCGATCGCATCGGAGGCCTGCTGCGCTACGGGATCCCCGAGTTCAAGATGGAGAAGCGCCACCTCGACCGCCGACTCGAGCAGATGCGGGCCGAGGGCACCGAGTTCCGGGCCGGCGTCAACGTCGGCGTCGACCTCACCGCCGACGACCTGCGCCGCGAGTTCGACGCCATCGTCCTCGCCGGTGGCGCGACCGCGGCGCGCGACCTGCCCATCCCGGGGCGCGAGCTCCGGGGGGTCCACCAGGCCATGGAGTACCTGCCCATGGCCAACCGCGTCCAGCAGGGCGACATGGCGACCCCTCCCATCCACGCCGGCGGCAAGAAGGTCGTCATCATCGGCGGTGGCGACACCGGCGCCGACTGCCTGGGCACCGCCCACCGGCAGGGGGCCGCGTCCGTCCACCAGTTCGAGATCATGCCCCGACCCCCCGAAGACCGACCCGAGACCAACCCGTGGCCGACGTGGCCCATGATCTACCGCACCTCGTCGGCCCACGAGGAGGGCGGCGAGCGCGTGTACGCCGTGAACACCATGGAGTTCCTCGGTGACGGCGAAGGGCGCCTCCGGGCCCTGCAGGGCGTCGAGGTCGTCTCCGAGGTCGTCGACGGACGACCGACCTTCGTGCCCGTGGAGGGCAGCGAGTTCGAGCTCGAGTGCGACCTCGTCTTCCTGGCCATGGGCTTCGTGGGGCCCGAGAAGGGCGGCCTGCTCGATCAGCTCGGCGTCGACTACGACGGGCGGGGCAACGTGGCCCGCGACGCTGACTGGTCCACCAACGTCGACGGGGTGTTCGTCGCCGGCGACATGGGCCGGGGCCAGAGCCTCATCGTGTGGGCCATCGCCGAGGGACGCGCCGCTGCCGCCGCGGTGGATGGGCACCTCATGGGCGAGAGCCTCTTGCCCGCCCCGCTCACCCCCGACGTCGGCCCGCTCGTCTGACGGGCCGCTCACGGCCCTCTCCAGCGAACGCGAAGCGCCCCGGACCGGACGGTCCGGGGCGCTCTCGTCGTGGGCAGGGCCGGACGATCAGGCGGCGATGGGCTGACCGGTCAGGCTCTTGTAGGCGTAGGCGGTGGCGATCTGGGTGACACCCACGGCGAGACCGCAGGTGATCAGGTTCAGCACGAACACCACGACGGCGAACAGCGCGACCGACCCGAAGTTCTCCTTCACCAGCTTGAAGCTGCTGGAGATGGAGTCGACCGGCTGGGCGCTGCGGTCGATCACGAAGTAGCCGTAGAAGAGCGTGAAGATGGCGACCACGATCATGCCGATGCAGCAGGCCAGGAAGCCCACGAAGAACAGCAGGCCGACCAGGATCGTGGCGATGATGAACGAGCCGAGGTTCGCCGTCTGGAACAGCATCGAGACATCGGGGGCCTGACCGTTCGTCACGGCCAGCCCGGCACGGATCAGACCGGCCTGCAGGATGAGGCCGATCACCCAGCCGATGATGGCCACCGCCTGACCGAGCACCAACGCGCTGATGCTGTTGTCGGCGCCGATGATGCGCGAGATGGCGAAGAAGGCGCCCTGCACCACGAAGATCACCAGCACGATCAGGATGATCTGCCCGATGTACTGGACGAACTTGTTCCAGCCGTAGCCGAGGGCGGCACCGATGTCGAGCGTCCCGGCGGTGCCACCGCCGGCCATGGCGAAGTCGCCTCCGCCGGGCGTGGGCCCGCTGGGTGCCTGCTCAGGTGGGTACCACTTGCCGTCGGAGGCCTGCCACCAGCCGGGGCCCTGTGAGGAATCGCTCATCGAGTTGGTTCTCCTGTGATGTGTCGGTTGGTCGGATCGGTGATCAGGGCTTGAACAGGTCGGGACCGAACCCGGCCTTGGATGCGTCGTCCTTCACGACGACGGTCTTCATGATCTTGTCGGCGAGGGTCTGGCGCTTCGGATCCCACAGGGGGAAGAACCAACCGACGTAGCAGATGATGCTGTCGACGATGTGGGCGATGGTGCGCACGACGCCCATGCCCCCACCGATGACCTGACCGGTCTCCTCGCCCACGCAACGCAGGCCGATGATCGCCATACCAGGGCTGCGTCCCTTGGCGCCGACCAGGAAGCCGTAGTACAGGAAGATGAACGACAAGACGATGTAGAGCAGCACGCCCACGATGGCGCCGAGGGTCTCCGAGATGGCCGCCACGATGGCGACGAGGATGAACCCGATGATCCACAGGACCACGGCGAAGCCCACGTCGATCAGGTAGGCGATGGCGCGGGTGCCCCAGTCGGCGAGCGGCCCGTGGGCGCTCTCACCGGGTACCGAGGCGGCGCTGGCGCCGGCCCCCGCAGTGGGGGACTGCTCCGGCGGGTACCACTTGCCGTCGGAGGCCTGCCACCAACCTGGTCCTTGCGACATGTCACTCATTGCGTTCCTCCCCGAGCCCACGTTCGAGGACCCGCCTGCTGCATGACCCGGCACCGGGCTCTCCGAGGGGGCGATCCCGCTCGGGTGCGCGACAACTTACTCACGCGCGGCGCGTGGGTGAGGGACTTCTTGTTGAGCCGGCGCAGCGACCTGTGGCGGGTCGATGACGACGTCGATCGTGGCGTCCCGCGACCGACGGGTCGGTCCCAGAGCCTCAAGTCATGGGCCGAACGGCCCGATCAACCAACCTGAGAGGTGCCACGCCCTCCTGAGCCGTCACCGACACGCCGGACGACCAACCAGCCGGCGGAGAGGCCGAGATCGATGCTGCGAAACCTGAAGGTCGGAACCAAGCTCCTCGCCATCCTGGCGGCCCCGGCGCTGGTGATCGTCGTGCTGGTGACGCTCGGCGTGCGTGACCGCCTGGACGTGGCCCGCAGCGCCGACCGCGTCGTCGAGGTCGCCGAGCTGGCCGCCGCCGACGCCGACCTCTTCCAGGCCCTGCAGGTGGAGTCGATCTGGTCGGTGACGTCGGTCGCCACCGAAGGGGCGGTGGGCGGCGACGACCTGTCCGCCGCTCGAAGCGCCACCGACGAGGCCCTCGGCCGCTACGAGGAGGTCGCCGACCGGGTCGACCCCGCCCAGGAAGGCACGGCGGTCGCCGAGGCGGTCCGCCTGGCCGACAACCGGGTGGCGTCGCTGCAGACCATCCGGACCTCCGTCGACATCGGCCAGGTGCAACCCTTCGCAGTGGGCCAGGCCTACGCCGAGACCATCAACGCCCTGGTCGGCGTCAACGCCTCTCTGGTGCAGAGCGCCAACGACCCCGAGCTCCTGCGGGGCCTGGCCACCGTCTCGTCGCTCGAGCGGATCAGCGAAGCCCAGGGGATCTACGCCACCCAGATCGTGGCCGCCACCCGTCTGGGGGCGTTCACCAACCTCGCCGGGGACGTCTGCTTGACGTTCGGAGCCGAATGCGAGGCTTACACCGCGGCCGTCCAGGCCTCCCAGGACCTCGAGCAGGCCAACCGGGCCTTCGGGGCCGGCAGCGCCACCCCCGAGGAACGTCAGCTCGAGCAGGATGCTCGGGCCGCCGGGTCCCGCTTCGACGAGCTCGCCGCCGAGGTCCTGTCCGAGGCGCCCGACGGGACGACCCTCACGGTGCCGGCGGGCGCGGTGACCTCGGCGGCCCTCGACCGCCTCGAGGCCCTCGCCGAGGTGGACACCATCGTCACGACCGGCGTCATCGACGCCGCCCGTCAGCTGGGCGACGACGCCTCCCAGGCCGTGACCTTCTACCTGCTCGGCGGGGTGGGCGCCCTGGCGGTGGCCCTGGCCGTCGCCGTGGCCGTGACCCGATCCGTCACCCGGCCGCTCGACCGGCTCACCACCGCCGCCTACGCCCTGTCGACCGAGCAGCTTCCCGCCCTGGTCGAGCAGCTCCGGGACCCCGACGACGAGGACGCCGAATCCCTCGCCGAGACGTTGCGTCCCATCCCGGTGGACTCCCGCGACGAGATCGGACAGCTGGCCGAGGCCTTCAACACCATCCAGGCCGTGACCGTCGACGTGGCCGACGAGCAGAGCCGCCTGCTGCGCAAGGGCATCGGCGACATCTTCGTGCACCTGGCCCGCCGCAACCAGAGCCTCCTCGACCGCCAGATCGAGTTCATCGACGATCTCGAGCGCAACGAAGAGGACCCCGACCAGCTCGAGAACCTGTTCCGCCTCGACCACCTGGCCACCCGCATGCGGCGCAACGCCGAGTCGCTGCTCGTGCTCGCCGGCGCCGAACCCCCTCGCCGACGGGGGCGGCCCGTGCCCGTGGCCGATGTCGTGCGGGTCGCCATCGGCGAGGTCGAGGACTTCGCCCGCATCGACCTGGTGGCCCTCGACCAGGCGACCATCGCCGGCAACGTCGCCGTCGACCTGGCCCACATGTTGTCGGAGCTGATGGAGAACGCCACCCACTTCTCGCCGCCCGACACCAACGTGCGGGTCGACGGTCGCCGCGACGACCGCAACGGCTACGTCGTCACGGTGACCGATGCCGGCATCGGCATGAACGCCGAACAGCGGGCCGACGCCAACGCCCAGCTGGCCCGGCCACCCCTCGTCGGGCTGTCCCTCACCCGCTCCCTCGGGTTCATCGTCGTGGGCCGTCTCGCCGCCCGGTTCGGGCTGTCGGTGGCGGTGAGCGCAGCTCCCGACGGTGGCACGGTCGCCACCGTGACCCTGCCCTACTCGGTGGTGGAGTACGCCGAGGACACCAAGGCCGCCGACGAGGTCGACGAGACCGCCGTCGGGCCCGAGATGGGCGGAGCGGTCCGCGCCGGCGAGCCCGACACCGCCACGCCGCCACGAGGGACCACGACGGGGCCGTCCGGGCCCACGGCCCCGGACGTCGCCGCTCCGGCACCCGTCAGCTCGGATCCGGAGCCCGAACGGGAGCCCGCACCGGGCCCGGAGGCAGAACCCCTCGCCCCGCCCGACGTGCCGGTCGTGGCGAGCCCCGAGCCGGCTCCGCTGCCCACCCGCCAGCCGGTGCGCGCCGGCGTCGAGCCGGGCCCCGGTGGCCTGCCCGTGCGAGCGACGACACCACCCGCTCCGGCGGCGGGTCCCGCCCGTCCGGCACCGTTGCCCGTCAGGGGGGCGGCGCCCTCCACCGCCCCGCCCCGCTCGTCCTCACCGGCGCCTGCCCCTACCGACCCGACCCCTGCGGTCGACGACGACGAGCTGACGGCGGCGGGGCTGGTTCGGCGCAGCCCCAAGCGCCAGACGTCCGCCCCGGTCGACCCCCTCGAGGCCGCGGCCACCATGCCCCGGGCTGCCACCCGGACCTCACGGTCCCCTGACGAGGTACGCCGGATGCTGTCGCGCTACCGCTCCGGTCTCGACCGGGGGCGCAACAGCACCCCCGACGACGACACGCCTGGCGACGCCGATGCCTGACCCCCTGACCGGCCCGACGACCGGCGCCTCACCGGTCCCCACACAAAGGATCACGACACGATGATCGAGCTCTCCGCAGGAGCACGGAACCTCAACTGGCTGGTCCAGAGCTTCGCCGAGCGCATCCCCGGCGTGAACGAAGCCGTGGTGGTGTCCTCCGATGGGCTCCCCATCGCCACGTCGGCGGGGCTCGACCGCGATGCCGCCGACCGGTTCGCGGCGGTGGCGTCCGGACTGATCGGGCTGGCCTACGGCGCAGCCGGACGCTTCGGAGGAGGGGCGGTGAACGAGGTGATCATCGAGATGGAGTACGCGTTCTTGTTCGTCACCGGGATCAGCGACGGCTCGTGCCTGGCCTGCGTGGCCGACGCCGAGTGCGACGTCGGCCTGGTGGGCTACGAGATGGCTGTCCTCGTCGAACGGGCGGGCACGGTGCTCACCCCCGAGATCCGCGCCGAGCTCCAGGCGACGCTCCCGCGATGACCACCACGGGTGCCTCGTACGGCCGCTCCGGCCCCGACGACGAGCCCGTCCTCCGCGTCCGCTCCTACGTCCTCACCGGCGGTCGCACCCGCTCGGCGGCCGACTTCCCGCTCGAATCGCTCGTGCTCGTCACCGAGCGCGGCAAGATGCTGGCACCGGAGCTGACCCTCGAGCGCAAGGACATCGTCACGCGCTGTCACCAGCCGCTGTCGCTGGCGGAGATCTCCGCCCACCTGCAGATCCCTCTCGGGGTGGCACGAGTCCTCGTCGGTGACATGACCGGCGAGGGCCTGCTCACCGCCACCGTCCCCCAGCACACCGGCGCCGGCGACCGGCCCGACCTGAGCCTCCTCGAAAGGGTCCTCGATGGCCTTCAAGCGCTCTGAACCCTCCACCGACACCGCCGGCGGGGTGTCCGCCACCACCGACGCGAGCACGGTGCCGCTCCCGGTCAAGATCATCGTCGCCGGCGGGTTCGCGGTGGGCAAGACCACGTTCGTCGGCTCCATCTCCGAGATCGCTCCGCTCACCACCGAAGCGGCGATGACCAAGATGGCCGAGGGGATCGACGAGACCGGTGGCACCAACACCGGGAAGACCTCGACCACCGTGGCCATGGACTTCGGGCGCATCACCCTCGGCGAAGACCTGATCCTGTACCTCTTCGGTACGCCCGGGCAGGACCGCTTCCAGTTCATGTGGGACGACCTCGTCCGCGGCGCCATCGGGGCGGTGGTGCTCGTCGACACCAGCAGGCTGGCGGACTGCTTCCCGGCGGTCGACTACATGGAGTCGCACGGAGTGCCCTTCGTCGTGGCCGTCAACCTGTTCCACGGGCGCCAGCAGCACCGGCTCGAGGACGTGCGCGAAGCCCTCGCCGTCCCCGAGGACGTGCCGCTCATCACCACCGACGCCCGCGACCGCAACCAGACCAAGGTCGCTCTGCTCGAGTTGGTCCAGCACGCGCTGTTGCGGGCCACGACCACCTGAGCGACCACGCGCCCACGATCCTCGCCGGCTCGCCGCCCGAGGTGGCCGGGTGGTGGGTCATCCCGCTGGTTCCTTTCGTGGTCGCAAGCGGCGCGACGGGTGCCAGGGGGCTGTGCGCCTCAGGTGCCCACGCCGGACTCGGCCCGGGCCACGAGGGGCCGGATCTTGAGCAGGTACCAGCCCGACACGGCCAGACCGCCGACGACCGAGATCACCCCGATGCAGATGGCGGCCAGCCACACCACCTGGCGGCGCCCGGCCAGGGCCCACGCCCAGCCCGGGCGGCGAGCGCAGTCGAGGAGGGCCCACAGCGACACGCCGAGGGGCACGCAGAGCACCGCTGTCCAGGCGATGGCGCCGAAGAGCTCGAGGATGCCGTCCACCACCTCACGGTAACGGTCGAACCCACCCCGTCCCGGATCCGGGCCGGGCTCGGCACACCACCACCGAGCGAAGCCACGGGGTCCGGCGCGGCCTACTGGCGTGAACCACTGACGACCACGCCTGCGACGTAGCTCTGCGGAGATGGGCAGTCCGTGGTGGCGCGAAAGACCGACAGCTACGCGTCGGAGGCGGGGGCCGCCGACGGCGAGGGAGGGGGGCGGGGTTCGCGGCGGAGGCGACCGACCGGTGGTTCGCCGAGGGCGAACGGCGGCTGCACCGGCCGGCCCGCCGCGGCCATGAGCCCCAGCACCCACTGCTCGGCCTCGGCCCAGCCGGCCACGCGGGGGGCGTCGACCTCGCGGTTGTAGGGCTGGTCGAACACGGCGGCCGCGGCCCCCGACGCCCGGAGCGCCTCGATGTTGTGGGCGGCGTCGTCGAGGTAGGCGTCGGCCTCCACCTGAGGCTTGTGGCCCAGGAAGCACAGGTCGCGGTAGGGGATGGCATGTTCGTCGAGCCAGGCGACGGTGTCGGCCACTGCGGTGGCGTGGCCCCAGTTGGCATAGAGGCGATGGGTGATGAGGCGGATCCACACCCCCGCGTCGGACAGCCGCCACAAGGCCTCGGCCGTGCCCGGGACCACGGGCATCGTACGGAACATGCGGTGCTCCAACACGGCGACCCGGTGCAGGTCGTCGAACTCGTCGCGGGTGAGGCCCCACTCGGTGAAGTCCCAGGTCCGCTGGGGCTCGAGATCACCCGGTTCGATGCCGCGGGTGGTGGCGACCACACGACGGAAGGCCTCGGCATGGTCGCCGCAGACTCCGTCGAGGTCGACGCCGAGCACGAACTCGTCAGCCACGGTCGCGCCCCCCGGCTCTCAGCCGCCGGCCTCGAGGAACTCGAGCACGGCGTCGATGAAGCCGAAGTTCTTGGGTGTGGCGAAGTGGTCGACCCCGCGCAGGGACACGAGGCGGGCGGTCGCCAGACGTTCCAGGAGGGGATCGGCCGGACCGGCGAAGTCCTGATCCCCGAGCACCACCAGCACCGGGCAGGTGATGCGGGCCAGGCCTTCGTCGGTGAGAGGTTGCGACCGGGGGCGCCGCATCAACGCGGCGAGTGCGGCCGGCTCCTGGTCGGGGGCCTCGGCCAGGGTGGCGAAGTAGCGCGCCACCGGGTCGTCGGCCGGGGCCCGACCCTCGATCGCGGCGGCGATCATCTCCGACGATCCGTCGTCACGGAACAGGTTGGCTCCCACGCCCGCGACGACCAGCGAGTGGAAGCGCTCAGGGTGCGCGGACGCCAACAACAGCAACGTGCGCGCCCCCAACGAGAAGCCCACGGCATCGACGGGCTCGGCGGGCAGCCGCTCCAGCAGGTGGGCCTCGAGCGCGTCGTACGCCTCGGGGTCGGTGGGACGCTCGGCCGTGGCATGCCCGAGGAGGTCGGGGGCGAGCACCTCCCGGCCGACGTCGGCCAGGATGTCGAGCCAACCGTTGTCGCCCCACGTACGCGCCGCGGACGTGGCGAAGCCGTGGACCAGCACCACAGGAGGGGTCATGAACGCTCCTTCGACGATGTCCTCGGAGGTGAGGACGGGGAGGGATCGGCCTCTCGCCGGCGCACGATGACGTCGCGCATCCCCTCGGCGAGCAACAAGAAGACGGCGACCAGCGCCACGATGTGGGCCCGCTCGAACATCTGGGGCCACTCGAAGTCGGACGGGTAGTCGCGCCGCCACTGCGACGTCACGATGTACGCCGTCGCCACGGCATAGGCGCTGGCGGCGGCCAGCCCCAGCACCCCGCGCCCACGGGGGGAGCGGAAGGCCCACCAGGCGCCGGCCACGACGAGGGGGATGGCCAGCAGATCGGGCAGTCGGGTGGGCACGTCGAGGAGCATGACCACGAACAGGGCGCCGGCGGCGACGCTGGCGGCGCGGATCGACGCTCGCTCGACGATGCTGCCCCGGGTGTCGATGCGCCACGGCAGGGGCGCCAGGTCGGGGTCGAGGGGCAAGGCCCGGTGGTCGGCGCGCTCGGCGGCACCGCGGTCGTCGGCGAGGACCGCGATCGCCGGGTCGGCCGCGTGGCGGCGCCGTCGTTCGGACCACAGGACCAGGGCGAGGCAGACCGCCACCGCCACCACCGAGACCCAGATGCCGATCCACACGATCCGCTGGGGCGCCCACTCCACGTGGACCTCGAGGGGGCCATCGCCGACGACGGCCGGGTCGAGCAGCCAGCCGTTGGCGTAGCCGTCGATCAACACCGGCGGACCGAGGTCGACGCCGTTGGCGCTGGCTTCCCAGCCATCGTTCCAGGACTGGCCGACCGAGAGCCAGCGCGCCTCGTCGGACCCGGGCACGACGAAGTCGTAGCTCACGTCGCCCCGCTCGAGCTCGTCGACCGCTCCGTCGCCCGTGACGACCGGGGCGGCCAGCTCGGGCACACCCAACGGGGCGCCGTCGCGGGCCGAGGCCAGGACCAGCCGGTCGACGGAGAGGCCGACCTCGCGGCCGGTGGCGGTGCGCACCTCGTGCTCGCCGGCGGTGAGGGCCAGACCGGACTCGGTCCCTCCACAGGGGGTGACGTGGAGGGCTCGGCGGGCGAGGGCGGCGGCTGCCGGACCACTGACGCGGACCGGCACCGGCTCGCCGTCGACCGTCACGAGGTCGGTGCGACACCCCGAGTCGACGGTCTCGGCGGCGGCGGGGGCGACGACCCCGGGAAGGCCCAGCTCGGCGATGGCGGCCGGCATGGCGATCGGGTTCTTGGTGTACCAGTCGATGGTCTCGACCGGGCGGTGGTCGTCGATGGTGACCCGGAAGGTCGAGCCGGTGAGCGGTTCGAACGTGACGGGCGCCGACGCTGTCGCGTCGGGCTCGTCGCCATCGGTGATCTCCGGGAGCGTGACCGTGCGGCTGCGGGCCGGGTCGCCGTCGGCGGCGATGGTGAGCTGTCGAGGCACGGAGTGGCGACCGTCGGCGACGACCTCCAGATCGAGGCGGTCGATGGTGGTCGGTGCCGGCAGCGCGATGTCGAGCCACTGCCCGTCGATGCCGGCGAACGGCGTCGACCATGCCGTGGTGGGATCGCCGTCGACGGCGGCGTGCGCTCGAGCGGTGAGGTCTCCGGGCAGGGAGTCCGAGGCCGTGGCGGTGACACCGCCCTGGGCGGCGGACGGGATGCCCAGCAGGGCGTCGAGGAGCTCCTCGGAGGCCGACGCCTCGAGCCGGGCCTCGCCGCCGATGCCGAAGGCGCGCGGCGTGGGCACGTCGACGATGCGAGCCATCGAGGTCTCGGCATCGGTGCGGACCGGTTCGGCGGGGTTCGTGCGCAACCGGGTGAACAGGTAGGTGAGGCGGTGATCAGCCGAGCTCTCCCCGGCGGCGTCGAGCAGGTCGACCGGCGGTCGGATCACCTCTCGGACCTGGAGGTCGCCGAGGCGCACCTCGGCGAGGCCCACCCCGCTCTCGCTGTCGTAGCGGGGTCGCCGCCCGGAGGTGTCGGCCAGGATCTCGATCTCCAGACGGGAGAAGGTGCGCTCCCCGAAGTCGACCCGTTGGCCGGGCTCGGCACGGCTCTCCTCGCCGAGGTCGGCGACGACGGACTCCTCGCCGTCGAAGGTGAGACGGACCTGGGTGAGCCAACGCGTGCGCACACCGCTCTGGGGCTGGAGGAGCTCGACGTGGTCGGTCGTGAGTGGTTCCGCTGCCTCGATGATGAGCCGCTGTCCGAGCGGGTCGCCCATGTCGGCGACCTTCCAGGCGGTCTGGGGGTCGCCGTCGAGGGCGCCGGCCGCCCGGTCGTTGGCGGTGAGGGTGACCTCGTTGCCGTAATCGGTGGCGAAGACCTGCACTCCTCCGAGCTGGCGGGTGACGGTCGCGGCGCTGTCGTCGGCCTCGGGGAAGAGCTCGAGGCGTTGGTCTCCGGGCTTGTACACGAGCGGCTCCTCGCCGGCCTGCTCGGTGTAGCCCGCCGTCTCGCGCAGGGTGCTCCAGGACCGGGCCCGCTTGCGGTTCGTGTCGGTGACGACGAGATCGGCACCGTCATCGAGCAGGCTGTCCAGGGCCTCGGGTTCAGCGGCGAAGCTGGCCGCGTAGAAGATCGCCTGCTCGGGGTCGAGGGCGCCGGCCTCGGCCAGGTCGACCAGTCCGTCGCCGTCGCCGGAGACGACCAGCGGCCGCTCGGCCGGTTGGGTGCGGACCACGGGCAAGCGGTCCTGGACCCCGAAGACGGCGACCGCCGGCGGGTCCTCCCACTCGGGCGGCGTGGCCAGCTCGATCTCGTCGAGCAGCGGGAGCTCGGGTCCGGCCACGTTGCGGTCGGTGGGCCCGAAGGGGACCGGCTCGTCGAGGCCGGGAGTGCGCCGCAGCAACTCCCACATCGTGCGGGGACGGGCCAGCCGGTAGCGCTCGTATTGCAGGTCGGAGCGCAGCACGATGTCGCCGACGCCCATCAGGCGGGCGAGGGGAGCGACGGCCTCGGGGTCGAGCGTCTCCTCGTGCCACCGGTGGTCGAACGCCATCTGCAGGTCGGCCGAGGGCTCCGAGCCCCACAAGAAGAGCTCGCGCGCCGCGTACTGGCGCTCGGTGAGCCCGGGGGTGACGGGATCGACCGTGTTGCCCCACCGATAGCTGGCGAAGTCGGTACCCGGGACCTCGAGCGCACGCGTGCCGTCGTCGGTGGCCGTGAGGTAGTCGGCCACCTCCTCCCAGTAGGCCGGGATCTCCTCGGGACGTTCGAGGTTGGAGGCGATCATCTGACCGTTCCACAACGTGGGCAGGTTCACGATGACCAGGGCGGCGACGACCGCCGTGGCCGGCCACGCCAGCCGCGGCTTCATGCGTCCGAAGGCGGCGACGCCGGCTCCGAGGCAGACCGACAAGCCCAGGGCCAGGAGGGGGACGGCCCGCGGGGTGGAGCGCAGCGAGAGCCCGGCGTCGGTGCGCGTGGCCTCCTTGAACACCGCCCCGAGGAACGATGGGTCGTCCCAGGGGTGGGCCGCGATGGCGGCGAGGGCCCCCACCGCCACGAGGACGAGGAAGAAGGCCCGGTACCGCCAGCGCAGGAGCGCGGCGCAGACCATGGCGAGCAGCGGGACGGCGTAGCTCAGGGTGAGGAAGAAGAGGTTGGTCGTGTAGGTCTGGCTCGGCTCGATCCAGGGACCGAGCTTGTCGGTGCCGTAGAAGAACCAGTAGCCCAGCCCCCGGAGGACCTCGGGGGCGGTCGACGCCTGCGCGACCACCTCGTAGGTCTCGGTGTAGCGGATGACCGGGAGGCCGTAGCGACCTTGGGCCCAGAGCCCCGCGATCCACCACAGCGACGCGGCCACCGTGAGCACCCCGATGCGGCCAGCGGTGGCGAGCGCGTGGCGGACGCTCGCCTCTCGATCGACCACCACCGCGTGCAGCAGCCACAGCAGCGGGCCGAGGCCGATGAGCAACAGAGCCGTCGCGTTCACCCCACCGACGGTCAACACCACCAGCGCGAACAGCGCAGGATCGCGCCAACCACCGCGGCGCAACGCTCGCACGGTGAAGGCGATGAGCCACGGCAGCGCGGTCCAGGGCAACAAGATGACCGAGATGCGAGCCGAGTAGTTGAGCAGGTAGGGGCTCAACATGTAGGCGAGGGTGGCGACGAGGACACCGCCCTGGCGGGCCGAGAGCGAACCCCAGCCCAGGGTGCGCAGCAGGTAGCGCACGCCCATGCCGGCGGCGAAGATGAGCGTGCCCATCCAGAACCGCTGCGCCACCCAATCGGGCACGCCGATGGTCTCGAAGAGCCAGTAGAACGGCCCCATCGGCCACAGATAGCCGATGTTCTGGTGGGTCACCGAGCCCAGGCCGACGTCGCTGTTCCAGACGTACGGGGCTTCGGACAGCAACTTGCCGGGGTCGAGGTAGAGGTACGTCTTGGTGTCGGCGCCGACCATCCCCCGGTGGGTGAACAGCAGCGGAACGTAGGCGATGAAGGCGGGCAGGGCCACGCCCAGCCAGTCGAACCGGCGCCGCGGCGGCGTCGATCCCGAGCTCCCCGAGCGGGTCGCGGTCGGCGCCGTCACCGGAGGGTGGCGCCTCGACCCCGGCCCCGGGCGCGCCGCATGGCGTCGAGCGCGAGTGGGGTGAACGCACCGAGGGCCGTGGCCTCCCAGGTGAAGGTGGCGGCGTGCTCGAGCGCCCCCTGCGAGAGGCGCTGACGGAGCTCGGCGTCGGTGAGCACGGCGATCAGGTCCTCGACGAGGCGTCGCGGATCGGGGGCGAGCAGACCGCTGAGGCCCGCGGCGACCGAGTCGCGGTGCCCGGCGATGTCGGTGGCGACCGCCGGCGTGCCGCAGGCGGCGGCCTCCGTGAGGGTCATTCCCCAGCCCTCGGCGATCGAGGCGCTGGTCACGGCCCAAGCCCGACGGTAGAGCGACACGAGCTCCTCGTCGGACACCCGGCCGGCGAGGCGCACCCACTCGGTGGCGTCGAGGGCCGCGATCTGCTCCTCGAGGGCGGGGCGCTCGTAGCCGTCACCGACGATCACCAGCTGCAGGTCGGGCACCGAGCGGCGCACCTCGGCGGCCACGTCGAGCAGGACGTCGAACCGCTTGGAGGGCATCAGGCGACCGACGCTCACCAGGAGGGGCTCGGGGCTCTCCTCCTCGTCGCCCGGAGCGAAGCGTTCTTCGATGCCCGGCGGCACGACGCTGATCCGGCCCGGCTTGAGCCCGAGGTAGTCGATCATCTCTCGTCGGGACGACTCCGACAGGGTGACGATCGGCGTGCGTCGGTAGAGCGGGGGAGCCAGTCGATGCTCGAAGAACTTGCCGGCGCTGGCCAGCTTGTCCTCGAGGACCATGTCCCACATGTCGCGATGGACGTGGTGCATGAAGGCGATCTTCGGGCCCCGGGCCCACAGCGGCGTGAGGAAGGGCACGCCGTTCCAGATCTCCACGATGCCGTCGCGCGGCCCGTGCGCGCCCAGCAGCTCGGAGATCACCGAGGTGGGGAACACCATGAAGCGGCCGTGCTTGCGGATGATGCGGTACCCGTCGCGCGTCCCTTCGAAGGGGTGGCCCTGGGCGTAGGAGGTGCGCATGGTGATGTCGAGGCCGGCCTCGGCCCAGATGGCCAGGATCTTGGCCGCGTGGAGCTCGGAGCCTCCCGCCTCGATGTCGACGAGGTCTCGCCAGGCCAGCACGTGGATCCGCTCGAGCCCCGCCTCGGCGGCCAGTGCGGCCACCGCCTCGATCCCTTTGGACGCGACGCCGAGATCTCCCGACGGGGTCCCCGGTTGGTCTCGTGCCCCCCCGCTCATGTGCGGCCCCCGGTCAGGGGGAGGTCCGGTTGACGGGGTGGTCGGGCCCGTAGGCGTCCCGCGAGATCACCGGTGCGTCACGTCCGGTGCCCCCTCCGCCCGACGATGCAGCGGCCGCGTCGGCCTTCTCCTCGTGGTACTCCTCTTCGACGTTGACCTCCCACACGTCGTGGTGGGTGCCCTCGACCAGGTTCTCGACGGTCAGCATCGCCGTGTACATCGAGTGGTCCTGGTTGTTGTACCGGTGCATGCCGTTGCGGCCCACCGGATGGACGTTGGGGGTGTTGGCGACCAGCCAGTCGCGCAGGCGCTGCACGTTGGCCTTGTAGT
The DNA here is from genome assembly GCF_021246445.1 of Rhabdothermincola salaria. Taxonomy (NCBI): domain Bacteria; kingdom Bacillati; phylum Actinomycetota; class Acidimicrobiia; order Acidimicrobiales; family Iamiaceae; genus Rhabdothermincola; species Rhabdothermincola salaria. The sequence goes on from NZ_JAJQXW010000001.1 coordinate 869,612, forward strand.
GCTCGTCGTAGAACGGATAGGCCTTCGGCATCCGCACCACGTAGCCGGCCTCGACCGCCGACGCCGGCACCAGGCCGATGTGCTCGAGCTCGCGCTTGGCCAACTCGACCAGGTCGGCGTCGTCTGCGCTCCAGAGGTGGTCGCCCTCGAAGACGAAGTACTCGAGGCCCAGGCAGGTGCGCCCCTCCTTGACCATGTAGGGCGACCAGGAGGCGAAGTTCTGGATGCGCCCCACCTCGACCTCGGGGGAGTGGATGTAGATCCAGTTGTCCGGGAACGAGGCGCTCTCGGGCACGACGAGGGCCACGGTCAGGAAGTCTCGGTAGGCCAGGTCGTCGGCTGCCTGGAGCACGTCTGCCGGAACCGGCGGATCCATCGCCCGCAGCAGCTGCGACATCGGCATCGACGAGATCACCTCGTCGCACGGGTACTCGGTCTCGACCCCGTCGCGGGTCGCCGCCACCACGGCCACGGCCTGGCCGTCGGCGTGGCGCACCTTGGTGGCGCGCGTGCTCATGTGGACCTTGGTGCCGGCGGCCTCGACCTTCTCCTGGCACACCTCCCACATCTGGCCCGGTCCGTACTTGGGGTACTCGAACTCCTCGATGAGGCTGGTGATGTCGGTGGCCTTGCGCTTGGCCAGGAACGGCAGGTACCTCGACAGCTCGTCGATGACGGCGTTGAGCCCGGCGTTGAGCAGCGACATGTTCTTGATGCGCTGCGCCGCCCAGTCGGCCTGGATCTCGCTGGCGGAGACGCCCCAGACCTTCTCGTTGTAGGTCTTGAAGAAGTGCTCGTAGAGGCGGCGGCCGAACCGGGCGGTGATCCAGTCCTCGAGGCTGGTGTCGGCCCTGGGTCGCCCGAGCAGGCGCCGCACGCCGCCGTCGGCGCGCGCGTAGAAGTACGAGGCCACGCATCGGGTGGCCTCGACGAACCCGAGGTTCTTGAGGGCGTTGGACGCCTTGAGCGGGTAGTCGAAGTACTTGCCGTCGTAGAAGATCCGGCTCATCCGGGGGCGCAGCAGGAAGTCCTCGGCCGGCAGGATCTCGTGCCACAGCTCCTCGACGGGCTTGACCTTGGTGAAGAAGCGATGCCCGCCGATGTCGAAGCGCCACCCATCGCGCTCGACCGTGCGGGAGATGCCGCCCACGATGTTGTCGGACTCGAGCACGGTCGCCGCCACGTCGTGCTTGTTGAGCTGGTAGGCGGCGGTGAGCCCGGCCGGGCCCGCACCGATGATGACGACCTGGGGATCGGGGCGCTGGTCAGCGCGCGCCGAGGCGTCGACTGGGGTCATGGAGGCGTCACTTTCACGGATCGAGGACCGTCCGAGTCTACTGAAGGTGCCGGGGGCGACCGTGCACCCCGCGCCGGGCCGGGGTTCGCTGGGACGCCGGGGCCCGCAGGTAGTCTCCGCGCTCATGCGCGAGACCCGCCCGCAGGGCGAGCACCCCGACGAACGGGCCCCCGAGTCCCCCGACGGTCTCGGCGCCCCGCCCGAGATCCTGGTCGTGGCGCTGGCGGCGGTGGCGGCGGGCATCGTGCTGCGCTTCGTCACCCGCTCGGCGCTCTGGCTCGACGAGGCCCTGACCGTCAACATCGCCGAGCTGGCGGTCACGGACCTCTTCGAAGCGCTGCGCCAGGACGGCCACCCACCGCTCTACTACCTGATGCTGCACGGATGGATGGAGCTCTTCGGCACCGGCGACGTGGCCGTGCGCGCCCTGTCCGGTGTGCTCGGGGTGCTCAGCCTGCCGCTGGCCTTCCTCTACGGTCGCCGCCGAGGGGGCCCGGTCCTCGGGTGGTGCCTCACGGCAGTGGTGGCGCTGTCGCCGTTCGCGCTGCGCTACAGCACCGAGACCCGCATGTACTCGCTGGTGGTGCTCCTCGTGCTCGTGGGGGCCCTGCTCCTCGACGACGTGATGGCTCGGGGGCGCGCCACCCCGCTGCGCCTGGTCGGGATCGCCCTCACCACGGCGGCCCTGCTCTACACGCACTACTGGGCCATCTGGTTGCTCGCCGCGGTCACCCTCGGGCTGGGTTGGCGCCTCTGGCGCCGGCGGGGGAGCGGCGAGAGGGGGCCGGTGGTCCCGGTGCTGGGCGCCATGGTGCTCGGCGGGGTTCTCTACCTGCCCTGGGTGCCCACCATGCTCTACCAGTCGGCCAACACCGGCACCCCGTGGGCCGGGCCGGTGCGACCCACCACCGTGGTCAGCATCACCATGGTCGACTTCGCCGCCGGGTCGTTCCCCGACGGACCGCTGGTGGCGTTCGTCGTGGCCACGGTCGCCCTGCTCGGGCTGTTCGGGCGGGGTATCGACCGCCACACGATCCGCCTCGACCTGCGCACCGTCCCCCAGCTGCGGCCCGAGGCCGCGCTGGTCGCGCTGACCATGGTCCTCGGCACCGTGTTCATCTACGCCACGTGGAGCGCCTACGCCACCCGATATGCCGCCGTGGTGCTGCCCCTCTACTTCGTCCTCGTGGCCGGTGGCATCACCCGCTTCGTGGGCCGGGCCGTGCGTGTCGGCGTCCTGGTGGTGGTCCTCACCGCCATGTCGATCGGTGCCATCTGGAACGTCCGCGACCAGCGCACGCAGGCTCGCGTCAACGCGGAGGCGATCGCCTCCGAGGCCGGACCCGGTGACCTGGTCATCTACTGCCCGGACCAGCTGGGACCAGCGGGCAGCCGGGAGCTCGGTGACGACATCGAACAGGTCGTGTACCCCACGTTCGGCGATCCCGAGCGGATCGACTGGGTGGACTACGGCGAGCGCAACACCGCCGCCGATCCGGACGCCTTCGCCGCCGAAGCCCTCGCCCGGGCCGGCGATCGGGGCATCTTCCTCGTCTGGAACGCGTCGTACCGCACGTTCGAGACCCAGTGCGAGCGGCTCCTCTCCGCCATCGCCACCGCTCGCCCCACGATCGAGCTCGTCCCGAACCGCGGCGGGACCTTCTTCGAGCACGCGACCGTGAGCTGGAGCCCTCCCCTATGACCGTGCTCCGGGGTGCGGCCACCGACCTGCGCGCCGTGGCCCTCCCGTGGATCACCGCTCGGGTGCTCGTCGGGATCGGATTCGTCGTGGCCATGGCCGTGGCCGACCGCCTGGTTCCGGGCAACGAGCCCACCGCGCTCACCGAAGGCCTCGTGGCGTGGGACGGCACCTGGTACCGCGACATCGCCGACGTCGGCTACCAGGCCCTGCCCGACGAGGGCCTGCGCTTCTTCCCGCTGTTCCCCCTGCTGGGCCGGTTCCTCTCGCCCCTGATGCTCGGGCGGGGGGACGTGGCGCTCGTCATCGTGGCCAACCTGGCCTCGTTGGCCCTGGCCGTGGGCGTGCGTCGCCTGGTGCTGTTCGAACGCGGCAACACCGCCCTCGCCGACCGGGCCGTCTGGTTCACGGCGTTGTTCCCCGGGGCCTTCGTGTTGAGCTGGGCCTACGCCGAGGCGCTGTGGATGCTGGCCGCGGTCGTGCTGTTCTGGGCGGCCCGCTCCCGCCACTGGTGGTGGGCGGCCGGAGCCGGGCTGGTGGCCGGGGGCACTCGGCCCCTCGGCATCCTGCTGGCCGTCGTCGTGGTGATCGAGCTGGCCCGTGTCTGGCGACGGGCCCGCAACGACGAGCGCATCGCCGGGGTGGTGGCGGCGCTCGCACCCGCCCTCGGCTCGGGCGCGTACCTGCTCTGGGTGGGCGCCGCCTACGGCGACCCGTGGCTGCCACTCAGCGTGCAGAGCCCGCTGCGAGGCGACTCCACCAACCCGTTCGCTCGCGTGTGGGACGGGCTGGGCCAGATGGTCGGGCCGGAGGCCTTGGGCGACGGCCTGCACATCCCCTTCGCCCTGGCGTTCGTCGTGTTGTTGGTGCTGGTGTGGCGGTGGTGGCCGGCGTCCTACGGAGCCTTCGCCACGGCCCTGCTCGTCGTGGCCCTGGCGGCCGAGAACCTCAACTCGCTGGAGCGCTACGCCCTCAGCGCCTTCCCCCTGGCCCTGGCTCTGGCCGGGCTCACCCGTGACGACCGGGTCGAACGGGTGGCCCTCACCGCCCTGGCCGGAGGGATGGTCGCGCTGAGCTCGATGGCCTGGTTGGGCACCTACGTGCCCTGACCGGCCTCGGGTGTCATCACCGAGAACACCGCGCCCTGGGGGTCGGCGAGGGTCGCCATCGTCCCCACACCGGGGATGGTCATCGCCTCCATGTGGACCTGCGCCCCCGACGTGCGGGCCCGCTCCACCGTGCCGGCCACGTCGTCGACGTGGAAGTACACCATCCAGAAGCTGGGCATGCCCTCGACGGGTGGGGCCATGGCCCCGGCGATGCCGTCGGAGCTCCCACCCTCGACGTGGAAGACGGTGTAGGAGCCGTCCGGCATCGGTACGGTCTCGGCCGTCCAGCCGAACACGTCGGCGTAGAAGCCGGTGACGGCGTCGGGGGAGGGGGTGACGAGCTCGTTCCAGGTGAGCGCCCCGTGCTCGTCGATGATCTCGGCCCCGATGTGGTCGCGGGCCTGCCACAGCCCCAGCACGGCGCCCGCGGGGTCCGCCACGACGGCCATCCGGCCGGAGGTCATGACGTCCATCGGCGGCTGGAGAACCTGCCCGCCGGCGGCGCTCACCCGGCTCACCGCGGCCTCGACGTCGTCCACCGCGACGTAGGGGCACCGCTACCGCCTGACCAGCCGCGGTCGTGAGCTCGGGCCGGTCGTGCACGAGCTCACCCGGTTCGGGGTGGCGTCGTGGGCCGACCCGGACCTGGTGCCCCCACCGGCCCGGTTGGTGCGGGGGGCCCTCCTGGCCCTGATGGACCCGGGCGCGCTCGACGCCGAGGGATGGGCCGTCGACATCTCCCTGGGAGAGGGTCGCGAGGTCGGGCTCACGGTGGCCCCCGCCACGCCCGAGCGTCGGGGCCTGCGACGCCTGCGCCTGGCCGAGACCGGCACAGCCGCGGCCGCCGGCACCGTGGACACCACCCTCGGCACGCTTCGCCGGCTCCGCCTGGGGGAGTGCACCGAGGCGGACGCGGTGGCCACCGGGCAGCTGCTGGTCGACCTGCCCGCAACGACACGGGCCCGGGTCGCGAGCCTCCTCGGGTGGAGCTGAACCGTCCCGCCCCGTCGATGCCGCCGCCGGTCGAGACACGTCGTGCCGGTGTCGCTGACGGGCGCGACAATCGGTGAGATGTCCGATCCCACGACCCAGGTCACCGAGGTGCGCACCCGGGCCGACGACCGCGCCGGCCTCGACGAGATGGCGCGCCGTCTGGTCGACTCGGAGCTGGCCGCCTGCGTGCACGTGCGAGGCCCCGAACGCTCCACCTACCGTTGGCAGGGCCGGCTCGTCGTCGACGACGAGTACGAGCTCACCGCCGTCACGACGGCGGACCGGGCGGAAGCGGTGGTGGCGGCGATCACCGAGGCGCACCCCTACGAGCTGCCCTCGGTCCTGCAGTCGTCGGCCACGGCCACGGCGGCCTATGCCACCTGGGTCGACGCCGAGACGCGGTGAGCGGCCCGGCCTCGACGTTCCGGTTCACCGCGAAGGTGTGGGAGCACCACGGCCCCGCCTCGTGGTTCTTCGTCAGCCTCCCGGAGCAGGAGGCCGACGAGATCGAGGCCACCCGTGCCGACGGAGCCCGCGGGTTCGGATCGGTCCGCGTCGCCGTACGGATCGGCGAGACCAGGTGGGAGACGTCGCTCTTCCCCGATTCGAAGCGAGCCACCTACCTGCTGCCGGTGAAGAAGGCGGTGCGCCGCGCCGAGGACCTCGGCGACGGTTCCACCGTGGTCGTCGATCTCGAGGTCCTGGCCTGATCCCCCGCCCGGTCAGCTGGCCGCTCGCAGGAAGGCCTCGTCCGGGCCTTGGGCTTCGACGCGGCGCACACCGAGCACCTCGGAGGTGCGGAAGCTGGCGAGGCGCACGCTCCAGCGATCGATGATGCGGCGGTCCGGATCAGTGCGGAAGAAGGTCGTGAGCTGGCCCTCCTGGGCGTAGGCGTCGGCGCCCTCGATCCGTTCCACCCGGTCGTTCTTCAAGGTGATCTCGTGGCTGACCATGGTCGGGCTCCTTCGTCACGTCGGTCACCCGAACCGTACGAAGCCTTCCGTGTGGGCAACAAGGGGAACAACCCTGTGACTTGCCTGGGGTCACAGGCCCCGGGCCTGTGGAGAGCGGCCCGTGGGGCCCGCCGCTGCGCTGCCTCAGTCCTTCAGGGCGACGGCGTTGGGGGTGACGTTCATCTTCGGTTCGTACGCCGAGGCCTCGACATCACGCGCCTCAGCGGCGTACGCGGCTCGGAGCTGCTGGCGGCACTCGGCGCACGGCCCGTAGAAGCGCAGATCGGCCTCTGCCCCGCAGCGGGGGCACACGACGTGGAGCGGCTCGTCGGAGACGACCAGGTCGGACATGGTCGGATCAGGCCTCGACGGGCCGTTCCTCGATGGCGACGGTCTGCATCACGTCGCCGCGCTTGGTGGCCTGGACGACATCGAGGCCGGAGACCACGTGGCCGAACAGGTTGTACTGCTTGGGCAGTCTGCCCGTCAGGTCGCTCAGGCAGATGAAGAACTGCGACCCGTTGGTGTCCGGTCCGGCGTTGGCCATGGCGAGCGCCCCCTCGCGGTAGTTGCCCTGGACCGGCTCGTCCTCGAACTTGTAGCCGGGACCGCCCCGACCGCTGCCCTCGGGGCACCCACCCTGGATCACGAACCCCGGCTCGACCCGGTGGAACGTGAGGCCGTCATAGAACCCCTGGCGGGCCAGCACCACGAAGTTGTTGACGGTGACGGGCGCCAGACGCGGGTCGAGGTCGGCGACGATCGTCCCTCGTTCGGTGGTGATGCTCACCCGGTAGATCGTGTCGGTGTCGATTTCCATCTCAGGGCGCGAAGGCATGAAGCCATCGTGGCACAGACCCGGTGCGGCATCGGCCCATAGGCTCGGGGGCCGTGGCCCCCGCCCGACCCCTCGCCGATGCCACCCGGCGGATCGCCGTGCTCGACCCGGCGCTGGGCCGCGTCATCGCCGCCCACGGGCCCCGCCGTCTCCCACGCCGCCCGCTCGTCGCCGACCGGTTCGAGACGCTGGCGCACTCGATCACCCACCAGCAACTCGCCGGCCGGGCGGCGGCCACCATCTGGTCCCGGGTTCGAGCCACCGTGCCGGGCCCCTTCACCCCGGAGGCACTGGTGGCCGTCGACCCCGGCGACCTGGCCGCCGCCGGACTGTCCGGCACGAAGCGGGCCGCGGTGGTGGACCTGGCCCACCACGTCCTCGACGGCCGGGTGCGTCTCGAACGGCTCGGGCACCTGGCCGACGCCGAGGTGGTCGACGAGCTCGTCCAGGTACGGGGCATCGGCCCGTGGACGGCGGAGATGTTCTTGATGTTCACCCTGCGCCGTCCCGACGTCTGGCCCGTGGGCGATCTGGGCGTCCGGGCCGGGTGGGCTCGGGCCCACGGGCTCGACGACCTGCCCGACGCGCGGCGACTGGCCGAGCTGGGGGAGCCGTTCCGCCCCCACCGCAGCCTCGTGGCCTGGTACTGCTGGCGGGCGTGCGAACCCGAGCCGGGCTGATCAGCCCCGGGGCGAGCGCTCCGTGCCGCGGGCCGTGGGCCGGGGAACGACGGCGCCGGGTCCTGCGGTCGGGAAGTGGAGGCCCTCGTGGTCCTCGAGACCGGACAGTCCCAGCCAGACGGTCCGGCACACGAGGTCGACGGCGTCGTCGAGCGGCACCTCGGTGCCGTCCAACCACTCCAAGGTGGCCGCTTCGAGCAGGCCGACGAGGGCGCGAGCGAGGATCCGAGCCTGGGGTGACCCGCCCCAGGCCGACCCCATCCGCTCGAAGCGCACCCGGCGGGCGAGCCTGATCTCGGGGTGCGAGAGCGCCTCGGCGCTGCCGATCAGAGCCCACGCCGCCGCGTGGTCGGCGGCGAAGCGCAGGTAGCACTCGGTGACTGCCCGTATCCGCTGCGGCAGCGACCCCGTGCCCTCGAGGGCACGGCTGAGCTCGGCGTCGAGCTGCTCGAAGCTCCGGGAGTAGAGAGCCGCGATCACACCCCCCTTGTCGCCGAAGTAGCTGTAGACCAGGGCCCTCGAGACGCCGGCGGCCTCGGCGACCTCCTCGATGGTGACGGTGGTGACGTCCCTGCCGGCGAACACGACCTCAGCTGCGTCGAGGATGCGCTCGCGTCGGATCGCCGGTTCGAGTCGCGTTCGCGGTGATCGGGCGCCGACCGGGCCTTCGGTGGTGCTCGCCTCGTCGGCCACGGCGTCAGGAGCTCTGCGGCCCGGGTCCACGGGCCGCCGGCTCCGCCACGGGGATCGCCGGGAGCGGGAAGTGGCAGGCCACGTGGTGGCCGGGAGCGAGCTCCTGCATGACCGGCTCGACCTGGGCGCAGATCTCCTCGGCGGACGGGCACCTCGTGCGGAAGCGACAGCCGCTGGGGGGTGCGACGGGGGACGGGAGCTCGCCGCCCAGGGCGGCCTGAGATCCCGGGCGCACTGCGGGGTCCGGCACCGGGATCGAGGCCAGGAGGGCGGCGGTGTAGGGGTGGGCCGGCGTCGCGTAGAGGTCGTCGGGCGCACCGACCTCGCAGAGCTTGCCGAGGTACATCACCGCCACCCGGTCGCTGACGTTCTTCACCACGGCCAGATCGTGGGCGATGAAGACCATCGTCAGGCCGTAGCGCTGCTTCATGTCTTCGAGCAGGTTCAGGATCTGGGCCTGGACCGACACGTCGAGGGCCGACACGGGCTCGTCGCAGATGATCAGCCGAGGGTCGAGCATGAGGGAACGGGCGATGCAGATGCGTTGGCACTGCCCGCCGGAGAACTGGTGCGGGCGCCGGTCGAGCGCCCCCCCGGGGTCGATGCCCACCGCCTCCAGCGTCTCGCGGACCAAGCGGTCCTGCTCGGCGGGTGTGCCCCGCTTCCAGATCTTCAGCGGCTCGCCGACGATCTCGCCGACCTTGCGTCGGGGGTTCAGCGACGAGATCGGGTCCTGGAAGATCATCTGCATCTCGGGTCGGACCTGACGCAGGTCGCGGCCGGTGAGCGCGGTGAGCTCGCGCCCCCGGTAGTGCACCCGACCACTCGTAGGTCGAGGCATCTGCATCAGCGCCCGGCCGGTCGTGGACTTCCCGCAGCCGGACTCGCCGACCAGGCCCAGCGTCTCGCCCTCGGCCACGTCGATGCTGACGTCGGAGACCGCGTTGACCTTCAGACCGGTCCGACCGAGTGGGAACTCGACCACCATGTGCTCGGCGCGCAGGAGGACGTCGGTGGCGGGCCGGAGGTGCGAGGTGCCGCTGCCGGCCATCAGCCGGACCCACCCGGGCCGGGAGCACGGACGCCATCGACCGCGACCTCGGCACCGTCGCGGCGCACGGCCCCCGCGGCGGCGGCGGTGGCCGCGAGCAGCCCGGCCGAGGCCGGATCGCCCCCTGGTCCGGCGAGGGACTCGTTGCGGGCCAGCGCCTCGGTCCCCTCGGGGGTGCCCACCGGGAACCAGCACCGGTACCGGTGGGGGGAACCGTCGACGCCCACCAGCGGTGGCTCCTTCAGCAGGCACTGCGTTTGGACGTAGCGGCAGCGGGGAGCGAAGTTGCACCCCGCGGCGGGCCTGACCAGGTCGGGCGGGCGGCCCGGGATGGCCTCGAGGCGGGTGTGGCTGGGCTGGTCGAGCCGGGGGATCGATCGCATCAGGGCCTCGGTGTACGGCATCTTCATGTCTGCGAAGAGCACGTCGGTGGGGGCGTGCTCCACGACCTTCCCCCCGTACATCACGAGGATCTCGTCGGTCCGCCCCGCCACCACCCCCAGGTCGTGGGTGACCAGGATCATCGCCATGTGGCGGTCCGTCTGCTGAGCCTGCAGGAGGTCCAGGATCTGGGCCTGGACGGTGACGTCGAGCGCGGTCGTCGGTTCGTCTGCGAACAGCAGCCGGGGGCCGCAGGCCAGCGCGATGGCGATGGTGACGCGTTGGCGCATGCCGCCGGAGAGCTGGTGGGGGTACTCGTCGAAGCGCTGAGCCGCTTCGGGGATGCCCACCGACGACAGCAACGAGATGGCCGTCGACCGCGCCTCGCCCTTGTCCATGCGGAGGTGGTGGACGAGCGACTCGGTGATCTGGTGGCCGATCTTCATGACCGGGTTGAGCGAGGTCATCGGATCCTGGAAGACCATGGCCATCTCGGCGCCCCAGACGTCGCGCATCTGCGCCTGGTCGTAGCCGATGATGTCGGTGCCCTCGTAGAGGACGTGTCCGCCTCGCACGGTGTTGCGCGTGGGCAGCAGACCCATGATCGAGCGGGACAGGACGGTCTTGCCGGAGCCGGACTCGCCGACGACCCCCAGGGTCCGACCTCGTTCGAGCGAGAACGTGACCCCGTCGACGGCCCGCACGGTTCCCCGCTCGGTGCGGAAGTGCGTGCGGAGATCGACCACCTCGAGGAGCCGGGTGCTCGGGCCCGCAGGGCGGGCCTGGGGCGTGGTGGCGAGGACCTTGCGGCTCACAGCGCCCCTTCCTTGATGTCGAAGTACTCGCGGAGCCGGTCGCCGGCCAGGTTCAGCGAGAGCACCGTCAGGAACATCACCGTCGCCGGGATCATGCTCATGTAGGGGTGGTCGGCCAGCTGCGACCGTCCGTCGTTGATCATCCCACCCCACGTGGGTTGTGGTGGCGCCACCGACAGGCCCAGGAACGCCAGGCCCCCTTCGGCCACGATGGCCACCGCCACCCCGATGATCCCGAACGACACCACCGGCAACATCACGTTGGGGAGGATCTCCTTGACGACGATCCTCAGGTTGGAGGCTCCGAGCGAGCGTGATGCGGTCACGAACTCGCGCTGGGAGTAGACGAGCGTGGCGGCGCGGACGAGTCGGGCGACCGGGGCGATGGAGATGATCCCGATGGCCAGCACCACGCTGGGGATGCTGCGATCCTCGCGGAAGCTCACGATCGCCAGGGCCAGGAGGAGGGCGGGAAAGGCCAACAAGACGTCGACCATGCCCATGAGCACGCTCTCCGTGCGCTTCTTGACGTAGCCCGCGATCACGCCCATGGTCCCGCCGATGACGAGCCCCAGCACGATCGAGGCGAAGCCCACGATCAAGGAGACCCGCGCCCCCCAGACCACACGGCTGAAGATGTCGCGGCCCAACATGTCGGTGCCGAACCAGTGCTCGGCGCTCGGCGCCAGACGGGGCCGCCCCGTCGGCACGCGGTAGTCGTCGAGGGGGAGGATCGGGGCGAGCACGGCGACCAGCACGACCGCGACGAACCATCCGCCGGCGAGCCAGAACCCGAACCCGAGGCGCTTGCCGGCGAGGGCTCCCTCGACCTGGTCTGGGTCGAGGTCGTGGAGCAGTTCGAGGACGCGGGCGTCGCCGTCGGCGATCTCCGAGATCTGGGTGGCCATGCTGTCCGAGCCGGCGAAGATGGCATCGCCGCTCGGTTCCGGCATCACCCCGTGGTGGTCATGCGAGGGCGCGGGCATGGCGGATCCTGGGATCGAGGACGGCGTAGAACATGTCGACGGCGAAGTTGATCAGCACATAGCCGGTGGCGATGACGACGACCGCACCCTGGACCGGGATGTAGTCCTGCCCGAGGATGCCGTCGACGGTGTACTTTCCGAGCCCGTTGAGGGCGAAGATGACCTCGACGATGAGGGTGCCGCCGATCAGGCGCCCGAAGTTGAGGCCGATGACCGTCACCAGCGAGAAGGTCGACGGCCGGAAGGCGTGGCGCAGCAGCACCCGGCGCGAGGGCATCCCCTTGGCCTTGGCCATGGTGATGTAGTCCTCCTGCAGCGTGGCGATCAGGTCGGTGCGCAAGAGCCTCATGTAGACGGCCATCTCGGCCACGGCCAGCGTGAGCGCCGGGAGGAAGAAGCTGCGCAGGTTCTCCAGCGGGTTCTCGGTGAAGGGCGTGTAGCCCACGGCCGGGAACCACTGGAGACGCACCGCGAAGACCAGGATGAGCACGAGGGCGAGCATGAAGTTCGGCACCGACAAGAGTGCGAAGAGGGCGCTGGTGGACAGCCGGTCGAAGAGGCCGCCCGATCGTTGGGCGGCGAGCAGGCCCATGGGCACGGCGACGACCAGGGCGAGGAACTGGGAGTAGACCAACAGCTCGATGGTGACGGGGAGGCGCTGCGTGATGGCTTCCCAGACCGGCTGTTGGTTGCGGGCCGACGTCCCGAGATCGCCGGTGAGGGCGTTGCCGAGCCATTCCGCGTAGCGAACCGGGATGGGCTTGTCGAGCCCGAGCTCCTCTCGCTTCTGCACGACGCACTCGTCGCCCCCCGCGCCGGCGCACAGGCGTTCGGCGGTGTCGCCGGGGAGCAGGTTGAGCATCAGGAACGACAAGAACGTCACGGCCAACAGCACCACGACGAGTTGGATCAGCTTCTTGCGGACGAACCTCATGCGGGGCCTTCCCGGCCCGGGCGGTCAGGCGGGGTGCCGGCCGCCCCCCGACAGCCGGCACCCCGCGACAGAGGAGGGGTCGACCGCCCCCCGACGGTCGACCCCTCCGTGACGGTGGCGAGCCAGCTGATCGGCCGGACCGCGTGGCGGTGGGTTCGGGCGCCGAGGGCATCGGTCTCGCTGCGTTGCACGCGCCCAGCCTGGCTCACCTGGTTCCCCCGGTCCACGAGCGCCGCTGCGCAGGCCCGCCCCTTCCATCCTGTGGCGTTCGTCACAGGACGAGCCAGCATGCCCTCCTACTTGCGGAGTGTCAACAACGGTGGGCGGCCTGGTCGCGGCGGCTCACGGGGTCGCGACGACCGGCGGCCCGACCACGACGGGGCCCGCCGCCGGGTCCGGCAGCTCGGCCGGCGGCTCGGCCGGGGGATCCAGCAGCCAACTGAGGTCGGGGAGCGGGGGGATGAGCTGGTCGGCTCGTGCCGCGTAGTCGAAGGCCGTCCGCACCACCAGGTCGGCGTAGGCCCCCGACGCGTTGTAGGCGAGCGCCGCCTGGCGCAGCACCGGGGCCTGATCGAGCCCGCTGCCGGCGGCCCCACAGAGCAGTCCCGCGGCGGAGAGGGCGGCGTCGTAGACGTTGTGCGGGTCGGCCCGCCCGTCCCCGTCGGCGTCGCGACCCTGGGTCCGCCAGGTGCCCGGGATGAACTGCATCGGCCCGACCGCCCGGTCCCACACCGGGTCGCCGTCGAGCAGCCCACCGTCGGAGTCGGTGATCACCGCCGTGTCGTTGGTGCCGTCGAGGGGGATGCCGATGATCTGGCGCAGCGTGACCCCGTCCGGGCCCGGCCTCGTCCCGAGGTAGGTCGCATGGCGGGTCTCGACCTTGCCGATTCCGGCGAGACCCCACCACTGCAGCCCGCACTCGGGACGCTCGGCCGAGATGCGTTCGGCGGCCTTCACGTAGGCGTCGAGCACGACCAGGGGGATGTCGCTGCCCGCCACGTCGGCCCCGATGCGCCAGTCGGCGAGCGCCTGGCGACTGCGAGCCAGGTCCGACCCGGCGGCGTCCAGCGCGGCGGACTGCTCGGCGCGTCGCGCCTCGAGCCCCGCGATCGCCGGGCCCAGGGCGTCGAGCGCCGCCGTCGACTCCTCGATCACGACGCGGGAGCGATCGACGACGGCGACGGTCGCCCGCAGGTCGGCCTGTTGGCCCGTGCTCACGGTGTTCACCAGCGCCTGTTGGCGCATCTCGGCGTTGACCCGCTCGAGATCGATCCCGTCCGGAGGCGCCGAGTTGCCCCGCGTGTAGCTGTGCACGGCCAGCTGCCGCAGGCGCGCCCGCACCGAGGCCGCTCGCTCGGTCGCGACGGCGTGCTCGTCGCGGGCCGCCGCCAGAGTCTGCTCCAGGTCGCCTCGGCGGGTCGTCGCGTCGACGAGGGCCGCATCGGTCTCGGCCAGGGCGGTGCGCGCCTCGCCCACCCGGGCCTCGGCCCCGCGAACTGCGCCCACCACCGACTGCCGGCCGGAGCCGCTGACCTCCACCCCGGCCAGCGAGGGGTGCAGGCGGGGGTCGTCGACCACGACCGCCTCCTGGGCGCCGGACACCGCCAGCAGCGATGGGGCGACCACCGTGAGGGACAGGGCCACGGAGAGCCCGGCGCCGATCTGTCGGGCGCGAGCGCGCCGCCTCCGAGGGGGCTGGGAGGACACGATCACCCGCCCAGCCTCACCCCGGTCCGAGGCCGTGGCAAGGGTCGCGACGCGTCGCAGGGCAGGTCGACGCCGAGGGTTCACTCCTACGTCATCGGCACGTTGGCCCCGAAACTTTCGGTGCGGGCCGAGCGCTGACGCCCCATCGGGATCGCCGCACGCGCCACCATGGCCCCATGGACGTCGCCCCGGCACTCCCCGGCCCTGCTCGCTCGGCGCTGCACGACGTCCTCGGGCCCGACGGCCTGGTCCTCGACCCCGACGTCGTGGGGGCCCACAGCACCGACTGGACCGGACGCTTCCGTGGCCGGGCGCCGGCGCTGCTGAGGCCCGCCGACACCGCCGAAGTCGCCGCCGTCGTCGCGATCTGCCGTGACCACGGCCTGCCTCTGGTGCCCCAGGGTGGCAACACCGGGCTGGTGGGTGGCTCGGTGCCCCTCCGTGGCGAGCTCGTGCTCTCCCTACGCCGGCTCGACACGGTCGGGGCCGTCGACACCTTGGCCGCGCAGGTCACCGTCGGCGCCGGTGCCACCCTCGCCGCAGTCCAGCAGGCGGCGGGTCGTCACGACCTGCGCCTCGCCGTGGATCTGGCGGCCCGCGACTCGGCGACCGTCGGGGGCATGGTCGCCACCAACGCCGGGGGCCTTCACGTCGTGCGCCACGGGGCGATGCGTCGCCACGTCGTGGGCCACGAGGCCGTCCTGGGCAACGCCGGGATCGTGCGCCACCTCGCCGGGCTGACCAAGGACAACACCGGCTACGACCTCGGGCAGCTGCTCTGCGGCAGCGAAGGCACGCTGGCGGTGCTCACCGCCGTGCGCCTGGCCCTGGTACCCGTCGACACCCACCACGTCGTCGCCCTCTGCGGCTTCGAGCAGGTCGGCGACGCCGTCGAGGCCGTGGGGAGGTGGCGCCGCCAGCTCCCGGACCTCAACGCAGCCGAACTCATGAGCGACGACGGCGTGAAGCTCGTGGCCGCTCGGTCGGGGAGGAGCCTCCCGCTCGCCGGCGACCCCCGCTGGTACGTGCTCGTCGAGGCGGCCGGTCGCCACGACCCCACCGACGAGCTGGCCGAGCTGGTCGGGTCCGCCCCCGGCGTCGGCGACGTGGCGGTCGCCCTCGACGGGCCACGACGAGCCGAGCTGTGGGCGCTCCGCGAGGAGCACACGACGGCCATCAACACACTCGGTCCGCCCCACAAGCTGGACGTGACCCTTCCCGCCGACCGCCTCGCCGAGTTCTGCGGTGAGGTCCGTTCCGTGGTGGCGGCCCTCGACCCCCGCGCCCAGGTGTGGCTCTTCGGCCACCTCGGTGACGGCAACGTGCACGTGAACGTGACCGGCGTCGATCCCCACGACGAGCGCGTCGACGACGCCGTGCTGAACCTGGTGGCCCGCCACGACGGGTCCATCAGCGCCGAGCACGGCATCGGCACCGCCAAGCGGCGATGGCTCCACCTGAGCCGGTCGACCGCCGAGCTCTCCGCCTTCCGGGCCATCCGCACCGCGCTCGACCCCGCCGGCATCCTCAACCCCAACGTGTTGTGCTGAGGCGATGCGGGCCGGCCTCGCCCGCGTGACCCCTCAGGGCCACTGCCCCCGTGCCACCAGCACGTCCTTCAGCACGCGAGGGCGATCGGTCATGATGCCGTCGACGCCGAGGTCGAGGAGGCGCTCCATCTCGACGGCGTCGTCGATCGTCCAGACGTGCACCGCCACCCCGAGCTGGTGGGCCCGGCGCACGAAGCGCTCGTCGACGATGGGGATCGGTCCCTGGTGGGTGGGGACCTGGGCGCAGTCCTCGGTGGGGCGGTACGGCAGCCCGTAGCCGGCGGCCCGGAGCCGGGCGATGGCCGCCGGCCCCATGCCGGTGCACAGGGAAGGCCCGAGCATGGCCCGCAGCCGGGCGATCCTCCGGTCGGAGAAGGCTCCGATGCAGACCCGCTCGACCGACCCGGACCGTTGGAGCACCTCGGCGAGCGGCTCGACCACGGAATCGTGCTTCGGATCGATGTTCACGAAGAGCTCCGGCCAGGACAGCAGCACTTCATCGAGGCGGGGGACCACCTCGGTCCCGCCCACCCGGGCCCGGCGCACGTCGGCGTAGGGGAGCTCCCGGATGAGCCCCGAGCGGTCCGTCACCCGGTCGAGGCGCTCGTCGTGGAAGGCCACGACCACACCGTCGGCGGTCACGTGGACATCGGTCTCCACGTGGCGGTAGCCGAGCTCCACCGCCGCGGCGAAGGCGGGCATCGTGTTCTCGGGCCAGTCGCCCGCCCCGCCGCGATGGGCGATCGCCAGCGGACCGGGATGGTCGAGGAAGGCAGGACGTGTGCGACCGGTCTCACCCATGGCGGGCACGGTAGTGGCGGTACCCTCGGCGCGGTGGAGGCCACCGAGCGCTTCGCCGAGCTCATGGCAACACCCGAGGCTGCGGTGCACCCCGACGAGGTGGCCCTGCTCATCGCCGCCCATGCCCGGCCCGCCCTCGACCTGGTCGAGGAGACCGTCCGGCTCGACCGACTCGCCGATGGTGTCCGTGTCCCGACCCTCGACGGGTTGAGAGCCCGCCTGTTCGACGACCTCGGGTTCCGGGGGAACCGCAGCGACTACCACGACCCCGACAACTCCTACCTCGACCAGGTGGTGCGGCGTCGCCTGGGCCTGCCGATCAGCCTGGCCGTGCTGACCATCGGGGTCGGCCGTCGCGTGGGCGTGCCCCTGGTGGGCGTCGGGATGCCCGGCCACTTCCTCGTGGGCGACCGCGTCGACCACGACGTCTACCTCGACCCCTTCCACGGCGGCAACGTGCTCGACGCCGCGGGCTGCGAGCGCATCTTCCGCTCCTTGCAGGGACCCGACGCCGCCTTCCACCCGTCCTACCTGCAGCCCGTCGGCGCCCATGCCATCGCGGCGCGCATGCTGGCGAACCTGCGCGCCGTCTACACCGCCCGCCGTACCCCTTCGGCGCTGGCCTGGGTGCTGCGCCTGCGCACCTTCGTGCCCGGGGTGCCGCCTGCGGAGCGAGCCGAGCTGGCCGAGGTGCTCGCCGCCACCGGGGGCTTCGCCGCCGCCGCCGACGAGCTCGAGCACCTGGCTCGCAGCACCGCCGGCCCGAGAGCCGCAGAGCACGCGCAGGCGGCCGTCCGCCTGCGATCCCGGCTCAACTGACGCCACGGCCACCCGCGGCTGGTGGAGTTCACCAGCCCGTCACGCCAACCCTGATCCGGGCACCCACCCCGGCCGGTAGCGTTCGGGGCATGCCCCGCCGCACGAAGATCATCGCCACCATCGGTCCCGCCTCCGACGACGAGAAGACCCTGCGCGGCATGATCGATGCGGGCATGGACATCGCCCGCATCGGCTTGGCCCACGAGACCCTCGAGCTGGCCCTCGATCGCTACCACCGCATCCGCAAGGTCGCCGAGGAGTCCGGCAAGCCGATCGGCATCCTCGCCGACCTGCCCGGGCCCAAGGTCCGCGCCGGGCGCATGCCCAGCGAGGGCCTCCACCTCACCGACGGCATGGTCGTGTCGCTCACCCCGGGGCGCAGCGACAGCACCCCCGAGGTCATCCAGGTCGACTACGACGAGCTGCTCACCGACATCCACGACGGAGACCTGCTCACCTTCGGCGACGGCGCCGTGCAGGCCCAGTGCCTCGGACGCAAGGGCGACCTCCTCGAGGTGCGCATCATCCACGGCGGCCTCGTCAAGGGGCGTCCCGGCATCCACATCCCCTCGGACCGCCTCCGCATCCCCACCCCGACCCCCGAGGACTTCCGGTTGGCCGATGCGTTCGTCGACGCCGGCGTGGACATGTTGGCCCTGTCGTTCGTCCGCTCAGCCCACGACGTGCGCCGCATCGGCACCGAGCCCTACCCGCGGGGTCCGCTCGTGGTGGCCAAGATCGAGACCCGGGCGGCGGTGGAGAACCTCGATTCCATCATCGAGGCATCCGGGGCGGTCATGGTCGCCCGTGGCGACCTCGGCTCGGAGTTCCCGATCGAGGAGCTGCCCCACCTCCAGAAGGAGATCATCCGCCGCTGCATCACGGTCGGCCGCCCGGTCATCACGGCCACGCAGATGCTGGAGTCGATGGTGCAGGCCCCCAGCCCGACACGAGCCGAGGCCTCCGACGTGGCCAACGCCGTCTTCGACGGCTCGTCGACGCTCATGCTCTCCGGCGAGACCGCCATCGGTGTCGACCCCATCCACGTGGTGGGCATGATGTCGCGCATCGCCGCCCGAGCCGACGAGGAGTTCGACTACCCCGGCTGGTCCCAGGGGCTCGCCGAACTGCACCTCGACCCCACCGACGTGGTCGAGGACTCGATCACCGACGCCATGACCTCGGCGGCCCACCGGGCGGCCAACGGGGTGGGGGCCAAGGCCATCATCTGCCTGTCGCGCAGCGGGTTCACCGTGCGCTCCATCGCCCGGTTCCGACCCCAGGCGAAGATCCTCGGGTTCTCCACCGACCCTCGCACGGTGAACCAGCTCTCGATGAGCTGGGGCACCAAGCCCTACCACCTCGAGGGCGGTCTGCTCACCGAGGAGCTCGTGCCCGAGGCCATCGACCACGCTGTCGCCGAGGGCGACGTGCACTCGGGCGACGTGGTCGTGGTCCTCGCCGGCTCGGGCATCCACAAGGGCCGCGTCACCGACACGGTCAGGATCGTGCGCATCCCCTGACCGTCGCAGCCCTGCCGGCAGTCACCGGGGCTCCCCGGTGCCTCAGGCGGCGTCGGCCGTCCTCGCCGCGGACGCCGGGAGGACGGCTGCGGAGCGCAACACGAAGGTGACCCCTCCGGCGAACGCAGAGGTCCCGGCGATCAGGACCAGGGTCCTTTCACCTGGTCGTCGCCCGCAGGCCGAGGTCTGGTCACCGACCGCTCTGGGCCACCATGGCGGGGTGGAACAGCTCACCATCCGCGGCCTCGCCGTGAGCCACCAACGGGTCGCCGGGGCAGATCGGGTCGTCCTGGTCCACGGCACCATGGATCGGGCCAGCTCGCTGCGCAAGGTGGTCCGCCGCCTTCCCGACCTCGACTGCACGGTGTACGACCGGCGGGGCTACGGCGGGTCGATCGACGCCGGCACCGCCGACACGATCACGGCTCACGTCGACGATCTGCTCGCCGTGGTGGGAGACGTGCCCGCGGTCGTGTTCGGGCACAGCCTCGGCGGCGTGGTGGCCCTGGCCGCCGCCGCCCGACGGCCCGACGTGGTCCCGGCCGTGGTGGCCTACGAGGCCCCGCTGTCCTGGGTGTCGTGGTGGCCTCGCAGCAGTGCCGGGAGTCGCGCCGTCCACGACCACGGCGACGACCCCGGTGGGGCAGCCGAGGCGTTCATGCGGCGCATGATCGGCGACGAGCTCTGGCAGCGGCTGCCCGCCCGCACCCGCGCCGCCCGCCGCGCCGAAGGACCGGCCCTGCTCGCCGAGATGGCCGCCTTGCGCACCGCCGCGGCGCCGTTCCGCCCCGACGACGTGCACGTGCCGGTGGTGGTGGCCCGAGGCACCGAGTCGGCCGCCCACCACCGGCGGGGCGCCGAGGAGCTGGCCGCCGTCCTGCCCGACGCCGTGCTGGTCGATCTCGACGGGGCCGGCCACGGCGCTCACCTGACCCACCCCGGTGCGGTCGCCGACCTCATCCACCGGGCGGTTCCGCGGCCGGCGATCACTAGGCTCGCCCCATCATGAGCGACACGACACCGGTCAACCTCTCCGCCTCCGGACCACCCGAGACGGTGCTTCCCACCGAGGGCGCGGAGGTCCGCCGACGCCTCGACGAGGCGGTCGCCGCCGGCGAGGACCAGCGTCGAGCGGAGGTGGCCGCGATCGTGGCCGACCACCCGCGCTGGAGCGAGGCGTGGGCCACCCTCGGAGACCTCGGCCGCGACCCCGTCGAGCGCTATGCCGCCTACCGGGTGGGCTACCACCGGGGACTCGACGCCCTCCGGGCCAACGGGTGGCGCGGGTCGGGCTACGTGCGCTGGCAGCACCCGTCCAACCGTGGCTTCCTCCGGTCGCTCGCCGGGCTGGCCGCGCAGGCCGCCGTCATCGGCGAGGACGACGAAGCCGAACGGTGCGAGCTCTTCCTGCGCCAGCTCGACCCGAGCTGGCCCCCTTCCGGGACCCCGGACGGACGGTAGGGTCCTGCGTCGTGCTCGACGCTCCCACCACCTTCGCCGACGCCCTCCCGACCCTCGATGGCATCGAGGGCTGGCTCACCGACGACCAGGCCCGCCGACTCTGGGACAGCGCCCGCCGGCTGCAGCCGGGCGCGCGAGCAGTGGAGATCGGCAGCTTCCGGGGCCGCTCCACGGTCATCACCGCTCTCGGCCTGCCCGACACCGCCCGGCTGGTGGCCATCGACCCGCACGCGGGCAACGACCGGGGTCCCCAGGAGATCGAGGGCAAGGAGGCCGAGGCCGAGACCGACCACACGGTGTTCCTGGCCAACCTCGAGCGCGCCGGCGTACGGGGCCGGGTCGACTACGTGCGCCAGTTCTCCGACGCGGCCCACGACGCGGTCGAGGGCGACATCGACCTGCTCTACATCGACGGGGCCCACCGGTTCGCGCCGGCCCGCGACGACATCGTCACGTGGGGCGCACGAGTCGTACCGGGCGGCACCATGTTGATCCACGACTCGTTCAGCTCCATCGGCGTGACGCTCGCCTTGCTGGCGACGCTCGCACCGTCGGACCAGTGGCAGTACGTGGGGCGCTCGGGCTCCATGGCCGAGTACCGCAAGGTGCCGCTCGCGGCCGACCAGCGCCGCCGCTCGGCCCTGGCCCAGGCGGCCCAGCTCCCGTGGTTCGCCAGCAACGTGGTCATCAAGGTGCTGATCCAGGCTCGTCTGCGCCCCGTGGCCCGGGCCCTGGGCTTCCCCGACGACAAGCCCTGGCCCTTCTAGTGGTGCGTCGTCGAATCGGGGTGGGAGGATAGAACCTGCCGATGCAGTTCGGCGACGGATCACCAGGGGGAGGACGACCCGTGGCCGAGCCAGCCTCGTTCCCCGCGAGGGGCCAACCGACCGAAGAGCTGCTCGAGGCGATCCGCGAGCTGCGGGCCGACGATGCCGACTGGCGGGGAGGCCGGGCCTTCAGCCTCGTCTACAACGCCGACGACGCCGAGCTCGAGACCCTCCACGACGCCGTCGGTTCGATGTTCCTGGCCGAGAACGCCCTGAACCCCTTCGCCTTCCCCAGCCTGCGCCGCATGGAGGCCGAGGTGGTGGCCATGGCCTCCGCCCTGGTCCACCTCGAGGGAGGCGACGGTTCGATGTCGTCGGGCGGCACCGAGAGCATCTTCCTGGCCGTGCACACCGCCCGTGAGGCCGCCCGGGCGCGCGGGGTCGAGAACCCGAGCGTCCTCACCGCCGCCACGGCGCACCCTGCCTTCGCCAAGGCCTGCCACTACCTCGGGCTCGACCACCTCCGCACCCCCCACGGTCCGGACGGTCGCGCCGACCCCGCCGCCATGATCGACGCGCTCGACGAGCGCTGCGCCCTCGTCGTGGCGTCCGCCCCCTGCTATCCGTTCGGCGTGATCGACCCGGTGGCCGACCTGGCGGCCGCGGCCGCCGACCGGGGCGTGCCGTGCCATGTCGACGCCTGCCTCGGCGGCTGGCTGCTCCCGTTCTGGGAGGAGATCGGCGAACGCGTCCCCCCGTGGGACTTCCGGGTCCCCGGGGTGACGTCGCTCTCCGCCGACATCCACAAGTACGGCTACGCCTTCAAGGGCGCGTCGGTCGTGCTCTACCGCGACCCGGCAATGATGCGCCGGCAGTGGTTCCTCTACGACGACTGGCCCGGCGGGCTCTACGGGTCACCCACCGCGGCGGGCACGCGGCCGGCGGCGCCCATCGCCGGGGCATGGGCCACCATCCGCCACCTCGGGCGAACCGGCTACCAGGCCAAGGCCCGCGTCGTGCGCGACACCACCCTTCGCTTCCGCAACGGCATCGGCGCCATCGACGGCCTCGAGGTGCGCCACCGGCCCGACCTCTCGCTGTTCGAGTTCGGCGCGGCCGCAGACGGCGACGGTCGACCCGTCCTCGACATCGCCGGGGTGGCCGACGTCATGGACGACCGGGGGTGGGGCCTCGATCGCCAGGAAGGGGGGCTGCACCTGATGGTGTCGCCGTACCACGCCCACGTCGTCGACCGCTTCCTGGCCGACCTCGCCGACGCCGTGGCCCACCACGACGCCAGCCGGGGGAGGGCGTCGACCTACGGCGGCGCCCCACCTGCACCGTGACACCGTGGGTGGGGGCGGTGCTCACGGGTGGCGCATCCCGCCGGATGGGACGCGACAAGGCGCTGCTGCGGGTACGCGGCCGGTCCCTGGCCGCCGTCGCCGCCGACGCGCTGGCCGACGCCGGTGCGATCGAGGTGCTGCTCATCGGCGGAGACGGTGCCGCGCTCGCCGACGCCGCGCCGGGGGCCCGACCGGTCGCCGACCAGCACCCGGGCGAAGGGCCCCTCGGGGGCATCCTCACCGCCTTCGACGCGGTGGCGGCCACCGACGCCCCCGCGGACCTCGTCGCCGTCGTCGCCTGCGACATGCCCCGGCTCGACGCCGGCACGATCGGCGCACTCGTCGAGGCCGCCACCGCCGACCCGACCCTGGCGGTCGCCGCGGCCCTGGTCGAGGGACGCCCCCAACCGCTCACTGCGGTGTGGCGACCGTCGCAGGCCGGTGCCGTCCTGCGGGCGGCGTTCGCCGCCGGCGAGCGCGCGCCCCGTCGCCTGCTCCCGAAGCTGGCGCTGGTGGGTGTCGAGGGTCTCGACGACGCCGTCGGCGATGTCGACAGCCCCCAGGACCTGGCCCGCTACGCTGACGACCTCGGCCACGATCCCTCTCGGGGCTCATCGGGCCGTGATCTCTTGTTCCCTGACGAGGCCCTGTGACCCACGATCGACCGCAACCCGACCGGGCACCGACGACCGCCCGTCCGTCGCCCGGACGTTGACCGCTCCGGTGGCCTCCCATCGCATCGTCGACACCGACGCCCAGCTACGGGCCGTCATCGACGCACTGCTCGACCAGCCCGAGTACGCCCTCGACACCGAGTTCCACCGCGAGCGCACCTACTACCCGAAGCTCGCCCTCATGCAGCTGGCCTGGCCCGGTGAGCTCGTCCTCGTCGACCCGCTCGCCGTCGACCTGGCGCCGTTCGCCGAGGTCCTCGACAGTGCGGCCACGGCCGTGCTGCACGCCGCCGACCAGGATCTCGAAGTGCTCGAACTGGCCTGCGGCACCGTGCCCTCGACCCTCTTCGACACGCAGTTGGCCGCCGGCTTCGTCGGGATGAGCACCCCCTCGCTGGCCTCGCTGTACGAGCGGATCGTCGACGTGCGCGTCGGCAAAGCCGATCGCCTCACCGACTGGCTGCACCGGCCCCTCACCGACGAGCAGCTGGCCTACGCGGCCAACGACGTCGCCCACCTGCTGGAGGTCGAGCACCGGCTCCTCGACGACCTCGAGCGTCGAGGCCGACGCCAGTGGGCGCTCGACGAGTGCGCCGCCGCCCTCGCCCGCACGCGCGGCCAGCGCGACCCCGAGGAGGCCTGGCGGCGCATCAAGGAGGCCCGTCAGCTCAAGGGGCGGGCTCGTTCCGTCGCCCAGGCGGTCGCCGCCTGGCGGGAGCGGCGCGCCGCCAGCCTCGACATCCCGGTGCGCTACGTCCTGGCCGACATGGCCGTGGTCGGCATCGCCCAACGGCCCCCGTCCAACCGCAAGGACCTCGAGCGCATCCGCGGCCTCGACCGGGGTCTGCGCGACGACGCCGTCGAGAGCCTCCTGGCCGCCGTCCGAGCCGGCACCGACCGGCCGGCACCGGTCGCCGACGAGCCGAGCAACGGCCCCCTCGATCGCGACCTGCGCCCGGCGGTCGCCCTGGTCTCGGCGTGGGTGTCCCAGCTGGCCCGAGACCTCGAGCTCGATACCACGCTGCTCGCCACCAGAGCCGACCTCGAGGCCCTCCTGCGCGGCGATGTCGACGCTCGTCTGGCCCAGGGCTGGCGCAACGACATCGTCGGCGAGCCCATCCGCCGTCTCGTCCAGGGCGAGGCGGCGCTGGCCTTCGCCGGTGGCGGCGAGCTGGTCATCGAGGAGCGCTCCCACCGACCGGTGGGGTGACGCTCAGCCGGGTCGCAGCACCACGGCCTGGTCCGGGGCCAGAGCACCGGTGAACGCGGCGCCCTCCCCGAGGCCGTCGGAGGCCACCTCGATCGTCGTGTGGGCACTGGCCGCCAGGGCCTCGGTGCCCTCCAGCCTCACCACGGCGTCGGTGAAGTTGACCACGACCACGCGACGATCGCCGGCCGGCGTCTGGCGTGTCCAGGCCACGACGCCCTCCGGCGCGGCGAGCATGTGCTGAGCGCCGAGCTGCAGCGCCTCGGAGCCACGACGGGCGGCGAGGAGCCGGCGGTAGAGGTGCAGGATCGAGTGGGGGTCGGCCTTCTCGTCGGCGACGCTGCGGGTCTGGGCCTCGGGTGCGAACGGGAGCCAGGGCTCGCCCGGCCACCCGTGGCCGAGGGTGGGCTCCCACGGGATCGGGGCCCGGCACCCGTCGCGACCCCCGGGATCGACCACCCGATCGGCGGGCACCTCCGCATCGAGCAGGCCGAGCTCTTCGCCGGCGTACAGGAACGGCGTGCCCCGCAGGCCCAGGAGGAGCACGGCGGCCGCCCGGGCCCGCCCCTCGTCGCCGTCGTAGCGGGTCCGGTGGCGCGGGTTGTCGTGGTTCGACAGCACCCACGTCGGCCAGGCCGACAGGGGCTCGAGC
This sequence comes from Rhabdothermincola salaria, assembly GCF_021246445.1. Lineage (NCBI taxonomy): Bacteria > Bacillati > Actinomycetota > Acidimicrobiia > Acidimicrobiales > Iamiaceae > Rhabdothermincola > Rhabdothermincola salaria. The sequence continues at coordinate 894,548 of NZ_JAJQXW010000001.1, forward strand.
TCGGCCACGGTCTTGTCGATCTGGGCTCGCCACTGGGTGGCGTCCCAGGGGGTGAACAACGGCGGGAAGTTGAACGACAGGTGCAGCTCGTCGTCGTCGCCGTAGTACGGCGCCACCAGCGCCGTGTCGAGCAGGTACACTTCGCCCACGATCATGCGGTCGCCGGGGTAGGCGTCGAGCAGGGTGCGGATGCGGCGCAAGAGTGGATGCGTCTCGGGTCGATCGTTCAGCGCAGAGTGGGGGATCGGCAGGTACTCCGGGGGATCGTCGGCCAGCTCGGGGTCCTTGCCGATGAGGTGGGTGACGTCCATGCGGAAGCCGTCCACGCCCCGGTCCAACCAGAAGCGCAACACGTCGTGCATGGCGGCCTCGACCTCGGGGTTGGACCAGTCGAGATCGGGCTGCTCGGGCAGGAAGCAGTGCAGGTAGTACTGGCCGCTCGCCTCGTCGTAGGTCCAGGCCGGCTCGGGGGCGAAGGCCGCCACCCAGTTGTTGGGCGGGCCGCCGTCGGGGGCCGGGTCCCGCCAGACGTACCAGTCGCGCTTGGCACTGGTGCGCCCCTGACGGGACTCGACGAACCACCGATGGTGGTCCGAGGTGTGGTTGGGCACCCAGTCGACGATCACCTTGATGCCGGACGCGTGGGCATCGGCCACGAGGGCGTCGAAGTCGTCCAGCGTCCCGAAGACCGGGTCCACGTCGCAGTGGTCGGCGACGTCGTAGCCGAAGTCCGCCATGGGGGAGCGGTAGAACGGGGACAGCCAGATGGCGTCCACCCCGAGCCACACGAGGTGCTCGAGGTGGGCCCGCACGCCGGCCAGGTCGCCCACCCCGTCACCGTTGGTGTCGGCGAAGGAACGGGGGTAGATCTGGTAGACGACTGCGCTCTTCCACCACGGTTCGGTGCTCACCGGCCCGATCCTACGGTCGAGGGGATGTACCGGGGACCACCTTCGGGCCCGGTACACTCGCGGACCTTACGTACATCAGGACGGGAGCTGGCCCGTGAAAAAGGGGCGACATCGGCGCTTCGAAGAAGCCCGAGCACTCAAGCGCACCAACGACGATCTCGACGCCATCCTCGATGCGCGCGATGCCGAGCCCTGTCCGGAGTGCGGCGCGGACCCGGGTCACGACCACGCCTCGTGGTGCATGTACGAGCGAGAGGTGGACCAGGGCTCGTCCTGGTGACATCGGTCACGCCTCGACCACCGAGGCGTGATCGTGGGGACGTCGCCCGTCGAGGCCGAGGTCTCCACGGGCTCTGGCACCCCGGCACCCCGGTAGGATCGTCCCTTCGTCCAATTGCGAAGTGAGCCTCCCCCCGTGACCGACATCCCCCTCCGCAACGTCGCCCTCGTCGCCCACGTCGACCACGGCAAGACCACGCTCGTCGACGCGCTGCTGCGCACCAGCGGCGTGTTCGGCGACCACCAGGCCCTCGTCGACCGGGTCATGGACTCCAACGACCAGGAACGTGAACGGGGCATCACCATCCTCGCCAAGGCGGCCTCGGTCACCTGGAACGACATCCGGATCAACCTCGTCGACACCCCGGGTCACTCCGACTTCGGGGGCGAGGTCGAGCGAGCCCTCACCATGGTCGACGGGGTGGTCCTGCTGGTCGACGCCGCCGAGGGTCCTCTGCCCCAGACCCGCTACGTGCTCTCCAAGGCGCTGGCGGCCGGCCTGCCGGCCGTCGTCGTCCTCAACAAGGTCGACCGCCAGGACGCTCGCCCCGACGAGGTCCTCGACGAGATCTACCAGCTCTTCCTCGATCTCGACGCCGACGAGTCGTCCATCGAGTTCCCCGTCATCTCGGCCATCGCCGTCCACGCCAAGGCCGTGGCGGGCGTGGGCATGCCGGGCGAGGACGACGACCTCAGCCCGTTGTTCGAGGCCATCATCGACACCGTGCCGGCGCCGACGGGCGACCCGTCGGCCCCGCTGCAGGCCATCGTCACCAACCTCGACGCCAGCGACTACCTCGGCCGGCTGGCCATCGGCCGGGTCGTGCAGGGCACCCTCGTGCGCGGCAGCCAGGTGGCGCTCTGCGAAGAGGACGACGGACAGCCGCCGCTGCGCCGCAAGCTCACCCAGCTCATGCGCTTCTCCGGTATCGGCCGCGAAGAGGCCGGCGACATCAGCGCCGGCGACCTGTTCGTGGTGGCGGGCTTCCCCGAGGTCGAGATCGGCGACACCCTGGCCGACCCCAGCGACCCGAAGCCCCTGCCCCGTCTCACGGTCGACGAACCGGTGCTGCGCATGACCTTCGGGGTCAACACCTCGCCGCTGGCGGGCAAAGAGGGCACCTACCTCACCTCCCGCCACCTTCGTGAACGCCTCGACCGCGAGGTCCTGGGCAACGTCTCGATCAAGCTGGGCGAGACGTCCTCACCCGACATCATCGAGGTGGCCGGGCGGGGCGAGCTCCAGCTGGCCGTGCTCATCGAGAACATGCGCCGAGAGGGCTACGAGCTGCAGGTCAGCCGACCCGAGGTCATCGTCAAGGAGATCGACGGCGCCCGCCACGAGCCGCTCGAGCGCGTCGTCATCGACGTCCCCGACGAGCACGTCGGCACCGTCACCCAGGCGGTCGCGCCCCGCAAGGGCAAGGTGAGCGATCTGCGGCCCGGCGACACGGGGCGCACCGTCGTGACCCTCGAGGCTCCCTCCCGAGGCCTCATCGGCTTCCGTTCCCAGCTGCTCACCGCCACGCGCGGCACCGCGTTGATGCACCAGCACCACTCCGGGTGGATCCCCTGGGTGGGCGACCTGCCCACCCGCAAGGGCGGGGCCATGATCGCCGACCGGCAGGGCACCACCACCGGCTACGCCCTCGACAACCTCCAGCAGCGTGGCGAGCTCTTCGTCGGTCCGGGCGAAGCGGTGTACGAGGGCATGATCGTGGGCGAGAACGCCCGATCCGACGACATGCAGGTCAACGTCGTCCGCGAGAAGCAGAAGACCAACATCCGCACGCACTCCGCCGACGAAGCCATCAAGCTCACCCCGCCGCGGGAGATCACGCTGGAGTCGACCATCGAGTTCATCGCCGACGACGAGCTCGTCGAGGTGACCCCGAAGAACCTCCGGATCCGCAAGCGACTGCTCAAGGAGAGCGACCGCCGCCGAGCCAAGAAGTAGCCGGCGCGGTCAGCGCCGGGGCGTGGTGGCGAGCTCCACCGCCCGGGCGACCGCCACGTCGAGGTCGGCGTCGTCCATGATGACCATGGTCGGTCGACCGCCGCTGCGCCCGGCCAGCTCGATCTCGGCTCGGGCCCGGTCCGGGTCGTGCAGGCGGGCGGGGACGTCGACGAGGAGGCGCCCGATGGTGATGCCCGAGACCGTCGCGTGGTCCCCGAGACGCCGGTTGTGGTGGTACTGCACGGGACCGGCGAACAACGCCCCCCGTTCCACCCGGAGCTCGGGGAGGCGGCGCCCACCCCGCTCGAGGCGACGGATGATCTCCACCACGACCCGGTGCTGGGCCCGGGTGCGCTGGTCGCGCCAGGCCGCGATGACGGCGGCGCTCAACGGCTCGGCCGCCCGGTCGAGCACCGCCAGCGCGGGCTCGTAGGTTCCGCGGTGCTTGCCCGATCGGGTGCGGCGCAGGGCCCGAGGCCCGGGACGACGCCGTGACACACCGCTCAACGACGGGTGGTCGAGCCACCGCTTCGCCTCGTTGCCGGCCCGCCGGGCGGCGTCGAGGAGTGGGTCGCTCGACGGGCTCCGGACGTGCTCGGTGGCGGCTCGGGCGCCCTCGACGACCGTGGTGAGACCGGCGACGAGCACCTGGTTCTCGTCGATGTCGTAGGCCCGGGTCGGGGTGGCGCACACGAAGAGGTCGCGGTCGCCGAAGCTCGACGCCCGCGCCGACATGGTCTCGCTCCACTGGACCGGACCCCGCAGCTCGCCGATGCAGCGTTCGTTGTGGGACTGCAACGAGGTGGCCAGCGAGCGGATGTTGCGCGACATCGATCCGAGCAGCTCCTGGGCCTCGGCACCGGTGGCCAGGGCCGAGCCGACGATCTGACCGACCGCGACCTGGCCCATGCCCGTGAGGGCGGCAGTGGTGGCGATCACGTCGAAGGGCTTGGCCAGGCGGTCGTAGAGGTCGACGAAGGCCTCGTCGGGCGGTTCGGGGACCTCGTCGGCGTTCACCGCCGAACCGGGCACGGCCGGCATCTCAGACCGAGAGCTCCACGCCCAGGACCTCGCGGATCGTGCGCTGGGCCTCGAGGCGCTCCGGCTCGTCGAGCTCGGCCGCCACCACGCGGTACAAGGTGGTGGCCCGGCGGTCCTCCATGCCCTCGAACTGCGGCAGGAAGTAGGCGTAGAAGACCTCGTAGACGAGCCGCGACGGGGTGGGGCCGTCCTTGGCCCGTCGCGCTGCGTACTTGGCGGCGTCGAGGTAGACGGCTGGGCCCAGATCGGTGAACTGGCGCAGGGTGAGGAGACGGGCGACGATCTCGCCAGGGCCCTTGAGCAGCTCCACGTAGGCGTCGTCGGGTGGCGTGCCGACCTCCACGAAGGCGAACCGGCGCATGAGGGCGTAGCTCATGTCGAAGAGCAGGTTCTTGTCGAAGACGTTCATGGTGGCGATGATGCGCCAGTTGGCCGGCACCCGGATGGGGTCGGTCTTCTCGGGCACCTCCACACCGGCCGGCACCAGCGAGATCGGGTCGGGGGTGCCCTTGCGCTTGAACGGCAGCACGACCGCGGATCCGGCCAGCACGGTGAAGAGCTGGCCGAACGCGCGGTCGAAGTTGGACCGGTTGAGCTCGTCGATCACCAGCCAGCGGCCGCTCTGGATGGCATCGATGAAGAGGCCGGGACGGTAGATGAGCCCTTCGGGCGTCGGTTGGAGGCCGCCGATGGTCTCGAACGTCGTCCACTCGCTGGTGGCCGTCGTGGGCAGGTAGCCCGTGCAGAACATGGCCTGGCGGGCCACCTCGGCGGCCAGGTAGGCCAGAGTCGTCTTGCCGGTGCCGGGGGGGCCGGTGAGGATCACGTGCTTGCCCGAGTCGATGGCCGCCACCAGCTGCTCGAGCACGTAGTCGGGGAAGAGCAGCCCGGCGTCGTCGGTGGCGTCCTTGAGAGCGGCCGCGGTGAAGGAGATCATCTGCTACCTCTCGACCTCGTGGTGGTCGGGGTTGAGCGCGGGATGCGGGAGCCCCGGGCTCGTGCGGGCGTCGAGGATCTCGGCCAGCACGGCGTAGGGGCCCACTCCGACAAGCCGCTCGATGTCGGCCCGGCACGCCTGGTAGACCGCCTCGTGGCCGACGAAGGCCGTCGGGTCCTCGGTGCACCACCAGTGGAAGTCGTCGCCCCCCGCGCCCCAGTCGCGCCGCTTCCACTCTCGCAGGATGTAGGTGAGGTGGTCGTTGTCGTCGCGGTGGTAGTCGAGGCGGAACGGGACCTGCCAGCACACCTCGGGCTTCCAGTCGAGGAAGCTCTCGCCCCGGCGCAGTGCGGCCTGGTGCAGGGCGCAGCCGGCGCCGGTGGGGAAACCCGGACGGTTCAAGAAGATGCAGGCGTCGTCGACGACGTGGGTCTGCCAGGTGCCCTGCTCGTTGCGGTACACGGGGCCTCCGACCGCCTCTGCCTCGGCGGCGTACTGCCACTCGTCGTCACCCAGGAGAGCGGCGTAGGCGAGCGTGCGCTTGCGGTCCTTCTTGCCGGTGAAGTGGGCCCCCCAGCTGCAACAGCCCAACTCGCGCTCGATGTCGGGTTCCTCACCGATGCCGGGGCAGCCGTCGCCGTAGATGCACGTCCAGTTCGACGACAAGAAGGTCACGTCGAAGGTGTAGGTGTCACCTCCGTGGTCGAACGAGAGCCACTCGTGCACGTCGCCGGCCCCGGCGGGCACGACTGGGATCGGCAGGGATGTTCGAGCCACGACGGGAGCCTGTCGGTCGACGGTGGGGGGGCGAGCGCAGGCTACCGGGGTCGATCGGTCAGGATGGGGGGATGGCTGGAGAGTTCGACGACATCCGGGAACGGCTCGAGGGGATCGCCGAGGAGCTGGCCGACCTGGCCATCGTGCGGTTGCGGGAGTCCATCGATGCCGGCGGCCACGAGCTCCCCGTCGACGAGAAGCGCCTCACGCGGGCCCGACGGGCCGTGGAGAAGGCCGCCAACCTCCTGCGCACCGACGAGGACGGCTTCGCCGAGGCCTGACCCGCGCCCTGCGCCGGATCAGGCCGCGTTGTCGTTGATGCGGTCGATGAGGTGGCGCAGGCGGGCGTAGCTGCGCCGATCGAAGCCGAACCCGATGCGGGGCAGGTCCGGCACGTCGTCGTCCTCGAGCTCGCTCTCCGACGTGTCGACCACGGCGATCGGCCCCCCGGTGACCATGTCGCCGAACTCCGCGTTGAGCTCGGCCAGCTCGTCGTCGTCAGGTCGATCGAGCAGGCGCAGGACCAAGCGTCGCCCGACGAAGCGCATGGAGTGGTAGCGACGGTAGAAGTGGCAGACCTCATCGACGGCCTCGTCGACGTGCTCGCACACCTTCACGAAGCTCATGTCGTCGGGGGAGATCAGCGAACGCCCGGCCAGCTCGGTCTCGGTGAAGCGCATCCAGCTCTGCCAGTAGGAGCTGCCCTCGGGCTCGATCAGCACCACGGGGCAGATGGGTGAACGACCGGTCTGCATGAGGGTGAACAGCTCGAACGCCTCGTCGAGGGTGCCGAACCCACCCGGGAGCAGCGCGAACGCCGAGGACTCCTTCATGAACGCCAGCTTGCGGGTGAAGAAGTACCGGTAGTTCACCAGCTTGGGGTCGTTGGCCAGGATGGCGGCGGCTTCCTGCTCGAACGGCAACATGATGTTGACGCCGAAGGCGGCGTCGACCCCGGCCCCCTCGATGCCGGCCTCCATGATCCCCGGGCCGCCACCGGTGATGACCATCCAGCCCTGCTCGGCGATGGCCCGTCCGAAGTCGCGGGCGGCGCGGTATCCGGGATCGTCGACCCGGGTCCGGGCGGACCCGAAGATCGAGGCCTTGCGGATGTCGCGGTAGGGCTCGAACACGCTGGCGGAGTAGCGCAGCTCCTTCAGGGCCGAGTTGGCCAGCTTGAGGTCACCCCGGTCGCGGTACTCCCGGCCCATCCGCACCACCGAGACCAGCATCTCGAACAGCAGGTCGTCGTTGCGATCGATCCCGGCGGTGGCCAGCACCTCGGCGAGGCGACGGTCGAGCTCTGAGTCGCCCGTGCGGTACCGGGAGCGGGCGCTCGGGGTCCGGCGGTCGCTCACACCGGGGCCGGCGTCACCCGGCCGTAGAGCGTGGTGCGCTGCTCGAGGGTGCGACCCAGGGGCTCGACCCACTGGCGGAAGTCGAGCTCGTCCATGCCCTGGCCGTGGTCGGCACCGGCGGCCCGGCTGATGTTCTCGTCCATGAGCGTGCCGCCGACGTCGTTGGCGCCGGCCCGCAGCGTCTGGGCCACGCCCGCGTGGCCCAGCTTCACCCACGAGGTCTGGATGTTGTCGACGAAGCCGTGGTAGGCGATGCGGGCCACGGCGTGCATGAGCAGGGTCTCCCGGAACGTGGGTCCGCGGCGGGCCCGGTGCTGCAAGTACAGAGGGGTGGCCATGTGCACGAACGGGAGCGGCACGAACTCGGTGAAGCCACCGGTCTCGGCCTGCAGATCACGGGTGCGCACGATGTGGCGGGCCCAGTGTCGCGGTCGCTCGACGGCCCCGAACATGATCGTGATGTTGGAGCGCAGGCCGACCGAGTGGGCGGTGCGGTGGGCTTCGAGCCACTCGTCGGTGGTGACCTTGTCGGGGCAGAGCACGGCCCGCACCTCGTCGTCGAGGATCTCGGCCGCAGTACCCGGCAGCGTGCGCAGGCCGGCCGCCTGCAGGCGGCGCAGGTAGTCGGCCAGGGGCTCCCCGAGGCGCTTGGCTCCCTCGGTGACCTCGAGGGCGGTGAACCCGTGGATGTGCAGCTCGGGGGCGGCGTCGTGCACGGCCCGGGCCACGTCGACGTAGTAGTCGCCGTCGAAGTCGGGGTGGATGCCCCCTTGCAGGCACACCTCGGTGGCGCCGAGGTCGGCTGCCGCCCGGGCCCGGCCGGCGATGTCGTCGAGCGTGAGCAGGTACGGCGTGCCCCGCAGGTTCAGCGACAACGGGCCCTTGCTGAAGCCGCAGAACTTGCACTTGAACGTGCACACGTTGGTGTAGTTGATGTTGCGGTTGTGGACGTAGGTCACCGCGTCGCCGTTCACCTGGCGCCGCAGCTCGTCGGCCACCTCCGCCACGGCTGCCACCTCGGGGCCCCGCGCCGAGAACAGCGTGACGATCTCTTCGATGCCGACCTGGTGGCCCATGGCCACCCCGGCCAGGACGTCGGCCACCGCACCGGCACCACCCGGCGGGGCGGGGACCAGCTCCGGCGGTCGGTTCGAGGTGCCGGCGTACCAGGCGGTGGAGCGAGGGCCGATGTGGAGCACCTCGACCCCGTCGTCGACCTGCTCGGGGCTGGCCGGGCTCAGTTGCTGCACCAGCACTGCGCCGGGATCGTCGCGGCCGAGGCCCTCGGCATCGGAGCGGTCCATGACCGCGAAGGCGAGATCGGGATCGAACCAGCGCTCAGGCTCGGTGACGTACTCCGGGTGGGCCGTGAGCCGGGGGGCCACGGTGAAGTCCCGGGCCTCGGTGACCTCTCGGAGCCGGTCGAGCGCCGGCCACGGCCGCTCGGGGTTGACGTGGTCGGCGGTGACCGGAGAGACGCCACCCCAGTCGTCGATCCCGGCATCGAGCAGGACGCCGAAGTCGTCGGAGAGGTTGGGCGGGACCTGGAGGTGCACCTCCGGGGGCAGGATGAGGCGCGCCAAGGCGATGGCCTCGAGGTAGACGTCGGGTGGACAGGGCGGCGCCGCGTGCATCGCCGTGCCCGGCTTCGGGAGGAAGTTCTGCACGATCACCTCCTGCACGTGGCCGTGCCGGCGGTGCGAGGCGGCGATGGCCTCCAGAGCGGCGACGCGATCGGCCCGGTCCTCGCCGATGCCGACGAGGATCCCGGTCGTGAAGGGGATGTGCAGCTCGCCCGCCCACTCGAGGGTGTCCAGGCGCCGTTGGGGCTCCTTGTCGGGCGCACCCCGATGGCACTCGAGGTCGTCCCGCAAGGTCTCGATCATCATGCCCTGGGAGGGAGAGACCGGCCGCAGCCGGGCCAGCTCGTCGCGGGAGAGGGCACCGGCGTTGGCGTGGGGGAGCAGTCCGGTCTCGTCGAGCACGAGGCGGGCCATGGCCGCCAGGTAGTCGACGGTGGAGGCGTGGCCGTGGGCCTCGAGCCATGACGCCGCGCTCGGGTAGCGCAGCTCGGGGCGCTCGCCCAGGGTGAACAGCGCCTCGTGGCAGCCCTGGCGTGCGCCGGCGCGGGCGATGGCCAGCACCTCATCGGGTGAGAGGTAGGGGGCCTCGAGGCGGGCCGGGGGTTGGGCGAAGGTGCAGTAGCCGCACTTGTCCCGACACAGCATGGTGAGCGGGATGAAGACCTTCGGGGAATAGGTGACCCGGTTGCCGTGGGCGAGGTCACGGACCTTCCTCGCCTCGGCCATCAGATCGTGCAGCGGCTGGTCCCAGGGCTCGGGCATGCCCGAACCCTACTGCCGGGCCCGGGTTCTCCGACCCCTCCGGCACGACCGCTCGAGGAGGGCGCTGGCCGCGCCCCGTGCGGGGTCGATCAGAGCCGCGAGGCAGCGGCGGGGTCCACCAACCACACGACGTGGCCGCCCTGCACCCGGCTGGCGGGTGCCGTCGGGTCGCCGGCCGCCACCCGGGCCATGGCGTCGGCCTTGGCCTCGCCCTCCACCGTGACCACCACGAGATGGGCCCGGGCGATCCCCTCGAAGGTGAGGGTCATGCGCGGATGGGGGTTGTGGCCGAGCGGGTCGTCGTTGATGACGACGAGGCGACCGCTGGTCGCTTCGAGCGCCGCCGACTCGGGGAACAGCGATGCGGTGTGGCCGTCGGGGCCGAGGCCCAGGTGGACGACGTCGAAGCGACCGAGCTCCCCGACCCGGAGCTGGTAGGGCTCGGCCCCCTCGTCGCAGCGCATGGGCCACGTCGCGTTGGCGGCGCCGACCCGGTCGAGCAACGCCTCGCGGCCCAGTCGGTAGTTGGAGTCCGGATCCTCGAGCGAGACGCAGCGTTCGTCTCCCCAGTAGACGTCGACCTGCCACCAGTCGATGGCGTCCTCGCCGTCGACGGCCAGGCGCTCGTAGCAGCGACGGGCCGTCCCCCCTCCGGACAAGGCGATGCTGAAGGCGTCGCCCTCGCGCTCGCGGAAGGCGTCGACGACCCGTGCCGCGAACGCGCCCGGGACGTCGTCGACGACGACGAGGTCCCCGTTCACCTGAACGTGGCCGCCTTCTGCTCGAGCGCTCCGAGCAGATCGTCGAAGGAGGCCGAGAACGACGCCACCCCCTGGTCTTCGAGGACCCGGGTGATGTCCGCCAGCTCGACCCCGACCCCGGCCAGCGCCTCGAGCACGTCCTCGGCCGCGGCGGGGTCGGCGTCGACAGTACGGGCCAGGGTGCCGTGGTCGTCGAAGTCGGCCAGGGTGCCCTCGGGCATGGTGTTGACGGTATCGGGACCGATGAGGGTGTCGACGTAGAGCGTGTCGGGGTACGCCGGGTTCTTGGTCGACGTCGACGCCCACAGGGGGCGCTGGACCCGAGCGCCCCGTGCCGCCAGAGCCTCCCAGCGCGGGCCGGAGAAGGTCTCCAGGTACGCCTGGTAGGCGCGCTGGGCGTTGGCGACCGCCACCTTGCCCTTGAGCGCCGCCGCTTCGGGGGTCCCGACGGCATCGAGGCGCTTGTCGGCCTCGCCGTCGACCCGGCTCACGAAGAACGAGGCGACGGACGAGACGGCGGACAGGTCGCCGTCGTTGGCCTCGAGCCCGGAGAGGTAGGCCTCCATCACCTCGCGGTAGCGCTCGACGGAGAACAGCAGCGTGACGTTGACGCTGCGCCCCTCGGTGATCATCTGACGGATGGCGGGGAGGCCTTCGGCCGTGCCCGGGATCTTGACGTACAGGTTGGGCCGGGCGATGCGCTCGTTGAGCCCTCGCGCCGCCTCCAACGTGCCGTCGGTGTCGCGCGCCAGCAGGGGGGAGACCTCCACGGACACGAAGCCGTCCTCACCACCGCTGGCGTCGTGGACGGGACGCAGCAGGCCCAGGGCCGCCTCGATGTCGTCGACGACCATCTCCCAGTAGGCGTCGATCACGCTGGTGCCGGATCCGACGAGGTCGGCGAACTGGTCGTCGTAGGCCTCACCGCCGGCGATGGCCTTCTGGAAGATCGTGGGGTTGGACGTCATGCCCCTGACCCCGCGGTCGATCCAGTCCTGCATCTGGCCGTCCACCAGCCAGTCGCGGCGCATGTTGTCGAGCCAGGGGCTCTGCCCGTGCACGACATGGAGATCGATGAGACGGCTCATGGGTGGATCGCTCCGAGGTTCGATGGGGTCGGGGGAGAGAGAGGACAGGTGGGCCGGGGGCAGCCCGGGAGCTCAGCCGGCCGCCAGCAGCATCCGGGCGTGAGAGACGACGTTGTCGACGGTGAGGCCCAGCTCTTCCATCACCACCGGCCCGGGGGCGCTGGCGCCGAAGTGATCGATGCCGATGGAGGCGTCGGCCCAGGCGGCCCACCCGAACGTCGAGCCGGCCTCGACCGACAGGCGCGGGGTGCCCACGCCCATGACGGAGACCTGGTAGTCGTCGTCCTGGGCGGCGAAGAGATCCCAGCTCGGCATGGACACCACGCGAGCGGCCACGCCGTCCGCGGCCAGCCGGGCGGCGGCGTCGACGCAGAGCTGGACCTCGGAGCCGGTGCCGATGAGGACCAGGTCGGGATCCCCGTCGGTGGCCGTCAGGACATAGGCACCCCGAGCGACGCCCTCGTTGCCGGCGGTGCCCTCGAGCACCGGGAGGTTCTGGCGGCTCAGGACCAGCGCCGTCGGCCCCTCGAGCTCGATGGCCAGCCGCCAGGCGGTGGCGGTCTCGTTGGCGTCGGCCGGACGGATGAGGCGCAGGCCGGGCATGGCCCGCAGCGAAGCCAGGTGCTCGATGGGCTGGTGGGTAGGGCCGTCCTCGCCCACGCCGACGGAGTCGTGGGTCCAGGAGTAGACCACCTTCATCTGGCTGAGCGCCGCCAGCCGGACCGCGGGGCGCATGTAGTCGGAGAAGACGAAGAAGGTGCCGCCGAAGGGAACGATGCCGCCGTGGGCAGCCATCCCGTTCATCACGCCGCCCATGGCGTGCTCACGGACGCCGTAGTGGAGCTGGCGGGCGCCTCGGTCGCTCGTCGAGAAGGCGTCGGCACCGTCGATCTGGGTGCCGGTGTTGCCCGTGAGGTCGGCACCCCCTCCGATGAGGCCCGGCACCACCGGGACGAGCGCGTTCACGACCTTCTTGGCCGCGTTGCGGGTGGCCACCTTCTCGCCCGGCTCCCACGTGGGGAGCGCGTCTCGCCAGCCGGGCACGCCGGTGGCCCCGAGGGCGGCGTCGAGGGCCTCACGGTCCTCGGTCCACCCCTCGTGGAGGGCCTCCCATGCCTCGCGGGCCTCCCGGCCGCGCCGCCCGGCGGCCCGCATGTGCTCGAGGACGTCGTCGGGCACCCAGAACGCCTCGTCGGGGATGCCCATGACCGCCTTGGTGGCGGAGATCTCCTCGGCCCCGAACGGGTTGCCGTGGGCGTGCGCCGTGTCGGTGTACTTGGGCGAGGGGTAGCCGATGTGGCTGCGCAGCACGATGAGCGACGGACGGTCGTCGACGTCCTTCGCCCGGCGCAGGGCCGCCTCGAGGGCGTCGACGTCCTCGGCGATCTCCCCGACCCGGTCGACGTGCCAGCCGTAGGCCTCGAAGCGCAGGGCGGCATCGTCGCTGAGGGCCAGCTCCGTGGGCCCGTCGATGGAGATGTGGTTGTCGTCGTAGACCAACACCAGCTTGCCGAGCCCGAGATGGCCCGCCAGCGAGGCGGCCTCGTGGCTGATGCCCTCCTCGAGGTCGCCGTCGCCGCAGATGGCGAAGGTGTGGTGATCGAACAGCTGCGGTCCGAAGCGGGCCCGCAGCCAGTGCTCGGCCAGTGCCATCCCGACCGCGTTGGCGACGCCCTGGCCGAGAGGACCGGTGGTGACCTCGATGCCGGCGGTGTGGTGCACCTCGGGGTGGCCCGGGGTGGCCGACTGCCACTGACGGAAGTCCTCGAGGTCTTCCAGCGTGAGGCCGTAGCCGGTGAGGTGCAGCATCGAGTACTGCAGGATCGACGCGTGGCCGTTGGACAGCACGAAGCGGTCGCGGTTGGGCCACTGCGGGGCCGACGCGTCGTAGCGCAGCACCCGCGTCCAGAGGGTGTACGCCAACGGGGCCAACGCCATGGCCGTGCCCGGATGGCCGGAGTTGGCCTTCTGGGGCGCATCCATGGCCAGGCCACGGATGACGTCGATGGTTCGGGCTTCGAGTGCGCGGTCGCTCACATGTCCTCCTCGGCGGGCCCCGCGGACTCTAGTGGGCGGCTCCGGGGGCCCGAGATGGCGATCACGTGACCGGACCCTGACCAGGCTCCGGTCGGTGTGGACCTCTCAGGGGAAGAGCACGATGCTGGCGGTGAAGCCGTGGAGGAAGTTGCGGCCGCCGACCGGCCCGATCTCGCCGGCGCAGAACATGCCGCCGACGGCCACGGTGCCCAGCGTCTCGGCCACCACCCCGGCGTCGTGGTGGGGGGTGCCGAACAGGCGGGAGCCGCGCCCGTTGCAGGTGAACACCAAGGCGCCCGAGGCGCGGCGGCCGTCGAGCGCCAGCCGCAGGTCGGTGTCGGCGGACTCGGCGTCGCGCACCTGGAACTGGATCGTGTCGCCGATGTTGACCTCGTCGCCGATGGCCACCGCCCCGTTGTCCCGGTCGGCGCCGAGCACGTTGCGGACGAGGAAGTCACCCCGTTCGAAGTCGATCTTGTGCTCGTCGATGACCCGCCCCACGTGCAGTCCCTGGGCCGCCTTGGCCCGTTCGTCGTCGCTCAGCGACACGATGAGCTCCTGCACCCGCTCCAGCGCCGGGCGGCCGGCGATCTCGTGGACCATGTTTCCCTCGGCGCGGGTGACGGTGAGCGGGGAGCCCACCGGGGCGCAGCCCTGGCTCACCACCGAGTCGGCGACCTGGTGCGCTCCGAGCACGACACCGACCGCACCCTGGTCGAACATCTGGTCGTCGACGACGAGGCGGTTGCCGCCCGGACCGAAGCCGGCGGAGGCCAGTCCGCCCACCACCCGGAGCTGGGGCTGGTGCTCCTGCAGCGTGGCGAGGAGCGGCTCGACCGGGAACGACGGGTCGGCGAGCAGGAGCAACGTGTCGGCCTCCTGGAGGGCCTCCGGCTCGAGCCCGACGACGGCCATCCCCTCGCCGGTGGGCACCGCCGAGAGGCTGACGGGCCGGACCGCCCCGGTGTGGCCGGCCCAGAGGGACACGGCCGGGACCTCTTCGGCTTCGTCGCGGCCGCCGAGCACCGAGACCGCGGTGGCGGCCAGCAGCACCCCCGGCGAGAGCATGGTGCGCACCGAGGCGGCGATGTCCTCGAGCGCGCCGAGGTGCGCTCGGGTCACGAACAGCACCGCCAGATCGGGGGGCTGGCCTCCCAGACGCTCGAGCACCTCGCCCACCACCTCGCCGGTGGCGTGGGTGGGCAGCGGGTGCTCCGAGAGCGCAGCGGCGAAGGGCACGGGCGGGGTCCTAGGCCGGGACGGGCGGCAGGAGGGTGTAGGGCACGACGGTGACCGGCCCCATGTCGACGCGGCAGTGAGCCTCGACCGTGTCGTAGTCGTCGAAGGCCAGCTCGGCGCGCACCAGCCGGTAGTTGAACTTCCCCGGTTCCACCTGGAGGGGCTGCACGTTGCGAGCCACCTGCTCGCCGTCGCGCAGGTAGGTCACCTCCAGGGCCGCTGAGGCCCTGCCGTCGGGTGGGTTGTGGACGATGACGACCAGGTGCGGCTCGACGGTGACGGGCACCGGGGCCGGCGCGGTCGCGGAGAACTGCACGCCGGAGAGGTCGATGCGGGTCGACGGCCCGGCGACCTGACGCAGGTCGATGGCCTCGATGAACAAGGCGGCGAGGATGTTCATGGACTTCACCCTAGGCAGCCCACCCCATGGCGCCACACCGGTGCCGGTCCCGCTGTCGCCGACCGGGCGACCGGTAGGGTGCCGGCATGGCCGTGAGCGAGGGGACCACTTCCACGCGCGAAGCGATCCTCATCGAGGCGCAGCGCTGCTTCGCCGAGCACGGCTACGACGGGACCTCGCTGAACGACATCGCCGAGGCCGTCGGCATCCGTCGGTCGAGCGTCCTGCACCACTTCCCCTCGAAGGACGCCATCTACCGCGAGGTCTTCGAACAGGCGCTGGGCGAGTGGCTCCTCCGGGTGGGTACGGCGACGGCCAGCCCGGTCGAGGGTTGGCCCAAGGTCGACTTCGTGCTCACCGCCGGCTTCCGCTTCTTCCAGGAGCACCCGGAGTTCGTCCGCCTGGTCCGACGTGAGGCGCTCGACGGGGCCGACCGCCACGGCATCGACCTCGGCGTGGCGCTGCGACCGCTCTTCGAGCAGGCGGTGGCCTACTTCGAGGCGGAGATGGCTGCGGGCCGCTTCCGCCAGTTCGACGCCGAGCAGCTCCTGCTCACCGGCTACGGCGCCCTGCTCAGCTACTTCTCGGACCTGCCCTTCATCGAGGGGCTCCTCGGCCGGGACCCCGCGGGGCCCGAGGCGCTCGACCAGCGCCTCGAACACGTGCGGTCGCTGTTTCGCGCCGCGCTCGAACCCTGACCACCCGCACCGGGCCGTCCCCGTCGCCCGCCCACCCCGATCGACCATGACCCGAACCCTCTCCGAAGCCGATTCCAAGGCCCTCCTCGCCCCCTACGGAGTCCCCTTCCTCCCCGAGCGCGTGGTGGCCACACCCGCCGAGGCCGCGTCGGCCTGCGTCGAGCTCGGGGGTCCCGTGGTGGCCAAGCTCTGTGGTGACGCCATCGCCCACAAGACGGAGCGGGGTCTGGTGCGCCTCGGACTCGCCGACCCGGTGGCCACCGAGGTGGCGGCCGCCGAGCTCTTCGCCGCGGCACAGCCCGAGGACGGCGAGGTCACCGTGCTGGTGGCGCCCATGGTCCGCGCCACGCGGGAGCTGATCGCCGGCGTGGCCCAGGACCCGCAGTTCGGTCCCACGGTGCTGCTCGGCGTCGGCGGCGTCCTCGCCGAAGCCATCGCCGACGTGGTGGTCCGGCTCGTGCCCGTCACCGAGATCGATGCGAGCGAGATGATCGGCGACCTCGCCAGCCAGGCTCTCCTCGGGGCCTTCCGGGGGGAGCCCGAGGTCGACCGGTCCGCGCTGGCCGACGTCCTGCTCGCCCTGTCGGAGGCCAGCCGCCACGTGCCGGGGCTCGTGTCGGTCGACCTCAACCCGCTCATGATCGTCGATGGTCGACCGGTGGCGGTCGACGCGCTGGTCGAGATGGCCGAGCCCGCCGGCCCCGGAGGCGCCCGCTGATGCCCGGTCCCGAGCACTTCCGAGCCCTCTTCGATCCCGACGGAGTGGTGGTCGCAGGGGCGTCCACGCATCCCGGCAAGTTCGGCTTCGTGGCCCTCCACAACATCCTGGCCGCCGGCTACCGGGGCGAGGTGTTCGCCACCAACCGGGACGGGGCCGAGGTGCTGGGCCGCCCGACGCTCCGCTCGCTCGACGAGATGCCCGACGGCGCGGCCGATCTGGTCTTCGTGTGCACCCCGGCACGGGCCAACCCGGACCTGTTGCGCCAGGCCGCAGCCAAGGGCATCAGGGCGGCCTTCATCGCGTCGGCCGGGTACGGCGAAGCCGGCGACGAGGGCCGGCGGGCCCAGGACGAGCTGGTGGCCCTGGCCCACGAGCTCGACCTGTTGATCGTCGGCCCGAACGGCCAGGGGGTGGTGTCCACCCCGTCGTCGCTGTGCGCCCAGATCGTGGCGCCCTACCCGCCGGCCGGCGGCATCGGCATCGCCAGCCAATCCGGGAACTTCGTCTCGTCGTTCATGAACCTGGCCCGGGCATCGGGCATCGGGGTGAGCCGGGCGGTCTCCGCCGGCAACGCCGCCCAGGTCGGGGTCATCGACTTCCTCGAGCACTACGCCGACGATCCGGCCACCACCGTCGCGCTCGCCTACGTGGAGGGCATCACCGACGGTCCCGACTTCGCCCGGCGACTGCGGGCGGTCGCCGAGCGCCTCCCGGTCGTGATCCTCAAGGGCGGAGCCTCGGCCACCGGTGCCCGGGCCGCGGCCAGCCACACCGGCTCGCTGGCGACCGACGACCGGGTCTTCGAGGGGCTCTGCCGCCAGGCCGGCGCCACCCGGGCGACCACGGTCGAGGACGCCTTCGAGGCCGCGGCCACGCTCGCCAGCCAGCCCGTCCCGGCGGGACCCCGGGTGGCCGTGGTGACCACCGTCGGGGGGTGGGGCGTCATCACCGCCGATGCCCTCGCCGCCACCACGCTCGAGCTGATCGCCCTCCCCGCCGACCTCACCGACACGCTCGACGGGCTCCTGCCCCCGCGCTGGAGCCGCAACAACCCGATCGATCTCGCCGGCGGGGAGACCAAGGACACCGTTCCCGCCGTGCTCGAGGCGGTCGTCGCCCATCCCGCCGTCGACGCAGTGGTCTTCCTCGGCATGGGCATCCAATCCAACCAGGGCCGCCTCGAGGAGGCCGGGCCCTTCTACCCGGATCACGGGCTCGAGCGCATCGCGGCCTTCCACGAGCGCCAGGACCACCGCTACACCACCTTCGCCGCCGAGGTCTCCGAGCGCTACGGCAAGCCCGTGCTCACCGCCACCGAGCTGGCCGCCGCCGACCCCCACAACGCCGCGGTGCGGGGGGTCCGCGACAGCGGCCGGTACTGCTACCCGTCGGCCGACCGGGCCGTGTTGGCGCTCGAGCACGCCTGGAAGCTGGCCCGATGGCGCCGCGCCCGCGGGCTCGATCCCAGCTTCTAGGGTTGCCGCCCGTGCTGGTCCCCTGGAGCTCCCGGTCGCGACGTGCCCCCTTGGTGGTGGCCGTCGTCGTGGCCCTGCTGGCGCTGGTCGTGCCGCTCGCCGGAGAGGGCGGGGCCCAGGAGGACGAGGTCGTCGCACCACCGGCCTCGACGCCCGTGCTGTCGGCCCGCCGCGTCCCGGGCCTGGTGCAGGGTGCCGTCGCCGGTCCGGCGCTGGCGGCCGCCGTCGAGGGCACCATCGACCGCAACCCCGAGACCTGGTGCTTCGTCGCCGAGGATGCGGGACGCCCGGTCGTCACGGTGAACCCGGACCTGCCGCTCGCGCCTGCGTCGGTCACCAAGCTGTTCACCGCCACGGCGCTCCTCGAGCACTTCGGCCCCGACCACACGTTGCGCACTGTGCTGGCGGCGGCGCAGCCTGCGGTCGACGGCGTCATCGACGGCGACCTCTACCTGGTGGGGGGAGGCGACCCCCTCTGGGCCACCTCGGGATACGCCCAGAGCTTCGACGACCCGGCGAACCCCTGGGTCGACGCCGGCCTCATCGCCGATGCCCTCGTCGACGCGGGTGTCCGCGAGGTGCGGGGCAACGTGGTGGGCGACGACAGCCGCCACGACGGCGAGCGCTGGGTCGCCAGCTGGCCCACCCGGTATCGCAGCGACCCGTCCGTCGGCCCCATCAGCGCCCTCAACATCAACGACGGCTTCACCGGCTACGTCGAGACGCCCGACCAGCCCAACGCCGACCGTCGAGCCGGCGACCCGCCCGAGCTCGCTGCCCAGACCCTGGTGACCCTGCTCGAGCAGCGGGGTGTCGCCGTCGGCGGTGGTGGCGTCGCCGGAGCACGTCCGCCCGACGCGGTCGAGGTGGCGGGGGTCGATTCCCGCCCGATGAGCGAGCTGGTGGGCGAGATGGTCCTCGAATCCGACAACAACACCGCCGAGATGCTGGTCAAGGAGCTGGGCCTGGATCGTGCCGGGCAGGGCACCACGGCCGCCGGCCTGGCCGAGGTCGTGGCCGTGCTCGACGAGCTGGGCCTGCCCACCGGCGACCTCGGACTGAAGGACGGGTCCGGTCTCGATCCCGAGAACCGCGTGACGTGCGGGGCGGTCATGGCCGTCCTCGACCACCACGGGCCGGACTCCTTGCTGTCGGGGTCGTTGGCCGTGGCCGGCCAGACCGGCACCTTGCACCGGCGCATGGTGGGATCGCCCGCGACCGGACAGGTCCGGGCCAAGACCGGCACGCTCAACACCGTCAACGCCCTCGCGGGCTGGGCCGACACGTCGGGAGCCCGCCTCACCTTCGTGGGCCTCGGCAACGGCAACGACCCCAGGGGCAACGTGGCCGCCGACCGCTTCGCCGATGCCCTCGTGAGCTACCCGGCCGCACCCCCGTTGGCCGAGCTCGGCCCGTCGTCACCCGAGCCTGCGCTCGTCGGGCCCGCGGAGTGATTCGGGTTCTCATCCTCTAGACTCTTCGGATGCCTTGGATCCCGGACCCCCCGACACGGCTCCGCGCGGATCAGGCCTCGGCCCACCGCCACTGACCGAGGTGCACCGCTCGACTCCGAGTCGAGACGTCGTCGCATCCGGCACCGCGGGGACCGCATGCCCTGTCCACTCCTGCCCGCCACCTCCGGCGCGCCCCTGACCGTGGGCAGCGCACTGGTGCCGCCCCTCGGGCCGAGCACAGGGGAGTAGGGCAGACCGACGGCCCGTCGCCGTCCCCGTCCCGCCGCGTTCTCGCGCCCGGACCACCACCGCCCCCCGTTCGAGTACCCCCCCGAGGTCCGATGCCCCCCCGCCATCCGTGGTGCCCCAACCCAACCGGAGGCTCCGCTCGATGCCCGTGATCGCCGTGATGGCGGTCTCGCTCCCGGCCCTCGCCGCCCTGGCCATCGCGCTGTCGGGTGATCGGCACCGGCTCCGGGTGCTGTGGACGGCCCTGGCGTCGGTCTCCACCTTCGGTCTGGTCGTGGTGCTCCTGCGCGCCGTGCTCGACGGCCGAGAGCCCGAGGTCACGCTGGTGACCCTGGCGCCCGCACTCGAGGTCGTCCTCAAGGTGGACGCCGCCGGGGTCTTGTTGGCGGCCACGGCCAGCGCCCTGTGGGTGCTCGCCGCCAGCTACTCGTTCGGCTACGTCGCCGGTGCCGGCGAGTCCCACCGGACCCGGTTCTTCGCCGCCTTCGCCCTGTGCGTGGCCACCACCCTCGGGCTGGCCTTCGCCGGCAACCTGTTCACCTTCTTCGTCTTCTACGAGCTGTTGACCGCAGCCACCTATCCCCTCGTCGTCCACAAGCAGACCCCGCAGGCTCTCGCCGCCGGTCGCCGCTACCTGTTCACCCTCCTCGGTGGCGGGACCGCGGTGCTGCTCGTGGTGGTGATCGTGCAGACCACGGTGCCCGGTGCGGCCTTCACGGCTGGGGGAGTGCTCGACGGGAAGCTGTCCGACGCCGGCGTGCTCGTCCTCGTCGCCCTCACCGTGGTGGGTTTCGGCACCAAGGCCGCCATGATGCCGTTCCACGGCTGGCTGCCTCGGGCGATGGTGGCCCCGACACCGGTGAGCGCGCTGCTGCACGCCGTGGCCGTGGTGAAGGCGGGCGTCTTCGGGTTCACCAGGGTCTTCGGCTACGTGATCGGCCCGGACCGGCTCGCAGAGGTGGGAGCCGGAGTCGTCGTGGCCGTCCTCGCCTCGGTGACCATCGTGGTCGCCTCGATCATCGCCTTCCGCCAGGACAACCTGAAACGACGTCTGGCGTACTCGACCATCGCCCACCTCTCCTACATCGTCCTCGGCGTGTCCATCCTCTCCGCAGCCGCCTGGCAAGGGGCGCTGCTGCACCTCGCCAACCACGCGGTGCTCAAGATCACCCTGTTCTTCTGTGCCGGCGCGATCTACGTGACCACCGGCGTCGACCGCGTGTCGGCGATGGACGGCATCGGCCGTCGCATGCCCCTCACCATGGCGGCGTTCGGGATCGCCGCGCTCGGCCTGGCCGGCGTGCCCCCGATCAGCGGGTTCGTGAGCAAGTGGTTCCTCGGCCAGGGCACCATCGACGCCGCCGAACCGCTGCTCGCCGCAGTCGTCATCGGATCAGGGCTGCTCACAGCCGGCTACCTGCTGCCCATCGTGCACCGGGCATTCTTCCGGTCGTCGCCGGAGTTCACCGTCCGCCGCGAGGCCGCGCCGTCGATGCTCGTCCCGCTCGGCATCACCGCCCTGCTGGGCGTGTTGCTCGGCCTGGGCGATCTCTTCTCGCTCGGCGACCTCGCGGGCAACGTCGGACGCGCCGTCACCGGGGGGCCGTCATGAGGGAGAACGCCATCGTCATCGTCGCCGCGCTGGTGCTCGGTCTGGCGACCGACCTCGCGACCGACAGCTACTACCCACCGGGGGTGATGCCCGTCTTCGTGACGGGGGTGACCGGGGTCTTGATCCTCGGCGCCAAGTGGCTCGGACGCCACCTCCTCGATCGTCCTGTCGACTCCCGGCCGGGTGACGTGGACCCGGCACCGGTGCACCACGACCTCGCACCCACGGACGCGGGCTCCGAACCGCCGGTCGCAGCTCACAACGCAGCGACGGAGGCGTCTGATGGCTGAGCTCCACCCTGGCCTCTTCCTCCTCCTGGCCGCCGCAGTCGTGGCCGTGGCCCCCCTGAGGTGGCGTTCGGCGCTCACGGTCGGAGCCGGGATCGGCGCGTTGGCGCTGACGCTCACGCTGGCCGCCGGGGACCGGGTGACCTACGACTTCTACGGCATCGAGGTCGTCCTGCTCCGCGCCGACGCGCTCTCCCTGGCCTTCGCCACGGTCTTCGCCGCCGTCACCGTGCTGGTCGGGATCTACGGCTGGGCGACGATGGGCCGACAGGAGCAGGTCACCGCCCTGGCCACGGCCGGTGCGGGACTCGGCGTCGTGCTGGCGGGCGACCTGCTCACCCTCTTCTTCTTCTGGGAGCTCAAGGTCTCCACCGCGGTGCTCTTGATCCTCGCTCGGCGTAGCTCCCGTTCGAACCCCGCGGGCATGCGCTACCTCGGCGTCCACCTCGTCGGCGGCGTGGTCCTGCTCACCGGCGTCCTGTGGTGGTGGCAGGCGACCGGCTCGTTGGCCTTCGACGAGATCGGTCTCGGCTCCTGGGCCGCCGCGCTGATCCTCGTGGGGATGCTGCTGTCGGCTGCTGTCCCACCGCTCAACGCCTGGTTGCCCGATGCCTACCCGGTCGCCACGGTGGCCGGCACCGTCGCCCTCAGTGCCTTCACCACCAAGTCGGCGGTCTACGCCCTGGCCCGTGGCTTCCCCGGCCTCGAACTGCTGCTGTGGCTGGGGGTGGCGATGGCGGTCTTCGGTGTCGTCTTCGCCATCCTCGAAGACGACATCCGCCGCCTGCTCAGCTACCACATCGTGTCGCAGGTGGGCTTCATGGTGGCCGCCATCGGCGTGGGGACCTCCATGGCCGTCGACGGCGCCACCGCCCACGCCTACGCCCACGTCCTCTACAAGGGCCTGCTGCTGATGGCCGCAGGGGCCGTGCTCCACGCCACCGGTCGCAGCCGGGCCTCCGAGCTCGGCGGCCTGAGCCGGGCCCTCCCCTGGGTGCTGGTCCTCTACATGGTCGGTGCGCTGTCCATCTCCGGTGCGCCGCTCTTCAGCGGGTTCCCCGCCAAGGAGCTGTCGGTCGGATCGGTCGGGGACGCCGGCGAGTACGCGGCCCAGTGGCTGCTGAAGGCGGCCTCCGTCGGCACGGTGCTCTCGGTCGCGCTGAAGCTCCCGCTCTTCACCTGGGCGGGGACCGCTCGTGGTTCGACCACGGTCCGGCGCATCCCGACTTCGATGTACGTCGCCATGGGCCTCGCCGCGGCAGCCAACCTGGCGCTCGGGCTGCGCCCCGGCCTCCTCTACGACCAGCTGCCGGGCCCGGTCACCTTCGCGCCCTACTCGCTGGACGCGGTGGTGATGGCCGTCCAGCTGCTGGCCTTCACCGCAGTCGGCTACTGGCTGCTCCGCTCCCGCCTGGTGCCCAAGGCCCGGGAGAGCGTCGACACCGACTGGGCCTACCGGGAGCTCCCGGCGATGGTCAGCGCCCGTGCCGGCGCGCTCCGCGAGCGCGTGCCCCCCCTTCGTCCTCCCCGGCTGCACATCCCCGTGCCCGACCGACCACCCCGTCCGGGGGCTCTTCCGGGATGGGTGCTCGGCACCGTCTTGATGGCGGCCATGGCCACCCTGCTCCTGACGAGCGTGCTCTCATGACCTCACGCCGCATCACCGTCGCCCTCTTCCTCGGCCTGACGGCCTTCTGGGTCGTGCTCTCCGGTCGGACGGACCCGTTGTTCCTCGCCATGGGCCTGGCCACCACGACCATCGTCACCGCCGTCACCGCTCGGCTGGTGAGCTCGGCGTTGGCCGCCGACAAGGCGCCGATCCCGCTGAGCCGGGTTCCCCTGCTGGTGGGCCGATGGGTCGGCTTCGTCCTCTGGATGGCAGGGCGCATCCTCGTGTCCAGCGTGCAGATCGGTGTGCTGGCCGTCCGGCCGCGGTTGTCGTTGGCGCCGTGCGAGGTCCGCTTCCGGACCCAGCTGCAAAGCCCCCTGGCCCGCACCTTGTTGACCAACGCCATCTCGCTCGTCCCGGGGACGATCACCGTCGACATCGACGGCGACGAGATCTGGGTCCATGCGCTGTCGCCGGCCCAGGTCGGTGACCTGACCAGCGGACGGCTCCAGAACAAGGTGGCCGGCCTGTTCCTCGAGGGCCCCCAACCTCCGCTGGACCCCTCCCAGATCAGCCGAGAGGCGGTGTCGTGAACCTGCTGTTGACCGTCGCGTCGTTCGTGGTGGCCGGCCTCACCATCGTCGGGATCATCCGCGTCGCCATCGGACCCACCGTCTTCGACCGCATCCTGGCCGCGTCGTTCGCCGCGGTGAACAGCGTGATCATGCTCATGCTGATCGGCGTCCGCTACGGACGCCCCGAGCTCTTCGTGGACATCGGACTGGCCTACGCCCTGCTCGCCTTCCTGTTCCCCGTCGCCCTGGCCCGCTACCTCGACGCCACGTCGGCAGCCGACGAGTCAGGCGCGTCCGGAGAGGAGTCCGAATGATCGACGCCATCGCCGGCGTCCTCCTGGTGTCTGGGGTCGCCTTCCTCGCCGTGAGCGCGCTCGGCCTCTGGCGCTTCCCCGACTTCTGGACCCGCGCCCACGCCCTGGCCAAGGCCGAGACCCTCGGCGTGGTCCTGGTGCTGGGTGGGCTCGTCGTCTTCGAACGGGCCGGGCCGGGAAGCCTGCAGCTGGTGCTGATCGCCGGCTTCTCCCTCCTGGTCAACCCGACGGCGATCCACGCCCTCGCCCGATCGGCCGCCCGTCGCCGCGGGTCGAGCCTCGCACCCGAGGAGGACGGGGCATGAGCTGGGAGCTCGAAGCCGTGCTGCTGGTCCTGCTCGTGCTGACCGCGATCGGTGCGGTCCTCGTCCGCTCGATGGTCGCCACGGTGGCGGTGCTGGCCGCCTTCAGCCTCTTCGTCGCCCTCCTGTTCACGGCCATGGGGGCGCCCGACGTCGCCTTCGTGGAAGCCGTGCTCGGCTCCGCCTTCGTCGGCGTGCTGGTGTTGGTCGCGCTGCGCTCGACCGGCGACCGTCCGGCAGGGCGCGATCGTCGCGCAGCCGTCCTCGGCCTCCCCCTCGTCCTCGTGATCGGGGGGGCTCTCTTCTACGGCACGACCGACCTGCCCGCGCGAGGCGACACCGAGGCACCGGCCCACGCCGGCGCGTCACGCGCCTACGTCGAGCGAGCCCTCGACGACACGGAGACACCGAACGTGGTGACGGCCGTGCTCGCCGACTACCGCTCGCTCGACACCCTCGGGGAGACGCTCGTCATCTTCACCGCGGCGGTGGCCGCCCTGGTGATCCTGTTCCGGAGGTCCACGTCGTGATCGGCCGTCATCCGAGCGAGAACGTGCGCGTCGTCGGCGCGCTCGTCCTCCCCTTCGTGTTCGTCTTCGGCACCTATGTCATCGCCCACGGCCACTATGGCCCCGGCGGGGGCTTCGCCGGTGGGGTGGTCCTCGCCGTGGGTGTGGTCCTGGCTCGGGTGATCCTCGACCGCGACGTCGGCGATCGCCGCTTCCCCCCGGGACTCGGGATCGCGGCCATGGGTACGGGCATGCTGCTGTTCCTCGCCGTGGCCGTCCTGCCCGTCGTCACCGGTGCCGAGCTCCTCGACTACGCCGCGCTGCCCGGTGACGCCAGCGCCTCGCGACTGCGGTACCTCGGGATCCTCGTGGTCGAGGTCGCGGTCGGCGCGGTGGTGTTCGGCGGCATCCTCACCCTCTTCGATCAGCTCAGCCGAGCGGGGGACCGGCCGTGACCCTCGCTCTGCTCTCCGGACGAGCCGGCTACCTGGCCGTGGTGGCCCTCGTGGTCATCGGCCTGGCCACGATGGTGATCGAGCGGCACCTGCTCAAGAAGCTGGTGGGTCTCGTGATCTTCCAGACCGCCATCTTCTTGTTCTTCATCCAGGGCAGCATCCGCGACGGCGCGGACGTGCCGGTGATCGATCCCGAGGTCGGTGCGGACGCCACCCGCTACATGAACCCCCTGCCGCACCTGCTGATCCTGACCGCGCTGGTCGTGGGAGCGGCCGTCATCGGCGTGGCCCTGGCCCTGATGGTCGTCATCCAGCGCTCCTACGGGACCCTCGACGACCACGTCTTGTCCGGCCTCCGCACCCCGGAGCAGGGCGTCGATGCGGGCGGACAGCCGGCAGCCGTCGGCGAGACCGCCGAGGGCGGGCACAGCACGCCGACCACGGGTACCGCCCCCTCGGCAGCGGGGCAGGACCCGGCGTGCTCCGGCGACGGTGAGACACCATGACCACCTCGGCCCTGCCCGCGCTGCTTCCGGCGATCACCTTCACGGCGGCAGTTGTCGCCACCCTGGCGGGCTGGTGGCGTCCCACCGTCGCCCGTGCTGTCGCCGTCGCCACCCTCGCGGTGGTGACCGTGCTCGCAGCCTGGGGGCTCTGGCACAACATCGACCAGAGCGAGGCGCTCGTCCACGCCGTCGGGGGATGGGCTGCTCCCCTCGGCATCGAGTACATCCTCGACGGGCTCTCGGCCTTCGTCGCCCTCCTCGTGGGCACCATCGGACTCCTGGTGCTGCTGTATCCGACCAAGCTGGCCTTCGGAACCTCGGCCGAGCCCCGATTCCCGATCCACGGGCTGGTGCTGCTCCTCGTCGGTGGCCTCCTCGGGGTGACGCTGGCCGGCGACCTGTTCAACCTCTTCGTGGCCCTCGAGATCTACTCGCTGGCCTCCTACGCGCTCGTCGCCCTCGGCGGTCCCGCGGCTGCGGTGGCCAGCTTCCGCTACCTGCTCGTGGGCACCGTCGGTTCGAGCTTCTACCTGCTCGGGGTGGGCTTCTTGTACTTCCGCACCGGAACCCTGAGCATGGCCGGGGTGGGCGACGAGCTCGACCGCATCGGGGCCACGCCCTCGGTGGCGGTGGGCATCGCCATGATCGTGATCGGGCTCGGCATCAAGATGGCGGTGTTCCCTCTGCACGTCTGGCTGCCCGATGCCCACAGCCACGCCCCACCGGGCGTGGCCGCCCTCCTGGCCGCCGTCCAGGTCAAGGTGGCCGCCTACGCCTTGTTCCGCATCCTGTTCCTGGTGGTGCCCCTCGGCGTGATCGAGGACACCTCCCTTCTCACCGTCCTGACCTGGGCGTCTGCCGCCGGGGTGCTGGTCGGCTCCTGGATGGCCGTTCGCCAGGAGGGGATCAAGCGCATGCTGGCGCACTCCACCGTCGCCCAGATCGGCTACATCGGGCTCGGGATCGGCCTGGGTTCGCCACTCGCCCTGGTCGGCGCCCTGTTGCACATGGTGAACCACGCTGCCATGAAGGCGTGCATGTTCTTCGTCGCCGGGAGCGTCCAGCAACAAGCCGGCGCCAAGAAGGTGGGGGACCTCGCCGGCCTCGGACCCCGCATGCCCTGGACAGCGGCGGGCTTCACCATCGCCGCGCTGTCGATGGTCGGGCTGCCGCCCACGGCCGGGTTCTTCTCCAAGTGGTACCTGGTGGCCGGCGCGGCCGAGACAGGAGCGTGGCTGGTGGCGGTCGTCATCGTCGCGTCGAGCGTCATCACGTTGATCTACATGCTCCGGGTCATCGAGACGATCTGGTTCCGACCCGCCCCCGAGCGCGACGTCGACGTCCACGAGGCACGCCCGTCGGTCGTGTTCCCGATCGCCGTCCTCGCCGTCGGCACCATCGTGCTGGGCCTGGTCAACCTGGTGATCGTGGAGAACGTGCTCGAGCCGGTCGTCGCCCTCACCGGCCGGTGACCGGCCCGGACCGGACCACTGTCGCGAGCCAGGCGTAGCGTTGCGGCCATGACCCAGGAGCCGACCGTGCTGCCCATGTTCCCGCTGGGGTCGGTGCTGTTCCCGGGCATGGCGCTGCCGTTGCACGTCTTCGAACCCCGCTACCGGACCCTCGTCGACGACTGCCTCGCCGGGGAGCCCGAGTTCGGCGTGGTGCTCATCGAACGGGGGAGCGAGGTCGGCGGCGGTGACCTGCGCCGTGACGTCGGCACCGTCGCCCGCATCGTGGAGGCCGTGCGCTTCGACGACGGCCGCTGGGGTCTGGGCTGCGTGGGCGTGCGCCGGGTCCGGGTGGATCACTGGTTGCCCGACGACCCCTATCCCCGTGCGGAGATCGCCGACTGGGAGGACGAGCAGGTCGGGCCGGCAGCCACCGACCTCCTCGTCGAGGTGACCGCCCGCCTCCGTCAGGTGCTGGCGGCCACCGCGGAGCTCGGCCTGCCCGCGGCGCCCGCCACCCTCGAGCTGGCCGACGACCCGGTCCTGGCCAGCTACCAGGCCAGCGCCCTGGCCCCCTTCGGCCCCGCCGACCACCACGACCTCCTCGCCGAACCGGGCCCCGAGGCCCGGCTGGCCCACCTCCGGCACCTGTTGGTCGAGGAGACCGAGTACCTGGAGCGTCGACTGGCCATGGCCTCCGAGGACCTCGGCCCCCCGGACGACGACGACCGCCCTCGGCCCGAACCCGGCGACGACCCGCCGGACGACGACACCTGATCGCTCGTCGCTGGAGGACGTTGCGCCGGCATGGAGATCGGCTTTCGGCGGTGTGGGTAGGGTTGGCCGTTGACCGTCCCCGTCGACGAGGTGAGCTGCGTGGCCAACAAGACATCGGTGCCCGACACCCTGCAAGAGCTCAAGGACCTGCTCGTCTCGTACGCCAAGCAGGAGACGATCGATCCTCTGCGCAACGTGGGCCGGTTCCTCGGCTTCGGCCTCGGCGGCATCATGTTGCTGTCGCTCGGCACGGTCCTGCTGGCCCTGGCGGCCCTGCGGGCGCTGCAGACCCAGACCGGCGACGTGTTCGCCGGCTTCTGGTCCTGGGCGCCGTACCTCATCGTGATGGTGGGCCTGCTCGCCGTCACCGGCGTCGTGGCCAGCCGCATCACCAAGGGCGGGCTCGGCACGCCCGTCGAACCCAGCTCAGGGAAGGCACGATGACCACGACCTCCACGCCGGGCGCGCCCATCACCCGCGACGACATCGAGGCCAAGTTCCGCGACATCCAGGGCGAGGTCGAGACCATGGAGACCGAGGCGCGCGACTACCTCGGCATGGCCATCGCCGCGGTCGCCGTCACCGTGGTCGTCGTCGCGTTCGTGCTCGGCAACCGGCGGGGCAAGAAGCGGCGCACGGTCGTCGAGATCCGCAGGGTCTGATGCCGCTGCTCGACACCGCCCGACGGCTGGGGCTCACGCGTGGGGTGTTCGGCGACAGCCGCCCCTGGCTGGTCATCGGTGGCCTGGCCTGGGGCCTCCGCGCTCTGCAGTGGGCGCGCCGGCCCTCACCCGAGACGGTGATGCGCGAGGTGCTCGAACCGGGCGAGACCATCGTCATCCGCCACGACGGTGCCCCGCCGACCCGCCGGCAGCGCCGCAAGGCCGCCAAGGCGGTCAAGAAGGCGTCCCGACGGGCGGAGCGCAGCGACGCCGAGGCGACGGCGGCGACCCTCGACGCCGTCACCGGCCACGGGGGCTGACTCGCTCGTCTGCCCACCCGAGGGGGGCGGAGTTCGCTGTCGGCCCCCGGCCTGCGATCATGGGGACGTGAAGGTGCTGTTGCGCAACCCCCGGCGGGAGATCGAGGTCCCGGGCCCGATCACCGTGATCAACCTGTTGGACCGCCTCGACCTCAACCGTGAGTCCGTGCTCGTCATCCGCGCCGGAGAGCTCGTGGCGGGCGACGCCACGTTGGCCGACGACGAGTCGGTCGAGGTCCGTCCCGTGATCTCGGGAGGCTTCCGATGAAGTGCGTGACCTGTCGGGAACCGGCGATCATCGACATCCGCCGCCACAACGCCAACTTCTGCGCCGAGCACTTCCTCGAGCAGTGCCGTCGTCAGGTCGTCAAGGCCATCGACGAGTTCGAGATGATCGCGCCGGGGGAGCGGGCACTGGTCGCGGTGTCGGGCGGCAAGGACTCCCTCGCCGTCTGGGACCTGCTCACCGAGCTGGGCTACGACGCCGACGGCCTCTACCTGGGTCTCGGCATCGGCGAGTACAGCGACGTGTCGGGGCGCCATGCCCGCGACTTCGCCGCCGCCCGGGGGCTCAAGCTGCTCGAGGTCGACCTCCCCGAGCGCTTCGGCTACGACATCCCCACCGGGGCCCGCGCCGCCCGCCGGGCGCCGTGCTCGGCGTGCGGGCTCTCCAAGCGCCACCTCTTCGACGCCGTGGCCGTCGAGGAGGGCTACGACGTGCTCGTCACCGGCCACAACCTCGACGACGAGGCCGCCGTGCTGTTCGGCAACACCCTGCACTGGCACACCGAGTACCTCGGCCGCCAGCTCCCCGTCCTGGCCGAACGCGACGGCTTCCCCCGCAAGGTCAAGCCGCTGGTTCGCCTCACCGAGCGCGAGATGGCCGCCTACTGCGTCGTGCGGGGCATCGACTACCTCGTCGACGAGTGCCCCATGGCCGCCGGCAACCGTCACCTCACCTACAAGGAAGCCTTGAACGACATCGAGAAGGCCTCACCCGGGGCCAAGCACTCCTTCTACTTCGGGTTCCTCGCGCGGGCCGCCGAACGCTTCGCCGACGAGGCCGAGACCGATCGTGAAGGTCTGCGCGCCTGTCCCACCTGCGGGGCTCCGACCACCGCCGAGACGTGTGCGTTCTGCCGCCTGGTCGAACGGGCCGGTGGGGCCCGGCCCGACCCCTCGACGGCCACCGCGGTGCCCGTCGAGCTGGGACCGACGCGGGCCGGCGCCCGGTGAGCCGCCTGTTCGGCGCCGGAGACCGCGTCCTGCTCATCGATCACAAGAAGCGCCGCTACCTCGTCACGCTCAAGGCCGGAGGGGAGTTCCACTCCCACGCCGGCTTCGTGCCGCACGACGCGGTGATCGGGGTCGAGGAGGGATCGACGGTCCGCTCCACCCGCCACCTGCCCTACCTGGCGATCCGCCCCACGCTGTCGGACTTCGTGCTCAAGATGCCCCGTGGCGCCCAGGTCATCTATCCCAAGGACCTCGGACCGATCCTCATGTTGGCCGACCTCTTCCCGGGGGCCCGCGTGCTGGAGTCCGGCATCGGGTCCGGTGCCCTGTCCATGGCCATGCTCCGGGCCGGCGCCGACATCGTCGGCTACGAGCTCCGGGAGGACTTCGCCGCCCGGGCCCAGGAGAACGTCGCCTCCTTCCTGGGCGACGAGGCCATGAGCCGGTACCGGGTGGAGCTGCGCGACTGCTACGACGGCATCGACGAGACCGACCTCGACCGGGTCGTCCTCGACCTGCCCGAACCCTGGCGCATCGTCCCCCACGCCGAGAAGGCGCTTCACTCCGGCGGCATCTTGTTGGCCTACACGCCGAGCATCGTGCAGGTGATGCAGCTCCGCGAGGCGCTCGAGGCCAGCGCCTTCGAGATGGCCGAGACCGTCGAGGTGCTCAACCGCACCTGGCACGTCGAAGGCCAGGCGGTGCGCCCGGATCACCGGATGGTGGCCCACACGGGCTTCCTCACCCACGCCCGCCTCCTGCGCGGCTGAGCCCCTTCGTCGCGATCCGAGCCGAGCCGTGAACCTCCTCGACGTGGCCCTGGTGGTCGTCGGCGTGGCCGTCGCGGTCGGCGGCTACCGGCTGGGCTTCATCACCCGGGTCGTGTCGTGGATCGGACTGGCGGTGGGGCTGATCCTCGCCGTCCGGCTCGCCCCGGCCCTGGTCTCCAGGATCGACCCCTCTCATGCCGGCATCGTGCTCGTGCTCACCGTGGGGCTGTTGTTGGTCGGGGCCTCCCTGGGCCAGGCGCTGGGCTTCCTCGTCGGGGGTCGGCTGCGTCCCCGACGACCCGACGGCGTCGTCGGCCGTCTCGACGGCGCCATGGGCGCCATCGCCGGCGTCGTGGGCCTGGTCGCGCTGGTCTGGCTGATGCTTCCGGTGCTGGCGGTGTCGCCGCCGTGGATCTCCCGGCCGGTCACCACCTCGTGGGTCGCCCGTGCGGTCGACCAGAACCTCCCCGAGCCGCCCGACGCCATGGCCGCCTTGCGGAGCCTCGTGGGCGAGGACTCCTTCCCGGAGGTCTTCGAGGCGCTGCGGCCCACTCCCGATCTCGGCCCGCCGCCGGAGGCGACCGGACTCGACCAGGCCACCAGCGAGACCGTCGCCCGCTCGGTGTTGATGATCGAGGGCGTGGCCTGCGCCCGAGTCCAGGACGGCTCCGGTTGGGTGGCGGCACCCGAGACGGTGGTCACCAACGCCCACGTCGTGGCCGGACAGGCTCGCACCGAGGTCATCCGCGACGACGGTCGCCGCCTCGATGCACGTGTGATCGCCTTCGACCCCGACCGCGACCTCGCGGTGCTCGATGTCGACGGCCTCGACCGACCGGCGCTGACGGTCGTGGAGGCCGCCGCCGCGGCCGGGACCATCGGGGGCGTCTTCGGCCACCCCGGCGGCGAGCCGCTGCGCATCGCCCCGTTCGAGGTGGCCCGCCCCCTCGAGGCGACCGGGCGCGACATCTACGACGCCACCACCACCCGCCGCCAGGTCCTCGAGCTCTCCGCCGCCCTACGGCCCGGGGACTCCGGCTCGGCGCTCGTCGACCCCACCGGCCGGGTGGTCGGGGTGGCCTTCGCCATCGCTCGGGACCAGCCCGACGTCGCCTACGCCCTCGCCACCCCGGAGCTGGAACCGGTGCTCGCCGACGCGGCCGTGGGCGCCACCGTCACCACCGGGGCCTGCCTGGGGTGACCGGTGGCCCGAGCGCCACGGCGACGGCGACGGCGACGGGACCGGGCGCGACACGAGGGAGGCAGTGCCTCCCTCGTGGTCAGTACCGATGCAGCTGGTGTCGGGCGGGCGCCGGACGCCCGCCGCTCACTCGGCTTCGATGAAGATGCACTCGCCGGGGCACTCCTCGGCGGACTCGATCACGGCGTCGAGCTGTCCGTCGGGGATGTTGGCCATGCCGGCCGCGCCGCCCGGGTCGGAGAACACCTTGTCGCCCTCCCTGACGTAGGCGAGGCCGTCGTCGAGCAGGGTGAACACGTCAGGGGCGATCTCTTCGCAGAGGCCGTCGCCGGTGCAGAGATCCTGGTCGATCCAGACCTTCATTCGCCATGTACCTCTTCGTGAGGGAGTCGGGGTGGGGTGGCGTCCGCCGCAGAGGCGGGGGCCGTTCGACGGCCACTCTAGTGCACCTCCGGGGGATTTCCCCGGCATTGTCGGGAGAAATTCTGAGGGGCGAGCGCAGCTTACGGCCCGGTGAGCATTCCCGGCGGCCATGCGCCCGTGCAAGTCCGTGTCACCGCCGTGTGAACCGTGCCGCCGCTCCGCCGGTCTGGGCAGGGACCGGGATAGGGTCGACGACCACGCCGTGACCGAGGAGGTGGGCCGTGCCCGCACCGGACGACGACACCACCGAGAACGACGAACTGGCCGCCGTGCAGGACCAGATCGCCACGCTCGAGGAGGAGGTCGCCTCCCTGCGCCAACGCCTCCAGGACGCCCCCAAGCGCGTCCGCACCCTCGAGGAGCGCCTCCTCGAGACCAAGGGCCAGCTGGCCCAGGCCGTCTCGCAGAACGAGAAGCTGACCTACACGTTGCGAGAGGCACGTGAGCACATCGCCGCCCTGCGAGACGAGGTCGACAAGCTCACCCAGCCACCCGCGGCCTACGGCACCTTCCTCGGCCGCAACGACGACGGCACCGTCGACGTCTTCTCCGGCGGACGCAAGGTGCGCGTCGCGGTGCACCCCGACCTCGACCACGTCGACCTGGCCCGTGGCTCGGAGGTCGTGCTCAACGACTCCCTCAACGTCGTACTGGCCCGGGCTCACGAGCGCACCGGCGAGGTGGTGACCTTCAAGGAGCTGCTCGACGACGGTCGTCGGGCCATGATCCTCGGGCGCGCCGACGAGGAGCAGGTCGTCGAGATCTGCGAGGACCTCCTCGCCGGACCCCGGCTGCGAGCCGGCGATTCGGTGCTGCTCGACCCCCGCGCCGCCCTCCTGCTCGAGAAGCTGCCCCGCCCCGAGGTCGAGGAGCTCGTCCTCGAGGAGGTCCCCGACGTCTCCTACGCCGACGTGGGCGGCCTCGACGGCCAGATCGACCAGATCATGGATGCCGTCGAGCTGCCCTTCCTGCACCAGGACCTGTTCGCCGAGCACAAGCTCCCGGCCCCCAAGGGCATCTTGTTGTACGGCCCGCCGGGATGCGGCAAGACGCTCATCGCCAAGGCCGTCGCCAACTCCCTCGCCAAGAAGGTGGCCGAGGTCTCCGGCGACCAGGAGGCCCGCAGCTACTTCCTCAACATCAAGGGCCCCGAGCTGCTCAACAAGTACGTGGGCGAGACGGAGCGCCAGATCCGCCTCGTGTTCGAGCGAGCTCGCGAGAAGAGCGAGGAGGGCTGGCCCGTCATCGTCTTCTTCGACGAGATGGACTCCCTGTTCCGCACCCGCGGCACCGGCATCAGCTCGGACATGGAGTCCACGATCGTGCCGCAGCTCCTCGCCGAGATCGACGGCGTCGAAACCCTCAAGAACGTCATCGTGATCGGCGCCTCCAACCGCGAGGACCTCATCGATCCGGCCATCCTGCGCCCCGGACGCCTCGACGTGAAGATCAAGATCGAGCGTCCCGACGAGGGCGCGGCCGCCCAGATCTTCGCCCGGTACCTCACCGCCGACCTGCCCCTCGACGTCGACGAGGTCGACCAGCTCGGCGGGGGCGATCCCGAGAAGGCGGTACGGCTCATGATCGAGCAGACCGTCGCCGAGATGTACCGCCACGACGAGGCCAACCAGTTCCTCGAGGTCACCTACCAGAACGGCGACAAGGAGGTCATGTACTTCAAGGACTTCTCCTCGGGCGCCATGATCGAGAACATCGTGCGCCGGGCCAAGAAGCTGGCGATCAAGCGCTTCCTCGCCGACGGCGTGCGCGGCATCCGGGTGGACGACCTCATCGAGTCGATCCACCAGGAGTACAAGGAGCACGAGGACCTGCCCAACACGACCAACCCCGACGACTGGGCCAAGATCTCGGGCAAGAAGGGGGAGCGCATCGTCTACGTCCGCACCCTGGTCAAGAAGGCCGACACCGACCCCCAGGGCGGTCGATCCATCGAGCGGGTCGCGACCGGCCAGTACCTCTGAGGCGACCATGGCCATCGCCAAGATCTGCGGGATCGAGACCGAGTACGGCATCGTCATGCGCGGCACCGACGACCCCAACCCCATCGCCGCCTCCTCGATCCTCATCACGTCGTACCTCAACGACATCGCCGAGGCGCCGGGGACGCCCGGTCCCGCACCCAAGGTCGACTGGGACTTCGAGGACGAACAGCCCGGCACCGACGCGCGGGGCTGGTCGCCGCTGGAGGCCATGGCCCCGGAGGTCGAGACCAACCTGGTGAACGCCGTGCTCACCAACGGCGCCCGCTACTACGTCGACCACGCCCACCCGGAGTGCTCGACCCCGGAGTGCGCCGACGCCCGCTCGGTCGTGGTCTTCGACCGGGCCGCCGAACGCATCCTGCAACGGTCGATGGCGGCGGCCAACCGGTCCCTGCCCCCGGGGCAGGAGATCGTCATCTACAAGAACAACTCCGACGGCAAGGGCAACTCCTACGGCTGCCACGAGAACTACCTGATGGACCGCGAGGTGCCCTTCGGTCGGATCGTGAGCCAGGTCACCCCTCACTTCGTCACCCGCCAGATCTTCTGCGGGGCGGGCAAGGTGGGCTGCGAGGCGGGCCTCGGACCCGACGAGGTGCCGTTCCAGATCAGTCAACGAGCCGACTTCTTCGAAGAGGAGGTCGGTCTCGAGACCACGCTCAAGCGCCCCATCGTCAACACCCGCGACGAGCCCCACGCCGACGCGTCGAAGTACCGGCGCCTCCACGTCATCATCGGTGACGCCAACCTCTCCGAGGTGGCCACGTTCTTGAAGGTCGGCACCACCGCCCTCGTGCTGGCCATGATCGAGGACGACGTCCTACCCCGGCAGTTCGTCTTCGCCACCCCCGTCCCGTCCCTGCGCGCGGTCAGCTACGACCTGGGCCTCTCCACGCCGCTGGCCCTCGCCGACGGCACCACCGTGACCGCCCTCGAGGTGCAGTGGGAGCTCTACGCCCGGGCCCGCAAGTACGCCGACGACGGCGGGCTCGAGGCCGTGGGGGCCGACGTGGGGGCCGAGGTCCTGCGGCGCTGGGAGGCCGTGCTCACCGGGCTCGAGTCCGACCCCATGGCCCTGGCCGGCCAGCTCGACTGGGTGGCCAAGTACCGCCTCGTCGACGCCTATCGCCAGCGCCACGAGCTGGCCTGGGGCGACGCCCGGCTGGCGGCCCTCGACCTGCAGTACCACGACCTGCGCCCGGACCGCTCGCTCGCCGCCCGCGTCGGGCTCGAGCGCCTGACCACCGATCAGGAGGTCGACGCGGCGATGACCGAGCCACCCACCGACACCCGGGCGTACTTCCGCGGGAAGTGCCTGCAGAAGTACGCCGACGACGTGGTCGCGGCCAACTGGGACTCCATGGTGTTCGACATCGGCAGCGAGCCGCTGCGTCGGGTCCCGATGATGGAACCCTCCCGCGGAACCGAGGCCCACGTGGGTAGCGTGATCCGAGACAGCGACACCTCCGCCGAGCTCCTCGAGCGGTTGGGTTCCTGACCCCTCTCGAACGAAGGACGACAACGCGATGGCCGAGCGAGAGCAGATCCGCAAGACCACCACCGAGAAGGCCGACGTCGAGGTCGACGAGGCCCCTGTCAGCACCGAGAAGGGCGAGAAGCTCAAGGCCGAGCTCGACGACCTGCTCGACGAGATCGACGAGGTCCTCGAGACCAACGCCGAGGACTTCGTGCGCAGCTTCGTCCAGAAGGGCGGGCAGTAGCCCGCCGGACACCCGGCCCGGCACTAGCCTCGGCGCTCGTGACCATGCCGTTCTTCTCACCCCCCGACGACCCCGGACCCGACTTCGCCGGGCTGTTGCGCCGGTCAGGCCTGGCTCCGGAGGCGCCCACCTCCGACGTCGCCGCCCGGATGCCCATCACCCACGCCACCACCGTGGTCGCCATCCGCTACGCCGACGGGGTGGTGATGGCCGGTGACCGACGGGCCACGTCCGGCAACCTCATCTCGCACCGAGCCATCGAGAAGGTCTTCCCCGCCGACCGCCACAGCGGGGTGGCCATCGCCGGTGCCGCCGGACCGGCGATGGAGATGGTCAAGCTCTTCCAGCTGCAGCTCGAGCACTACGAGAAGGTCGAGGGCAGCGCCCTCAGCCTCGAGGGCAAGGCCAACCAGCTCGGCCAGATGGTGCGGGGCAACCTCGGTGCGGCCCTGCAGGGTCTGGCCGTGGTGCCGCTCTTCGCCGGCTACGACGTGCTGCGGGGGACCGGCCGGCTCTTCCAGTACGACGTCACCGGCGGTCGCTACGAGGAGTCCAACTTCGCGTCCACCGGTTCGGGCAGCCTCCACGCCGGCACGGTGGTCAAGATCGGCTTCCGGGAGGGCCTCGAGCGGGCCCAGGCGCTCGACCTGGCCGTCACCGCGCTGTTCCAGGCCGCGGACGACGATTCGGCCACCGGTGGCCCCGACCTGGTGCGCGGCATCTATCCCACCGTCGCCACCATCACCGCCGCCGGGTTCGAGAAGGTGACCGAGGCCGAGATCGCCGAGCGCTTCGGTGACCTGATCGAGGTCCTCGCCGCCCGCGAGCCCGCCATCCCGGGCCGTCTCCCCGAGACGGGCACCGACACAGGGGACGACGTCTGATGAGCATGCCCTTCTACGTCGCCCCCGAGCAGGTCATGAAGGACCGGGCCGACTACGCCCGCAAGGGCATCGCCCGGGGCCGCTCGTTGGCGGCCGTCGTCTACGCCGACGGCATCCTGGTGGCGGCCGAGAACCCGTCCTCGACGCTGCGCAAGGTCAGCGAGATCTACGACCGCATCGCCTTCGCTGGTGTCGGCAAGTACAACGAGTTCGACCAGCTGCGCATCGCGGGGGTGCGGGCCGCGGACCTCAAGGGCTATGCCTACAGCCGCGAGGACGTCGACGCCCGCAGCCTGGCCAACAACTACGCCTCCATCCTCGGCCAGGTCTTCACCCACGAGATGAAGCCGATGGAGGTCGAGATCCTGGTGGCCGAGGTGAGCGCCGAGCCCGCCGGCGACCAGCTGTTCCACATCCTCTACGACGGCACGGTCATGGACGAGAACCGCTACACGGTGCTCGGCGGCGAAGCCGAGGCCATCGCCACCCGCCTGGGCGAGCTCTGGAGCGACGGTCTCGACCTCCAGGGCGCGGTGCGCGCCGCTGTGGCCGCGCTGGGCGGCCCCGACCGGGCGCTCGGACCCGACGAGCTCGAAGTGGCCCTCCTCGAGCGCACCACCCGGCGGCGGGCCTTCCGCCGCGTCGAGCGGCACGAGCTCCTCTCGTTGCTGCCCGCGGTCGAGGCGACCGCCGATCCGGCGGGGGCGCCGGCCGAGGGTGGCGACTGACCCTGCCCGTCGGTCGGTAGCGTGCCCTGCATGGAGCGACGGATCTTCGGTCTCGAGAACGAGTACGGGGTCACCTGCACGCTCCGCGGCCAGCGGCGCCTCAGCCCCGACGAGGTGGCGCGCTACCTGTTCCGCCGGGTCGTCTCCTGGGGCCGCTCCTCCAACGTGTTCCTGGCCAACGGGGCGAGGCTGTACCTCGACGTGGGCTCGCACCCCGAGTACGCCACGCCGGAGTGCGACTCGATCCACGATCTGGTCGTGCACGACAAGGCGGGCGAGCGCATCCTCGAACAGCTCCTCACCAGCGCCGAGCAGCGCCTGGCCGAGGAGGGCATCAAGGGCGACATCTACCTGTTCAAGAACAACACCGACTCCGCCGGCAACTCCTATGGATGCCACGAGAACTACCTGACCTCCCGCCACGACGACTTCACCCACTACGCCGACGCGCTCATCCCGTTCCTGGTCAGCCGCCAGATCTACGCCGGCGCCGGCAAGGTGCTGCAGACGGCCCGCGGCGCCATGTTCTGCATCTCCCAGCGAGCCGAGCACATCTGGGAGGGCGTCTCGTCGGCCACCACCCGAAGCCGGCCGATCATCAACACCCGCGACGAGCCCCACGCCGACGCCGAGCGCTACCGACGCCTCCACGTGATCGTGGGCGACTCCAACATGAGCGAGTCGGCCACCTTCTTGAAGGTCGGAGCCACTGCCGTGCTGCTGCGCATGCTCGAGGAACCCAACGTCGTGCTGCGCGACATGACGCTCGAGAACCCCATCCGGGCCATCCGCGAGATCAGCCACGACATCACCTGCACCCGCAAGGTGCGCCTGGCCAACGGCCGGGAGGCCAGCGCGCTCGAGATCCAATCCGAGTACCTCGAGCGGGCCCTCAAGTACGCGGAGCGGCGCGATCTGTCACCGCTGGAGGTGCAGGCCCTCAACATGTGGGAGCACGCCCTCACCCAGATCGAGAAGGACCCTCTCGGCCTGGACCGAGAGGCCGACTGGGTCGTGAAGTACAAGCTGGTCGAGGCCTACCGGGCCAAGAACGACCTGGCGCTGAGCCACCCTCGGGTCTCGCTGCTCGACCTGCAGTACCACGACGTGAGCCGCAGCCGGGGCGTGTTCTACAAGCTCCAGGATCGCGGCCTGGTCGATCGCATGTGCACCGATGCCGAGATCGACGAGGCCGTCGACACCCCGCCGCAGACCACCCGGGCCCGGCTGCGCGGCGAGTTCATCCGACGGGCCAAGGAGCGCAAGCGCGACTACACCGTCGACTGGGTGCACCTGAAGCTGAACGACCAAGCGCAGCGAACCGTCTTGTGCAAGGACCCCTTCAAGAGCCACGACGAGCGCGTCGAGAAGCTCATCGCCTCCCTCTGAGCTCACGACCATGGCCACCAGCGACAAGCTCGAACGGATGATGAACCTGGCGGCGGCGCTGCTCGCCGCCGAGCGACCCGTCACCGCAGCCTGGATCGCCGAGCGGGTGGCCGGCTACCCCTCCGACAAGGTCGCGTTCCGCAAGGCGTTCGAGCGCGACAAGGCCGAGCTGCGCGACCTCGGTGTCCCCATCACCGTCGAGGAGATCCCCGACTCGTACCCGCCCGACACCGGATACCGGATCGACCGGGCCGCGTACGAGCTCCCCGACCCCGGGCTGGCCCCCGACGAGCTCGCCGCGCTGCGTCTGGCGCTGCAAGCAGTCCGCCTCGGCGACGACGATGCCGGCTCCGACGGCACCGAGGCCCTCTGGAAGCTGGGTGGCGTCGTGCGCGACGACCACCACCCGCTCCCGCAGGCCACCGTGGCCTCGTTGCCCGCCGATCCGGCGCTGGTCCCGCTGTTCACCGCGGTCATGGAGCGGCGGACCGTCACCTTCACCTACGTCACCTCGCAGGGGGGGCAAGAGCGCGTCGTCGATCCCTGGCGCCTCGACAACCGTCGAGGTCGGTGGTACCTCACCGGCCACGACCACCTCCGCGAGGGGGAGCGCAACTTCCGCCTCGACCGCATCGACGGCCCCGTCGAGCTCGGTGGCCCCGGAGCCTTCGAACGACCGGCCGCCCGGGTCGAGGGCGGACCCGGTCAGCCCTGGCTGTACGGCGACGGCGAGCCGGTCGTCGCCGAGCTCCTCGTCGACGCCGACCGGGCCCGGTGGGCCCGCCAGCAGCTGGGCGACGACGTCGATGCCACCGACCACCCCGATGGGTCGGTGACCTTCCGGGTCCCGGTCACGTCGTGGCCGGCGTTCCGGGGCTTCGTCCTGAGCTTCCTCGACCGCGCCGAGCTGGTCGGCCCGGACGCGTTGCGCCGCGACCTGGTCGCCTGGGTGGGCGCGCTCGCCGGTGAGGCGTCGTGACCGCCCGGACCCCCCGCCTCACCGCCACCGAACGCCTCCGACGCATGCTGGCGATCGTCCCCTGGGTGGCGGCCCAGGACGACGGCGCCACCATCGACGAGATCTGTGCCCGCTTCGACCTCGACCGGGGCCAGCTGCAGGACTGCCTCGACACCGCGTTCATGGTGGGCCTGCACCCCTACACGCCCGATGCCCTGATCGACGTCATCCTCGATGGCGACCGGGTCCGGCTGCGCCTCCCGGACTTCTTCACCCGCCCCCTCCGGCTCACCGCCGAGCAGGCGCTGGCCCTGCTGGCCGCCGGACGTTCCCTGCTCAACGTCCCCGGCGCCGACCGCGACGGGCCTCTGGCCCGAGGTCTCGAGAAGCTCTCGTCCACCATGGGCGGCGACGCCGGCGCCCTCGTCGACGTCGAGCTGGGGGAGGGCGCCGGGTCGGTGCTGCCCCGGTTGCAGGTGGCCGTCGGCGAGCACCGCCGGCTGGCCCTCGACTACTACAGCTACGGGCGCGACGAGCTCACCCACCGCGAGGTCGACCCCTGGCGCGTGCACGCCGAGCAGGGACGCTGGTACCTCGAGGGCTGGTGCCACCTCAGCGACGACGTCCGTGTCTTCCGGGTGGACCGCATCGCCGAGGCGACGGTGCTCGAGGAGACCTTCGAGCCACCCCCCGACCCCCGTCCCGTCGAGGTGTTCCGACCCGGTCCCGACGATCCTCGCGTCACCCTCGACCTGGCCCCGGAGGCCCGTTGGGTGGCCGAGCAGTACCCGGTCGAGGAGATCGAGGAGCTGGCATCCGGGGGCCTGCGCGTCACCCTGGCCGTCGTGGCCCGGCCGTGGCTCGAGCGCCTGTTGGTGCGCCTCGGGCCCGAGGCCACCGTGGTCGCCGCCCCGGAGGACCTCGGCGACGTCGCCGGCACCGCCGCCCGCCGGGTCCTCAGCCGGTACGGCGGGTAGGCTCACCGAGCCGTGCTCTTGTTCGTCCCCCCTCTCGCCGACGTCTCCGTGGTCCCGCGGTGACCGTGTCGCCGCCACCCGAACACCCGGTCGCGGGGGGCCCGCTGCCGCCACCGGCCGAAGCCCCTCGGCGTGGGCTCGCCAAGCTCCTCGGCCCGGTCGGCGCCAACATCGCCGAGTGGCTCGTGGTCATCGTGGGCGCCGTCGTGCTGGCCCTCGTGATCAAGGCCTTCGTGCTGCAGGCCTTCTTCATCCCGTCGTTGTCGATGGCCTCGACCCTCGAAGAGGGCGATCGGGTGCTGGTCAACAAGCTGTCCTACACGTTCGGCGACGTCTCCCGAGGCGACATCGTGGTGTTCGAACGACCTCCCACCGAGACGGCGGGCGAGATCCCGGATCTCATCAAGCGGGTCGTCGGTCTCCCCGGCGAGTCCATCGTCATCAAGGACGACACCGTCTTCGTCGACGGCCAGGCCCTCGACGAGTCGTACCTCGACCCCGGGGTCGTCACCAGCACGGCCACCACGCCGCTGAGCTGCAGCGACGCCGACCCCTGCCTCGTCCCGCCCGGCCACGTCTGGGTCATGGGCGACAACCGTCCGGACTCCAAGGACAGCCGGTTCTTCGGGCCCATCACCGAGTCCAGCATCGTGGGCGAGTCCTTCGTGAGGGTCTGGCCCCTCGGGCGCTTCTCCTTCTTCTGATCCAGCCGTCGGCGGGCCGATCGGCCGGCAGCGACCAGGTCCGGTCGTCCGGCGCCGGCTCGGCCAGGTCGGATCAGGCGCGCGCGTGGATCCTCGCCATCATGCGGTCGACGTGGTCGGAGAACACGCCGTCGATGCCGGTGTCGAGCAGGTTGTCGATGGTGCGGTCGAACTGCACGTCCCATCCGAGGGCCAGCATCTCGAAGCGGTGCACGAGGGCCACGAGACCCCCGGTCCAGTCGCTGTGGTGCAGGTTGACGGCGTCGAGGCCGGCCGCCGCCGCCCGGGCCACATGACGCTCGGCGCCTCCCTCCATCCGCTTGAGACGGGTCGAGTCGACCAGCTTGACACTGGGGGAGAGGGCCCTCCAGGTAGCCGCCAGCTCCCAATCGGGATGGCACAGCCAGAGGCGCTCCTCGGCGCCCACGTCACGGGCGCTGGCCACCAGCTCGGCCGCGACCGCCTCGTCCTTGACGTCGACGGAGAGCTCGAAGTCGGTGCCGCAGTCGGCGTAGAGCTCGGCCAACGTGACCAGGTGCCCGGGGAGCTCGTCGCGGCGGTGGGCGGCGATGGGCCGGCGGCGCATCCGCCCGCCCACGACCCCGTCGTGGTCGAGCACGGCCTGGCCGTCGGCGCTCGACCAGGCGTCGGTCTCCAGGCCCGTGGCCCCCAGCCGCAGCGCCAGGCGGAACGCCTCGAGGGTGTTGTCGGCGGCGTGGGCCCGGGCGCCGCGATGGGCGAAGCCGATCGGAGGGCGTCGAACCGAGGCGAATCGAGGCACCCCGCGAGCATGCCCGGCGGCACCCTGCTCCAGCCATTCGGCCCACGCGTCGCGCTCAAGCGAGCGCTCCTCGTGGCCGAGAACAACCATGGGTCCACAAGGGGCCGACACGACGAGGAGCACGACGAAATGGCGACCATCCGAGCGACCTGCCCCACCTGTGGCGACGTGGAGCTCAGCACGGCCGACGTGCAGGTACGGGTCAGCGCCACCGAGCGCCGCAGCAGCTACGCCTTCGTCTGCCCACGCTGCGAGACGACCGTCGTCAAGCCCGCCGAACCGCGCACGATCGACCTGCTCCTGGCCTCCGGCGTCGCCTACGAGCTGTCGATGCCGACGGTCGAGGTGGCCGACCACGAGGCCGGCGGGGCGCCCATCACCTCGGCGGAGCTCCAGGGCTTCCAGAGCCTGCTCGGCGACGACGACGAGCTGTGGGCGGCGTTCGATGCCGCCGAGAGCCAGGATCGTCGCCGCCGCTGATCGTCGGGCCCGAAGGGGCCCTCGGAGGCGACGGCGCTAGGATTTGTCGCTGTGTTCAACGTCGGTGGTGGAGAGATCCTCGTCATCCTCCTCATCGCGCTCCTCTTCCTCGGCCCCGAACGGATGCCCGACGCCGCCAAGAAGCTGGGGCGCTTCCTCGGGGAGGCCCGTCGCATGACGGCCGGCTTCCAGGAGGAGGTCCGCAGCGCCATGGACCTGAGCGGCACCGATGACGCGGTGCAGCGTTCCGATGCCGGTCCCCGGCTCATCGGGCCACCCCCCGAGCCCACCGCCCCCCGCACACCGGAGGGTCCGGCCGACGACGGTGACGCGACCGAGGTCTCGCCCCCGGGCGACGGTCGCGACGACTCCAGTGCGGCCTGACCCCCGGGGCCGGTGGTGAGCGCCAACCCCGACGCCGAGCCGCGCACGACCAGCGGCCACATGACGATCTGGGAGCACATCGCCGAGCTCCGCTCCCGCCTCATCAAGGTCATGATCGCCGTGGGACTGGGTGCGATCCTGGGGTGGATCCTGTTCCCCTGGGTGTTCGACATCCTGCAGACGCCGTTCCGCGACCTCGTCGAGAACCGGGGTGGCCGGATCGTGGCCAACGCCCCGCTCCAGGCCTTCAGCACCCGCCTCAAGGTCGCGGGCTACCTCGGCATCGTGTTCGCCATGCCGGTCATCCTCTGGCAGCTCTGGCGCTTCGTCACGCCGGGCCTGTACCCCCACGAGAAGAAGTACGCAATCCCGTTCACGGTGACGTCGCTGGTGCTCTTCGCGCTCGGGGCGTCGCTGGCCTACTACACCTTGAACCCGGCGCTCGAGTTCCTCATCGGGGTCGGCGGCGACGACATCGAGCCGTACTACACCGTCGACAGCTACATCATGTTGATCGTCTGGATGATGATCGGCTTCGGCATCGGCTTCGAGGTCCCGGTGCTGCTCGTGGCCCTCCAGATGGTGGGCATCCTCACCCCCCGCAAGCTGCTGAGCTGGTGGCGCATCGCCATCGTGCTCAACGTCGTCGCCGCGGCGGTCATCACCCCCAGCGGCGATCCGATCACCATGATGGCGCTGGCGGTGCCGATGACCGTCCTCTACCTCATGAGCATCGGTGTGGGCGCGCTGTTCCTCCGGTTGCGGCGCCGAAAGGCCGAGCGAGCCGGCACCGCGGCGTGACCACCCCGACCGGGCGGGCCTTCTCGCTCGACCCCTTCCAGATCGAGGCCATCGCCGCCATCGACGACGGCCGATCGGTGCTGGTCAGCGCCCCCACCGGTTCCGGCAAGACCGTCGTGGCCGAGCACGCCGTCGCCCGGACCCTCGCCGAGGGCGGGCGGGCCTTCTACACCACCCCGATCAAGGCCCTGTCGAACCAGAAGTACCACGACCTGGTCCGCCGGCACGGCGTC
Organism: Rhabdothermincola salaria; assembly: GCF_021246445.1. Classification (NCBI taxonomy): domain Bacteria; kingdom Bacillati; phylum Actinomycetota; class Acidimicrobiia; order Acidimicrobiales; family Iamiaceae; genus Rhabdothermincola; species Rhabdothermincola salaria. The sequence goes on from NZ_JAJQXW010000001.1 coordinate 939,327, forward strand.
GACCAGGTCGGTCTGCTCACCGGCGACACCTCGGTCAACGGTGACGCCCCGGTCGTGGTGATGACGACCGAGGTGCTGCGCAACATGATCTACAGCCGGTCGTCGGCGCTCGACGGCCTGGCCTGGGTCGTCCTCGACGAGGTCCACTACCTCCAGGACACCTATCGGGGCCCGGTGTGGGAGGAGGTCATCGTGCACCTCCCCGTCGGCGTCCGCCTGGTGTGCCTGTCGGCCACCGTCTCGAACGCGACGGAGCTGGCCCACTGGATCGAGACGGTCCGTGGTCCCACGCATGTGGTGGTGGAGGAGACCCGCCCGGTCACCCTCGACAACTGGTACCTGGTCGAGGACCGGCTCCACGGCACCCTCGACCGCCTCCCGACCCTCGTCGGGGGACGAGCCAACCCCGACGGGAGCCGCTACGACGCCGAGCCGTCCCGACCCGATGCCCGTCGGGGCCGCGGACGGCCTCGCCGCCGGCATGCCACCCCCCGGCGAACCGACGTCGTCGGCCTGTTGGCCGACGACAGCCTCCTGCCCGCCATCTACTTCATCTTCTCCCGGGCCGCGTGCGACGACGCCGTCACCGCCTCCATGGCCGCCGGGCTGCGCTTCACCGACGATGCCGAACGGTCGCGGATCCGCACCATCGTCGACCGCCACGTCGCCGGGCTCTCCGACGCCGACCTGGCCGTGCTCGACCACGACCAGTGGCGCCACGCCCTCGAATGCGGGGTGGCCGCCCACCACGCCGGCATGGTGCCTCCGTTCAAGGAGGCCGTGGAGGCCTGCTTCGTGGAGGGCCTGGTCAAGGTGGTGTTCGCCACCGAGACCCTCGCCCTCGGCATCAACATGCCGGCCCGCACGGTGGTCATCGAGAAGCTCACCAAGTTCACCGGCGAACGCCACGAGTTCCTCACGCCCGGGCAGTACACCCAGCTCACCGGAAGGGCGGGGCGACGCGGCATCGACGACCACGGCCACGCCGTCGTGCTCTGGTCGCCGTTCGTCACCTTCGGCGAGGTGGCGGGCCTGGCGGCCAGCCGCAGCTTCCGCCTCACCAGTGCCTTCCGCCCGACGTACAACATGGCCGCGAACCTCGTGCGTCGCTACGGCGCCGACGAGGCCCACCGGCTGCTCAACCTCAGCTTCGCCCAGTACCAGGCCGACGCCGAGGTGGTGCGGGTGCAGCACCGGCTCCAGCGCCGCCGGGCCGACCTCGAGCGAGCGATCGAGAAGCTGCACGGGGGTGGGCTGAAGGGGGCCGCCCGCGACCGGGCCCACCGCCAGGTGGATCGCACCGAACGCGACGTCGCCCACCTCGAACACCAGGTCCGGGGTCGCACCGACACGCTGGTCGACCACTTCGACCGGGTCCTGCAGATGCTCGAGGCGTGGGGCCACCTCGACGGCTGGGCCCTGACCCGCCGCGGCGAGCAGCTGGTGCGCATCTACCACGAGACCGACCTGCTGGTCGCCGAGGCCCTCGAGGAAGGCCTCTTCGACGGCATCGACGCCCCCACCCTCGCCGGCCTCGCCTCCGGGTTCGTGTACGAGTCGCGCCAGTCCGGCCCCGATCTCGAGGCTTGGTTCCCCACCCGCGCCGTCGCCCACCGGGCCCACCAGCTCGACCAGCTCGCCGTCGAGATCGGTCGCGACGAGGCCCAGCTGGGCCTGCCCGTCACCCGCACCCCGGACTGGGGCTTCTTCGCCCTCGCCCACGCCTGGGCGGCGGGCGACGACCTGGTCCACGTGCTCGGCGAGGACGAGCTGTCGGGGGGCGACTTCGTCCGCACCATCCGCCAGCTGCTCGACCTCCTACGCCAGTTGGGGGAGGCCGCCGCCGACCCCACGACCGCGGCGACGGCGCGGTCCGCCGCCGACCTCGTCCACCGCGGTGTGGTGGCCGCCTCGTCGGCGATCACCACCGGTGACGACACCGACGACGCCACGGGGGGAGGCGACGACGAGACCGCCGGCGCCCCCGACCGGGGGGTCGACGGGGTGGCCGAGGACACCGGCCGATGACCATCCGCAAGGGCGAGGCGTGGGGCGCCCCTGGGGCTCTGCCGGCCGACGGGGTCCTGGTGCACAGCGACGCCCAGGCACGCGAGGTGGTGACGGAGGCGCGACGTCGCGGTGACCCGATCCCCACCCTGGGCCTGCTCGGCGGCGACCTCTGTCGCACCCTGGGCGGCAAGGGCGACGTCGAGCGCCTGCGATCGGCGGACGCCATGACCTTCCCCGTCGACCTCGGCGCCGCCCTGGTCGACGGCCACCTCCACTGGTTCGTGGCCCACCTCGTCGCTCGCCGCTCGTGGTGGTTCGGGCGGGTGATCGCCGTGATGAACGCCCAGTGGCACGGCCGCTGGGATCTCGGCCCCCGTTCCCACCCCGACGACGGACTGCTCGACATCACCGACGCCACCATGGCCCTCGGAGACCGGTGGAAGGCGTGGCGGAGGCTTCCCACGGGGACACACCTGCCGCACCCCTCGCTGCGAACGACGCGCACCGCGGCCGCCACCTTCGATCTCGAGCCCGCCCTCACGGTGCACCTCGACGGTCGAGCCGTCGGACGGGCCCGCACCCTGGCGGTGAGGATCGAGCCCGATGCCCTCACCGTCGTCGTGTGACCCGCCGCCCGGTCCGGACGGGCCGCCTGGGGCGTCGGTCAGAGCGGGAGGTAGCGTCAGGGCGATGGACGTGCGTGAGCTGAAGGACCAGGTGTGCGCCGAGATCGATCGGCGGGCCGGCCAGCTGATCGGGGTCTCCCACGACATCCACGCCCACCCCGAGGAGAACTTCGAGGAGCACCACGCCCACGACCTGCTGACCACGGTGCTCGAGGAGGCCGGCCTCGACACCACCCGTGCGGCCTACGGCCTCGAGACCGCCTTCGACGCCCGCCGCGGCGAGGGCGGGCCCACCGTGGCGGTGATGCTCGAGTACGACGCCCTGCCCGGCCTGGGCCACGCCTGCGGGCACAACATCATCGCCGCCGCCGGCCTCGGCGCAGGGTTGGCCGCGGCCACGGTGGCCGAGCGCCTCGGCGGGTCCCTCCGGGTGCTCGGCACCCCGGCCGAGGAGGGAGGGGGCGGCAAGGTGCTGATGACGGCCGCCGGCGCCCTCGACGGCGTCGACGCCGCCTTGATGGTCCATCCCGCCGACCACGACCTGCGCCAGATGACCACCATCGCCATCCAGCGCCTGCGCGTGGCCTACGCCGGTGAGGCCGCACACGCCGCGGCCTTCCCGTGGAACGGCCGCAACGCCCTCGACGCAGCCGTGCTCGGCTACAACGCGGTCGCCGCGCTGCGCCAGCACATCCGGCCCGACGAGCGCATCCATGGCGTCTTCACCGACGGTGGCGACAAGCCCAACATCGTGCCGGCCCACGCCGCCATGCTCTGGTACGTGCGCTCGGGCACCCTGGAGCGCCTCCAACCGCTCAAGAGCAGGGTGCTCGACGCCCTGCGCAGCGGGGCCATGGCCACCGGTTGTGACGTCACCCACGAGTGGCTCGAGCCGGCGTACGCCGAGCTGCGCAGCAACACGCGTCTCGAGGACCTCTACGCCGCCAACTCCGCCCACCTGGGCCGACTGTTGCTCGACCCGGAGGAGGGCCTGCAGGTGTGCGGCAGCACCGACATGGGCAACGTCTCCCAGGAGGTGCCGAGCATCCACCCGATGATCGCCGTGGCCCCCGAGGGCGTGAGCATCCACACCCCCGAGTTCGCCCACTTCGCGGCGGGTCCCGAGGGCGATGCGGCCGTGCTCGACGGCGCCAAGGCCATGGCCATGACCATCGTCGACCTCTGGGCTCGTCCCGGGATCCTCACCGAGGACGGCCCCGCAAGCCGTGACGATGGCCCCCGCTAGGGTCCGCGGCCAGACCTCGGGCACGCCGTACGCTCGCCGCCCGTGAGCCTCTACGTCGCCGAGGAGTTCACCGCGGAGGAGGCGGACGTCCTCCGGCGGTACTTCACCAACCTGTACGACCCCGTGTTCGCCCTCGTGAACCTGCCCGAGGTCGTCAAGGGAGCGCTGTTCGCCCGCTACTCGCGCTCACCGAAGAGCCTGCGACGTCTGTTCCTCGACGAGTTCGTGGGCGAGCTGGACATCACCGGAGACGCCTCGATCGACGCCACCGTGGGCCTCCGGCGGGCCGAGGAGCTCTACGACCGCGTCTTCTTCGAGTACGGCGACGACTCCGTCGCCCAGCTCGGTGGCGTGCACCTGGCCTGCGAGCAGGCCTCGAACCTGTTGACCAAGGTGCTCGAGTGGGGACGCCTCATGTCCTACCTCGAGCAGTCCACCCGCTACATCGCCTACGACAGCCGCATCGGGGGCCGCTACCGCTACCACCGGCCGGCCGGCGTGATGCAGTCCCGGCAGGCCACTCGCTACATCGGCGACATGGACCGGATGTTCGACACCTATGCCGAGCTGTTGCCGGTGGTGGTCGACCACCTGCGCGACACCGTGCCCAAGGACCCGGCCGACAGCGACTTCGTCTACCGCCAGGCGATCCGGGCCAAGGCGTTCGACTCCCTCCGAGGCCTGCTGCCCGCCTCCTCGCTGTCCAACGTCGGCATCTACGGCACCGGTCAGGGCTACGAGCAGCTGCTGTTGCGCATGCGGTCCCATCCGCTGCCCGAGGCCCGCCACTACGCCGACCTCATGCTCACCGAGCTGCGCAAGGTCATCCCGTCGTTCCTCAAGCGGGTCGACCTCGACGACCGGGGGGTGGCGTGGAGCCGATACCTGGAGTCCAGCCGGGAGCAGATGGAGGACCTCGCCGATCGATTGTTCCCCGCCGGCACCGACCTGGAGCCGGCTCCGGTCGTCACCCTCGTCGACTTCGACCCCGACGCCGAGGTCAAGCTCGTCGCCAGTGCCCTCTATCCGTTCGTCTCGCTGCCCGAGAGCCAGATAGAGGCCCGGGTGCGGGCCATGGGGGCCGACGAGCGCCTGGCCGTCCTGAGGGCCTACGAGGGCGACCGGGCCAACCGGCGCCACAAGCCGGGCCGAGCGCTCGAGCGTCCGACGTACCGTTTCGACGTCCTGGCCGACTACGGGGCGTTCCGCGACCTGCAGCGCCATCGGATGCTCACCATCGAGTGGCAGGCCCTGACCCCCCGTCACGGCTACACGCGACCCGAGGCCGTCGACACCGCCGGGGTGGGGGCGCGCTTCGACGACGCCATGGACCGCTCCGCCGCCCTCTACGACGCCCTGGTCCCCGACGTCCCGTCCGAGGCCTCCTACGCCGTCGCCCTGGCCTACAAGGTCCGGTTCGTCATGCAGATGAACGCTCGCGAGGCGATGCACCTCATCGAGCTGCGCACCACCCCCCAGGGGCACCCCGCCTACCGCCTGGTGGGCCAGGAGATGCACCGCCTGATCGAAGAACAGGCCGGTCACAGCGCCGTCGCCGAGATGATGCGCTTCGTCGACCACTCCGCCGAAGCCGAGCTCGAACGGCTGCACGCCGAGCGCCGAGCCGAGGCTCGCCGAGAAACCTCCTGACCCTCGCGCGGCACCGGCGAGAACCTCGGGTAGAAACCAAGGGGCCGGATCTGCCTATCATCCGCCGCACCAACCCCCCTTCGCCGTGTGCGGGAACACCGGCGACCCGATGCCGAGGACGAGATGGCTGACGACGACGTGATCGACGACGAGGACCTGGACGACGAGGAGCTCGAGGGCGACGACCTCGAGACCGACGAGGACCTCGGCGACGACCTCGAGACCGACGAGGTCGTCGAGACCGACGACTCGGAGGGTTCCGACGACACCGACGAGAGCAAAGAGGACGACGACGCACCGGCCAAGGCGAAGGCCAAGCGCGAGGACGACGACGACGAGGACGAAGAGGTCGATCCCGACGACGTCGAAGCCGACCTCGACGAGATCTTGAAGGTGCGCATCGCGGCGGCCGAGGACGACGACGACGAGGACGAAGAGGCCGCCCCCGAACCTCGTCCGACCGGCGACGTCGCCGAAGGCGTCACGCCTCGCAAGGCCCACGAGTTCACGTGCACCGGCTGCTTCTTGGTGGTCAACCCGAGCCAGTTCGGTCCGCCCTCCAGCATGACCTGTCCGGTCGGGGAGGCCGACTGCCCGGCGATCGAGCGACTCCAGCGAGAGATGGTGAGCTGATCCATGGCCGACGAGCGCCGCGACGACGACACCCCCCGTTCCCCGGTCGATCAGGTCGTCGACTACTGCGTGCTCGCTCCTCTCGGGTTCGCGCTCGAGGCCCGCTCACTGCTGCCCACCTTCATCGAGCGGGGCCGCTCCCAGGTGGGCGTGGCCAAGATGGTCGGAGAGTTCGCGGTGAAGTGGGGGAGCACCCGGGTCGAGTCGGCGGTGGTCGACGCCCAGGAGCAGGCGATGGGCCTGCTCCGCCTCACCGGCCTGGCCCCGCTCGACGAGCGCGAGCGGGGCCACGACGACGCACGGGCGCGGTCCGAGCCCGCCGATGCCGACGATCGACCCCCCCTCGAACCGGGCTCGATCGGGACCGTCTCGGTGGCCCCCTCCGACGCTCACCCGGTCGAGGCCGGCGTGGTCGACGAGGGGGGACCGTCGATCGAGGTCGACTCGTTGGCCATCCCCGACTACGACAACCTGTCGGCGTCGCAGGTCCTGCCCCGCCTCGACGGCCTCGAACCGAGCGAGCTCGAGGCAGTGGGGCGCTACGAGCGGGACCATCGCGGGCGCAAGACGATCCTCAACCGGGTGGCTCAACTCGAACACCCCGACGGCTGACACCGTGCACGCCGCCCGCCAGGCCACTCGTCACGACCTCGGGGTGCTGGTGGCCCTCGCCGAGGCCGCCGTCGGCGAGCTCGCCCCCCTGCGCGGCGGCGACACGTGGGCCCGCACGGTCGGGCGCCGACCGCCCCTCGAGCCGCCCCTGTCGACGGCCCTCGACGATCCCGGCCATCTGGTCGTGTGCGGCACCCTCGACGGTTGCGTCGTGGGCTACGCCACCGCCCGGGTCGATGGCCTCGACGACGGTTCACGGTTGGCCACGCTCGACGACATCTACGTGCTGCCCGACGCCCGCCACGTCGGGGTCGGCGAGGCCATGATGGACCTCGTGGTCGAGTGGGCGGGTGCCGAGGGCGCCTTCGGCATCGACGCGCTGGCCCTGCCCGGCATGCGCGACACCAAGAACTTCTTCGAGCGCTTCGGTCTCGTGGCCCGGGCCATCGTCGTTCACCGACGCCTGTCGTGACGGCCCGGCCCGAGCTCAGCGTGGCCGCCGTCGTCGTGCACGACGGCATGCTGCTGGTGGTGCGCAGGGGCCACGGCCCGGCGGCGGGGGAGTGGTCCGTGCCCGGCGGTCGGGTCGAGCACGGCGAGACGCTGGCCGAGGCCGTGGTGCGCGAGGTCGCCGAGGAGACTGGGCTCGAGTGCATCTGCGGAGAGCTGCTGGGGTGGGTCGAGGTCCTCGACGACCGGGCCGAGGGACACCACCACGTGATCCTCGACTTCGTGGCGACGGTGCTCGACCACAGGGAACCACGGGCGGGCGACGACGCCGCCGAGGCGGCGTGGGTGCCACTCGGCGACGTCGCCCAGCTCAACCTGGTCGACGGCCTCGCCGAGTTCCTCCACGACAACGGGGTCCTCGACACGATCGTGTGACGAGGACCGTGGGCCCGACGCGCCCGGCCCCGGCTCGCAGAGCCGGGGCCGTCGCGGGTGGGGTCGCCGTGGTGTCGTCGACCCTCAGCGGCCCTTCCACTCGGGTGGGCGCTTCTCGATGAACGCCTCGAGGCCCTCCTTGGTGTCCTCGGAGCCCAGGACACGTCCGAAGGCGTCACCCGTGGCCTTCTTGATGGTGGCCTCGTCCTCCCAGTCGGCCATCAGGACCAGGTCGCGGCTCTCCCACACCGACAGCGGGGCGTTGGCGGCGATGGTCTCGGCCATGGCCATGGCGCCCTCGAGAGCCTGACCGGGCTCGGTCACCCGGTTGACCATGCCCAGCTGGTAGGCCCGCTCGGCGGTGAGGTTCTCGGCGGTGAGGGCCACCTCGAGGGCCACGTTCTTGCCGACCAGCTTGGGGAGGCGGTAGAGGCCGCCACCGGCTGCCACCAGGTTGCGCTTCACCTCGGCGAGCCCGAAGGCGGCCTGGGTGGACGCCACGATCATGTCGCACGCCAGCGCGATCTCACATCCGCCGGCAGTGGCCAGCCCGTCGATGGCGGCGATGATCGGCTTGCGGCGCTGCCGGTCCACGATGCCGCCGAACCCTCCCTTGGCGGTGGCCAGCTCGGCGGCCTTGCCGCTGTTGATGGCCTTCAGATCGGCGCCGGCGCAGAAGACCGGCCCGTTGGCGGCCAGGACGGCGACCCAGACGTCGGGGTCGGCCTCGAGCGTGTCGAGGTGAGCGTCCATCGCCTGGGCCACATCACCGTTGATGGCGTTGCGGGCTTCAGGGCGGTTCAGGGTGAGCAGGGCGACGTGGCCCCGCACTTCGTAGTCAACCATGGGGCCGACCTTAGCCAGGGCTGAACGAGCGGGGCGTACGACGAAGACCGCATCGACCGCCTCGTCGACCAGCGAAGGTAGGATCGCCCCACACCCATGACGAGCTCCGCATCCTCCCGGCGGCCCCTCGAGTGCCCCTACTGCAACGACTGCGAGGTCGAGCGCCTCTTCCTCGCCTCGTTCGGCCTCGACTCCTGCCAGTGCGGCTCGTGCGGCGCCCGTTGGGACCAGGACGCTCGCAGCGGCCAGTACCGCGGCCGGGCCAGCCGCACGTGGATCTGACGACGTGACCGAGGTCCTCACGGGACGCGACCTGGTCGTGTTCGACCTCGACGGGACCCTGCTCGACTCCGACGCCGCCCTGCTGGCCCCGTTCGCCGAGATGGGGGTCGATCTCAGCGACGTGCGCATGGGATCGGTGGTGGGCGCGGAGTGCGAGCGGCTGGGTGTCTCCGTCGACGAGTACGTGGCCCGCTACGACACCGAGGTGGTGCAGCCGTTCGCCGGTGTCGAGGACGTGCTGGCCTGCGTGCCGCGGTGGGCGGTGTGCTCCAACAAGCACCCGATCTCCGGGCGGGCCGAACTGGCCCGCCTCGGCTGGCAGCCCGAGGTGGCCATGTTCACCGACGCCTTCGCCGGCGCCCCCAAGGAGGTGGGCCCGGTGCTCGATCGCCTCGGAGTCGACGCCGACCGGGCCGTCTTCGTGGGCGACACCTCCCACGACCGGGCCACGGCGTCGCGGGCCGGGGTCCCGTTCGTCCTCGCCGGCTGGAACCCCCGGGCCCAACCCGGCCCCGGGGACATCGTGGCGCGGCGCCCCGAAGAGCTGCTGGTCGTGCTCGGACTCGACGCCGTCTAACGCAGCCGGCTCACGCCGGGTGGGTCACTCGCCGGTGGTCGTGTCCGGCCCGGGCTCGGGGGCGGTCTCCGCGGCAGGCTCGGCCGCGGTCTCCGCGGCAGGCTCGGCCGCGGTCTCCGCGGCAGGCTCGGCCGCGGTCTCCGCGGCAGGCTCGGCCGCGGTCTCCGCGGCAGGCTCGGCAGCGGTCTCCGCGGCAGGCTCGGAGGCAGTGGGAGGCACGGACGGCGACGAGTCGCCTTCGGCCGGCGCCGCCCCGGCGCCGAGGGTCCCTGCGGGCTGCTCGCCGGCATCGAGCGTGCCGGCCGGCTGCTCGCCGGCATCGAGGCTCGCCGGCGCCGCCGCACCGGGCTCGAGGCTGGGCGGCGCGTCCGAGGGCGCCGGGGGAGCGGTGGCACCCTCCGCCGGAGCCTGGTCGGGAGCCACGGGGCGATCCTCGACGGGAGCCTCCGGGGCGGCCCCCGCGGCCGGGGCGGGCGGAGGCGGCTTGCGAGGCCCGCCCTTGCCCTTGGCCCGGGGCCGTCCGGGACGGGCCGACTTCGGCGCCTGGGGCGGCGCCTCGACACCGAACTGGGCGGCGATCTGCGGCACCCGCGACGCCGCCTTCTTGACGGCGGCGAGGAGCTCGTCGGTGGGCTCGGCGGGGACGGCCTGGGCCGTCACCTGGGATCGCACCGGCGAGTAGGCCACCGCATCGATGACCGTGGCGAAGCGGTCGGGACCGGTCTCGGCGGTCATCGACGTCCCCGCGGCCTCCACCAGGCGGGTGGCCAGCTCGGCGGGGAAGGGGGCGCCGGCCTTGGGCGGTCGCGAGCTCAGTCGCAGCGCCCGCACGGAGCGGCCCTCGCGCAACATCTCGTCGATCTCGGCCAACCAGGCGGCGTGTTCGGCATCGACCCGCTCGGTGAGGGCGGTGCGGAGCTGCTCGGCGAGCTGACGGCTCTCCTCGTCACGGGCCCCCGCATCGGCGGCCACGACCACGGAGCGCAGGTCGCGCAGGTCGAGCTCGGCCACCTCGGCCAGGGCCGCCTCGGCCTTGTCGCGCCACTCGGCGGCGCGCAGGGCGGGCATCAGGTCCTCGGCCATGGCCAGCAGGGGAGAAGCGCTGATCTCGGGCTTGCCCTCGGCGATGTTGGTCTCGTTCTGCTTCTCGACGGCCTGGCGCACGGCCGGGATGCCACCCCGGAGCACCTGCTCGGCGACGGGCCGCTGCTCCTCGGGAAGGGCGGCCAACGCCTCGTTGCGATGCACCCGGCCGGCCCGGAGCCGCTTGGGCTTGGGCTTGGGCTCGGGAGCCGGACGCTCGGGGCGGGGACGATCGCTGCGTCCGCCGCGCTCACGCCGTTCGCCGCTGCGGTCGCCGCGGTCCCCTCGACTGCGCTCGCCCTCGGGGCGGTCGCGCCGACCGCGACCCTCGCGTCGATCACCGTCGCGGCCTCGCCGCTCGCCGCGCCCCTTGGGGGCGAGGGTGGTGGTGACCAGCTGCTCGTCGCGCCGGGGCGGGCCGAGGATCTCGAGGCGCTCGGGCTCCTTGCGGGCCCCCTTGGGCGGGAGCACGGCCGTGATCACGATGCCGTCGATCAAGAAGTCGGCATCGGCGCGCACGACGTCGCCGACCTTGGCGCCGTCGTAGAGCAGGGTGCCGTCGAGATCCCCCTTGGGCTGCTTGGCCCCGGCGGCACGCCAGGTCCAGGTGCCGTCGTCACGGGTGCTGGTGAGCTCGACTTCGATCCTGCGAGACATAGGTCTGACACGCTACCGCAGCCGACCGCAGCGCTCGACCGCTCGCCCCGGTGACCCGAGCCCCGCACCCTATGCTCGTCGGGCGATGAGCACCCCCGACGGCGAGACGCCCGAGTTCGACCAGCGACCCTTCAGCGCGCCGGCCGGCGCCACCGAGGTGCTGCTGGTGCGCCATGGCCAGTCGGCACCGTTCCGCCCCGGTGCGCCGTTCGCCCTGGTCGACGGACAGGGAGACCCGCCGCTGTCGGACTTCGGCCGGTGGCAGGCCGATCGGATCGCCGAGCGCCTCGCCGGCGAGTCCGTCGACGCCGTGTACGTCACCACCCTGCGGCGCACGGTGGAGACCATCGCCCCGCTGGTCGATCGCGTCGGCGTCGAGGCCCGGGTCGAGCCCGATCTGCGCGAGGTCCACCTCGGGGAGTGGGAGGGAGGCCTGTTCCGCCAGAAGGTGGCCGAAGGCCACCCGGCCCTGGCCCGGATGGACCGTGACCAGGACTGGGGGGCCATCCCGGGGGCCGAGCCGGTGGCCGCGCTGCGGGCCCGGGTACGGGGCGCCATCGAGCGGATCCACGCAGCCCACCCCGACCAGCGGGTGGTGGCCGTGAGCCATGGCGGGGCCATCGGCGCGGTGCTGGCGGAGGCCAGCGGGTCGCGGTCGCTGGCCTTCTCGGGCGCCGACAACGCGTCGATCAGCCACCTGGTCATCCTCGGCGACCGCTGGATCGTGCGGCGCTTCAACGACACCGGCCATCTGGCCGGAGAGCTCTCGACCCGTCCCGACCAGCTCACCTGACCCACCGACCCCACCCGTGGCTGTCGGGTCAGCGCGTCGGGGGGGCGTCCACACCCCGCCAGGTTGCGGATTCTCGAGGTGCACGGGGCACGATCCGGACGACGACCGATCCCTCCGGAGTGCCGATAATCCTCGTTATGTCTAGTTATCCCGGTCAGTGCCCGGGTGGCGCCGCCGCCGACCTGACCGGCGCCGACATCGGCTCACCACCCCACCACGAACGGGTCATCACGCTGCGCCCCTCACGCCGCGAGCGCACTGGCTCCTGACGCCGTGCCTCGGCCGGATGCGAGACCAGGCCGAGACATCCGTCGCCGAGGGGCCCCGCCCCGCCGACCACGGCTGGGGGCCGAGGCCGGTGGGTGCCCGTGGACGCCCGCGACAGCCCACCGCAGGACCGCCTCGCCGGGGCGCTCGAGCACAGACCGGCTCCTCCGCCCGAGGGCACCACAATCCGGCCATAACGTCACCTGACGCAATGACCGCAGCTGGTGGCGCGCCCCCCGTGGTGTGGGCGCGGCACCGCTCAGCGATCCCGTCGCTAGGTTGACCCCATGCACCCCGGCCGATCACGCCGGCCGGGCCGAGCGCCCCGGCCCACACCTCGGTGGTCGGCGCTGGTGGTGGCCGGGCTCGCCGTCGTCGCCGCGTGCGCCGGCCCCGCCCAACCCACCGCGGTGGCCCCCACCAGCCAGGTGACCACCGCCAGCACCACGACCACGACCACGGGCCCCCGTGCCCCTCTCGAGGCCAGCGCGGCCGTCGCCGACGCCGTCACCGAGGCGGCCGAGGCCAACGGCCTGGTGCGCTGGCCGTCAGGGCGCCTCACGGTCACGGTCAGGGGCTCCATCACCCCCCGGGACTCCGAGATCCTCTCCGCCGCCGCCGCCGAGCTCGGCGCGGCCGCCGACCTCGTGCTCGAGGTGGGCTCGCACCCCGATCCCGACATCGACGTGCTGTTCGCACCACGGCCGGAGTGGCCCGCAGACCTCCAGGAGATCACCGATCACGTCCTCGGCGTCACCCGATCCACGTGGACGGGCGACGGCCTGCTCACCGAGGTCCGGGTGGCGATCGACTCCAGCATCGGCCAGGCCGCCCGCAACGAGACCATCGTCCACGAGCTCGTGCACGCACTGGGGATCGGCCACGTCGCCTGCCCGACCTCCATCGTCCACGGCGGCGGCGAGGGTGCCCCTGGTTGGTCGCTGTCGCCCCTCGACCGTGACCTCGTGCGCACCTGGTACGCGCCCGAGCTGTCCCCCGGCGATGACGCCGCCGCCGTCCGAGCCGACCTGGTGGTCGTGACGGGCGGACCCGAGTGCGAGGCGCCCGGCCTCGAGGCGGCCGAGACCCCCGAGGGCACCCTGTGGTGCGAGCTCACCGAGGGCGCCAGCCGACCGTGCGTCGTGGTCGACGGCCTGGGCGCCGAACCGGCTGTGCCGTTCGGCGCCGCCGCCGAGTGGTGGGTGATGGACGGCATCGTCTTCGATCACGATCCCGACCGGTACGAGGCGTTCGTCTTCGAAGGCCGCCGCCTGCTGTGCGAGCGCACGCTCGAGGGACGCTGGCCGTGCCAGTTCACCGAGGGGCCGGGCCCGTTGACCGGCGTCGACGCCTGGACCGACGGCGACCTCGTCTACGACGCCCCCTGAGCGATCGCACCCGGTGGTCGGACGTCGGGATCCTCGGCCCCGGTGCGGGGCTCGATCCACACCTCGGCGAGCGGTCGGGCGTTCTCCTGCAGCCAGGCCAGGGCTTCGGCCACCTCCCGCGGGTCCGAGGATCGCTCGAGGTCGCGCTCGACGTCCTCGAGCGCGGCCTGCAGGCAGTACAGCCGGCCCTGGAGGTCCTCGAGCCGTTCACGATCGACGATGACGTCGGCGTCGCCGAGGCCGTGGGCCCCGGCGAGCTTGCGGGCCAGGTACGCCTGCTGGCGACACCCGGCCCGGCAGTAGCGCCGCGGACGCCCCGCACCGCGGCGCTCGGGCAGGTTGCGGCCGCACCAACGGCACCGCCGCGCCGGATCGCTCCCCTGTCGGCCGGGACCCGGCCCCGCGCTGGATTCCGTCACCTGACGCAATCTAGCGGCGGGGTCGGGTCCCGTGGGTGATCCCCGATCAGCCGGTGAAACGGGGCGTCACCACCACACCTGGCCCCGACGGGGTCGGCGCGGTGCTCGCCGGAGCGACCTCGGTGGTCGTGCTCGTCGTGCTCGTCGTGGTGGTGGTGCTGGCGGGGGGCGGCGGTGGCACCGGCAGCGGGAACGGGGCCAGGGCCAGACCCCACACCCCCTGGTAGGTGGCGAACACGTCGGCGAAGCCGTCGCTGAAGGGCGACGACAGGGCTCCGGCATCGGCGCCCGAGGCGATGACCCAGGTCTCCAGCGACACGAGGGGGTCCTGGCCCCCGACCGCCCACTCGCCCAACGGCTCGCCGAGCGCCACCAGGGCCTGCAGGACCACGGCGGTCGAGTTCGGGTCGGCGCCGAAGCTCAACAGGTCGAAGGCGAAGCCGCCGCGGTGGGTGCCGTCGTCCTCCTGGAGCTGGCTGAAGAAGGTGCCCGGGTCGGTGTCGAGCAGCCCCAGCGCGTCCGTGGCCGCCAGGGCCTGCACCGCGAAGGAGGTGTTGTTGCTGTCCGGGCTCAGGTACTCGGGATCACCGACGACCACGCAGTCGGCCAGCCCGGCACCCTCCGGCGCCCGGTATCCCTGCCAGCCCCCGAGGGTCTCGGCCGGCCCTTCACCGGCACCGCACTGCTGGTCGGCGAGCCATCCGAGCGAGCCGGCCGGGACGGTCTCGCCGGCCGCGACCAGGCCGAGCACGGCCAGCGACTGCAGCGTCGCGGACGAATAGGAGTCGGGGACACCGAACAGGCCGGTCTCGGATACCTCGTAGGTGGCCAGCGTCCGCCCGACGAGATCGGTGCCGGGTGACCCGAAGGCCCGGGGGTCGCGCTCGGTGGCGACGGCCAGCATGGTGAGGTAGCCGAGTCGACCCGGGTTGTCGACGCCCCCCACCACGGCGTAGTCGTCGACACGGGCCTCCAGGTAGCCCATGGCGGCGTCGAGCGCCTCGGGCTGCGTGCCGGTGGTGGCCAACGACAAGGCCACGTTCACCGTCCAGCTCACGGAGGGCACGCCGGGGTCGTAGGGGTTCTCCACCGACCCGTCGGGACCCACGAGGCCGGCCAACCAGGCGGTGGCCGGCCCGGCCGCCGGCGACGACGCCGAGGTGGGGCTGGGCACGACCAGCGCGCCGAGCACGGCGGCGATCGTGACGACGACCACCAAGAGGCGTCGTCGGGTCGGGTGCAACAGGGTCATGGGGATCCTCGATCGGTCGGGGCGGACGAGACGCCTCCCCCGCTCCCCCACGCTCGGCCCGCTCGACCGACTCGCAGATTCCCGGGCTCGGCACCGCAGTCCGCGACGGTGCATGCAGAGCTCTCGTGACCGGTCAGGTGATCCGACTCGCCGAGGGTCACCCCTCGACACACGGTTGCGGGACAGCGCCGGACTCTCACCGGACTTCCCCTCACCGGGCACGTGTTCGTGTAGCGCTCGCCATCCGAGCACGCCCGCCCACCCGCCGTCAACCACGCTCCTACACTCGGGACCGAGACGGGGCTCGGGGGATCGACCCCACCCTCGAGGCGAGGAGGCTGCGATGGGCGACCACACCACGAACGACGAGCTCTTCGACGAACGCAAGCCGCTGCTCTACACCCCGGCGACCTTCGACGACCCCGCCGCCGAGCGGCGCCACCGCCAGGAGCGCCTCGCCGCCGCCTTCCGCCTCTTCGGCCGGTTTGGCTTCGGGGAGGGCGTGGCCGGGCACATCACGGTGCGCGACCCCGAGTTCGACGACCGCTTCTGGCTCAACCCCTTCGGCATGGACTTCCGGCTGATCCGCACCTCGGACCTGGTGTGCGTCGACCACGAGGGGCGGATCGTCCACGGCGACCACGCCATCAACCAGGCGGCGTTCGCCATCCACTCCCAGGTGCACGCCGCCCGTCCCGACGTGGTGGCCGCCGCCCACACCCACTCCGTCCACGGCAAGGCCTTCTCGTCACTCGGTCGCCTGCTCGACCCGATCACCCAGGACGCGTGCGCCTTCTACGGCGACCACGTGCTGTTCGACGACTTCACCGGCGTCGTGCTCGACCCCATGGAGGGCAAGCGCATCGCGGCCGCCCTCGGTGACCACAAGGCCGCCATCCTGCGCAACCACGGGCTGCTCACCGTCGGCCATTCCGTCGACGAGGCAGCGTGGTGGTTCATCACCATGGAGCGCACCTGTCAGGCCCAGCTGCTGGCCATGGCCGCCGGCGACCCCATCTCGATCGACGCCGACGCCGCCGCCCTCACCCAGACCCAGGTTGGCGGTCACTTCGCCGGCTGGTTCTCCTTCCAGCCCCTCCACGAGGTGATCGTGCGAGAGCAGCCCGACCTGCTCGACTGACGCCGCCCACCGGCGCCCGCGCGGTCACCGGTCGACGCTTCGGGGGTTGTACCCTCGTCGCACAACCGACGCCGACCACCGCGTGCGGGAGAGACCCGGTCGCGGCCCTCGGGCCACGGCCGGGCGCCGAAGGAGCAACCGCCCCGGAAACTCTCAGGCACCCGTACCGCACGCACCAGGCAACTCTGGAGAGCAGCCTCGCGAGGGGCTCACCGACGGGGAAGGTCACGACGCCCACGGGCGCCGGGCGAAAACTCTCAGGTCCAACGACAGAGCGGGGTCCCCCACCCGATCCGGCGCGCCCGCCGGCACCGAGAGGACCCGACCGTGACCGACGCCCCACCCCCCACCGGCCTCCGCCTGAGCGACCTCGACGACGCCCGCGCCTTCGTGGACCGCCACGTCGGGCCCGACGCCGGCGACGTGGCCACCATGCTCGAGCAGCTGGGCCTCGAGTCGCTCGACGCCCTCCTCGACGCCGTGGTGCCCTCGTCGATCCGCGACGACGCCCCGTTGCAGCTGCCCCCGGCGCGCTCCGAGCCCGAGGTGACCGCCGCCCTCCGGACCCTGGCCGACGCCAACACCGTGCGCACCTCCCTCATCGGCACGGGCTGGTACGCCACCGTGACGCCCCCGGTCATCCGCCGCAACGTGCTCGAGAACCCGGCCTGGTACACCGCCTACACGCCCTACCAGCCCGAGATCAGCCAGGGCCGCCTCGAGGCGCTGCTCACGTACCAGACCATGGTCTGCGACCTCACCGGCACCGAGCTCACCAATGCGTCGATGCTCGACGAGGCGACCGCCGCGGCCGAGGGCATGGCGCTCGTGCACCGGGTGAACCCCAAGGCCGGCTCGGTGTTCGTGGTCGACCCCGACACCCACCCCCAGACCGTCTCGGTGGTGCAGACCCGGGCCGAGCCGCTCGGGCTCGAGGTCGTGGTCGCCGACCCGGCCGCACCGCTGCCCGACGGCACCTTCGGTGTCCTGGTCTCCCACCCGGGCTCCAGCGGAGAGCTCCGTCCGCTGGAGCCGGTCATCGCCGCGGCCCACGAGGCCGGAGCGCTGGTCGTCGTCGCCACCGACCTGCTGGCCTGCTGTGTGATGACCCCGCCCGGAGAGCTGGGGGCCGACGTCGTGGTCGGCTCCTCCCAGCGCTTCGGTGTGCCCATGGGGTTCGGGGGCCCGAGCGCCGGCTTCCTGGCCACCCGGGAGTCCTACAAGCGCACCCTGCCCGGCCGGCTGGTGGGGGTGTCGGTCGACGCCGCCGGTCGTCCGGCCTACCGGCTGGCCCTGCAGACCCGTGAACAGCACATCCGCCGCGAGAAGGCCACGTCGAACATCTGCACCGCCCAGGTGCTGCTCGCCGTCATGGCCGGGATGTACGCCGTCTGGCACGGCCCCGAGGGCCTGGCCCGGATCGCCACCCGGGTGCACCGCCTCACCAGCGTCCTGGCCGCCGGCCTCCGGACGGCCGGCGCCGACGTCGTCACCACCGCCTTCTTCGACACCCTCACCGTGCGGGTCCCGGGCCGGGCCTCCAGCGTGCTGACGGCCGCCCGGGACCTCGACCTCGAGCTGAGGTCGATCGACGACGACCACGTCGGGCTCAGCCTCGACGAGACCTCGACCATCGCGACCGTCGAGGCGGTCTGGGCTGCCTTCGGTGTCACCGACGCCCCGGACGTCACGGCCGTCGATGCCGCCACCGCCGATGCGCTCCCCACCGAGCAACGCCGTACCAGCGAGTTCTGCACCCACCCGGTCTTCCACACCCATCGCAGCGAGACCGAGATGCTGCGCTACCTGCGCCGGTTGGCCGACGCCGACCTGGCCCTCGACCGGGCCATGATCCCCCTCGGCTCGTGCACCATGAAGCTCAACGCCACCACCGAGATGGAACCCATCTCCTGGCCCGGCTTCGCCGACCTGCACCCCTACGCCCCCGCCACCGACGCCCAGGGCTACCGCACCCTCACCGACGACCTCGAGCGCTGGTTGTGCGAGGTCACCGGGTACGACGCCGTCTCGCTGCAGCCCAACGCCGGCTCCCAGGGCGAGTTCGCCGGTCTGCTGGCCATCCGGGCCTGGCACCGCAGCCGGGGCGAGGAGCACCGCGACGTGTGCCTCATCCCCGCCTCGGCCCACGGCACCAACGCCGCCAGCGCCGCCATGGCCGGCATGCGCGTGGCCGTCGTGGCCTGCGACACCGACGGCAACGTCGATCTCGACGACCTCCGCACCGTCCTCGCCACCCACGCCGACCGGGTGGCCGCCCTCATGGTCACCTACCCGTCGACCCACGGCGTGTTCGAGGAGGCCATCGGTGACATCTGCGCAGCCGTCCACGACGCCGGCGGCCAGGTCTACCTCGACGGGGCCAACCTCAACGCCCTGGTCGGCGTGGCCAAGCCCGGCCGGTTCGGCGCCGACGTGAGCCACCTCAACCTCCACAAGACGTTCTGCATCCCCCACGGCGGCGGCGGTCCCGGCGTGGGGCCGGTGGCGGTCCGCTCCCACCTGGCGCCGTTCCTGCCGTCACACCCCGTGGTCGCCGCCGCCGGGCCGACCGGAACCGACGGGCACGACGCACCCATCGGCGCGGTGTCGGCCGCCCCGTGGGGGTCGGCCGGGATCCTGCCCATCCCCTGGGCCTACGTGGCCCTCATGGGTCCCGACGGCCTGCGCCACGCCACTGCGGTGGCCATCCTGAGCGCCAACTACGTGGCCCGACGCCTCGGCGAGGCCTACCCCATCCTCTACAGCGGTCGCCACGGCCTGGTGGCCCACGAGTGCATCCTCGACCTGCGACCCATCACCAAGGCCACCGGCATCACCGTCGACGACGTGGCCAAGCGCCTGATCGACTACGGCTTCCACGCGCCGACCATGTCGTTCCCGGTGGCCGGCACGTTGATGGTCGAGAGCACCGAGAGCGAGAGCCTGCTCGAGCTCGACCGCTTCTGCGACGCCATGCTCGCCATCCGCGCCGAGATCGAGCAGGTGGCCTCGGGGGCGTGGCCGGCCGACGACAACCCACTGCTCAACGCCCCGCACCCGGCCGCCGACGTGGCCGACGACGAGTGGACCCACCCCTACCCGCGTCGCCTGGCGGGATGGCCCGCCGGCGGCACCGCTCGCCTGGGGAAGTACTGGCCGCCGGTGAGCCGGATCGACGGCGCCTACGGAGATCGCAACGTGGTGTGCTCGTGCCCACCGGTGGAGGCCTTCGCCGACGTCTGAGCCCGACGGGCGCTCACCCGCGGCGAGGGGTCACAGGGCGCTGGCGCCCTTCGAGGCCCGGCTGTCGACGAACGGCAGCGGGACCACCCGGGCCGCCACGGCAGTGCCACGCACGTCGATCGCCAGCTCGTCGCCCTCCACCGTCTCGGGGGGCAGGAAGGCCAACGCGATCCCGTGGCCCAGCACGGGAGAGAAGTTCCCGCTCGTCACGGCCCCGACCGTCTCGCCGCCACGGAGCACCGGCTGCCCCTCGCGGGGCGGGCGCCGACCCTCGGTGGCCAGGCCCCGGAGCCGGCGGCCCGGTCCGGCGTCGCGTTCGACCTCGAGCGGATCGCGTCCCCGGAACGGCCCCTTCTCCCAGGCCACGACCCACCCGAGGTTGGCCTGCAGGGGGGTGATGCCCGGGCCCAGCTCGTGACCGTGCAGGGGCAGGCCGGCCTCCAGGCGCAACGTGTCGCGCGCGCCGAGGCCCGCCGGCTCGATGCCGGCAGCCACGAGGGCGTCGAACAGGCCCCCGGCATCGAGGGCCGGGACGGCGATCTCGAGGCCGTCCTCGCCGGTGTAGCCGGTGCCCGCCACGGTCAGATCGATCCCCTCCCACTCGACGGAGGCGACCGCGAAGCGCCGGACGCGAGCGGCGGCGGGCACGACCTGCGCCAGACGCTCGCGCGCCTTGGGGCCCTGGACGGCCAACACGGCGCGCTCGGCGGTGACGTCGGTCGCCGTCACCTCAGCACCCAGGGCGGCAGCCTCCTCGGCCAGCGCCCGCGTGACCCCCTCGGTGTTCGAGGCGTTGGGCATCACGTCGAAGGTCTCCGGCCCCACCCAGAACACGATGATGTCGTCGACGACGGACGCGTCGTGGGCGTCGAGCAGGTGGGTGTACTGCGCCCGCCCCGGATCGATGCGGGTGAGGTCGTTGGTCAGAGCCCGCTGCAGGGTGAGGAGGGCACCGGGGCCGGCCACCCGCACCGTGCCGAGGTGGGACACGTCGAACACGACGGCCCCGTGCCGGCACGCCCGGTGCTCGGCCAGGGTGCCCTCCGGGTAGGACAGCGGCATCTCCCAGCCCCCGAAGGGCACCATCTTGGCGTCGAGGGCACGGTGGGTGGCGTCGAGGGGCGAGCGGCGATCGGTCACCCGTCGACCCTACCCCTGGGCTCGCTCCCGCTCCCGCTCCCGCTCCCCCGCCCGGCCCGAGGCCACCCACCCCGGGCCGACATCCTCATTGCGGAGGCGGGGCCAGCGGGCCGCGGGCGGTGAGTCGTTCCACCCACGTGGAGGCCACCTCGACCTCTCCCCCGTCGCCGCCCCAGCCCACCAGGAGACCCTCGGCGAGCGAGCGGGCGAGCGGCGCGGCGCGGAACAGGTGGCGGTCGAGGGGTGCCAGCCGATCGAGGCGGAGCACCCCGAGCAGCGACGCGTGCCAGACGAGGGCACGCGCCACGGGGTCGCCGGGCTGGAGGCTCTGGTGGTCGACGGCGTCACCCAGACGCCCGACCACCGGGTCGAGGACTCGGTGGACCACGGGCAGCAGCTCGCCGGCGAGGGCCCGCTCGAGCGGCGGGGCGGTCGGAGGCGCCTCGCCGAGCAGCTCGCGGACGAGGGCGACCTCGTCGGGGTAGACGACGGCGGCGGCGGCCAGGAAGCCGGCGTGGGCGAGGAGCTCCACGAGAGGACGGGTGCTGTCCTCGACGTCCTCGGTGGCGAGGTCCTCGTCCCACCGGGCCCGACCGGCCCGGTACGAGTGCTCGAGCGTCGCCACCGCTTCGGCCTGGAGCCCGGCCAGCAGGGCCGCCTTGGAGGCGAAGGCGGTGTAGAGGGTGCCGACGGCGCAGTCGAGCTGGTCGGCGACGGCCTGCATCGTGACCCCGGCCAGGCCCTCGCGGTCGATGACCGCGCCGGCCGCAGCCAGGATCCGCTGCCGCTTCAGCTCCCGGGTGCGCTCACGCCGGTCGTCGGGGACGACCTTCAGATGAACCATGTTCACAGTATGAACGTGGTTCATCTCACCGGCGCGGATGGTTCCCCCCGAACGGGGTCACGCCCCGTCGTCCGTCCGCCGGGCCAGCGGTCGTCATCTGGCCTCTGGGCCGAGACCGACGGACCGGTGCACCCGTCGGCCGGAACCGGCGGCGCTCGTCGCCCCCCCCGACGCCCCTCCCCTCCCCCGCGTGTCACGCGGCACCGCCGATCCCGGACGGGATCGGCGGATCAGCGAGCGAGGGGCGGCGCGGGGCGGCGACGGAGGGGTGGGGCGATCAGGACCCGGCGGCCAGCGACGTGACGGTGGCCCCGGCCGATGTGGTGGGGTGCAGCTCGTGGATGCGGGCATCGACCTCGTCGCGCACGCCGCCCAGGGCGAGGATGTTGAGCACGCCCTGGCCCTTCTTCACCAGGTCGATGAGCTCGCCGTCGTCCTGGATCACCACCGAGGAGCTGCCCTGGATCACCAGGTTGGCGGTGGTGATGTCGGCACCGAGGTGGTCGCGCAGGTAGCCGAAGACGTCGCGGACGTTCTCGAGCTTGATCCCGGCGTCGAGGAGGCTCTTGACGACCTTCAACTCGAGCAGGTCGGTGTAGCTGTAGCGGCGGCGGCTGCCGCTCCCGGCGGCGTCGACGAGCGAGGGCCTCACCAGGTCGGTGCGGGCCCAGTAGTCGAGCTGGCGATAGCTGATCCCCACGATCTCTGCGGCCTTGGCGCCGCTGAAGCCCTCGTCCTTGGTGCTCATCGTTGCTCCTCGAGGGCCCGTGCCCGGTGGGTGATCACGCTCACGTGGAGGGTGACAGGGCCTCTGGCTCCACCTGAGGTCGTCATGACAGCGGTGAAACTACGCCCGTGAGAGCTGGAGGGTACGACGTGCGGGACGCCCGGTCAACGATCGCCGCCGTTCGGCCACGGAAGGGCCGGGCCCGGAGGGACCGCTCAGGAGGCGAAGTCGTCCGGGTTCACCGAGTCGATGAACTCCCGGAACTGCTCCACGACGTCCTCGCCCCCGGCCTCGTCGCCGTCCTCGTCGACCTCTTCGGGCAACCCGGCCTCGTCGAGGAGCTCCTCGGTGGCGAAGATGGGGCACTCCACCCGCAGGGCCAACGCCATGGCGTCGGAGGGACGGCTCGACACCTGCACCCGGCGATCGCCGGTCTGGAGGTGGAGGTCGGCGTAGAAGGTGCCCTCCTCGAGGTGGGTGATCACCACCCGCTCGACCACGGCCCCGAGCTCGGCGACGACGTCGCGCATCAGGTCGTGGGTCATGGGGCGCTGGGTCACCACGCCGTCGAGGGCGAAGGCGATGGCGGCCGCTTCGGGTTGGCCGATGAAGATCGGCAGCAGCCGGTGCTCGCCCTCGCGCTCACGCAGCACGACGACGGGGATGTTGCCGGGCAACTCGATGCGAACGGCGACCAACTCCATCTCGACCATCCTTCGCACCCTACCGGGCCGGGGCGGCACCGGGACCGCCCAATCCGGTCCGATGCGCGGGCCGGGGTGGTGGGTCGGTCGGGTCGAGGGCCCTCAGGCGCGCCCGAGGTACTCGCGCAGCGCGGCGCGCACCATGGCCGCCCGGAGATCGTCGGCCAGCTCGGCGAGGTCCTCGAGCATCTCGACCGCCTCCTGCCGGGCCGCCGGTCGACGTTGCTTGAGCAACGGGGTGATGAGCTGCTCGAACAACCCGGCCTCGCGCTCGGCGGCCACCTTGTACATGCGCAGGTGGCGGGGCTCGATGCCGTAGCGGCCGAAGCTGACGGCCAGGCGGGCCACGATGAGCGCGTCCTCGTCGTAGTAGTCGACCGAGCCCATGGTGCGGGCCCCGAGCAGCCCGTAGCGCTCCAGCTCCCCCAGTTGCCTGGGGGTGAGACCGGTGGCCGCGCACAGGTCGTCGAGCGACAGCGTCACCGACGCGTCGTCGGCCAGGCGGATCGGGGCGTCGTCGTCGGAGTCGTCGGGCTCGGCGGGCGGCACCTCGTCGCCCGGCGTGTGCCCGGTGGGGTGACGACGTCGACCCCGGCGGGCCCGCTCGGCAGGGGTCGAGGCGCTCTCGGGGGCCTCGACCAGGCGGGCGACGGCCCGGGCCCGGTCGTGGTCGTCGGGCTCGGCGTCATCGCTGGCGTCGCCGAGCGCCGGGTGCCCGGTCGGCTCGTCGTCGATCACCACACCGGCCCGACGCAGCAACGTGAGGGGGGCTCGGGCGGGTTCGGGTGCATCGGCCGTGGACCCGGGCCCCTCGTCGGCGGAGGGCTCCGGTGGTTCGTCGACGGTGGCGGGCACCACCTGGGCCTCTGCGGGCTCGGTGACCTCGGTGACCTCGGAGGACTCCGGGGCCGATGCCTGGTCACCCACGGGCGGTGAGCCGGGTGCGGGGGCGCCGTCCGCGGCCAGGGGCAGGACGCCCTCCGGCGACCCGTCACCGAGGTCGCCGGCCGCCAGACGGTCCTTGATGACCTTGAGGGGCAGGAAGTGGTCGCGCTGCTGGGTCAGGATCCAACGCAGCCGGTCGATGTCGGTGTCGTGGAACTTGCGGTAGCCCGACGGGGTGCGCTCGGGGTCGAGCAGGCCCTGGCTCTCGAGGAAGCGGATCTTGGAGATGGTGATGTCGGGGAAGTCCGGCTGCAGCAGCGTCAGGACCTCACCGATCGAGAGGTGGGTGCGGTCGGCGCCCATCACTCCTCGCCGGCACCCTGGAAGAACACCAGCTTGAACTTGCCGATCTGCACCTCGTCGCCGTTGGCCAGCGGTGCCTCCTCGATGCGCTCCCGGTTGAGGTAGGTGCCGTTGAGCGAGCCGGTGTCGCAGACCATGTAGTGGTCGTCGTCGTCGCGCCGGAACTCGGCGTGGCGACGCGAGACGGTGATGTCGTCGAGGAAGATGTTGCTGTCGGGGTGCCGGCCGGCCGTCGTGCAGGCGGTCTCGAGGGCGTAGCGGCTCCCTGCCTTCGGCCCCCGCTTGACGACCAGCACGCCGGTGTCGCGGGGGACCTCCTCGAGGTCGAGCGCGACGTCGTCTTCGACCGGGTCGGCGGGGGCCGACGGGTGGAAGGTGATCGTGGTGTTCTCCGGTGCGACGGTCTCGAGGATCGCGCCACACGACGAGCAGAAGTTCGACCCGAGTGGGTTGCGGTGCCCGCAGTTGTTGCAGAAGACCTCGCTCACCACGTCACCCCTCGATCAACCGCCGGTACGCGTCGCCGTCGAGCAGGCCGTCGAGCTGCTCGGGGTCGCTCACCTCGATGACGCAGATCCACCCGTCGCCGTAGGGGTCGTCGTTGAGCCGCTCGGGCGCATCGTCGAGGCCCTGGTTGACCTCGACCACGACTCCGGCCACAGGGGCGTAGATGTCCGACACGGACTTGGTGGACTCGACCTCGCTGACCTTGGCGGCCGCGTCCACCGTGGCCCCCTGCTCGGGCACCTCGACGTACACGACATCGCCGAGCGCGTCCTGGGCGTAGTCGGTGATGCCGACGCGGACACGGTCGCCCTCCACTCGAACCCACTCGTGGTCGGTGGAGTAGCGCAGGTCCTCCGGGATCAACATGGCCGCACGCTACCCGATCCGCCGAACCCTCGACACGAGGATGAGACTTGCCGCCTCACCGCACCATCTGGCGGATCCGACGGGCGTACTCCTCGGCCAGGCGACGGGCGGAGTCCGCCGAGGAGCCTTCGGCCCAGATGTGGGTGACCGGCTCCTCGGGGTCGGGCAGGGCGAGGGCCCACCCGCCGTCGTGGAGCACCTTGACGCCGTCGACGAGCACGAGGTCGCGGTCCTTGCTCTGCTCCATGAGCGTGCGCATCACCGCCCCCTTCTGATCCCACGGGGTGACCACGGTGTCGTGGACCACGTGCACGCGAGGGAGCCCGGCCACCACGTCGGACAGCTTCCGTTCGTGGAAGGCCATCAGGTCGAGGACCTTCACGAGGGTCGCGGCCGCGTCGAACCCCGGCATGAAGCCGGGGAGGATGAAGTTGCCGGACTGGTTGCCCGCGAAGCCCACCCCGGCCTCGGTGGCGGCGTCCATGAGGGCCGGGTTGGAGAGCTTGGTCCAGCGGATCTTGATGCCGTGCTCCTCGAGGATGCGCACCGCGGCCTGCGAGGTGTTCACCGGCAGGGCCACCCGGTCGCCGAAGAGCGTGCCGGGCAGCAGCGTCAGCAACGAGAGCAGGCTCTCGGAATGGGTGAGGACGTGGCCCTCGTCGTCGACCAGGCGCAGCTGCTCGCCATCGGGGTCGATCACCGCGCCGAGCTGGCTGCCGGAGCTGCGGACCAGGTCGGCGACGGCGGTGGCGTGCCCGTCGAGGTCGTCGCGCAGCACTCCGGCGGTGGAGATGAACGGGTTGACGGCGAGCACCTCGAGGCCGAGCTTCGACAGCACGTTGGGCATGGCGAAGGACGCCGAGCCGTAGGCGTAGTCGATCACGACCTTGGAGCGGGCGGCTCGGATGCGGCTCATGTCGACGGTGGCACCGAGGGCGTCGGCGTAGTGCTCGAGGGCCCGGGAGGCGAAGCCGATGTCGCCGATCTCGCCCGGGAAGACCCGGCGGAAGTCCTGGCGGGCGTAGAGGCGTTCGATCTTGCGTTGCACGTCCTCGGTGATGTCGAGCCCGTCCTCGTCGAAGAAGCGCACCGCCACGGATTGCGGGTCGCCCTTCACCAGGCGCACGGTGAGGCCACCGCGGATGTTCGGACGGCGCATCACGAAGCGGGTCACCGGGACCGACGCCACCTCGAGGTCCTCGACGTTGATCCCCACGCTGTTGAGTCCGGCCATCAGCGCCCGCTTGAGCATGCGGGACGAGCGGCTGGAGTCACGGGAGGTGACGACGGTGGTGCCCTTCTTGAGCAGACCGCCGTAGGCCATGGCCACCCGCACCGCGAACTCGGGGGTGATGTCGACGTTGGCCAACCCCGACGCGCCGATCCGGCCGAACAGGCTGCGGGCGCCACGCGACTCCCACACGATCGACTCGTTGACGACGGCGCCGGGCTCGACGGTCTTGAAGGCGTAGACCTTCACCCCCGAGCCCAGGCTGGCTTCCTCGCCGAGGAAGCACTCGTCGCCGATGACCACGCCCTCCTCGGTGCGCACCCCCTTGCGCAGGTCGCACGAGCGACCCACCACGGTGCCCCGCAGGCGCACGGCCTCGCCGAGGTAGGCGTTGTCGTTCACGACCGTGCGCTCGAGGAAGGCGTCGTTGCGCACGCGGACGTTGGCGCCGAGCACCGAGTACTCCCCGATCACGGCGCCGGCCTCGATGCGGCAGTTCTCCCCGATCACGGCGGGCCCGGCGATGGTGGCATCGGGGTTCACCTCGGCGTTCTCCGCCAGCCAGACGCCCGGACGTATCTCGAACCCGGGGATCTCCACCTCCACCTTGCGGTCGAGGATGTCCTTGTGGGCCCGCACGTAGGCCTCGAGCGTGCCCACGTCCTCCCAGTACCCCTCGGTGATGGCACCGAAGAGTGGCTTGCCCTCGGCGAGGAGCTTCGGGAACACCTCGCTGGAGAAGTCGACCGAGCGATCGGGCTCGATGTAGTCGAAGATCTCCGGTTCGAGCACGAACATGCCCGTGTTGATGGTGTCGCTGAAGACCTGCCCCCACGTGGGCTTCTCGAGGAACCGCTCGATGCTGCCGTCCTCACGGGTGATCACGATGCCGAACTCGAGCGGGTTGTCGACGTGGGCCAGTCCGATGGTGGCCATCGCCTGGTTCGCCTCGTGGACGTCGATGATGGCGGAGAGGTCCACATCGGTGAGCACGTCGCCGGAGATCACCAGGAAGCGCTCGGTGAGGTGCTCCATGGCGTTGCGCACCGAGCCGGCGGTCCCGAGGGGGGTCTCCTCGGTGGCGTAGGCGATCTTCACGCCGAAGTCGGAGCCGTCGCCGAAGTAGTCGCGGATGGCGTTGGCCATGAAGGCCACCGTCACCACGATCTCGTCGATGCCGTGGCGCTTGAGCAGGTCGATGACGTGCTCCATCATCGGCCGGTTGACCAGGGGCAGGAGCGGCTTCGGAGCGTTGGAGGTGAGGGGCCGGAGCCGGGTTCCCTCGCCACCCGCCATGATGACCGCCTTCATGAACGTCCTCCCTCGGCGCAGGTGCCGCCCCACGGCGGCCTGATGCCTGCGAACCTACCCTGCCCGGGCGGCTCGGCCCTCCCGCAGGGCGCGGATCCCGGCCGGGACGTACATCACCGCCGCGTAGTAGCTGAGGACGAGGCCCGGGACGGCGAAGGCCCAGGCCATCACCGCGGCCTCGTCGGCCCACCACATGGTGCTGGCTCCGGCGAGGAACAGCGGGAAGGCGAACATCAAGGCGAACGTGCCGGCCTTGCCGAACCAGGTGACGTCGATCCGAACGGCACCCAGCGCGGCCAGCGTGAGGGTGGCACCGGCCACCAGTCCCTCGCGGACCAGCACGGCGACGCACAACCACAGCGGGGCGGCGCCGTCGATGATGATGGCCACGATGGCGACGAAGAACAGCAGGCGGTCCGCCACCGGGTCGAGCACCTTCCCGAGCGTCGACACCTGGTGCCAGCGGCGGGCGATGTACCCGTCGACCCAGTCGGTTGCCCCGAGTCCGGCGAGCAGCCAGGCGGCCGCGCCCTGGTCCCCCTGGCCGAGCAGCAGCCACACGAAAACGGGGAGCAGCGCCAGGCGGACGAAGGTGATGACGTTGGGCACGGTGACGATGCGGTCCTCCCCGGCCACGTCGTCGCGGTGGACCTCGATGGCGTGCTTCTCGGAGGCGGCCTGGGCGCTGACCGGGCGTGCGCCGCGTCGCACGGGGTCCGGAGGCGGGGACGCGGGCATGGTTCGCACTCTACGATCACCGTCCCATGACCACGATCTTCACCAAGATCCTCACCGGCGAGCTCCCGGGGCGCTTCGTCCACCGTGACGAGACCTGTGCCGCCTTCCTCACCATCGCCCCCATCACGAAGGGCCACACCCTCGTCGTCCCCGTCGCCGAGGTCGACCACTGGACCGATCTCGACGACGAGGTGGTCGCCCACCTCATGGTGGTGGCCAAGAAGGTCGGCGAGGCCCAGAAGCGGGCCTTCGGCGCCGATCGGGTGGCCCTGATGATCGCCGGGCTGGAGGTGCCCCACACCCACCTGCACGTGCTGCCCATCCGCAGCGAGCGCGACATGGACTTCGCCAAGGCCCAGGGCGACGTCCCGGCCGAGGAGCTCGACGCCGTCGCCGATGCACTGCGGGCCGAGGTGGAGCGCGGGCAGTAGGACGGCTCGCCCGTCAGAGCAGGCTGGACTGCCCGGGGAGCTCACCCTCCGGGACCGGGTCGACCTCGTCGACGAGGTGGGCGCCCTTGTTGCGCACGTTGTTGACCTCGGTGCTCACCGGTCGCAGGGCCACCAACGAGGGCGGCGCCGGCACCAGGAGCCGCCCGAGGACCTCGAGATCGTGCACGTCGGGGTCGAGCCAGGTGTCCCACTGCGACCGGGGCAGGATGACCGGCATCCGGTCGTGGACCGGACGCACCGTCTCGTTGGGCTCGCCGGTGATGATCGTGCACGACCGCAGCGACCCCCCGCCGGCCTCACGCTCGGCGTCCGAGGCGCCGGGGTCACGCCACACCTCCCAGAGGCCGGCGAACGCCAACGGCTCGCCGTCGGGTCGGTGGATGTAGACGGGTTGCTTGCGCTTCTGGCCCGGGACGGCCTTCCACTCGTAGAAGCCGTCGGCCGGGACCAGGCACCGCCGCTTCTGGAAGGCCGGCTTGAACGCCCCCTTCGACGCGAGGGTCTCGGCTCGGGCGTTGATCATCCGGTTGCCCACCGACGGGTCCTTGGCCCAACGCGGCACCAGGCCCCAGTGCATGGGGGTGACCCGCCGGGTCCGGCCGTCGGCGAGCACGACGTAGACGTCGTTGGTCGGGGCCACGTTGTAGCTGGGTTCGAGGGCCGCTTCGGGGGCTTCGGCATCGAAGTACCGAGCGATCTCCCCGGGCGGGGAGGCAGAGACGAAGCGGCCGCACATGGTCGTGACGGTAGTGGCCCGGGGCGGGACCGCAAGGGGGTCAGGCGGGGTCGACGTCGGCGTCGGTGAAGCCGACCTCGGGGCGCAACGTCGGGAACAAGATGACCTCTCGGATGCTCTCCACGCCGGCCAGCAGCATCACCAGGCGATCGATGCCCATGCCCATCCCACCGGCCGGGGGCATGCCGTACTCCAGGGCCCGGATGTAGTCGAGATCGACGTCGGCGGCCTCGGGGTCGCCGGCGGCCTTGTGGGCCGCCTCCTCGCGGAACCGGGCCAGCTGCTCGGCGGGGTCGTTGAGCTCGCTGTAGGCGTTGGCCAGCTCGCGACCGTCGACGATCACCTCGAAGCGCTCGACCAACGTCGGGTCGTCTCGATGGGGCTTGGCCAGCGGCGACGTCTCGCGAGGGTGGTCGAGCACGACCGTCGGTTCCACCACCTTGGGCTCGACCAGCTCGTCGTAGACCTCGTGGGTGCAGCGCCCCGCGCCCCACGAGTCGTCCCAGGCCAGGCCCAGGCCGTCGAGGACGGCACGCGCCTCCGCCACCGGCATGGCCGGGTGGATGTCGACGCCGACGGTCTCGGCGATGAGCTCGACCATGGTGACCCTGCGCCACGGTCCGGCCAGCTCGATCGTGCGTCCCCGGCACTCCACGGTGGTGGTGCCGTTGGCGGCCTGGGCGGCCGCCCCCACCAGCGCCTCGGTGAGCTCGATCATCTCGTTGTAGTCACCGAAGGCCTCGTAGGCCTCGAGCATGGTGAACTCGGGGTTGTGGCGGGTGTCGATGCCCTCGTTGCGGAACACGCGGCCGATCTCGAAGACCCGTTCGAACCCGCCCACCAGGAGCCGCTTGAGCGGGAGCTCGAGGGCGATGCGCAGGTAGGTGTCGAGATCGAGGGCGTTGTAGTGGGTGACGAACGGCCGGGCCGTGGCCCCGCCCTGTTGGAGGTGCAGCATCGGCGTCTCCACCTCGAGGTACTCCCGCTGGCGCAGCACCGCGCGGACGGCATCGACCGCGGCGACGCGCACCTCGAACACCCGCCGAGCGTCGGGGTTGACGGTGAGGTCGACGTAGCGCTGACGAAAGCGCGTGTCCACGTCGGACAGGCCCTTCCACTTGTCCGGGAGGGGCCGGACCGCCTTGGAGAGCAGGACGAAGTCGGTCACCTTGACCGACAGCTCGCCCTTCCTGGTCACCATGACCGTGCCCTCGACCCCGACCCAGTCGCCTCGATCGAGGTCGTTGAAGTCGGGCATCCGCTCCTTGCCGAGCACCCCGGCGGACACGAACAGCTGCACCTCCCCGGAACGGTCTCGCAGCTGACCGAAGGTGAGGCGCCCCTGTTCCCGCTTGAGCATCAAGCGGCCGGCGACGCGCACCTCGACGTCGGTCTCCACCCCGTCCTCGAGGCCCTCGAACTCGGCCCGCAGCTCCCCGATGGTGCGGTCGCGGTCGAAGCGGTAGGGGTAGGGATCGATCCCGCGCTCGCGCAGGGCGGCCACCTTGTCCAGGCGCTGCGCCCGGATCGACGCCCTCTCGACCGCCGCCTCGGCGTCGCTGAGCTCCTCGACGACCTCGGCGTCGTCGGCGCCGCTCGTGGTGGCATCGGGGGTCATGGGGGCTCCTAGCAGCAGACGACGGCGGCGAGCGCGACGGCGGGGTGCCGACGGGCACCCCGCAGCGCAGATCTGGTCGGGGGCGCCCAGTCGAGCCGCACCCTCGGTCGGATCGACACTATCGGATGGCGACCGGACCCCGAGGTGGGGGTTCGCTCCGCTCGGGAGGGGTAGGACCTCGTCAACACCGCTCCCACCCGGGGGCGACCGACGCCTGTCCGAGCCCCACCCTGGAGGGTGAACCCCGTGGCCCAGCCGATGCCGACCCTGCTGCCATGACCCACCGGTGGCTGCTCGCCCAGGCCGGCGACGAGATCGCCGACGTGCAGGAACAAGCCCAGAGCTGGATCGACCGAGCCGTCGATTCACTGCCCCGCATCGGCATCGCCGTCGGGGTGCTCCTCGTCATGTGGGGGGTCTCGGTCGGCGTCCGCCACCTGCTCGCCTACCGCTGGCGGCGCACGCGGACGCCCAGCTTCGCCGCCGTCATGTCCCGACTGGTCGGCTGGGTGATCGTCGGGCTGGGGATGTTGGTCGCCCTCGTTGTCGGCTTCCCGAGCATCGATCCCGTCGACATGGTCGCCGGCCTCGGCATCGTCTCGGTCGCGGCCGGCTTCGCCTTCCAGGACATCTTGTCCAACCTGTTGGCCGGTCTGCTCCTCATCGTCCGCCAGCCCTTCATCTCGGGCGATCAGATCGAGGTCGACGACCACCACGGCACCGTCGAGGGCATCACCATCCGGGAGACCTCGATCACCACGTTCGACGGCCGCCGCGTCCTCATCCCCAACCGCGACGTCTACCAGGGGGCGGTCGTCATCCAGACCGCGCACCCGGCGGTGCGCAGCGAGCTGACCGTCGGTTGCAGCTACGACGACGACCTCGAGGTGGTGACGGCCACGGCCCTGACGGCCCTGCGTTCGTGCCCCGGCGTCCTTCGCGAGCCACCTCCGGAGGCGTTGCTGTGCGAGTTCGGGGAGTCGACGATCACCCTCGAGCTCTGGTTCTGGAGCGACCCGCACCAGATCGAGGTCCGCCGCACCCAGCACCAGGTGGTGCTGGCGACGAAGGCCGCCTTCGACCGAGCCGGGCTCTCCATGCCCTGGCCGATCGTCACCTTGCAGGCCGGGCCGTCGATGAGCAGAGCCCTGGGCGATGCGCCGGATGCGGCCGGGGACGACGATCCCCGTGATCGGGACGACGCGGGACCTTCACCGTCGGCCCCGGGGGGCGACCCGGGTCAGGACAGCGAGGTGGCGAACAGGCCGTCGTAGGCGAGACCCCACGGTGGACGGAGGAAGCCGAGGGCGCGCACGTCCTCGAACCAGTGAGCGAAGGGCGACCGTTGCGAATAGGTCCCTCCCCCGAGGACCCGACCAAGGCGGCGCACGACGTCCTCGGCCAGCTCGGCCCCTGCCTGCTTGGCCCGCAGCGCCCCGTGGATGGCGACGGTGGGGTCTCCCGTCTCCGTCGCCCGGACGCCACCCTCGAAGGCCTGGACCATGAGCCAGTGCTCAGTCTCGGCTCGAGTCCACTCCACCTGCTCGTAGGCGCGGAGGTCCTGCGCCTTGGCGGCGATCGTCGGACGCGCGGTGGCCACCGCCTCGTCGACAAGACCCAGGATCACGGCCGTGAACAGGCACGAGATGTAGGCCCCGCTGTTCTGCGTCAGGTCGCTGAGCGGTCCGGGGTACGCCGCTCGGACGGCTGGCGCCCCCTCGAGGTCCATGGCGTGGCTCTGGGTGGCCTTCATGCCGGTCCCGTCCCACTCGGCGAGGAGGCGCATGCCGCCGGATCCGTCCCAGGAGCGGTCGCTCGTGTCGAGGACGAACAGCGACGGGCTGTCCTCGCCCTCTGCGACCGCGGTCGTGACCATGAAGTCGGCGATGCCCGAGCCGCTCCCGAAGTGCTTCTGACCCACCAGGCGATAGCCGTGTCCCGGCAGGCCCACGTCGACCGCCGGATCGGGCGTCGCAACCGTCCGCGTCCTCGAGATGTCGCCGCCACTGCCGGGCTCGGACGTGATCGTGCCCCACTGGGACCCGGACACGGCTGATGCGAAGACGGCCCGTCGCTGCTCGGCCCACTCCGATGCGTCCCCCTCTGCGGTCGCCGCCCAGTAGGCGAGGACGGCGGGGTGCATGGCGGCCACCAGCGCCACGGCGGGGTCGGCCCCGCCCAGATCTCGCAAGGCACCGGCCAAGGGGCGAACGGAGCGGACGACGTCCTCGAAGCCCCCACCGGCGACGACCGGCGCACACGCGGCGAGGAAGCCGGCGTCGGCCAGGGCGCGGAAGTCGGCAGGGTCGAGGTGGCGGCGGGTGAGGCGTTCGGCTCGTTGCTCGCGCCACTCGGTCGCGAGCGGTGCGACGGCGGCCTGCAACTCGGACATGGCGACCACGACATCCTCCACGACAGATCGTCATCCGACCGCTCCCAGCGTGCTCGCTCGGCATCGACCTGTCCACGACCAGCGTCGGGGATCGGCCCGCTCGACTCTCACCCGGCCCCCTCGTCGCCGCTTTCCGGCGACCTCGGAGCCCAGCGACCGCCCGCCGGGGCGGGCGCCGTTCGAGCCGATCTGGCAAAGGAGATGACCCAGGACCCTGGTGAGGACGGGTGCCGGGATCGACAGTCGAAGTAGGCGACCGGCCCTTCCGCCGTCCGAGCGGGCGGCGCTGGTCGACGCAGTGTCGGAGGTGCATCATGCGCGCCCGCCCATCCGCCCGGGGTTCCCTGACCGAGCGTCAGGCAAGGGGTGGCGGCGCACCCTCGGCGGTTCGCTCCCACCGCTGGCGCCGACCCGGGCTGTTCGCCCTGCTCGTGCTCTCGCTCCTCGTTGTCGCCTCGTGCGACCCCAACCCCTACCAGGGGTCGCCGGACGGCCCCCAGCTGACCATCGTCGGCGACAGCCTCGTCTGTGACATCGAACGCCAGGCCAACGACCGCTTCCTCTACGAGGGCTGGCACGTGTCGGTCACCGCGCTCGGCGGGTACACGGTGCAGGACCACGAGGGCACGATCCGCAAGGTCGCGGCCACGAACCCACAGGTCGTGGTGATTGCGCTGGGCGCCAACGACATCCGCGAGATCAGCGAGGGGCTGCAGACCTACGACGAGTACCGCCGCGACGTGCGCGTGACCCTCGACATCCTGCGCAACGTGCCGTTCCTCGTCTGGGTGGGTGTGACCACCACCAACGGCTACTGGGGGCCCGACGGGGACCACCGGGTCGTAGGACCGTGGATCAACCTCATCACCGTGGTCGAGCTGGCCGCATCCGGGCGGGTCCCGGGTACGACGCTCTACGCCGACTGGGCCAGCGAGTCGGCTGGACGGATGGACTACTTCGTCGCTCCGGGGAACGTGCACCACTCGGCGCTGGGCTGCGCGGCCTACCTCGACCTCATCGATCGTGCGGCCGCCTCGTTCCCGGGAAGCCCCATACAGCGGCCGCTGGACTCGGTGAGCGTCGGCCCTGGTTGAGCGCGGATCGTCGGGTGGGCGGCCGACCCCGACAGCACGACGACCGACATCCACCTCTACGTCGACAACCGTTGGGGCGGAGCGTTCACCGCCGACCGCCATCGCCCCGACGTGGCGCTCGCCCTCCCCCAGTTCGGGGCGTACCGGGGCTTCGACGTGACCTTCCCGGTGTCGTCGGGACCGCACACGATCTGCGTGTAGGCCATCGACCAGGGCCCCGATGCGCCGAACCTGCTGGTGGCGTGCCGTGAGACCTGGGTGTCATCGGCTGGCTGAGCCGCCGACCGGTGGTGCCGCCACACATGGGGTGGCCGCCCCGGCCTTCGATCTGCACAAGCGGGCCGGCAGCCCTCTGACCAACCCGCTCGTCGAATGGAGCCTCCGCGTCGTCTTGGCCTGTGCGCAGGTCTCGCGGACGGCTCCCCCCCCCCTCCGGTCCCACGGGATTCGACCATCAGGCGATGCGCGGCAGCCGGCGCGGCGGCAGGCCCTCACCGGTGCGCCGCCGACGTGGCGACGCTCCCGTCGTGGCCGCCGAGGAGTTCGCTGTCTCGACGTTTGGACAGGCCTGCGTCATCGGTGAGGTAGGTCGTGGTGGAGGGGAAGGCGAATCCGCTGCCGGCGGCTTCGATGATCTCGTGGATCAGCAACAGCAGCTCCTGCTGCACTTCGGTGAACACGCTGTACCTGTCGGTGCCGATGTGGGCGCGGACTTCGATGTCGATCGACGACGCCCCGAACCCGCAGACGCGCACCCGTGGGAAGTCCGTCTTGTCGAGCACCATGGGGTGAGATCGGAATCGGGCATCGATCGCGCTGACGATCGTCCGCAGTTGGTCGACCGTGGTTTCGTATCGCACACCTACCGTGTGGACGAAGAGGATGTGGTTACGCTCGCTGTAGTTGGTCACCTTGGCCCGACTGAGGTCGGCGTTCGGCAAGGTCACCTGGGTGTCATCCAACCGTCGAATCCGCGTCGATCGTGGGCCGATCGCCTCGACGGTGCCGAACTCGTCGTCGACTCGAATGTCGTCGTGGACCCGGAACGGCTTGTCCAGATACACGGTGATGCCGCCGAGCAGATTCTCGAGTGTGCTCGTCGCCGCGAGTCCCACGGCGAGGCCGGCGACGCCGGCGCCAACCCCCAGCCCGATGGTTGGGACCCCGACGCGGGACAAGCCCATGAGTGCGAGAGAGAACGCGCCACCGAGACTGACCACCTTGGCGAGGAGGCGCAACAGGTGTGCGTCGATGCTCTCGTCGCGGATCGCCGGCGTGGCGATGATCCATTCGACGGCGAGCTTGGTGACGACCCAGAACGCCCAAGCCATCGACGCCCAGATCACCAACGTCACGAGGACATTGGCGATGGTTGCGGCGTTGCCGCTGTGGTTGACCTGCTCGTCCATGAATCGCCGAGCGACCCCGATCAGGATGAGCAGTAGGACCGGCGTCGTCAGCTGGTGCACGTACCCGCTGAGTGTGCCTGGTGTGCCCCGGCTCCCGACCCACCGCTGCCAGAGCCCGATGGTCACTACGACCAAGCCGAGGACGACCACGTCGACGATCAACTTCCACAGCGGCGAGCCGAGAAAGTCGCGGTCGAACCCATCCGGGAGAGAATCGACGAGGGAGCGCGGTACGAGATGGCCTGTGAAATTGGCCTCCTCCTGAACCCAGTTGCGGACCTCCACCTCCTCGTTGGGCGGGAGACCGTCGACGTCCTTGCGCCAACCGGGGAGCCGGGAGACGGTCTCTGCGGAGAAGACGTAGTCGTCGGCGCGCGCTCCCTCGTCGACGCGCGTGATCTTGATCTCCGTCCCCGGCAGCGTGTAGCCCGTGATTCCACCGCCGGTGAAGAGGAACGGAGCGTCGGTTTCGGGGAACGTGAACTCTTCGGTTGCCCGAGCGGCAGCCTCGACCTCTGCGGCGTCGGGGATCTCGTCGACAGCCGGTGGCGGGATGCGGTTCAGGATGTCAGCCAGGCTGGTGAAGGAGACCACGATCGCCTCGCCCTGATTCGCTTCGGACACCTCGGAGAAGTCGAACAGCTGCTCGGTCCTCTCCAGCGCCGAGTCGAACGCCGCTTGGTTTGCTTCGGAGCGGTCCTGCTCGTACGTGAGCAGGAGTTCTTCGAGGAGTTCGACCTGTGCCACGAACGACAGATAAGTGGCCTGCGGGCTTGACGTGTCCAGCGGCTCCAGCGGGTTCTCCTGCGCGTGCGCGGGAGACGGGCCGAGCAGGACTGCGGCGATCACGGCCAGCGCCGCCACGATCGTCACCCGGCGTGCCGAACCCACCGGCCCCATGATCTGCCGTCGAGTCATCGGCGAAGCCGCGCCGAACTGATCGGTCTCGAGGCGTTCCTGACCACGAAGGAGATTGTGACTCATGGGAGCCGTGGCGCCGAAACCCGGCTTCGCCGACGAGGAGCAACGACGGGCGAGCGAATCGCCGAGCTGAACAGCGAGGTCGACCAGCTCCCCCGTCTGCTCATCTCGAACCGAGCGGTTCATGACCTGCACCTCGAGACCGTGTGCCCACGGCAGTGCGAGACCGTCGACGTCTCCGTCGACGACGAGGTTGGATCGATCAGTCCCCGCAGCGTGCTCGAGCTGACGCATGCCCAGCGACACCGGCGGGACAAGGGGCTCACAGGACGGTGTCGACAGACCGTTGACATCGGGCTGTTTCGGGGGCCGAGGCCGCCGCCCCTGCGGGCGGCTGACCTGCGGAATGTTGGTCGGGCTGGCGGGATTCGAACCCACGACCTTCGGTCCCCCAGACCGACGCGCTAACCAAGCTGCGCCACAGCCCGTGGAGGCGACACCCTAGCCGTCTCGCGCCACGGTCTCCGAATCGGCCGATCGGGCCCCGACCGCACCGGGACCGGCCCGGCGCACCTCGTGGGCCCCGGGGTCGAAGCGCCGGGTGCGCCACCAGTAGGACAGGGTGGATCCGGGCCACAGGGTGTCCACCCGACCATCGGCGGAGCGGTACCAGCTGTCGCAGCCCGACGCCCACACCGTGCCCCGCATGCGGCGCTGCACGTCGGCGTAGGCCTCGGCCTGCACGTCGGCTCGCACCTCCACCACGTCGGCGTCCGCGCGTCGGAGGTGATCGAGCGCCGTGACCGCGTGGTGGAGCTGGGCCTCGATCATGAAGACGATCGAGTTGTGCCCGAGACCGGTGCTGGGGCCGGCGAGCAGGAACAGGTTGGGGAAACCGGCGACGGTGATGCCGAGGTGGGTGGCGGCCCCGTCGCGCCACGCCTCCGAGAGCTCCACCCCACCCCGGCCCACGACCCGCATGGGCGCGAGGAAGTCCGTGGCGGCGAACCCGGTGCCGAGGATCAACGTGTCCGCCGGGTGGTCGACGCCGTCGACCGTGCGCACCCCGGTGGCGGTCACCTGTTGGATGGGGTCGGTGACGAGCTCGACGTCGGAGCGGGCCAGCGTGGGGTACCAGTCGTCGGAGATGAGGAGCCGCTTGCACCCCGGCGTGATGGTGGGGGTGACCGCGGCCCGCAACGAGGGATCGTGGATGGACTCGGCGATGTGCTCGGTGCCCATCCGTCTCACCCGGTCGGTGACGCGAGGGTGGCCGAGGAAGGCCAGCACCAGCAGCTCTTGACGGGCGTAGATCCGCCAGCGGTGCAGCCGTTGCAGGACCGGGACCCGTCGGTAGAGCCGCCGCTTCCAGCCCGGCACGGGCCGATCCTCTCGCCCCACGACCCACGGTGCGGTGCGCTGGAACACCGTGACCAGCGAGGCCACCGGGGCGATCTCGGGCACGAACTGCACGGCGCTGGCGCCGGTGCCCACGACCGCCACTCGTTCGCCGGTCAGATCGTGGGCGTGGTCCCAGCGAGCCGAGTGGAACACGGTGCCCTCGAAGTCGCCGAGGCCGGGGAGCTCGGGCACGTGGGGCTGCGACAACGGGCCGGTGCCGTTGAGGACCACGTCGGCCACGAGCACCTCACCATCAGCGGTGTGGACCGCCCACGTGCCGTCGTGGTCGTCCCAGACCATCTCCGTCACGGTGGTGGCGAACCGGATCCGTCGGCGCAGGTCGTGGCGGTCGGTCGTGCGCTGCAGGTAGGCCTGGATCTCGGGCTGGCGGGGATAGGCCCGGGTCCAGTCCGGGTTCGGTTCGAAGGAGAACGAGTAGAGGTGGCTCGGGATGTCGCAGGCGCAACCCGGATAGGTGTTGTCCCTCCAGGTGCCGCCCACCTCGTCCGCCGCCTCCAGGACCACCACGTCGTCGTGGCCGGCCGCCACCAGCTCGATGGCGGCGCCGAGCCCGGCGAAGCCGGCGCCGATCACCACGATGCGCAGTGGCCGCCTCCTCGGGCGTCCGGTCAGCTCAGGAACCACTGCACGCCCTCGACGACCCGCCACCCCAGGTAGAGGACCAGCGCCACCACGAGCACCCAGAAGTGCCACGGCGCCCGGCCGGACTTCGGTGGCTCGGCGATGGGACGACCACAGGTCGGGCACGCGCCGTCCGGGGGCATGGAGTTCGGGCTCCAGAACTTGTCGCAGTCCTCACAGAACGGCAAGGGGACCTCGTTGCGGGGGGTGTCCGGCGACGCGCACCGGGCCCGATGCCGGGCCCGAGGCTTCAGGTCCGTCGGATGGCGAGGATGGCGACGTCATCTTGCAGGGGTCCGCTCGAGAAGTCGCTGGCCGCCTCGAGCAGGGACTTGCACAGTACGTCGGGCCCCGCCCCGGGATCACGTCTGACGATCTGGGCGATGCGGTCCTCGCCGAACAGGTGCTCGCCATCTCGGACCTCCGACAGGCCGTCGGTGTAGAGCAGGCAGAGATCGCCGGGTTCGAGGGTGACCTCACGACTGGTGAACTCCGCGCCGGCGTCGAGCATCAAGATGGGGCCGGTGGCCCGCAGGGGGCGCAGGTCGCGGTCGTGCCACATCCACGCCGCGGGATGTCCCGCCGACGCGAAGCGCAGCGTGCCGGCGGCGGTGTCGAACACCACGACGCACAGCGAGATGAACTCCTCGGGCCCCCCGACGGCGGTGATCTGGGCGTTGAGCTCCTCGAGCGCCTGGGCCGGATCGCGGTACTGGCGCAGGAAGACCCGCAACAGGTACTTGGCCTGGAAGGCGGTGATCGCCGGTTCGATCCCGTGCCCCGACACGTCGCCGATCACGGCCGCCATGCGGGTCGGGCTCAACCGGATCAGGTCGTAGAAGTCACCGGCCATGAGGCCGTCACCGGGCTGGTAGACCCGGCCGATCTCGAACCCCTCGAAGGCGGGCAGGCTCTCGGGGGCGAGACGTTCGGCCCAGCGGCGGGGGGCCAGCTCGTCCTGGGTCAGCACCTCTTGGGCCCGCCGTTCGAGCTCGCTGCGGGCCTGCGCCACCCGCGCCTCGGCGACGAAGTTGCGGCCGAGCACCACCGAGACGATGGCCGGCACGGCGAGCGCGAACAGGGCCAGGGACTCGAAGCGGCCGGCCCGCCAGGCGAAGACCAGCGCCACGCCGGCGATGAGCAGGTAGGTGGCCGAGGACAGGGCGTCCTTACGGAAGTCGGATCGCACCAGGGTGAGCGTCTCGGGATCACCCTCGGCGTTCTCGAGGCGGCGCAGCTGGCGCAGCCGATAGCGCGCCGACCGGGCCCACACCACGGCCGCCACCAAGCCGGCCAACGTCACGACGACGAGGAGGGGCTGGTCCATACGGCAGCGAGCGTAGTGCCGGGGTGTGACCCCCATCGGCCCCACCACGCAGCGTGGCGGGCCGGCTCAGTCGCGCTTGCGGACCCGCATCTTGATGGGGGTGGCCCCCATGTCGAACGCCTCGCGCAGGGAACGCTCGAGGTAGCGCAGGTACGACGCCGGCATCTCCTTGTTGGCGAACAAGGTGAAGGTGGGCGGGTCGGTGGCGCCCTGGGTGGCGTAGAGCACCCGGGCGCCGTGAGGGGCCGGCTGTGAGGCCTGCGCGGCGCGGATCACCTGGTTGACCTTCCGGGTGGGAACCCGACGGTGGTAGTCCTCGATGGTTCCCGCCAGCGCCGGGAGCATCCGGTGCACGCCCTTGCCGGTGAGGGCGCTGATCTTGAGCACCGGAGCCTCGCCGACGAAGTGGAGGCGTTGGCTGATCTGATAGCCGATCTCGTCGCGCTGCTCGGCGTCGAGCAGCTCCCACTTGTTGAGCACCACCACGATCGGACAGCCCGCGGCGTCGATGCGCTCGGCCAGGCGCTGGTCCTGGGCGGTGATCCCGATGGTGGCGTCGATGACGAGCAGGGCGACGTCGGAACGGTCGATCGCCTGCAGGGCCCGCACGAGGGAGTAGTACTCGGTGCCCTCGTCGATCCGGGCCCGGCGTCGCATGCCGGCGGTGTCGACGAAGCGCACCGGCCCGTCCGGGGTCTCGACCACGGTGTCGACGGCGTCGCGGGTGGTGCCCGGCATGTCGTGGACGACCGAGCGGTCGTCGCCGATCAACCGGTTGAACAACGTGGACTTGCCGACGTTGGGTCGTCCCACGATGGAGACGGAGAAGACCTTGTCCTTCTCGTCGACGGGGCCGACGTCGTCGTCGGGCTCGTCCGGGGCGGGAGGCAGGAGGTCCACGAGCAGATCGAGCATGTCGCCGGTCCCCCGGCCGTGCAGGGCGCTCACGGGCAGCGGGTCCCCCACGCCGAGGTTGAGCAGCTCCCAGATGGCGGCCTCACGGTTGGTGTCGTCGACCTTGTTGGCGACCAACAGCACCGGGCGGGCGTTGCGCCGCAGGATGGCCGCGACCCGGCTGTCCTCCTCGGTGATGCCGACGGTGGCGTCGACGACGAACAGCACGGCGTCGGCGTCGGCGATGGCCTTCTCGGACTGGCGGGACACCTTCTCGTCGAGGGTGCTGCCCCCGGGCATCCATCCGCCCGTGTCGACCAGCCGGAACTCGCGACCCCGCCAGTCGGCGACGATCTCCTTGCGGTCCCGGGTCACGCCCGGTCGCTCCTCGACGATCGCCTCGCGCCGCCCCAGGATCCGGTTGAACAACGTGGACTTGCCCACGTTGGGCCGCCCCACGACCGCCACGACCGGGAGCTCGGAGCTGGCCGGCGCCAGGGCGTCGGCGCCGTCGAGGTCGGCCTGGCGGTCGGCCTCGGTGTCGTAGGGGTCGGCGAAGGGATCGAGGACCTCGTCGTCGTGGTCGGGTGGGGTCGGGCTGGGGTCGTCGATCATCGTTCCTCCAGGGCGCGCCGCAGGGCGATGCCGTCGGTGGCGACGATCTCGACGGGGCGGGGCAGGTCGGCTGGGCTCGTACCGTCGAGGAAGTAGCCCTGCGAGAGGCACACGTCGGGCAAGAGGTAGCGGTGGGTCTCGGGTTGGTCGGCGAGCACGCGGGCCAGGTCGGCGCCCACCATGAGGCCGGCGACGCCGGTGTTGCCGCCGAAGAACTCGTTCTCGACGGGGACGATCCGCACGTCGTCGCGGCCGAACCCCTCGACGAGGGGCCCCAGCACAGCGGCGCCGTAGACCCCGGTGAGGATCCCGACGGGCGCTCCCCGGCGGGGGCGCAGACGCACGGAGGCGCCGCTGTCGCCCCCGGCGGCCCCGCTGGCGCGAGGGGCGCGGTAGCCCTCGGCGGGTGCCCCGTCGACCCAGGCGAAGAACCCCGACGCCACCCCGGTCGGCTCGGCCACCCGGCCGGTGAACTCCTGCTCGAAGGTGCGGGCCATCCCGACCCCGTCCTCGTGCATGGGGAAGCCCTCGTAGGCCTCGGCCTCGGGGAAGGGCGCCTCGGCGAGCAGGTAGTACTCGTCGGCCGCGAAGACCAGCCGCCGACCCAGGGTGGCGCGGTAGACCTCCTGCCAGTCGTGCACCGCGTCGAGCACGGCGGCGGCCTCGGCGAGGGTGTGGGGCCGCATCCCCGGCTCGGGGTTGTAGCGGCTCACGCCGAGGGGCACCACGCACAGCGACGCCAGCTCGGGGTACCGGTCGAGCACCCCGGCGAAGGTGTCGTCGAGGATCGCCCCGTCGTTGCGCCCCGGGCACACCACGACCTGGCCGTGGACCTCGATGCCGTGGTCGAGCAGTGCCCGGAGCCATCGCAGGCTGGTCGCCCCCCGCCGGTTGCGCAGCATCTCGGCGCGGACCTCGGGATCGGTGGCGTGGATGGAGACGTGCAGTGGGCCGAGGCCCTCGGTGATCACGCGCTCGAGGTCGGCCTCGGTGAAGCGGGTCAGGGTGGTGAAGTTCCCGTAGAGGAAGGACAGGCGGTAGTCGTCGTCCTTGAGGTAGAGGCTCTTTCGCAGTCCCGGCGGCAACTGGTAGATGAAGCAGAACTCGCAGTGGTTGTCGCAGGTGCGCACCTGATCGAACAGGGCCGACTCGATCTCGGCGCCCAGAGGCTCTCCGGCGCCCTTCACCACCTCGAGTTGCAGCGCCAACCCGCCACGGCCGACCTCGAGGTCGAGCTCGGGCTCGTCGGCCAGCAACCGGTAGGCGATGACGTCGCGCGGCACCTCGCCGTTGAGCGACAGGATCTCGTCACCCGGCAGCACCCCGGCCCGAGCGGCCGGCGACGCGGGCGCGACGGCGACGACACGGGGCGTGGACATGGCTGCCGAGGCTACCGGCGCCCCTGGCCAGACACGCATTCCCGCCCGTTCGGTGACACGCCGCCGCCGATACCCTGCGACCATGGATGCAGCCTCACCCACCGCCGGTGCCACCGGTGTGCAGACCGTGCTCCTGGCCGCTCCCCGTGGCTTCTGCGCCGGCGTCGAGATGGCGATCAAGGCCCTGGCCTGGATGGTGCGGGCCTTCGAGCCGCCGGTCTACTGCTACCACGAGATCGTCCACAACCAGAAGGTGGTCCGCCGCTTCGAGGACCTGGGCGTCGTGTTCGTCGACGACATCGCCGACGTGCCGCCGGGTCGACCGGTCATGCTGTCGGCCCACGGGTCGGCGCCCGAGGTGGTGGCGGCGGCCCAGGCCAACGGCGGCTACGTCGTCGACGCCGTCTGCCCCCTGGTGACGAAGGTCCACCACGAGGTCAAGGTCCGCGCCGGGAAGGGCTACCACATCGTCTACGTGGGCCACGAGGGGCACGAGGAGGCCGAGGGAACCATGGCGGTCGCCCCCGAGGCCATCCACCGCGTCGAATCGGTCGAGGAGGTCGACGCCCTCCCCCGCTTCGACGGACCCGTCGCCCTGCTGGCCCAGACCACGCTGAGCCACCGCGACTGGGCCGGCGTCCTCGACGCCACCCGTGAGCGGTTTCCCGAGCTGTGGATGCCGGGCCGCTCCGACCTCT
Organism: Rhabdothermincola salaria; assembly: GCF_021246445.1. Taxonomy (NCBI): domain Bacteria; kingdom Bacillati; phylum Actinomycetota; class Acidimicrobiia; order Acidimicrobiales; family Iamiaceae; genus Rhabdothermincola; species Rhabdothermincola salaria. The sequence goes on from NZ_JAJQXW010000001.1 coordinate 983,331, forward strand.
GCTTCGCCACCACCAACCGCCAGTCGGCGTTGATGGAGATCGCCCCCAGCTGCGATGCGGTGGTCGTCATCGGTTCGGCCAACTCGTCCAACACCCGGGCGTTGGAGTCGCTGGCCCGCGCCGCCGGCTGTGCGCGGGTCTACCGGGTGAACGGGCCCGATGAGGTACCCGACGACCTGCACGGCACGGTCGGGGTCACGGCCGGGGCATCGGCCCCCGAGGAGCTCGTCGAGACCGTGATCGCCCGCCTGGCCCCCGCTCGAGGCGTCCAGGAGGTGCGCATCACCACCGAGGACGAGTACTTCCCACCGCCTCGCAACCTCCGCGACCTGCTGTCGAGCGTCGACACCGCGGCCGGGTTCCTGCTCGGGGGTCCCACGCAGGATCGGCCGCCGGTCAACGATCGCCTGGTCGCGGCCAGCGAGGTGCTCGCCAGGCTCGGCTGATCCCGCCGGCGGTGTCCTCGGGCCGACCCGCCCGACGGTGACGTCGGACGTGTCCGATGGCACACTGGGCGACATGCCCGCCACCTTCACCCGCATGGACGAGTCGACCCTCGAGGACTGGATGGAGATCGGCGCGGCCACGTCGGCCAACCAGGGCCGCGTGGCCGAGCGGATGCTCGAGCTGTTGCGCGCCCTGTCCAGCATCACCGACGGGTTCGGCACCGATCAGCTCACCCACTGCCTGCAGACGGCCACCCTCGCCGAACGGGCCGGCGCCGACGACGACGTCGTCTTCGCGGCGCTGATGCACGACGTGGGCAAGGCGATCAGCGTGCCCAACCACCCGGCGATCTCCGCGGAGATGATCAAGCCCTACGTGCGGCCCGAGGTCTACGCCATGATCCGCGTCCACCAGGACTTCCAGGGTCGCCACTACTACGCCCACTTCGGCGGCGACCCCGATGCCCGCGACGCCCACCGGGCCGAGCTCAGCGACCAGGAGTGGGCGTTGGCGGAGCGCTTCGCCGACGAGTGGGACCAGGTGGCCTTCGACCCGGAGTACGACACCTTGCCGCTCGAGCACTTCGAGCCGCTGGTGCGCCAGGTCACCGCCCAGGCCCGCATGTAGCGACCCCGGGCCCGAGCCGGACGGCCCGAGGAGCCGGCGTCAGAGGCCCCGGTGGTCCTCGGCCAGGCCGAGCAGCACCTGAGCCGATTCGAGGTAGGTCTTCTCGCTGATGAAGGCGTGCTGGGTGCCCGTGTAGATGTCGCGGAAGGCCCGCTCGAGCCGGCTGCCCTCACGGATCGCCGTGGTGCCGGCAGCGAGGTGGCACCACTGCGCCACCTCGCGGCTGGCCTCCGTGGCGTAGGTGGCAGCGATGCGCATGTCGGCGCGCATCCTGGGCGTGAGGGGTTCCCCGGCGGTCACGGCCGCCTCGGCGGTGGTGAAGGCGTCGAGGACCAGCAGGCGGGCGGCCCGCCACATGCCGGTGTGGTGGGCGAAGTTGCGCTGGAAGGTCTGGCGGTTGGCCAGGGTCTCCATGTCGCTCATGCGGACCTTGCTCAGGGCCAGCTCGGCGACGTCGTCGAGCATGCTCTGGGCCACGCCCAGCGCCCAGCCGGCATGTCCGGCCGCGGTGATGGCCATGAGGCCCATGCGGAACGCCGGCCCCTCGCCCCGGTGAGGGGTGCGCTCGAAGAGGTTGAACACCCGGTGCTCGGGCACGAACGTGTCGGTGGTGTTGTAGTCGTAGGAGCCGGTGCCCTTCAGGCCCTGGACGTGCCAGCCGTCGGTGAAGGTCAGGTCCTCGCGTGGGAACACGCCGGCGAGGAGCTGCACCTGGCCGTCGTCGTCGAGGACGATCTCACCGTCGTCCATCGGGAGGAAGCCGGCGCAGACCCAGGCCGAGTGGCCGGTCCCGGACCCGAAGTTCCACGAGCCGCTCACCCGGTAGCCGCCGTCGACCTTGACGCCCTGGCCGTTGGGGGCGAACTGCCCACCGAGGGTGACCCGCTCGGACAGGTCGCCGAACACCTCGTCGAAGCCCTCGTCGGGCAGGTAGGCCGCGGTCGCCGCCGCCGACGGCAGGTTGGCGATGCCGATCCAGCCGAAGGAGCCGTCGAGCCAGGCCATCTGCTGCCAGGTCGCCAGCATCTCGGCGAAGCCCGGTTCGCTCCCCCCGGCCGGCGCCGGGTTCATGTGGCGCATGAGACCGGTGTCCCACATGGCCTCCACGATCGGCGCGGTCATGGTGCGGGCGGCCTCGGCGGCCCCCGCCTGCTCGGTCACCACGTCGGCCATGGCCGCCACGAGGTCGGTGCCGGTGTCCCCCAGAGTCATCGTCATGCCTCGTTTGTAGCCGACAGCGCGCCCCGCCGGCGCACGGCGGCGGCCGATGCCCTGTCGGATCGAGCCCGGGGTCGTGGCTGGGGTGCCCCCTCCAGACGGGCTCAGCCGTGCCGGTTGGGCGACCCGGCCAGCGCCTGGGCCTCGTCGAAGAGCGCCTGGATGGCGACCGCCAGCTGGCTCGTGACCTCCCGGACGGCCCGACGGGGGACCCGCCCGTTCTCGCCCTTCGGAGGCGGCGTGATGGGGGTGCCGACGACGATCACGATCTTCACCGGACGCACCCACTTGGACCCCTTGGCCATGGCCCGCTCGCTCCCGCCGATGCCCACCGGCAGGATCGGCGCACCGGTGCGGCAGGCGACGTAGCTGGGGCCGTCGAACACCTTGGCGATCTCGGGTCCGCTCTGTCGCGTCCCCTCGGGGAACATCACGAGGGGCTCGCCCCGCTCGATGACGGTCATGGACGCGCGCAGCGCGTCACGGTCGGCGGTGCCCCGTTCGACGGGGAACCCACCGAGGGAGGTCAGGAACCACCCCCCGAACCTCGAGGTCCACAGCGACTCCTTGCCCATGTAGCGCAAGCGCCGTCGGGTGATCGGCGCCAGGAGGGGCGTGTCCACGTTGGAGCGGTGGATCGGCGACACGATGAAGGGACCGGTGGCGGGGATGTTCTCGCGACCATGGACCTCGAGTCGGAACCACAGCCGGGCCCCACCGGCGATGAGGGCTCGCATGACCGCGTAGAAGATCCTCTGCGACCTGCTCAGGTCCTCGCCGAGCTCGTGTCCGGCCGGGACGTGGAGCTCGCGCCGGGTCATCCGAGGCGCTCCAGGATGACGTCGACGATGTCGTCGATGCTCAGGTCGCTGGTGTCGACCACGAAGGCCCCGTCGGCCTCACGCAGCGGATCGTGCTCGCGGCCCTGATCCAGGGCATCGCGGCGAGCCAGGTCGGCCGCCACCGTCTCGTAGTCGAGGTCGGTGACCTCCTTGGAGCGACGGGCCGCTCGCACCTCGGGGGCCGCATCGAGGTACACCTTCAGCGCCGCATCGGGGAACACCACGCTGCCGATGTCGCGACCCTCCATGACCCCTCCCCCCCGGACCTCGGCCCACTCGCGCTGACGGCGGCGCATCTCACCGCGGACGCGGGGGTTGGCGGCGACCACGCTCACGGCCCGGGTGACCTCCGGCCCGCGGATCTCGATGGTGGCGTCGACCCCGTCGACCGTCACGGTGCCCTCGGGGCTGACGTCGATGCTGAGCGACTCGGCCAGGTTGCCCACCACCTCGCCGTCCTCGGGATCGACCCCGCCCCGCAGGGCGGCGAAGGCCACCGAGCGGTACATCGCACCGGTGTCGAGGTAGGGCAGTCCCACCCGTTCGGCCACCGCTCGGGCCACCGTGGACTTGCCCGATCCGGCGGGGCCGTCGATGGCGATCACCCGCAGCGGGGCCTGGTCGTTCTCGGTCATCGGTCGCTCCCTGCGTGGGGCCGGTCGTCGCCAGGCGGTGGCCGCAGCGATTCCAGCACACTGAAGTAGTCGGGGAAGGTCTTGGCCACGCACCCGGGATCGGCGATGGCCACGCCGGCGGCCCTCAGTCCGAGCAGGGCGAAGCTCATGGCCATGCGGTGGTCGTCGTAGGTCTGCACCACCGCGGCACGAGGGGCGCCGGGGCGGATACTGAAGCCGTCGTCGTGCTCGGAGGCATCGATCCCGCAGCGGCGCAGCTCGGAGACGACCGCGGCGATGCGGTCGGTCTCCTTGCCGCGGATGAAGCCGATGCCGCGCACCCGCGTGGGCGAGTCGGCGAAGACCGCCACCGCGGCGAGGGTCTGGGCGGTATCGGAGATGTCGGCGAAGTCGGCCTCGACGCCGCGCAGGGTGCCGGTGCCTCGGACCTCGATGCCGTCGCGCTCGCGCACCACGGTGGCGCCCATGCGCTCGAGCACGTCCACGAAGGCCACGTCGCCCTGCAGCGAGTCCGGGTCGAGCCCTTCGACCCGCACCCGTCCGCCGGTGATGGCCGCCGCCGCGAAGAAGTACGACGCCGCCGAGGCGTCGGGCTCCACCGTGTACGACGCGGCCGCTCGGTAGCCCCAGGGCTCGGAGCGATCGTCCGGCGACGACGGACCAGGCCGGTGGATGACGAAGGTGCGCGCGTCCGGGCGTTCGACCGGCACGCCGAAGGAGCGCATCACCGCCACCGTCATGTCGAGGTAGGGCACCGACACGGGTGTCGTGGTGAGGCGCACCGTCATGGTGCCCGGAGGGCCGCACGGGGCGCTCAACAACAGCCCGGAGACGAACTGGCTGGACACGTCGCCCGGCAGGTCGAGCACCTGTGCAGGAGGGATCGGCGCGCTCGTCGCGCCCCCGCCACCGAGCGAGCTCGCGCCCGACGCCGGCGGGCCGCCCGTGCCCCGCACGGTGACGGGCAGGTGGCCGGGTCGGCCCTCCTCCACCACCTCGGCCCCCATGGCTCGCAGCGCGTCGAGCACCGGGCCCATGGGACGGGCTCGCAGGGCCTCCGCCCCGTCCAGGCGGTACGGACCGGCGCCCAGCGTCAACATGGGCAGGACGAAGCGCGACGTGGTGCCCGACAGCCGGGCGTCGAGATCGACGGGGCCATCCGCGATGCGTCCGCCGACACCGTCGACGGTGACCGTGAGGGTGGGCCGGTCGATGCGCACGTGTGCGCCCAGGCGGGCGATGCAGTCGAGCATGGCCTCGGTGTCGTCGGCGAAGAGCACGCCGGTCAGCACGCTGCGCCCGGGGGCCAGGGCGGCGGCGACGAGCGCTCGGTTGGTGATGCTCTTGGAGCCGGGCGGGCGCACGACGGCGTCGACCGGGCCCGCGAAGGGCAGCACCTCGTACGGGTCCGGGAGCGGGGCACCCGGCGGGCTGGCCGCGGCGGTCATGTCAGCACCTGGAGCGTCGCCCGGTGGCCCTGGGCCAGCAACCCGCCGAGCAGGCGCTCACCGAGAGCCGCCTCGACCAGCAGGATCAGCACGCCCTCGTCACCTTCGACCGAGTGAGCGATCTCGATGTCGGCCACGCTGACGTCGAGCTCGGTGGCCAGCACCATGATCTCGGCCAGGGCCCCCTTGCGGTCGACGATCGGTACGCGGATCTCGGCCAGGTCCTCCGGACGGCTGAAGCGCGCCGGGAGGGCCAGTCGAGCGGCCCGGGCTCGTTCGAGCACAGCCACGAGGGCATCCCGGTCGTTGTCGGCGACGACGTCGCGCACCTGGGAGAGCGCGGCGATGAGACGGCTGAGCTCTTCGACGATCGCCGTGCGGTTCTCGGCGCAGATGTCGGGCCAGATGCCCGGGTGGCCGGCGGCGATGCGGGTCATGTCCCGGAAGCCGCCGGCCGCGAGCCGCAGCAGCCCCCGGTGCTGCTCGGCCCGCTCGTCGGCCAGGCCCATGAGCGACGCCGCGGTGAGGTGGGGCACGTGGGAGACCACCGCGACCATGGTGTCGTGGCGTTCCGGAGGGATGGCCACGACCTCGGCGCCGAAGGTCGTGATGACGCCGCGCACCCGGGCGTAGGCGTCGTCGTCGGTGCCGGCCACGGGCGTGAGCACCCAGGTGCGGCCCTCGAACAGGTCGGCGCGGGCGCCGTCGACCCCTTCGAGCTCGGACCCGGCCATGGGGTGACCGCCCACGTAGCGCGGGTCGCCCATGAGGTCGAGCATCGGGGTCTTCACGCTGCCGGCGTCGGTGACCAGTCCCCCGGTGTCGGCCAGGGCCCGCACCACCTCGTCGGCGACGGAACCGACCGGCACGGCCACGAAGGTGATGTCGGCGTCCACCGGTCCGTCGGGGGCGAGCGCATCGATCGCCCCTCGGTCGAGGGCCCGATCCAGGGTGGCTCGGTCACGGTCGCGACCGAGCACGAACCACCCGGCTCGCCGCAGGGCCAGAGCGATCGAGCCGCCCACCAGACCGGTGCCCACCACCAGGGCTCGTCGCCCCGCCGACGCGGGTGTCACCGGCCCGTCTTCGTCGGGGGCCGCTGCGGACCCGGACACGGTGGCCACGTCACTCCGGCAGGTCGTCGCGCAGGCCCGCCGCCCCCTCGAGGTACACGTGACGCAGCTCGTCGCGGGCCCGTTCGGTCGTGAGGTGCATGAGCACCCTGATGCAGCGCTCGGTGGCGTCGACGATGTCGAGCTCGCGGGCACAGATCAGGGGGATGTCGCCGAACCCGACGTCGCGGGCCGCCGTGGCGGGAAAGACGCTGTGGATGTCATCGGTGGCGGTGAACAGCACGCTGATGATGTCGTCGTGGTGCACGCCGTTGCGGTCGAGCATGGCCTGGAGCAGCGCGACGGTGCGCGCCCGCACCTGCTCGGCGGTGTCGGCGTCGACGGTCGTGGCCCCACGCAGGGCTCTCACAGCGGCGGTCACGGCCGGCGAGCCTACCCCTGGTCCGGTCGGGGCCCGGCGGCCCGTTCCAGGGCCCGCACCTCGTCGTTGGTGAGCTCGCGCCACGTGCCCGGCTTCAGCCGGCGGTCTGACAGAGGGCCGATGCGGGTGCGCACCAACCGGCTGACGGGGTGGCCGATGGCCTCGCACATGCGCCGCACCTGGCGGTTGCGGCCCTCGTGGATGACGAGCTTGATGATGGACGGGGCCACCAGCGATGCCTGCGCCGGCGCGGTGCGCCCGTCCTCGAGCTCGACGCCTTCGCGCAGCTGCCGGATGGCCGCACGCGTCGGGGTGCCCTCCACGTGGGCCACGTACTCCTTGTCGACCCCGAACGACGGGTGCGTGAGGCGATGGGTCAGCTGGCCGTCGTTGGTGAGCAGCAGCAGGCCCTCGGTGTCGAGGTCGAGGCGGCCCACGGGGAAGACACGGGGCTCATCGGGCACCAGCTCCACGACGGTGGCGCGCCCCTGGGGGTCGTCGGCGGTGGTGACCACCCCTGCCGGCTTGTTCAACAGGTAGTGGACCCGCCCGGCCCTCAGCCCGACGGGCACACCGTCGACGGCGACGACGTCGGCCTCGGGATCGATGCGGCGGCCGAGTCGGGCGACGTCGCCGTTGACCGTGACGTGGCCACCGGCGATGAGGTCCTCGCAGGTGCGACGGCTACCCAGCCCGGCCGCCGCCATCACCTTCTGCAGGCGCTCACCCTCGGAGAGCACGGGTGCGGTGCGGCCCGTACCATCCGGCGCGGCGCGGTCGTCGGGCACGGCTCAGCTCTCGCCGTCGAGGAGATCGCCGAGGACGGGACGATCGTCCGACGCACCCGCTGCGCCATCGGCCCCGGGGCCGTTCGGCCCGGTCGTGGACGGGTCGGGAGCGGCCGCCTCGATGCGCAGCCCGTGCTCGAGGGCCTCGACCACGTCGGCTCCGGGCACGAAGTCAGCCACCGCCGGGAGGTCGGACAGCGAGTTGAGGCCGAGCTTGTCGAGGAACAGCGGCGTGGTGCCGAACAGCACGGCCTGACCAGGGCCGGGATCGCGGGCCACCTCGGTGATGTAGCCGCGCTGCTCGAGGGTGCGCACCACGCCGTCGACGCTGACCCCCCGGATGGCGGCGACCTGGGCCCGGCTGATGGGCTGCTTGTAGGCGACGATGGCGAGCGTCTCGAGGGCGGCCGCCGACAGCTTGGCGGTCTGCCCCTCGAGCACGAAGCGCTCGACGTGGGGCGCCTGATCGGAGTGGCTCTGGTAGCGCCACCCTCCGGCCACCGGGGCCAGCTCGAAGCCCCGTTCCTGGGACCGGTACTCGTCGGCCAGCTCGGCCAGGGCCTCCTCGACCTCGCCGACGCCCACGTCGAGGATCTGGGCCAGCACCGTGGCCTGCACCGGCGAGTCGGCCACCATGACCATCGCCTCCAGGGCCCGCTTCACCTCCGCGGCCACCCCTCAGCCCTCGTAGGTGTCGACGCCGGCGAGGTCGGCCACCGCCATGGCCGGCGAGCCGAGCCACACGATGTCGATGTCGCCGAACGCGGCCGTCTGGTCGAGCTCCACCAACCCCTGCTTGAACAGCTCGAGCACGGCGAGGAAGCGCACCACGATCTCGATGCGGTCGACCAGGCTCTCGGTGAGGTGGCGGAACGTGACCCGGCCGGCACGGGGCAGCTCGTCGACGAGCTCGGCCACGGCATCAGTGACGGTGACCTTGATCGAGTGGATGTGGTCCACGCTCACGGCCGGCTTGGGCTTCGGGGTCATGGCCCGCAGGTACGCCGCCTTGAGGTCCTCGGCGTCGATCCCCGCCAACAGGTCCGGTGTCAGCTCCAGGAAGCGATCGTCGGGGCCGGCGGTCCTCGGTCGCGAGAGCGACGCAGCGTCGGCCAGCGAGGCGAACACGGCGGCGGCGTCCTTGAACGTCTTGCAGTCGAGCAGACGGGCCAGGAGCAGGTCGCGCTCCTCCCAGAGGGCGAACTCGTCGTCGAGGTCGACGTCGGCGTCCTCGGGCAGGAGGCGCTTGCACTTGAGCTCCACCAAGGTGGCGGCGATGAGGAGGAACTCGGTGGTGACCTCGAGGTCGAGGAACTCCATGCGATCGAGCTCGGCCAGGTAGGCGTCGATGATGCGCGACAGCGAGATCTCGTAGAGGTCGACCTGCTCGCGCAGGATCAGGTGGAGCAGCAGGTCGAAGGGACCCTCGAACACGGGGGTCTGCACCTCATAGGGCATCGGCCCACGATAGGCCCGCCACGACGAGGCCCGGTGCACCGCGGTGGAGGTGCCCCTCGTCGCCGCCGGAGGTCTCGCCGCCTACCATCGCGGACGATGCCCACATCGGCCCTCCACGCCCCGTCCGGACCGACCCCGCCGCCGCCGGGAACCGCCGGACGGCGCCTACGGGGCCGCGTCCTCGTCGGAGCGCTCGTGGTGCTCGGAGCCCTCGGCGCCTGCTCGTCGGAGCCGGAAGGTCCGCCTCCCGCCGAGGCGGCCGACGTCGTGGCGGGCGGTTTCGGGCTCGGCACCGATGTGCGGCAGTGCCTGCTCGGGCGTTTCGAGGACGACCCTTCGTCCAGTGTCGCCCTGTCCATCGGTGGGGCCGCCTCGCTGGACGACCGCCGAGCCCTCCAGGACGTGCTCGAGGGGTGCATCACGCCGGAGGCCCTCGCCGAGGTGATCGCCGCCGGCGCCGGCGCCGGCGTCCCCGGCACCGACGGCGAGCGGCAGGCCTGCCTCGAGCGAGAGGTCCTGGCCCTCGACCAGGAGCGGCGGTCGCTGCTGCTGGTGGGCCTGGCCCTGTCGGGCGACGGCACGCCCGACCAGCTCGACGTCGACCTGGGCGCGGTGACCAGCGAGCTGTTCGCGGCCTGCGACGTGGCATTCGACACCGACCCGGGCGACACCGACCCGGGCGACACCGACCCGAGCGACACCACCACCGCTCCCGGTTCCACCTCCGCACCCTGACTCCGCCGAGGCCCCGACGGGCGGTCTCGTCCGCAGCCCCCGCCCACGAGCCCGACCGACGGGCAACCCCTTCGGGAGGGCGTCACCGGCGTCGGTAGCATCGCCCCCCATGACGCGCGTGTTCTCGGGCATCAAGCCCACCGGTCCGGTCCAGCTCGGCAACCTCCTGGGCGCCTTGCGCCACTGGGTCGCCGACCAGGGCGAGGCCGACACGGTGTTCTGCGTCGTGGACCTCCACGCCTTGACCGTCCCCCAGGACCCCGCCGAGCTGCGCTCGCGCACCCTCGAGCTGGCCCAGCTCCTCGTCGCCATCGGGATCGACCCGGATCGTTCCACCCTGTTCGTGCAGAGCCACGTGCCCGAACACGCCGAGCTGTCCTGGATCCTCGAGTGCACCGCCTCGTTCGGCGAGCTGCGCCGCATGACCCAGTTCAAGGACAAGAGCGACGGGGCCGACTTCGTCTCGGCGGGGTTGTTCACCTACCCGGCGCTGATGGCAGCCGACATCTTGCTCTACGACACCGACCGGGTGCCGGTGGGCGACGACCAGCGCCAGCACCTCGAGCTCTCCCGCGACCTGGCCATCCGGTTCAACCACCGCTACGGCGACACGTTCGTCGTCCCCGAGGCGGCGATCCCCAAGGTCGGGGCCCGCGTCATGGACCTGCAGCAGCCGACCCGCAAGATGTCGAAGTCGGAGGACTCGCCCCAGGGCACGATCCTGGTGCTCGAACCCCTCGACAGCGTGGCCAAGAAGATCAAGCGGGCCGTCACCGACAACGACACCGAGGTCCGCTTCGATCCGGAGGCCAAACCGGGCGTGTCCAACCTGTTGTCCATCCTCGGGGCCTGCACCGGCGAGGACCCCGCCACCGTCGGGGAGACCTACACCCGCTACGGCGACCTCAAGGCCGCCTGCGCCGAAGCGGTCGTCGAGACGCTGCGCCCCATCCAGGACCGCTTCGCCGAGCTCGCCGCCGATCCCGAGGGCACGGCCGCCCTCCTGGCCAAGGGCGCGGCGAAGGCCCGCGAGGTGGCAGTGCCCACCCTCGCCCGGGCCCGCCACAACCTCGGCCTGCTCGCCCCTCACTGACGCCCAGCGAGCGGCGGCGGCGACCGTTCGCCCGGTCGACACCTCGCCGCGGGCATGTCTCGACCTCGGCCCCGAGGGGTACGGGCCCTGCATGGGAGCACGCCTCGACCTGCAAGACGACGACCGCCAGCGCCAGCTGGCGTGGAAGGCGGTCTCGACCCTGAGTGCGGTGGTGGGTGGCATCGCCACCCGCAAGCTGCTGGAGCTGGCGTGGTCGAGCGTCAAGTCGTCCGAGCCCCCGGGGAACCCGGCTGATCGACGGGCGTCGTGGGGGCAAGCCATCCAGTGGGCCGTCGCCACCGGCGTCGGCGTGGGCATCGGGCGGTTGGTCAGCGAGCGCCTGGCCGCCACCGGTTGGGAGATGGCCACCAGGACCGACCCCCCGGGCATGACCACGGACTGATCGGACTGATCGGGAGTTCTCACCCCCGAAACGTTCCCGACACGCAGCCTCCGTACCGTCCTGCCTCGCCGGCTCTACGCCGGTCCGTCTCGCTCCGCCGCACGCGGTCGGGATGTCACCGCGTGAAGGGAACGACCGATGACTGGACAGGCCACCCGGCAACGGGCGATCGATGCCGTGACCGCGTACGTCACGCCGAACGGCGGAGCCGTCGGCACCGACGCTCCCGGTGAGATCTTCGGCCAGAACGTGTTCTCGCGATCGGTGATGCAGAAGCGCCTCCCGAAGACCGTGTTCGCGTCGGTGCTGGCCACCATCGAGCACGGGGACCGGCTCGACCACACCGTGGCCGATGTCGTGGCCTCGGCCATGAAGGACTGGGCCCTGGAGAAGGGGGCCACCCACTACGCCCACGTCTTCTACCCGCTCACCGGCCTCACCGCCGAGAAGCACGACAGCTTCCTCGAACCCGACGGCTCCGGTGGCTCCATCGCCGAGTTCGCCGGCAAGACCCTCGTGCAGGGCGAGCCGGACGCATCGTCCTTCCCGAACGGCGGCTTGCGCCAGACCTTCGAGGCGCGCGGCTACACCGCATGGGACGTCACCAGCCCGGCCTACATCCTGGAGAACCCCAACGGGAACACGCTGTGCATCCCCACGGTCTTCATCTCCTGGACCGGTGAGGCCCTCGACAAGAAGACCCCGCTGCTGCGCTCCCAGCAGGCCATGGGCGCCCAGGCCAAGCGGATCCTGTCGCTGTTCGGCCACGACGAGATCTCGACGGTGTCGTCGTTCGCCGGCGCCGAGCAGGAGTACTTCCTGGTCGATCGCCACTTCCTGTTCGCCCGCCCCGACCTGATGGCATCGGGTCGAACCCTCTTCGGCGCCCCGTCCCCGAAGGGCCAGGAGTTCGACGACCACTACTTCGGTGCCATCCCCGAGCGGGTGCTGGCCTTCATGCTCGAAGCCGAACAGGAGCTCTTCAAGCTCGGCATCCCCGCCAAGACCCGCCACAACGAGGTGGCGCCGGGCCAGTTCGAGATCGCCCCGGTCTTCGAGAAGGCCAACATCGCCACCGACCACCAACAGCTCCTCATGGTCACCCTGCGCAAGGTGGCCCAGGCGTACGGCATGGAGTGCCTGCTGCACGAGAAGCCCTTCGCCGGCGTGAACGGCTCGGGCAAGCACGTGAACTTCTCGCTCGGGAACGCCACCCAGGGCAACCTGCTCAACCCCGGCGACACCCCCCACGAGAACGCGCAGTTCCTCGTGTTCTGCGCGGCGGTCATCCGCGGGGTGCACCTCTACGGCGGTCTGCTGCGCTCCGTGGTGGCGTCGGCCTCCAACGACCACCGTCTCGGCGCCAACGAGGCCCCGCCGGCCATCATCTCCATCTTCCTGGGAGACCAGCTGGCCGACGTGTTCGACCAGATCGCCAAGGGCGGCGCCACGGCATCGAGGGAGAAGGGGACCCTCATCATCGGCGTGGACACCCTCCCGGAGCTGCCGTCGGACCCGGGCGACCGCAATCGCACCAGCCCCTTCGCCTTCACCGGCAACCGCTTCGAGTTCCGCGCCCCGGGATCGGCGCAGTCCATCGCCGGTCCGATGGTCGCCATCAACACGATCATGGCCGATTCGCTCGACTTCATCGCCACCGAGATCGAGTCGGCGATGGCCGACGGCGCCGAGTTCAACGTGGCGGTGCAGAAGGTGCTCGAGGGCATCATCACCGATCACGGCAGCGTGGTGTTCAACGGCGACGGCTACTCCGACGACTGGCAGGTGGAAGCGGCGGCACGAGGGCTGAAGAACCTGCGCACCACCGTCGACGCCCTGCCGGAGCTCGACAGCCCCGAGGTCCGGGACCTCTTCGCTCGCTACGGCGTGCTGAACGAGCGTGAGCTGGCCAGCCGCTACGAGGTCTACCTCGAGCACTACCACCTGAGCGTGGCCGTGGAGGCCAAGAGCTCCCTCGAGGTGGCCAAGACGATCATCCTGCCCGCCGCCCTGCGCTACCAGGGCGAGCTGGCCGCCGGCCACGCCAGCCTGAAGGCCCTCGGCTACGACGTCGACACCACGCTGCTCGATGCCGTCCTCGCCCACGCCGCCCAGCTCACGGACGGCATCGCCGCCCTCGAGTCGGCGCTGGCCCACGACACCGCGCTGGGGTCCCTCGAGGAGGCGACGTACGCACGCGACGTCCTCCTCGAGGCCATGGGCGAGATCCGCCAGGCCGCCGACCTGCTCGAGACGATGGTCGCCGATGACCTCTGGCCGCTGCCGACCTACCAGGAGATGCTCTTCATCCTCTGACCGGAACGCACGGGCGACGCGTGAGGACTCGCGCCTCAGCGATCGGAAGACGTCGAGGCAGCGACGAGGCCGGCCTGCCAGCCGGGGGCGCGGCCGTCGCCCGGAGGACGGAGCCCGCTGACGTCGACGCCGGCGCGGACGAGTGCCCACGACACCAGCGAGTTGGAGTTCCACATGTCGCCGGCGCCGAGTTCGTCGCGCCCCCAGACCAGCGCCGGAGCGTCACGCACGGCCTCGACGACGCGCCGGGCCCGCAGTGGGCCCTGGGTCACCCGGACCGGGCCCCCGACGGCCGCCGCCAGGTCCGGGATCGTGCCGCCGGGCCAGCACCGGACCTCGTAGCGGAACAGTCGCGAGCGCCCCAGGACCCTCGCTCCGACCGCACCCTCGGCCACCACCCCTCGCTCGCCGCGGGTGACCCACACGGGTGCCACCTCCACGCTGATCGAGTTCCCGTCGACGTGGATCTCGAGGGCGGAGTGGTACAGGGGGCGGCGGGGGCGGCGGGCCCGAGCCGCCGACGCGGCCTCGTAGGCTCGCCCGCTCCAGCGCACCAGGCCGCCCCCCGCCCCCGCACCGAGGGGGATCCAGTACAGGTCGACCCCGTCGGTCACCTCCACGGCGGAGTGCCTCGGGTCGAGGCTGCCGTCGCAACCCCGGGCGAGGGCGCTCGACCGGCGACTCGACCGTCAGTCATCGTCCGCGTCGTGGAGGGCCTGGGCCACGGGCAGGGACACGGTCCACTCCTCGGCCGGGAGGTGGTGCTGGCGGGTCCAGGCCACGGTGAGGGGGTCGCTGCCGAGCAGCTCCAGTCGGTCGCCGCCCAGCTCCGGGTGGCGCAGGTACAGACCCACCCGGCGGGTGAAGCCTCCCGCCTTGCACCACCCGCGGATCACCGCCGGATCGCGGCCGACGGCCTTGCCGGCGAGGGTGGCGACCACCCGACCGTAGGTGCGCAGGCGGGCGTCGAGCTTGCCCACGTCGTGCAGGAGCGCGGCCGCCAGCACGGGCCGGGTGGCCTCGACCCCGAGGGCTCGTTCCACCCGCCGGGCGACGGCCGCCGAATGGCGCCGGTCCGGACCCGACAGGCTGGACCACAGCTCCCACTCCGCCCCGGTGAGCTGGGTCCGGACCCACTCGCGCTCGGACGCGGCAGGACCGCCGGGGCGCAGGCTGGTGAAGAAGCGCGTGGCGAGGTGGACCGACGAAGCCATGGGGGTCTCAGTCTGGCGTGGCCCCGGCGTGGCCGCTCCCTCTCAGGAGCGCGCCGGGGCCGTCGACCGCACCGCTCAGCCGGCGTGCTCGATGCAGAACCGCGTGGCCGGCATGGCCTCGAGGCGGGCCTCACCGATGGGGTTCCCGCACACCTCGCAGGCCCCGTAGGTGCCGTCGTCGAGACGGGCCAACGCCTTCTCCACGTCGTCGAGCTGCTCGCGCAGCCGCGACGCCAGGGCCTGCGCCTCGCCCTGCTCGGCCGACACCGCGGCGGAGTCGGCGAAGTTCTCGTCGACGATGCCGCTCTCGCCCTCGACGCCCAGATCCTGGATCTGGACCTCGACCTGGGCCCGCGTCTCCTCGAGCACCCCCCGGACGTCGCCGGGGACAGGAGCCGCCGTCTCGCCGGAGGAATCGGGGGTCATGGTGCCACCGGTGTCGGTCATCCGACCACGGTAGCGGGACCGCGCCTCGCCGCCGTGTCAGTTCGCTCGGGCCGCCGGGGGCAGCGACCTCACGAGGGGGCGCCGCGGCGGGCGCGAGGGTGAGCGGCGTCGTAGGCGGCGAAGAGCCGATCGGTGGAGATGAGGGTGTACACCTGCGTCGTGCTGATCGAGGCATGCCCGAGCAGCTCCTGCACGGCGCGGATGTCGGCGCCGTGGTCGAGCATGTGCGTCGCGCACGAGTGGCGCAGCACGTGGGGGGTGAGACGCTCGCCCAGACCGGCGGCATCGCCGTGGCCACGCACGATGGACCAGGCCCCCTGGCGCCCGAGCCGTCCCCCGCGCTGGTTCAGGAACACCGCCTCGGCGTCGCCTCGCCGCTTCCACTGTTCGGGGGCCATCTCCGGGCGCCCCCCCGGCGCCAACCAGTCGGCCAGGGCCAGTCGCGCCATCCGCCCGAGGGGCACCACCCGCTCCTTGGCGCCCTTGCCGAACAGCCGGACCAGGGAGCCGTCGAGGTCGACGTCGCCCAGGCGGAGCCCGCATGCCTCGGAGATGCGGGCCCCGGTGCCGTAGAGCACCTCCACGAGGGCCCGATCACGACGAGCTACGGCATCGTCGCCCGTGACCGCGTCGAGCAACGCCCCGATCTCGGCCTCGGTCAGGGCCTTCGGCAGCCCGGCCGGGACCCGGGGGGACTCCACCGCGGCCGACGGGTCGTTGTCGGCCAGGCCCTCCTCGGTGCGGAAGCGGTAGAGGGAGCGCACCGCCACCATCGCCCGAGCCACCGAGGACGGGGCCAGCCCTCGACCTCTCAGATGGCCCACGTAGGCGTCGAGCTCGCCGGGGCCCACGGCGTCGAGGCCCAGCCCCCGGTGCCATGACCAGGCCCAGAAGGCCCGCAGATCGCGACGGTAGGCGGCGAGGGTGTTGGCGGATCGGCCCCGCTCGGCGCTCAACCAGGTGAGGAACTCCTCGACGTCGAGCGGGAGCGGCGGTACCGGCGGGTCCTCGACGGCCGGCTCCACCGGCTCGCGCCCGGCCGTCACGAGGGCCGCCCGGCCACCCACTCACGAGCGAGGGTGAGCCCGATCACGGTCTTGGCGTCGATCAAGCGACGCTCGGCGATCAGGCGGGGGACGTCGGCGAGGGCGACGCGCTCGACGGTCATGTGCTGCTCCTCGAGGCCCTGGCGATCGTCGTCGACGCCGCGCAGGCCGGTGGCCAGGAACACGTAGGAGTACTCGTCGCTGAATCCCGCCGAGTTGACGAACTCGGCGAGGGGCTCGAGTCGATCCGCCACGAGGCCGACCTCCTCGACCAGCTCCCGGCGTGCGGTGACCTCGGGGGGCTCGTCGGCCACGTCGCGCTTCCCGGCCGGGATCTCGAGCAGCTCCCGGTCGAGGGCGGCGCGGTACTGGCGGACGAGGCTCACCGTGCCGTCGTCGTGCAACGCCACCACGGACACGGCGCCCGGGTGTCGGACGATCTCGCGTGTGAACGTCGAGCCGTCCGGGGCCCGATAGCGCCCGATCACCAGCGAGATCACATGGCCCTCGTGCAGGACCTCGTCGGCGAGGTGGGCGAAGCCGGGCGCTGGCCCGCCGGGTCCGACGTCGTGCGCGTCGTGCGCGTCGTCCACGTCAGGCCGTGGCGGGCGACGACGACGAGGCCGGTGGCTCGGCGTCGAGATCGGGAAGGTGCGGGTTGCGCCCCTCGGCGCGGGCCAGCGCCGCATCGATGAAGTCCCGGAAGAGCGGCGCCGGCCGCTCGGGGCGGCTCTTGAACTCCGGGTGGGCCTGGGTGCCGACCCAGAACGGGTGGCCCTCGAGCTCGATGAACTCGACCAACCGACCGTCGGGCGACGTGCCCGAGCACACGAAGCCGCTGCCCTCGAAGCGGCTGCGGTACCGCGGGTTGAACTCGTAGCGATGCCGATGTCGCTCCGAGACGACCTCTCGGCCGTAGGCGCGGGCGACCTGGGAGCCGGGCAGGAGCTCGGCCACGTAGGCCCCCAGCCGCATGGTGCCGCCCTTCTCGGTGACGTCACGCTGGTTGTCCATGATGTCGATCACCGGGTGGGCGCTGGTGGGGTCGAACTCGCTGGAGTTGGCGCCGGTGAGGCCCAGCACGTTGCGGGCGAACTCGATGGTCATGACCTGCATGCCGAGGCACAGGCCCAGGCAGGGGATCTGGTGCTCGCGGGCGTAGCCGGCCGCCGCCACCTTGCCCTCGACGCCTCGTTCGCCGAAGCCCCCCGGGATCACGATGCCGTCGAGGTCACGGAGGCGGCCATCCGCGAGCAGCCCCTCGGCGTCCTCGGCCTGGATCCACTCGACCTCCGCCTTGGCCCCGTGGAAGAAGCCACCGTGGTTCAGCGCCTCCACCACCGAGAGGTAGGCGTCGGGCAGGCTCACGTACTTGCCGATGAGCCCGATCCGGACGGGCGTGGAGGCCCTCTCGACCCGGTCGACCAGGATCTCCCACTCCGAGAGGTCGATGTCGAGCTCGGTGAACCCGAAGTGCTGGCACACGACGGCGTCGAGGCCCTCGTCGTGCATGATCAGCGGGATCTCGTACAGGCTGCGGGCATCGGCCGCGTTGACCACGGCATCGACGGGCACGTCGCAGAGGTTCGAGATCTTGCGCTTGAGCTCCGATGAGATGGCCGTCTCGCTGCGGCACACGATGGCGTCGGGCTGGATGCCGCGGCTGCGCAGTTCGGTGACGGAGTGCTGGGTGGGCTTGGTCTTCTGCTCGCCGGCCGGCCCGATGAACGGCACCAGCGTGACGTGGACGTACAGCACGTTCTCGCGACCCACGTCGAGGCGGAACTGCCGGATGGCCTCGAGGAAGGGCAGGATCTCGATGTCGCCGACGGTGCCGCCGATCTCGGTGATGACCACGTCGACGTCGTCGCCCGCGAGGCGGGTGATGCGCCGCTTGATCTCGTCGGTGATGTGGGGGATCACCTGGACGGTCTTGCCCAGGTAGTCGCCGCGACGTTCGGCGGCGATCACCGCCGAGTAGATCGAGCCGGTCGTGGCGTTGGAGTCCCGGCTGAGCGATTCGTCGATGAAGCGCTCGTAGTGGCCGAGGTCGAGGTCGGTCTCGCCACCGTCGTCGGTGACGTAGACCTCGCCGTGCTCGAACGGGTTCATCGTCCCGGGGTCGACGTTGAGGTAGGGGTCGAGCTTCTGCATGGTGATGCGCAGACCCCGACTCTTCAGCAGCCGCCCGAGCGACGAGGCGGTGAGCCCCTTGCCCAGCGACGAAGCCACGCCACCGGTCACGAAGATGTGCTTGGTCATCGAGGAGACCTCCCGGCGGCGGCGTTCACGTCGGGAGCGCAGGCTAGCCCGATCCCGTGCCTCGACCTGGTGATGGCGCGGTGACGTCCGACCGCCGGGTGACGTCGTCGAGGAGCTCGCGGGCGTGCTGGCGGGCCGTCGCCGAGTCAGGGCTGCCCGAGAGCATGCGGGCCAGCTCGGTGACCCTCTCCTCGCCCCGGGCCGGCGCCACGGTCGTGCGGGTGGTGTCACCGTGCACGACCTTGTCCACCACGACCTGGGCGTGGGCCCACGACGCCACCTGGGCCAGGTGGGTGACGACCAGGACCTGATGGTCGTCCCCGAGCGACGCCAGGCTGCGCCCCACGGCCAGCGCCGCCGCCCCACCGATGCCGGCGTCGACCTCGTCGAACACCAGCACGGGCGGCCCCTCGGAGAGCACGAGTCGCAGCGCCAGCATGGCGCGGGCCAACTCCCCGCCCGAGGCCACCTTGGCCAGCGGCTGCAGCGCCATGCCGGGGTTGGCGGCGAAGCGGAAGGTCACCTCACGGCCGGCGGGCCCCGACACGTCGACCTCGACCCGAGCCTTGCCGAGGGCCAGGTCGGGGAGCTGGGACTCGACCGCGGCGGCCAGTCCGGGGGCGGCGGCCCGACGGGCGGCCGCCACCTCTTCCTCGGCCTCGGCCAGGGCCCGGCGAGCCGCTTCGGCCTCGGCGTCGAGCCGGGCGGCCAGCTCGTCGTGGCCTTCGAGCTCGGCCAGACGAGCGGCGGCGTCGTCCCGCCAGGCCATGACCTCGGCCAGGGTGTCGCCGTACTTGCGCTTCAGGTCGACCAGCAGCTGGCGTCGCTCACGAACCGTGGCCTGTCGCTCGGGGTCGTCCTCGATCTGCTCGCCGCGTGAGCGCAGCTCCACCGCCAGGTCGGTGACCTCGGCGACGGCGGCGGCGAGACGGGCATCGAGGTCCTCGAACGGTCCACGATCGGCCACGGCGGCGACGGCCTCGCCGAGTGCGTCGGTGGCCCCCCGATCGCCGGTGAGCGCCTCCAGGGCTCGCGCCGCCGCCTCACGATGGGCGACGGCGTCGCCCAGCCGGTCCTCGTCGGCGGCCAGGACCGCTTCCTCGTCGGGGTCGGTCAGCCGGGCGGCGTCGAGCTCGGCGACCTGGAAGCGCAGCAGGTCGATCTCGCGGGCTCGTTCACGAGCATCGCCTCCGAGGGCGCCCAGGCGCTCCTGGAGCGCAGCCAGCTCCTTGCGGGCGCCACGGAGCGGCTCGAGATCGACGCCGGCGAAGCGGTCGAGGGCCCGCCGTTGCACCGATGGGGCCAGAAGCGACTGGTGATCGTGCTGGCCGTGCAGGTCCACGAGGACCGCGCCCCTCTCGGCCAGCTCGGCCAGGGTGGCCAGACGGCCGTCCACGTAGGCCCTGGTCCGCCCTTTGGCCGGGACGACACGCCGCAGCACGACCTCGTCGTCGCCGGAGACGAAGCGACCCTCGACCACGGCCTCGCTGGCTCCGGGCCGCACCATCGTCGTCTCGGCCCGGCCGCCCACCAACAGCTCGATGGCGGTCACCACCAGCGTCTTGCCCGCTCCGGTCTCGCCCGTCACCGCCGTCATGCCCGACCCGAGGACGAGCGAGAGCTCGTCGATGACGCCCAGATCGCTGACCCGCAGCTCCAGCAGCATCAGCGGTCCGCCAGGCCGAACTTGGCCTTGAGGATGGCGTGGAAGTCACGCGGCCCGAACACCACCAGGCGGGCGGTGTGCCCCGCCGCCCGGCAGGTGACGGTGTCCCCCGGAGCCAACTCGCAGAGGCTGTGCCCGTCGACGACGAGGGCGGCGGATCGCGGTTCGCCGACGGTGAGGCCGACGACGGCGTCGTCGTCGAGCACCAGCGTGCGGTCGAAGAGCATGTGGGGCGACACCGGGGTCAACAGCAGCGCCCGGTGGGTGGGATCGACGATGGGCCCGCGGGCCGAGAAGGCATAGGCGGTGGAACCGGTGGGGGTGGCCACGATCAGCGCGTCGGCGGCGTAGGGGGTGAAGCGGGCGCGGTCGAGCTCGACGTCGATGCGCACGGTGTGGCCGCTCGTCGTCTTCTCGAGCACGACCTCGTTGAGGGCGACGACTTCGCGAACCGGCTCGCCGGCCTGGCGCACCGTCGCCGCCAACAGCATGCGGTGCTCCACCCGGAAGTCGCCGGCGAGCACCCGCTCGAGTGCCGCCTGCACGCCGTCGGGCTCGACGTCGGTGAGGTAGCCGAGGTGCCCGAAGTTCACCCCCACGACGGGGACGTCGGAGCGGGCCACGAGCGAGACCGTGCGCAGCATCGTCCCGTCCCCCCCGAGGCTCAGGGCCACGTCGGCACCCGCGGCGAGGTCGCGGTCGTCGACCGCCAGCTCGGGGCGGCCGATGCGGTCGGCGTCCTCGGTCGGCACCCGCACGTCGTGACCGAGACCCCGGAGCCAGTCGATGGTGGTCGCCGCGACCTCTGCCGCCCGGGGGCGATCGTGGTGCACGACGACGGCGACGACGGCCACGGTTCAGCCGCTCCCTTCGGCGGGCGCGGCCACGGCCTCGCCGACGGCGGCGTCGAGGACCTCGCCCAGCGCGGTGCCCGCCACCGGCGCCCGACCGGCCAGCGACGCGTCGGCACCGGCGCCGGGGGCGCGGCCGGCGACCACGAACTCGACGTTGCCGTCGGCACCGGTGAGCGGAGAGGCCATCGCCCCCATGATGGTCGCGCCACGATCGATGAGGGCGCCGGCGACCTCGTCGAGCACCCGTCGCCACACGAGCGGGTCCGAGATGACCCCTCGCCCACGGTTCGCCTCGGCTCGCCCGGCCTCGAACTGCGGCTTGACCAACAGCACGTACGCACCACCCGGTCGCACCACGGCGAAGATGGGGTCGAGCACCAGTCGCAAGGAGATGAAGGACAGGTCGCCGACCGCCACGTCGACGGGCTCGCCCACGACCGCCGGGTCGAGGATGCGCAGGTTGGTGCGCTCGAGGTTGTGCACCCGGGGGTCGGCCCGGAGCCGCTCGTGCAACTGGTTGTGGCCGACGTCGACGGCCACGACCTCCTTGGCCCCGTGCTGGAGGACGCAGTCCGTGAACCCCCCGGTGGAGGCGCCCGCGTCGAGCACCCGCGCCCCGGACACGACGTCGGCGAGGTCGAAGCGGTCGACCGCGCCCGCCAGCTTCTCCCCCGCCCGGCTGACGTAGCGTGGGCCGGGGCCGTGCACCACGACCGCTTCGCCGGCACCGACCAGGCGCGCCGCCTTGACCGCCGGAGCACCGCCGACCGTCACGCGACCGGCTTCGATCTCGGCTCGGGCCCGCTCGCGACTGGCCGCCAGGCCTCGCCGGACCATCTCGGCATCGAGGCGCCGCCGGGTGCTCACGACCACCTCGAGGAGGTCAGCTGGACGACCCACTCCGGCGTTCGGACGCGGCCAGCGCCGCCGGCTCGGTCACCGCGACGTCACCGTCACCGCCGGACGCCGCGCCCTTCTTCGTGGGCTTGCCGGTCGGCTTCTTCGACGCCTTCTTGGCGGCCTTCTTGGCGGCCTTCTTGGCCGCCTTCTTCGACGTCTTGGCGGTGGACGCCTTGGCCGAGGCCTTGGCCAGCTTGCGGACCTCGGCCGCCAGGGCGTCGACCTTCTTCTCCAGGCGATCGACGTCGGCCCGCGTCGCCAGTCCCATGGCGTTGAGCTGGTTGCGCACCTGGGTCTCGACCACCTCGCCCACCCGCTCGGTGTTCTCGCGGCTGCGGTCGCGCACCTCGTCGACCGCCTTGGCCAGCGTCTTCGACTGGTCGTCGACCAGCTTGGCCAGCTGCTTGGTCTGGCGGTCGGTCGTCTTGGTCACGTCGCGGACGAGATCGTCGACCGCCTTGGTGACCTGCTTGGACTGGCGGTCGGTCGCCTGCGACACGTCGCGGAGCAGACCCTCCACCCGCTTCTGGCCCTTCTCGGTGACGTCCCTGCCGACATCGATCGCCCTGGAGATCGGGTCCTGCTTGGCCATGATCACTCCTCGTGGCTGGCTCGGGACACCTCGTCGAAGACGGGCGGACGCCCACCTCGAGAGCCCGCCAGGAGGCTACCGCTCGGCGTCGGAGATGTCCCTGACCAACGCCGCCAGGTCGGCCGCCACGTGATCAGGGGTGGGTCGTACCGGGAGGTCGGCCGCGGTCGTCACCCCCGAGAGGACCAGCCCGAAGCGGTAGCCGAGCGTGCGGGCGAACCACCCGTCGGTGTCGGGTCGGTCCCCCACCACGATCCCGTCCGGACCGAGGCGATGGCGCACCAGGTCGGCGATGGGATCGTGGGGCTTGCCCGCCACCACGGGCGCCACCCCGGCCGCGGTGGCGATGCCGGCGAGGATCGATCCGCCCCCGGGGATCGGCCCATCCGGCGTGGGATAGGTGGCGTCGTCGTTGCTGGCCAGGAGCCGGGCACCGCCGCGCACCGCCCAGGCCGCCGCCGTCATCCGGTGGTAGTCGAAGTCTCGGTGGTAGCCCACCACGACCGCGTCGAACGGTCCGGTCGCCGTCACCGCCTCGATGACCCCCTTCGGGCCGGGCCGGGCGACCGAGGCCACCAGCGTCGCCGCGTCGACGACGTCGGCGCCGCGCCCCGCGAGCTCCTCACGCAGGCCCGGGCCTCCGCAGGCCAGGACCCGCTCGGCCGGGGCCACGAGCGACGCCACGGCCATCGCCGACGTCACCACCGAGCCGTGGGCCTCGATGCCCTGCCGGGCCAGCTTGTCCTCGACGTCGACCCGACGTCCGAAGGAGTTGTTGGTGACGAAGGCCACCCCTGCACCGGAGCGCACCACCTCCGTCACGGCCTCGGCCGCACCGGGGATGGGCTCGGCGCCGAGCCAGATGACGCCGTCGAGATCGAAGACCCAGGCCATGGCGTGAGTATCGCCGCCGCGGAGCCGTCGCCCGTCCATCCCCCGGCCGAGCGCCGCCCACGGCCCGACCGTACCGAGCGGGCTCGACCGCCGGACCCGGCGGGGTGGCCGGTCTGGTAGGACTAGGCGGTGCCCCGCTTCGAGCCCTTTCCCGGCATCCGCTACGACGTCGCCCGCGCCGATCCGGCCGCGGTGACGGCCCCCCCGTACGACGTCATCTCCCCGAGCGATCGCGAGCAGCTAGTGGCCGCCGACCCTCGCAACGTCGTGCGCATCGACCTGCCCGTCCCCGACGACTCGGGCGCCGACCCCTATGCCCAGGCGGCCGCACTGTGGGCCGCCTGGCAGACCGACGGCACCCTGGTCACCGACGCCGGGCCCTCGTTCACCGTGTACCGCATGGAACTCGTCGACGACGACGGCCACGCCCGCCACACCACCGGTGTCGTCGGGGCCCTCGCCCTCTCGCCGCCCGGCGACGACGGCATCCTGCCGCACGAGTTCACGACACCCAAGGCCAAGACCGACCGCCTCGACCTGCTGCGGACCACCACCGCCAACCTGTCCGCGGTCTGGGGTCTGTCCCCGGCACCGGGCCTCACCGACCTGCTCCATTGCGACGAGGCGCCGTCGATCCACTTCACCGACGACACCGGGGTCACCCACTCGGTCTGGACGATCACCGACCCGGATCGCCTGACCGCCATCAGCACGGCCGTCACCGCCCACCCGGTCGTGATCGCCGACGGCCACCACCGCTACGAGACCTCGCTGGCCTACCTCGGCGAGCGGCGCGTCGCGGCCGACGACGGCGGACCGGGTGTCGGCGCGGCCGAGGCGGTCATGTGCTTCATGGTGGAGCTGGTCGACGACGAGCTTGCCGTCGGACCCATCCACCGGCTCCTCTCCGGGCTCCCCGACGGCTTCGACCTCCCGGGGGCCCTGGCCCCCTTCTTCGAGCTCAGCCCCATCGACCTCACCGGTGCCGGCACCGTCGCTCGCCTCCAGGCCGAGGGCGGTCTGGCCCTGATCACCCCCGATGGCGACTGGTTGGCCCGACCCCGGCCCGAGGCCATGGCCTCCGCACGCGACCTCGACTCCAGCCGTCTCGACGTGGCGCTGGCCGCCCTGCCCTCCCCCACCGTCGTCTACCAGCACGGCGTCGACAACATCCGGGGCTGCATCGCCCGAGGCGAAGCCCAGGCGGGCGTGCTGCTGCGCCCGGCGACGGTCGCCCAGATCGTCGACATCGCCCACGGCGGCGAGCGCATGCCTCCCAAGACCACGTTCTTCTATCCCAAGCCCCGCACGGGCATCGTCTTCCGCGACCTGCACTAGCCCGCCCGCCGCCGGCACGTGTCGGGGCCGCACGCGACTCCGCCCCGGCGTGACGCCGGGGCGGAGCGAGGACGAGGACGGGCCCGTTCGGCGCCGAGTCAGTCGACGGTCCAGGTGGCTCCGGAGTGCAGCAGGGCCCGCAGATCGCCGGGACCCTTCTGCTCGCCGGCGGCCGCCACCTGACGGGAGACGCCCGAGCCGTAGTCGTCTCGCTCGATGGACCGGAACACACCGATGGCCGTGGGCTCGGTGGGGCCGTGGGACAGGCGGGACAGCTGGAAGGCCAGGCCGGCATCGGTCTCGTCGTGGACCAGCAGGGCGTCCTCGCCGACGTCGGAGACGTCGACGATGCGCAGAGCGCTGTCGGGGCCCATGACCACCCCACGCTCGTTCTCCTCGCCGAACCGGATCGGCTCTCCGTGTTCGAGCGGGATGAGCATCGACGACCGATTGGTCTTGGCGGTGATCTGGGCGAAGGCCCCGTCGTTGAACACGTTGCAGTTCTGGTAGATCTCCACGAAGGCCGCCCCCTCGTGAGCGTGGGCCCGGGTGAGGACGTCTTGCATGTGGTTGCGGTCCATGTCGTGGGTCCGGGCCACGAAGGTGGCTTCGGCGCCGATGGCCAGGCTGATCGGGTTGAAGGGGTGGTCGAGCGACCCGAACGGCGTGGACTTGGTGACCTTGCCGACCTCGCTGGTGGGCGAGTACTGGCCCTTGGTCAGACCGTAGATCTGGTTGTTGAACATCAGGATCGTGAGGTCCACGTTGCGGCGCAGGGCGTGCAGCAGGTGGTTGCCACCGATCGAGAGCATGTCGCCGTCGCCGCCCACCACCCAGACGTCGAGGTCCGGGCGGGCGACGGCCAGCCCGGTGGCGATGGCGGGGGCGCGCCCGTGGATGGTGTGCACCCCGTAGGTGTCCATGTAGTACGGGAACCGCGCCGCGCACCCGATGCCGGAGACGAACACGGTCTCTTCGCGTCGGACACCGAGGTTGGGCATCAGCGATTGCACGGCGGCGAGGATCGTGTAGTCCCCGCAGCCGGGGCACCAGCGGGGCTCCTGGTCGCTCGACCAGTCCTTGCGGGTGGTCTCGGGAACGGCGGTGTCAGTCATCGAGGACCTCCAGGAACGCGGCTTCGAGCTCACCAGCGGTGAACGGAAGCCCCTTGACCTTGCTGATGGGACGAGCGTCGACGAGGTACTCGGCGCGCAGTAGCAACGTGAGCTGGCCGAGGTTCATCTCCGGCACGGCGACCTTGGGGTAGCGCCGCACGATCTCGCCGAGGTTCGCCGGGAACGGGTTGAGATGGGTGATGTGGACGTGGGCCACCTTGCGACCACGCGCCCGACAGCGGTCGACGCCGCCGTTGATGGCCCCCCAGGTGGACCCCCACCCCACGACCAGGAGCTCGGCATCGTCGACGTCGCCGGTGACCTCGGCGGCCGGGATGTCGTCGGCGATGCCGGCGACCTTGGCCGCCCGCACCCGGGTCATGTGCTCGTGGTTCTCCGGGTCGTAGGAGATGTTGCCCGTGCCCTCGGCCTTCTCGATGCCGCCGATGCGGTGTTCGAGGCCCGGGGTGCCCGGGATGATCCACGGCCGGGCCAGGGTCTCGGGGTCGCGCTGGTAGGGCAGCAGCATCGGGGACCCGTCGGCCGCGGTGGCGTTGGGCTCGGTGAGGAAGGCGACCGGGATGTCGGGGAGGTCGTCGACGTCGGGGATCAGCCACGGCTCGGAGCCGTTGGCCAGGTAGCCGTCGGTGAGCAGGAAGACGGGGGTGCGATACGTGACGGCCAGGCGCACGGCCTCGATGGCGGCGTGGAAGCACTGCGCCGGGCTGAACGCGGCGACGATCGGCAGCGGCGATTCACCGTGGCGGCCGAACATGGCCAGCAACAGGTCGGCTTGCTCGGTCTTGGTGGGAAGCCCGGTGGAGGGTCCCCCGCGCTGGACGTCGATGATCACAAGGGGGAGCTCGAGGCTGATGGCCAAGCCGAGGGTCTCGCTCTTGAGGGCGACCCCGGGACCGCTGGTGGTGGTGATGCCGAGGTGCCCGCCGTAGGCGGCGCCCAGCGCGGCCCCGATGCCGGCGATCTCGTCCTCGGCCTGCAAGGTGCGCACCCCGAAGTTCTTGTGCTTGGACAGCTCGTGGAGGATGTCCGAGGCCGGAGTGATCGGGTACGACCCGAGGAACAGCGGCAGCTTCACCAGCTGTGAGGCGGCGATGAGGCCCCACGCGGTGGCGGTGTTGCCGTTGACCGACGTGTACTCGCCCGGGGCCTGTGGTGCCGGATCGACGGCGTAGCGGTGGCCGAACAGCTCGGCGGTCTCGCCGAAGGCGTGGCCGGCGTTGAACGCCGCCACGTTGGCGTCGCGCACCTGGGGCTTGGACGCGAACTTGGTGGCGATCCAGTCGAGCGTGGGCTGCTCGGGCCGGGTGTACATCCACGAGATGAGGCCCAGGGCGAAGAAGTTCTTCGATCGCTCCGCGTCGCGCGGCTTGACCCCGAGCGGCTCGCAGGCCTGCCGGGTGAGCGAGGTCATGGGGACCTCGAACACGGTGAAGGCCAACAGGTCGTCGCCCTCGAGGGGGTTGTGGTCGTAGCCGGCCTTGGTGAGGTTCCGCTCGTCGAAGGCGTCGATGTTGACGATGAGGCTGGCCCCGGGCTCGAGTTTGCCGACCTCGGACAGCAGCGCCGCCGGGTTCATGGCGACGAGGACGTCGGGCGTGTCACCGTGGGTGGTGATGTCGTGGTCGGAGATGTGCACCTGGAACGCGGACACGCCGGCGACGGTGCCGGCTGGGGCCCGGATCTCGGCGGGGTACTCCGGCAGGGTGACCAGGTCGTTGCCCAACAGGGCACTCGCACTGGTGAATCGGTCGCCGGTGAGCTGCATCCCGTCGCCCGAGTCGCCCGCGAAGCGGATGATGACCCGATCGATGTGCTCGGTCGCCGGGGCCTGATCGGCCGTGGTGGACATACGAACCCCCTTGTTCGGTCCTCGAGGCGACGCTAGCGCGAGCCGATGGAGGTGCGGTGCAGGCCGCCCGGGGGCTCGGCGTGCTCAGCCCACCGCCGGCCCCGGGAGCTCCTCGAAAGCGGCCAGCGCCCGCCGCACCAGCTCCTGGCCCCGAGACGGCGACGGCGACCGCACCACCTTGGTGGCGAACACCTCCGTGCGGCTCTGGGTGACGCCGCCCGCCCGGTAGAACCTCCGGCGCACCCGACCCACGACGACCACGGCATCGCCGGCGGTGAGCACCGCTCGGCGGCGGGGTGGGTCGATCCACACCACGGGCGCGCTCTCGGCCGGTCCGTCGGGGCGGGCCACGGTGACCTCGTAGGCCACGAGGTCGTCGCCCGAGGGCAACGTGCGGACGTCGGGATCGCGGCTGAGCACACCGTGCAGGACCACCACGTTCGTGGCGCCGACGGACGATGCCGGGTCGGCATCGGTGGGAGCAGGTCGCGAGGACTCTGACATGGGGGACCTCCCCGTTGGACGCGGCCGGAGGGCCGGCCGCTGGCCGGTTCGGGGGAAGGTGACCGCCACCCTAGGCAGGGGGTGCGACAGCGGTCGGGGCTGCGGTGCGGCTCGGCGGCCGACTCCGCGGTCGAAACCCCCGACCGCCGACCGCAGACGTCGGGCCGTCCACCCCGAAAGCGGGGTGGGGCGGTCTCAGCGAAGGGCCCGCAGCCGCCGCTCGACGTCGGCGAAGTCGGGGTCGACGCCGGCGATGCGACCGAACAGATCCCGGGCCCGCGGGACCTCTCCCGCCCGCTCGTACAAGTCGGCGAGCGCGTACGCCCGGCGGAGGTGGTGGTCCTTGGGGTTCTTCGGGAACTTCCAGCCCGAGGCCAGCAGGTCGATGGCCCCGACCACCTGGCCCTGGTCGGCCAGCGCGCCGGCTGCCACGATGCGCCCCTCGGTCACGATCTCGGCGCCCGGAGACACCGCGCCCAGCTCCTGCCAGAGCTCGTCGACCATCGCCCACTGGCCGAGGGCCCGGTAGCAGTCCGCCAACACCGGGTGCTGCTCGACGCTGTCGGCGAGGAGGCGGAACGCCTCGAGCTCCTTGGCCGCCGCCTTCCACTTGCTCTGGCGGTACAGCGTCAGCCCGTAGAGCTCACGGACGGCTGCGACGGTGGGGGCTTCGTCCGAGAGCTTCTTGAGGATCCGGGCCGCGTCGCCGAACCGCTCGTGCTCGAAGTCCTCGCTGGCCTCCCGGAGGCGACGCTCGACCCGCTCACTGCGAGCCGTGCCCACGGCCCGCGACAACTCGAGGCGGACCTCCTCGGCCAGATCGCCGACCGGTGTGGGCGTCGTCCGGTTGCGCCGGGTGCGCTGGCCCCCACGCGACACCGCCCCCTGGGCCTCGTCGCGGACCTCTTCGACGAGCACCCACTCCTCGCCGGCCCGAGCCTCACGTTCGGCTCGGGCCTCGTCGTCGCGCCGGCGTTCCTCGTCGACGGGTGCGTCGGCCGCACCGGCCTCCGGCGCGGCCGAGCGCTCCGCTGCGCCACCCGACCGGTCGGCTCCCTCGACTGCATCGCGCCATGCGCGACTGGCGTTCGACACCCGCTTGCCGGTGGCCGCCCCCAGCCCACGGCGGGCCACGCTCCCCCATGCCTTGGGGGCCTCGATGTACTCGTCTCGATCGTCGGGCCGAGCGGAACCGGGTCCCCGACCTCGGGGGCCCCCTGCTCGCCGCTCCGGCCTCGGCCCTCCCACCGATGGGCGACGGTCGGTGCCCGCACGCCCCCCACCAGAGCGTTCGTCGCTGCGGGCCCGGCTCCGTGGGATCGGCGCGCCGCCCCGCCTGTCATCCCGTTCCGAGCCCGGCCGACGCGTACGCTCGCTCGAGTTACCACGATCCGGACTACGACCACGATCATCGCGGGACGCCGAACGAGACGACTCCGAGCGGGGACCGCTGCGACCCCCGCTCTCGCTGCGCCCCTCGGCACCGCCACTGCGGCGTCCCCCGCCGGTCGGACCGGCGCCCCGGCCGGCGGAACCGGTGCGGGCGCCACGGCTGGCCGTTCCGCCACCCGCGCCAGGGCCAGACCGCCTCGTGCCGGAGCTCTTCGGCCCGCCGCTCTTGCCTCCCGCGCCCTTGGGGCCGGACCCGCGGCTGCCTCCGCTCTTGGCGCCGTCGCCCTTGGAGGCACCGCGCTTGGCACCGGGGCCGCCGCTCGAACGAGCCGGACGACCCCGATCGGGGCGCGAGGAACCAGAAGAAGCAGGACGAGCCATGGGACCAACCTAGCGGCGAGGTGCCGGCAGCCCCCTCGGGGGCGCCGAACTGCGGACGAAAACGACGAAAGGGCCCCTCTCGGGGCCCTTTCGAGTGCGAAATCCGGCGGCGTCCTACTCTCCCAGGGAGAATCCTCCCAAGTACCATCGGCGCTGGTGGGCTTAACTTCCGTGTTCGGAATGGGAACGGGTGTGACCCCACCGCTGTGGCCACCGAAAACCTTTGTCAAGCGAGCGGCGCCACCCACTGGTGGCAGCCGAGCCCTCTCGAGAACTCCATAGCGAGCACGAACATCATTGTCGATCCAAGCCCTCGGCCGATTAGTACCGGTCGGCTGAACGTGTTACCACGATTACACCTCCGGCCTATCAACGTGGTGGTCTACCACGGGCCTTACCAGGTTGACCCTGTGGGAAATCTCATCTTGGAACGAGCTTCGCACTTAGATGCTTTCAGCGCTTATCTCTTCCGTAGGTCGCCAACCAGCCGTGCCCTTGGCAGGACAACTGGCACACGAGAGCTACGTCCATCCCGGTCCTCTCGTACTAGGGATAGCCTTCCTCAGATTTCCTACGGCTGCAGAGGATAGGGACCGAACTGTCTCACGACGTTCTAAACCCAGCTCGCGTACCGCTTTAATGGGCGAACAGCCCAACCCTTGGGACCTGCTTCAGCCCCAGGATGCGATGAGCCGACATCGAGGTGCCAAACCTTCCCGTCGATATGGACTCTTGGGGAAGATGAGCCTGTTATCCCCGGGGTACCTTTTATCCGTTGAGCGACGGCGCTTCCACACGCAACCGCCGGATCACTATGCCCTGCTTTCGCACCTGCTCGACTTGTAGGTCTCGCAGTCAAGCTCCCTTGTGCCATTGCACTCGACGCCTGATTGCCAACCAGGCTGAGGGAACCTTTGGGCGCCTCCGTTACTCTTTAGGAGGCGACCGCCCCAGTCAAACTACCCGCCTGACGCTGTCCCCCACCCGGATAACGGGCGTGGGTTAGAGCCCCAGCATGTGCAGGGTGGTATTTCAAGGTTGGCTCCACACTGGCTAGCGCCAATGCTTCCTAGCCTCCCACCTATCCTACACAACACATACCAAAGCCCAACATCAAGTTGTAGTAAAGGTCCACGGGGTCTTTCCGTCCTTCTGCAGCTAACGAGCATCTTTACTCGTACTTCAATTTCGCCGGGTCTGTGGTTGAGACAGTAGGAAAGTCGTTACGCCATTCGTGCAGGTCGGAACTTACCCGACAAGGAATTTCGCTACCTTAGGACCGTTATAGTTACGGCCGCCGTTTACTGGGGCTTAGGTTCAGAGCTTCGCCCGAAGGCTGACCCTTCCCCGTAACCTTCCAGCACCGGGCAGGCGTCACAGCGTATACATCGTCTTACGACTTCGCACGCTGCTGTGTTTTTAGTAAACAGTCGCTTTCCCCTGGTCTGTGCCACCCCTTCGAGCTCAGGACGCGAAGTCCATCACCCTAATGGGGTCCTCCTTCTCCCGAAGTTACGGAGGCATTTTGCCGAGTTCCTTAACCACAGTTCTCCCGATCGCCTTGGTATTCTCTACCTGCCCACCTGTGTCGGTTTGGGGTACGGGCGCCGTAGTAGCTCGCTAGAGGCTTTTCTCGGCAGCATGGGATTGATGACTTCGCCTGTATCGGCTCGGCGTCGCGTCTCAGGATGTGTGAGGCCCGGATTTACCTAGTCCTCTCCCTACACGCTTACCCCAGGTCAACCATCGCCTGGGTTCATCTACCCTCCTGCGTCCCCTCATTGCTTACCGCCTCATCGTGGGTCGGTTCGTCGTCACCCGAAGGTGGGACAGCCCCTTAGCGACAATGACTTGGTATGGGCGCGACTACAGCGGTACCGGAATATCAACCGGTTGTGCATCGACTACGCCTTTCGGCCTCGCCTTAGCTCCCGACTTACCCTGGGCGGATTAGCCTTCCCCAGGAACCCTTGGGCTTTCGGCGGAGGGGTTTCTCACCCCTCTCTCGCTACTCATGCCAACATTCTCACTCGACCACGGTCCACGACGGGTCACCCCGCCGCTTCACTCCGAGATCGACGCTCCGCTACCACGCGTCTTACGACGCATTCGCGGCTTCGGCTCTGGACTTGAGCCCCGTTACATTGTCCGCGCAAGACCACTCGACCAGTGAGCTGTTACGCACTCTTTCAAGGGTGGCTGCTTCTAAGCCAACCTCCTGGCTGTCTGGGCAGTCTCACATCGTTTACCACTTAGTCCAGAATTAGGGGCCTTAGCCGGCGATCTGGGCTGTTTCCCTCTCGACCACGAAGCTCATCCCTCGTAGTCTCACTGCCAGACTCTGGAGCAATGGCATTCGGAGTTTGGTTGGGTTCGGTAATCTTGTAGGACCCCTAGCCCATCCAGTGCTCTACCTCCATTGCTGAACATCTGACGCTGCACCTAAATGCATTTCGCGGAGAACCAGCTATCACCGAGTTTGCTTGGCCTTTCACCCCTATCCACAGGTCATCCCCCCAGTTTTCAACCTAGGTGGGTTCGGTCCTCCACGGGGTCTTACCCCCGCTTCAACCTGCCCATGGATAGATCACTCGGCTTCGGGTCTACAGCATGCGACTGAACGCCCTGTTCAGACTCGCTTTCGCTCCGGCTCCCCCTCACGGGTTAACCTCGCCACACACCGTAACTCGTTGGCTCATTCTTCAAAAGGCACGCCATCGTGACCACCGCAAGCGGTGGCGACACTTTGACTGATTGTAAACCAACGGTTTCAGGTACTATTTCACTCCCCTCCCGGGGTACTTTTCACCTTTCCCTCACGGTACTCGTGCACTATCGGTCGTCTACGCATACTTAGCCTTACGAGGTGGTCCTCGCAGATTCACGCCAGTTTTCACGGTCCCGGCGCTACTTGGGATAACCGAGCAGAGGTGACGGTGTTTCGTGTACGGGACTCTTACCCACTGTGGTGCGACGTTCCAGGACGCTTCCACTACACCGGCACTTTGTAACTCTGTGGAGAGTCTGATGCCTCTCCTCTCAGGTCCCACGACCCCGTACCGGCAACGCCATCAGGCTATGACACCGGCACGGTTTAGGCTGATCCCGTTTCGCTCGCCGCTACTCAGGGAGTCGCATGTTGCTTTCTGTTCCTCGGGTTACTTAGATGTTTCAATTCACCCGGTTCCCTCTACCTGCCCTATGTGTTCAGACAGGAGTAACACCCCATGACGGGTGCTGGGTTTCCCCATTCGGACATCCACGGATCAAAGCTCTCTAGGCAGCTCCCCGTGGCTTATCGCAGCCGGACACGTCCTTCATCGGTAGTAGACGCCAAGGCATCCACCGTTGGCTCTTTGTAGCTTGGAAGAACAAAGATGCTCGTGCTCGCTATGCAATTCTCAAAGGGCGCTGCGGCACCGGGACAGGAGTCCCGACGACGTTGTGGGTGACGCGCTGCTGCACAGGCGAGCTGGGCTCGAGCCTGCGCAGGCGTTGGTCACCGCGTCCGAGGTGCGTGCTGGAGAGCACACCCTCAAAACGGAACAGAGAACGACGACACCAATCAGTCGACGCAGGAGAGCCCGAGAGCTCCATCCGACGCCGGCGTTTCGCTGCCGAGTAGCCAGTGCACCAACTGGGAATCCTTCTCCACGGTCCGGTCGTGGTGACCGAACGATCGGGAGAGGTGCTCTTTCGAGCTGGACTCCTTAGAAAGGAGGTGATCCAGCCGCACCTTCCGGTACGGCTACCTTGTTACGACTTCACCCCAATCGCCAATCCCACCTTCGAC
The DNA here is from genome assembly GCF_021246445.1 of Rhabdothermincola salaria. Classification (NCBI taxonomy): domain Bacteria; kingdom Bacillati; phylum Actinomycetota; class Acidimicrobiia; order Acidimicrobiales; family Iamiaceae; genus Rhabdothermincola; species Rhabdothermincola salaria. The sequence continues at coordinate 1,017,103 of NZ_JAJQXW010000001.1, forward strand.
AGCTCCCTCCCAAAGGGTTGGGCCACTGGCTTCGGGTGTTACCGACTTTCGTGGTGTGACGGGCGGTGTGTACAAGGCCCGGGAACGTATTCACCCCGGCGTTGCTGATCCGGGATTACTAGCGACTCCGACTTCATGGAGTCGAGTTGCAGACTCCAATCCGAACTGAGACTGGCTTTTTGGGATTCGCTCAACCTCGCGGTCTAGCAGCCCTTTGTACCAGCCATTGTAGCATGTTTGCAGCCCTGGACATAAGGGGCATGATGACTTGACGTCGTCCCCACCTTCCTCCGAGTTGACCCCGGCAGTCTCCTACGAGTCCCCACCATTACGTGCTGGCAACATAGGACAAGGGTTGCGCTCGTTGCGGGACTTAACCCAACATCTCACGACACGAGCTGACGACAGCCATGCACCACCTGTTCTGGACCCTTACGGACACCACATCTCTGTGGCTTTTCCCAGAATGTCAAACCCAGGTAAGGTTCTTCGCGTTGCCTCGAATTAAGCAACATGCTCCGCCGCTTGTGCGGGCCCCCGTCAATTCCTTTGAGTTTTAGCCTTGCGGCCGTACTCCCCAGGCGGGGCACTTAATGCGTTAGCTGCGGCACGGATCTCGTTGGTTGAGACCCACACCTAGTGCCCAACGTTTACGGCGTGGACTACCAGGGTATCTAATCCTGTTTGCTACCCACGCTTTCGCTCCTCAGCGTCAGTTCCGGCCCAGAGCGCCGCCTTCGCCGCTGGTGTTCTTCCTGATATCTGCGCATTTCACCGCTACACCAGGAGTTCCACGCTCCCCTACCGGACTCTAGCCACAGCAGTATCAGGTGGCGTCTCCAGGTTGAGCCTGGAGGTTTCACACCTGACTTACCGAGCCGCCTACGAGCTCTTTACGCCCAATAAATCCGGACAACGCTCGCCCCCTACGTGTTACCGCGGCTGCTGGCACGTAGTTGGCCGGGGCTTCTTCTGCAGGTACCGTCAATTTCGTCCCTGCTGAAAGCGGTTTACAACCCGAAGGCCGTCATCCCGCACGCGGCGTTGCTGCGTCAGGCTTTCGCCCATTGCGCAAGATTCCCCACTGCTGCCTCCCGTAGGAGTCTGGGCCGTGTCTCAGTCCCAGTGTGGCTGATCGTCCTCTCAGACCAGCTACCCGTCGATGCCTTGGTGGGCCGTTACCCCACCAACTAGCTGATAGGCCGCGAGACCCTCCCGAAACGATAAATCTTTCCTTCAACGGCCATGCGACCAAAGAAGGGCATCCGGTATTAGCTCGAGTTTCCTCGGGTTATCCCAGATTTCGGGGCAGGTTTCTCACGTGTTACTCACCCGTTCGCCGCTAGGTCGTCCCCAGTGTTGCCACTGGTTGGACCCCGCTCGACTTGCATGTGTTAGGCACGCCGCCAGCGTTCGTCCTGAGCCAGGATCAAACTCTCCGTCAAAATCTCGACCACCACCCGTGGGCGGCGATCTCGATCGCAATGAAAAGTCCGGGATGGAGGGGCTCTCCTCCATGGTTCCCGAAGTTGGTGTCGGCCTGGTAAGGCCTTCACCGGTTTGGAATTGCTTGGTGAACGATCACGACTCGTACGACCACCCCTTGTGCCGAAGCACGAGCCGGGTGGACGCCGTCTGCGGTGATCGCCCGCACTGGCTTTTTCGTCCTCTGTTCCGTTTTCAAGGAGCGCTCGGCCGAGAAGGCACAGCCTGAACTCGGCGCACTCGTTGTTGGCCTGCCACCATCTGGCGGCGGTTCCAACTCTCCGACTCCATGGAGGCGCCCGTGGGCGCTGGTTCCGTTTGGAGCGGAGTGCCACTCTACCGAGACGCTTGGAGGCTGTCAACCCGGTGGAACCGGTGCAACGTCCTGCTTGGTCCTCGTCCCGCCCGGCGAACCGGTCGGTGCGGCGAGATGTGAACGTAGTCCGCCGTTCACACCCCGGCAACCTGAGACAGCGTGTCGTTCGTCACTCGACGCCCCCCAGGCGACGTTCTCCCTGGTCAGCGCACCAACAGATGGCGCTGCTTCTTGCCCCTTCGCACCATGCACCAGCGATCGTGGTGCCAATCAGCAGACGTCAGCCGGCGTCCTTCGGGGGCGGCGACGTCGTTGACGTAGAGGCCGCCCTGGGCGATGAGGCGACGCCCCTCGCCCTTGGAGGCCAGCACCCCGTGGGTGACCAGGACCTCGACGAGGTCGCCACCGGCCTCGTCGGGGGTGAGCGCCACCGTGGGCACCGTGCCCGACAGCGCTTCCCAGTCGGCCACAGCGAGGTCGCCCACCGCCCGGGTGAACCCGGTCGATGCGACACCTGCCTCTCGGGCCGCCGCCTCGCCGTGCACGAGGGTCGTCACCGCCTCGGCCAGCGCCCGCTGGGCGACGCGACGCTCGGGGGCGTCGCGGTGCTCGGCCATCACCGTGGCGATCTCGTCGAGCGGGAGCAGGGTGAGCTGGAGCAGGAACCGCTCGACGTCGCGGTCGTCGCTGTTCACGAAGTACTGGAAGAAGGCGTACGGGGACGTGCGGTGGGGGTCGAGCCACACGGCATCGCCGGTGGACTTGCCGAACTTGGCCCCGTCGGCGCGGGTGACCAACGGGACGGTGAGCCCATGCACGTGGGCGCCGACCGTGCGCCGTACGAGGTCGATGCCGGCGGTGATGTTCCCCCACTGGTCCGACCCGCCCACCTGGAGCTCGACGCCCAGGGTCTCGTGGAGGTGGCGATAGTCGTTGGCCTGCAGGAGCATGTAGCTGAACTCCGTGAAGGAGATCCCCTGCTCGCTCTGCACGCGGGCGCGCACCGACTCCTTGGCCAGCATGGTGTTGACGGTGACGTGCTTGCCCACGTCCCTCAGGAACTCCAGCACCCCGATCCGGGCCGTCCAGTCCCGGTTGTCGACCAGGAGGGCCGGGTTCCCGTCGGCCTCGAAGTCCAGGAAGGATGTCAACTGGCTGGTGATGGCCGCCACGTTGCGGTCGAGCTCGTCGGCGGCGAGCAGGTTGCGCTCCGTGGACCGCCCGCCCGGATCGCCGATCATGCCGGTGGCTCCTCCCGCCAGTGCCACCGGCTGGTGCCCGAAGAGCTGGAAGCGGCGCAACAACAGCAATGGGACGAGATGGCCCACGTGCAGGCTGTCGCCCGTCGGATCGAAACCGGCGTACACCCGGATCGGCCCCTCGGCCAGACGGGCCCCCAGGGCGTCGGTGTCGGTGGTGTCGTGCACCAGCCCACGGGACAGCAGGTCGTCGAGGATCGCAGCATCGCTCACGGGCACAGACTCTCCCGCCTCCTCAGCGCTGCGTCCAACCCGATCTCCCCGACGGCCGGCGTGATTGGCGGCCGCCGGCACCCGGAGGCAGAGTTGAGCCATGGCCGACACCACGAGGGGCACGTCGCCCGCCGGGCCACCGCCCGACACCCCCGAGGACGACGTGGCACCGCTGTCGGTAGGTCGTCGCCTCAGCCGGGTCCTCGCCACGGTGGTGGCCATCTCCGTGGCGGCCATGTGGGCCTACGCGCTGTGGGGCCCCGTGCAACGCGTCAGCCAGGGCACGTTCGACTCACCCGCCTTCCCCGAGGCGGCTCAGCCCATCTGTGCGGAGACCCTCGCCGCCATCGACGCCTTGCCACCGGCCTACGAATCACGCGACTCGGGCGCCCGCGCCGACGTGGTGGCCGCCGCCAACGACGAGCTGGCCGTCATGCTGGATCGCCTCGACGCCATCGCTCCCCCGCCCGATGCGAGCGACGACGCCCGCATGATCGACGAGTGGTTGGGCGACTGGCGCACGTTCCTCGGCGATCGTGAGCGCTACGTCGAGGCGCTGTCCACCGATCCCGGTGCCCGCCTCCTCGTCACCGAGAAGGAACGTCGCCAGATCACCGAGCCCATCGACTACCTGGCCACGGTGAACGACATGCCGGCCTGCGCCACCCCCGGCGACATCGCCTGACGGCGCGGGCGGGCCCCCGACCCGCGGAGCAGGTGGGTCAGAGCCGGCCCGCCAGGGCCCCCGCCCGTTCGGCCAGGCGGATCAGGCCCTCGTCGGCGCCGAGGGCCGGGAGGTCCACCGGCGCGACCCAGCGCAGCGCCTCGGACTCGTGGTTGCCGACCGCCCGAGCCCCCGACGGTGCCAGCACCAGGTAGCGCACGTCGAGGTGCAGGTGGGCCGCCTCCTTCGGCGGCCGGACCTCGTGGATGTCGAGGTCGGCGGGCGGAGCCACGACGACCAGCCCGTCGATGCCGGTCTCCTCGGTCGCTTCCCGCAGCGCCGTGGCGGCGAGGTTGGCTTCGCCGTCGGTGTGGCCGCCGGGCTGGAGCCACTTGCGCAGCTTGGTGTGGAACAGCACCAGCACCCGACCGCTGTCGGGGTCGAGCACGAGGGCCGAGCCGGTGAAGTGGCCTGCGGCGCAGGACCGATGCAGGGCATCCGGGTTCGCCGAGGCGAACTCGAGCATCTGATCGCGGAGGCGGGCCTGCCCGGCGTCGGCCGGTTCGTGGCGGTGCAGGTCGGCGACCAGCGACGACAGCTCTCCGGAGGACGCAAGTCGATCGGCGGTCAGGAGCTGGGGTCGGCGGGGGCCGGAGCTCGCGCCCGGCGAGGTCATCGGCCCCGCCTGCCCACCGCCGGGCCGGGACGCCCCGGCGAGACGTGTGGGTCGTCGGGCACGAACCAACGCCAAGGGTGCTCGACCGCCACCGAGATGCCGACTCGACCGCTCGTGGCCGGCGATGGCGGCGGGGGCACACCGTCGTCGAGGATCGTCGGGCCGGTTCCGTCGACCAGGTCGGCACCGTCGTGGTCCCCGTCGATGCCCAGCGCCTGGCACAGCTTCGCGGGCCCGTTGGCCAGGTCACGGTCGCGGCGGGCTGCGGAGCGATCGTGGCGCATGGCCTCGAGGCCCGCCAGGGCCTCACCGGCGCGCAGCAGCACGGCGGCGGCCTCGCCCTCCGGCCCGCACACGGCGTTGGCACACCAGTGCATGCCGTAGCTGAAGTACACGTAGAGGTGCCCCGGGGGCCCGAACATCACCCGGGTGCGTGGCGTCCGACCCCGATAGGCGTGGCTGGCGGGGTCGTCGGCCCCGACGTAGGCCTCGACCTCGACGATGCGCACGGCACGGTCGCCGTGGACGAGCGCCTTGCCCAGCAGCTCCGGGCCCACGACGCGTGGGTCCCGGTCGTAGAACGAGCGCGGCAACACCGCACCGGTGGGGACGCTCACTGCTCCCAGCGGTCCCGGTCCTCGGTGAGCCGTTCGGCGAAGCGAGCCAGCTGAGCGGCCACCGGCGCGGGCCCGGCCCCGCCTCGGGTGGTGCGCCGCGAGACGGCGACGCCCTCGTCGAGGAGGCCGACGGCCTCGGGGCCCAGCTCGGGCGACGCCGCCACCAGGTCGCGCAGGGCGATGCCCTCGTCGAGCGAGCGCCGCACCAGCGCGCCGACGACGGCGTGGGCCTCGCGGAACGGCAGGCCCCCGGCCACGAGGTGCTCGGCCAGGTCGGTGGCCGCGCTGGTGGGTGAGTCGGCGGCGGCCGCCATGACGTCGGTGCGCAGCGTGGAGGTGGCCAACAGACCGGTCATGGCCGACAGCGCCAGGGCCACGGTGTCGAGGCTGTCGAAGAGCGGCTCCTTGTCCTCCTGGAGGTCGCGGTTGTAGGCCAGCGGCAACGCCTTCAGCGTGGCCAGCAGGCCGGTGAGATTGCCGATGAGACGACCGGTCTTGCCCCTCGTGAGCTCGGCGATGTCGGGGTTCTTCTTCTGGGGCAGCATCGAGGAGCCCGTGGACCAGGCGTCGTCGAGGCCGAGGAACCCGAACTCGTCGGTGGACCACAAGATGAGCTCTTCGGCCAGCCGCGAGAGGTGCACTCCGAGCAGGGCCAGGTCGAAGAGGGCCTCGGCGACGAAATCGCGATCGCTCACCGCGTCGAGGGAGTTGTCGAACACGCGGGCGAAACCGAGGTCCTCAGCGGTCCCCTCGGGGTCGAGGGGCAGCGAGGAACCGGCCAGGGCCCCGGCGCCGAGCGGTGAGACGTCGAGGCGACGCCTGGTGTCGGCCAGCCGGTCCAGGTCGCGAGCGAGCGCCCAGCCGTGGGCCAGGAGGTGGTGGGCCAGCAGCACCGGCTGGGCCCGCTGGAGGTGGGTGTAGCCGGGGAGGTAGGCGTCGCCCGCCTCCCGGGCACGATCGAGCAGCACTCCTTGGAGGGCCAGCACGCGTGCAGCGATGCCGGCGAGCTCCCGCTTGGCGTACAGCCGCAGGTCGGTGGCGACCTGGTCGTTGCGGCTCCGCCCGGTGTGCAGCTTGCCGCCGGCCGGACCGGCCAGCTCGGTCACACGACGCTCGACCGCGGTGTGGATGTCCTCGTCGGAGGCCACGAAGACCAGCTCACCGGATTCGAGCTCGCGCTCGACTCGGTCGAGCGCCTCGAGCACGTCGTCACGCTCGGCCTCGGTGAGGATTCCGACCCGGGCCAGTCCCCGGACGTGCGCGCGCGAGCCGGTGATGTCGTCGCCGGCCAGCCGGCGGTCGTAGGGCAGGCTCACCGTGAACGCCAACAGCTCCTCGGCCGGGCCTCCCTCGAAGCGGCCGTGCCACAGGGTGCTCATCGGGCGGCGCTCACTCCCCCGCCGTCGGGGCGGAGGTCGACGTGGAGGTGGTGGCGCCGCTGGCGGAGGTCGGCGTCCCGGGGAGGGCGGCCGACTGCTTGGCCGCCCAGGTCTGGATGCCCAGTCCCCAGAGCTTCACGAAGCCCTCGGAGTCGGCGTGCTCGAAGCTGTCCTCGGCGTCGTAGGTGGCCAGGCCGTAGTCGTAGAGGCTGTGGGGGCTGCGGCGACCGACGACGTAGCAGCGACCGGGCTCGAGGCGCAGGCGCACCTCACCGGTGACGAAGCGCTGGGTGTTGTCGACGAAGGCGTCGAGGGCCTCCTTCAGCGGGGAGTACCACATCCCGTCGTACACGAGGTCGGCGAAGCGCCCTTCGAGGCGCTGCTTCTCGTGGGCGACGTCGCGCTCGAGCGTGATCGACTCGAGGTCGCGGTGGGCCTCGATGAGGGCCAACGCACCCGGGGCTTCGTACGTCTCGCGGCTCTTGATGCCCACCCGGCGGTTCTCGACCATGTCGAGACGCCCCCAGCCGTAGGCCCCCACGATGTCGTTGAGCTCCACGATGAGGTCGTGCAGGGCCATGGCCTCGCCGTCGAGGCTGACCGGCACGCCTTCCTCGAAGCCCACGACGACCTCACGGGCCTCGCTGGCCTTCACCGTGGTCATGCTCCACACCCCCTCGGGCGGGCGCGCCCACGGGTCCTCCATCTCACCGCACTCGATGGCCCGGCCCCAGAGGTTGTCGTCGATGGAGTACAGCTTCTCCTTGGTGGCGGCCACGGGGATGTCGTGGGCCTCGGCGTACTCGATGCTCATCTCCCGGGTCATGCCCCAGTTGCGCACCGGCGCCATGATCTCGAGGTCGGGCGCCAGGGCCCGGGTGGCCACCTCGAAGCGGACCTGGTCGTTGCCCTTGCCCGTGCACCCGTGGGCCACCGCTTCGGCGCCGTGGTAGCGGGCGGCGGCCACGAGGTGGCGCACGATGACGGGACGGGACAGCGCCGACACCAGCGGGTAGCGGCCCTCGTAGAGGGCGTTGGCCTTGAGGGCGGGGGCGAGGAAGTCGCGAGCGAACTCCTCGCGGCAGTCCACCACGATGGCCTCCACGGCCCCGGCGGCGAACGCCTTGGCCTGCAGACCCTCCCAGTCCCCCTCCTGGCCCAGGTTGCAGGCGACGGTGATCACCTCGACGCCGTAGTTCTCGATCATCCAACGCACGGCCACCGAGGTGTCGAGACCACCGCTGTAGGCCAGCACCACTCGCTTCGCCATTGACGCACTTCCTTCTGCCACGGCCCGGGGGCCCGTTCGGGGGGGAACTTCGATCAGGGGAACAGCGGCCGGTTCTAGAGACCGGCCAGGTCGGACAGGCGCCCGGCCACCTCGGCGCCACCGACGTCGGCGTCGACGATGACCAAGATGGTGTCGTCGCCGGCGACGGTACCCACCACATCGGGCACCCCGGCGCGGTCGAGGGCCGAGGCGACGACGTGGGCCGAACCCGGTGGGGTGCGCACCACGACGAGGTTGGCGGAGTGCTCGACCTCGACCACCCAGTCGCCGAACACCCGGCGCAGGTGGTCCTCGGGGGCACGCTGCTCCTTGGGCAGCGCCGGGATGGCGTAGGCGGACTCGCCGCCGGGCACGCGCACCTTGATGGCGCCGATGTCCTCGAGGTCGCGGGAGACGGTGGCCTGGGTGGCCACGACCCCTTCGGCCGCCAACAGGTCCACCAGCTGGGCCTGGTTGGCGACGGGCTCGGCCTCGATGAGCTTGGCCACCAGGTGCTGGCGCTGGGTCTTGCCCAGCTTCACCGGCTCCCGGGCCGGATCCCGACGGGCGCTCATCGATGCTCCAACAACCAGGTGAGGGCGCCACGAGCGGCGTGCATGCGGTTCTCGGCCTGGCGCCACACTCGGCTCCGGGGACCTTCGAGGACCTCGGTGGAGACCTCTTCGCCCCGATGAGCGGGCAGGCAGTGCAAGAAGACGGCGTCGTCGGCGACACCGACCATGAGGGCGGCGTCGACGGTGAAGCCGGCGAAGGCCTCGCGGCGGGCGCTCGCCTCGGCCTCCTGGCCCATGGACGCCCACACATCGGTGTAGACCGCGTCGGCGCCCTCGACGGCGTCGGTGGCCACGTGGGTGGTGGTGAGGTCGACGCCCGCCGCTCGGATCCGATGGACCTCGGCCGCGGGGAGCTCGTAGCCCGGCGGGGTGGCCACCCGCACCGCCATGCCCACCATGCCGGCGGCGAGCGCGAGCGAACGGGCCACGTTGTTCCCGTCGCCCACGTAGGCCACGGTCCGACCGGCCAGGGCCTCGACACCGCCGAACTCCTGGGCCAACGTGAGCACGTCGGCCAGGCCCTGGAGGGGGTGGCCGGCGTCGGAGAGCATGTTGACCACCGGGACGGTCGACACGGCGACCATGCGCTCGAGCTTGGCGTGCTCGAAGACGCGGGCGCCGATGGCGGCGTGGTAGCAGCACAGCGTGCGGGTGACGTCCTCGACCGTCTCGCGGGTGTCGAGCCCGACCTCGTCGGGACGGATGGTGAGCGGGTGCCCCCCCAGCTGCACCACGGCCATCTCCATGGAGTTGCGGGTGCGGGCCGAGGGCTTTTCGAACAGCAGCGCCATCCCGTGGCCCTCGAGGACCCGGGGAGACACGGGCGCGGCGCCCATGGCGAGCACGTGGTGCAGCTCGTCGGGGGTGAGGTCGTCGATCTCGAGCAGGTGCCTCACGGTTGTCCCGCCTCCGTGCGGCGCGCTGCGTCGGCGAGCAGGTCGGCCAACACAGCCACGCCCTCGTCGATCTCGTCGGGGGTCACCACCAGCGGCGGGGCCAGGCGGAGGGCGCTCGGGGTGACCGCGTTGACCACGAGGCCGGCCGCCAGGGCGTCGGCGGCCACCCTGCGGGCGTCGATGCCGGGGACCAGTTCGGCGGCCAGCAACAGGCCGAGGCCGCGGACCTCGGCCACCTGGGGCAGGGCCTGCAGGGCGTGGCGCAGGTGGCTGCCGGCGTGCTCGGCCAGCGAGGGGGCGTGGTCGCGCTCCATGACCCCGAGCACGGCCAGGGCGGCCGCGGCCGCGAGGGGTTGGCCGCCGTAGGTCGTGGCGTGGTCGCCGGGCTCGAAGGCGGCGGCGACGTCGCGCCGGGCCCAACAGGCGCCGATGGGCATGCCGTTGCCCAGCGCCTTGGCCAGGGTCACGACGTCGGGCTCGACCCCGAAGTGCTGGAAGCCGAACCACTCCCCCGTGCGCCCGAGGCCGGTCTGCACCTCGTCGACCATGAACAGCAGGCCGCGTTCGTCGCACAGCCGCCGCACGCCCTCGAAGTAGTGGGCGGTGGCCGGGTTGACCCCGCCCTCGCCCTGCACCGGCTCCAACAGCACGGCGGCGACGGAGGGACCGATGGCCGCCTCGAGGGCGTCGAGGTCGTTCCAGGGGACGTGACGGAACCCATCGGGCAGGGGTTGGAAGGCTTCCCACTTGGCGGGTTGGCCGGTGGCGGCCAGCGCCGCCAGGGTGCGGCCGTGGAACGATCCGTAGGCGCTGATCACCTCGTGGCGCCCGTGGCCCCCGAACTTGCGCGCCAGCTTGATGGCGCACTCGTTGGCCTCGGCCCCCGAGTTCGAGAAGAAGACCTGGCCCCCGCCGCCCAGGAGCCGGTCGAGGGTGATGGCGACCTCCCCGCCGGGCACGGTGCCGAAGAGGTTGGACACGTGCACCAGGGTGCGGGCCTGCTCGGCGATGGCGTCGGCGACCTCCGGGTGGGCGTGACCGAGCCCCACCACGGCCAGCCCGGCGAGGAAGTCGAGGTACCGGGTGCCGTCGCGGTCCCACAGGCGGCACCCCTCACCCCGCACGAACTGCACGGTGGGGGCACCGTAGGTGGGCATGAGCGGGCAGTGGTCGAGGCCGGGGGGCGCCCCCATGGCCGTGGCATGGGCGTTCACGAGGTCTCCTCGAGGGCCGGCGGGATCGGATCGGCGGTGATCATGGTGCCCACGCCGGCATCGGTGAACAGCTCCAGCAACAGCACGTGCGGCACGCGACCGTCGAGCAGGTGGGCGGCCCGCACTCCACCGGCGAGCGCTTCCAGGCAGGCTTCGATCTTGGGGATCATGCCGCCGCTCAGCACCCCGGCGTCGATGAGCTCGCCGATCTCGGTGGCGTCGGTGCGGGTGATCAGCGAGGACGAGTCGTCGACGTCGCGCAGCAGCCCGGCGATGTCGGTGAGGTAGATGGCCTTCTCGGCGTCGAGCGCGCCGGCCAGGGCCCCGGCCACGGTGTCGGCGTTGATGTTGTAGGACTGGCCGGCCAGGTCGGCGCCGATGGTGGACACCACCGGGATGAGGTTCTGGGCGAGGAGCGACTCGACGATGGCCGGGTTCACCGCCTTGACGTCGCCGACGAAGCCGAGCGAGGGGTTGCGCAGGCCGGCTTCGATGAGGCCGCCGTCCTCGCCCGACATCCCGACGGCCAGCGGGCCATGGGCGTTGATGGAGGCGACGATGTCGCGGTTCACCTTCCCGACCAGCACCATGCGGGCGATGTCGAGGGTCTCGGCGTCGGTGACCCGCAGCCCATCGCGGAACTCGGGCACCTTGCCCAGCCGGTCCATGAGGTCGCCGATCTGGGGTCCGCCACCGTGCACCACGACCACCCGGATGCCGACGGCGTGCAGCAACACGACGTCGGCGGCGAAGGTCTCGGCCAGCATCGGGTCGGTCATGGCGTTGCCGCCGTACTTGACCACGATGGTGTGACCCCAGAAGCGCCGGATGTAGGGCAACGCCTCGATGAGCACCTCGGTGGTGGCGACGTGGCCGGCGTCGGGGGCGACCGGGGCCGAGGCCCCGGCCTTCGCCGCGCTCACGAGGTCCCCATGTTCTCGTCGATGTAGGCGTGGGTGAGGTCGTTGGTGAGGATGGTGCCGCGCCCGGCTCCGAGACCGAGGTCGACCGCGATCTCGAGGTGGCGTTGCGCCATGTGGGCCGCCACGGCCTCGCGGTCGTGATCGACCTCGACACCGCCCCGGCACACCTCGATGCCCCCGTAGGAGACCGAGACCAGCGCCTGGTCGAAGGCGATCCCGCAGCTGCCCAGGTCGCTGGCGATGCGGCCCCAGTACGGGTCCTGGCCGTACCAGGAGCACTTGACCAGCTGGCTGCGGGCCACGTAGCGGGCCCCCGCCTGGGCCTCGTCGTCGGAGTGGGCGCCGGTCACCGTGAGGCGCACGACCTTGGTCGCCCCCTCGGCGTCGCCGGCCATCTGCGCCGCCAGGTCGGCGCACGCGGCGGCGACGGCCCGCTCGAGCTGGACCTGGTCGACCTCCCCGGCGCGACCGGACGACAGCAACAGCACGGTGTCGTTGGTCGAGGTGCAGCCGTCGACGTCGAGGGCGTTGAAGGAGTCGGCCACGCCGGCGGTGAGGGCGGCCTGCAGCTGGGCGGGCGTGGCCGCCGCATCGGTGGTGAGCACGGCCAGCATGGTGGCCATGTTCGGCGACAGCATCGCCGCGCCCTTGGCCATGCCCCCGACGACGAAGCCCTCGGCTTCGACGACGACCTCCTTGGAGGCGGTGTCGGTGGTCATGATCGCGGCCGCGGCCGCCTCGCCGCCGTGCTCGGACCGCGCCGCCACCAACGGAGCGATGCCCGCCTCGACGACCGCCATCGGCAGGGGGATGCCGATCAGGCCGGTGGAGCAGACCAGGACGTGGTGGCGATCCACGCCGAGCTCGGCGGCGACGAGATCGCACATGGCCTCGGCGTCGGCGCACCCCTTCTCGCCGGTGGCGGCGTTGGCGTTGCCGCTGTTGAGGATCACGGCTGCGGCCTGGCCGCCCGACGCGGCCAGGTGGGCCTTGGTGGTGAGGACCGGTGCGGCGGTCATGTGGTTGCGGGTGAACACCCCGGCCGCCGGCGCCGGACGGCCGTCGGCGACGGCGACCAGGGCCAGGTCGCGAGCGCCGGACTCCTTGATGCCGGCGGCGGTCCCGGCGGCGGTGAAGCCGGGAGCGGCGGTGACGCTCATGGATAGACCCCCACGGTGCTGAGGCCGGTCTGCTCGGGCAGTCCGGCGAGGATGTTGGCGCACTGCACGGCCTGGCCCGACGCGCCCTTGGTGAGGTTGTCGATGGCGGCCAGGGCGATCAGCCACCCGGTGCGCTCGTCGGCCCGGACGCTGACGTGGGCCGTGTTGGAGCCCAGGCAGGCCTTGGTCGACGGCGAGGCGTCGGTGACGACGACGAAGGGCTCCGTGGCGTAGTGGTTCCGGTACCGGTCGAGCAGGTCGCCGGTGGTGTGCCCGGCGACGGGCCGCAGGTAGCAGGTGGCCAGCATGCCCCGGTTCATGGGGGCCAGGTGGGGGGTGAACAGCACCGACACGTCGGCCGCGCCGGCACCGGCCAGACGGGCCACCGACTGCTCGATCTCCGGCGTGTGGCGGTGGGTGAGCAGGCCGTAGGCGGTGAAGTCCTCGTCGACGGCGCAGAACGTGGTGTTGGGCTTGGGCGGGCGACCCGCGCCCGACGCACCGCTCACCGCGTTCACCACGATGGAGTCCAGCTCCACCAGGCCGCCGGTGAGGAGGGGGGCCATGGCCAGCGCAGCCGCTGTCGGGTAGCAGCCCGGGGTGGCCACCGCCGACGAGGCGGCGATCTCGGCCCGGAACAGCTCGGGGAGGCCGTAGGCGAAGCCGGCGAGCAGGTCGGGCACCGAGTGGGCCTCGCCGTACCAACGGGGGTAGAGGTCGGGGTCCTCGAGGCGGAAGTCGGCGGCCAGGTCGACGACCCAGCGCACGTCGTCGACCAACTCGGGCATGAGCGCCTGCGACGCCCCGTGGGGGAGCCCGCAGAAGACGAGGTCGACCCCGTCGAGCAACGAGCGATCGTACGGGACGAAGACCGTGTCGGGGTGGGCGCCGGCGAGGCTGGGATAGAGCTCGGCCACCCTCGTGCCCGCCTGGCTGTCGCCGGTGGCGAAGCGGACGCGCATCTCCGGGTGGGCGCTGGTGAGCCTGAGCAGTTCAGCCCCCGTGTAGCCGGAGGCGCCGATGATGCCGACCTCGATCACCCGAACACCATACGCAGGTCTGCATAGTCATGCAAACCGGCGCCGAGCCGGGTCACCCTCGCAGGGTGGCTCCCCAACGGGCCTCGACGGCGTCGATCACGGCACGACGGCATGTGGTGAGGTCGTCATCGGTGAGGGTGCGGTCGCCGGCCTGGAGCCGGAGCCGGAAGGCCAGGCTGCGGCGCCCGTCGGCGACCGGCGCGCCGCGGAAGACGTCGAACAGCTCGCAACGGACCAACAGCTCGCCGGCGGCACCCTCGATGGTGCGGCCCACGTCGGCCGCCGGCACCGCCTCGTCGACCTCGAAGGCCAGGTCGAGGTCGCTGGAGGGATACCGGCTGATGGCCCGATAGGGGTGCTCCCCGTGAGGCAGGGCCAAGAGGGCATCGAGATCGAGATGCAGCCAGGCCACCCGTTCGCGGATCTCGGAACGTCCGAGGACGGCGGGGTCGACCTCACCGACCTCGCCCACGGCCGTGTCGCCCACCAGCACCAGGGCACTGCGACCGGGGTGCAGACCGAGTGGGTCGACCGACTGGTCGAGGCGCTGTGGCCCCGAGCCGAGGGTGCGGTGCAGCGTCTCCCACACCTGGACCGCAGCGGAGGCCTCCGCCCCGGCCAGCACCACGCCGAGGTGTTCACGCTCGTCGGGCAGCACCTGGCCCTGCGGCGGGCGGGCGAACACCTTGCCGAGCTCGAACAGCGCCGCGCCGTCGCGGCGATGCGACTCGTTGTAGGCCACCGCCTTGAGCAGCCCGGGGCGCAGCGACGGTCGCAGCACCGACTCCTCGGCGGCCAGGGGGTTGGTGAGGGTGACCACGTCGGCGACCAGCCCGCAGCGCTCGAGGTCGTCGGGGGCGAGGAAGGGCAGCGGCATGGCTTCGTCGAGTCCCAGCCCGACGAGGACCTGGCGGATGACCCGGCGGTCGTGCTGGCGCGGGGTGAGGGCACCGGTGCGGCTGGAGCGGGGCATCCGCCTCGGGATGCGGCTGTAGCCGTGGTGCCGGGCGATCTCCTCGATCACGTCGGTCTCGGTGACCGTGTCGGGTCGGAAGGACGGGACCCGCACCGCCAGCTCCTCGGCCTCACGGGACCAGCCCTCGGAGCTGACCAGCCCCGTGGACGCGTCGCGGGAGCGGGCCACGATCTCGAACCCGATGGGCTCGAGCTGGGCCACGATCTCGTCGGCCGGGAGGTGGACGCCGAGCAGCTCGGCCACCCTGCTCTCGCGGACCCGCACCGGGGCTCGCTCGGGCAGGCCGCCGTCGACGGTCACCGCGCCGGCGACGAGACGCGCGCCCGAAGGGGCCAGCAGCTCCGCCAGACGACGAGCGGCCAGGTCGACCACCTCGGGGTCGGTGCCGCGCTCGAAGCGGGCCGACGCCTCCGAGCGCAGACCGAGGTGCTTGGAGCTTCGGGCCACGGCCATGGGCTGCCACCAGGCGCACTCGAGCAGCACCGCCGTGGTGGTGTCGGAGATCTCGGTCGACGCCCCGCCCATCACGCCGGCGATGCCCACCGCCGTGTCGGAGCGATCGCAGATCACACCGTCGCGGCCTCCGGTGAGGGTGCGCTCGACACCGTCGAGGGTGGTGATGCGCTCGCCGTCGCGGGCCCAACGCACCCGTAGGGCAGCGTCGGGCACCTTCGCGGCGTCGTAGGTGTGGTTGGGCTGGCCCAGCTCCAGCATCACGTAGTTGGAGGCGTCGACGACGTTGTTGATGGGCCGCATGCCGAGGGCGGTGAGGCGGTCGGCGATCCAGCGGGGAGACGGCTCGACCCGCACCCCCTCGATGACCCGCACGTGGAAGCGTCCGCAGAGGTCGGGATCGACGATCTCGACCGACGGCGTGATGCCCTGCTCGCCTGCCACCTCGTCGACCTGCGGTTCGGGGATGGCGAAGGGCAGCCCCAGACGGGCGGCCAGGTCGCGCGCCACACCGGCGACCGACATGGCATCGGGGCGGTTGGGGTTGATCTCGAGGTCGTAGAGGACATCGGGGCTGACCCCGAGCGCCCTTGTGATCGGCGTGCCCGGGTCGGCGCCCTCCTCGAGGATCCAGATACCCGAGTGGTCGTCGCCCAGCCCGAGCTCGCGACCGGAGCACAACATGCCGTTGGACCACTCGCCGCGCATCTTGCGACGGGCGATCTCCATGCCGTCGGGCATGGTGGTGCCGAGCGTGGCCAGCGGCACGAGGTCGCCCTCGGACATGTTGAAGGCCCCGCAGCAGATCTGGAGGGCCTCGCCGTCACCCCGATCGACGTCGACGAGTTGGATCTTGTCGGCGTCGGGGTGCTCGCGCAGGGCCAGCACCCGAGCCACGACCACCCCGTCGAGGCCCTCGCCGATGCGTTCGATGGACTCGACGGCCATGCCGAGGTCGCTCATCTGGTCGCCGAGCGCGACGGGGTCGCCCTCGAAGGGCGCGAACTCTCGGAGCCAGGACAGGAGGACCTTCATGCGGGGAACTGCTCCAGGAAGCGGACGTCGCCGGTGTACATCTCGCGGATGTCGTCGACCCCGTGGCGCATGAGGGCCAGGCGGTCGAGACCGAAGCCGAAGGCGAACCCGGACCACTGCTCGGGATCGAGCCCCACGTTGGTGAGCACGTTGGGGTGCACCATCCCGCAGCCGCCGAGCTCCAACCACCCGGTCTGGGCGCACGTGCGACACCCGGAGCCCTCGCAGAACACGCAGTTGATGTCGTACTCGGCGGACGGCTCGGTGAACGGGAAGTAGGACGGGCGCAGCCGGGAGTGGATGGCCCCGCCGAAGTAGGCGGTGGTGAACGCCTCGAGGGTGCCGGCCAGGTCGGCGAAGGACACACCCCGGTCGACGACCAGGCCCTCGATCTGGTGGAACACCGGCATGTGGCTGGCATCGGCGGTGTCGCGGCGGAACACCCGTCCGGGCATCACCGAGTAGAAGGGCGGCTCGCCCTCGCTCATCACCCGGATCTGCACGGGAGAGGTGTGGGTGCGCAACAAGGTGGACTCGGGGGCGCCGAGGTCGACGTACAGGGTGTCCCACATGCCCCGGGCCGGGTGGGCCGAAGGGATGTTGAGGGCCTCGAAGTTGTGCCAGTCGGTCTCGACCTCGGGCCCTTCGGCCACCTCGAAGCCCATGCCGACGAAGACGTCGACCAGGCGGTCCCAGGTCTGGGTGACGAGGTGGAGGCTGCCGCGGCGCCGGTGCTCGACGATCTCGGTGAGGTCCTGGCGCTCGGCCAGCAGGCGGGCCTGGTGGGCGACGGACTCGAGGGCGGCGCGCCGCTCGGCGGCCGCCTCCTCGAGCACGGTCCGCGCCTCGTTGAGGGCCTGGCCGGTGGCCCGGCGCTCGTCGGGATCGAGGCCGCTCAGGCGCTTCTTGAGCGAGGCCAGCTCGCCCTTCTTGCCGAGCAGGTCGGCCTCGGCCTCGTGGAGGGCGTCGAGGTCGGGGGCGTCGCGGAGTCGTTCGGTCCCGCTCGTGGTGAGCGTGGCGAGGTCGTCGATCATCGCCACCGAGCCTGTCGGAGGGGGACGCGAGCGTCCAATTGGTTGAGCGACCGGCGCCCGTTCACCGCCGGCTCCGACGCTGGCGGGCCGCCTCGAACAGGACGACGGCACCGGCCACGCCCACGTTCAACGACTCGACCCGCCCGGCCATGGGGATCGTCACCTCGGTGTCGACCAGCGCCGCCACCTCGGCACCGAGGCCGTGGGCCTCGGATCCGAGCAGGAGAGCGAACGGGGCGGTGAGGTCGAGCTCCTCGGGGGCGGCTCCCCCGCGTGCCACCGTGCCGAGCAGGCTGCGCCCGCCGGCCCGCAGCGCCACCAGGGCGGCGATCGTGGGCCGACCGGCCGGGGACTCGGCGACGGGCACCCGGAAGACCGAGCCGGCGGCGGCGCGCACCGTCTTGGGCCCGAAGGGGTCGACCGCGTCGTCGGCGAACAGCACCCCCGCGGCGCCGGCCGCTTCGGCGGTGCGCACGGCGGTGCCGGCGTTGCCGGGATCGCGCACCCCCGCCACCACCATGACGGGACCCCGCTCCGTGGCGAACTCGGCGACGTCGACGACGCGCCGAGCGGCGACCGCCATGACTCCCTGGGGGGTGGCGGTGTCGGCCACCCGATCGATGACGCCGGGCGCCAGGCGGTGCACCTCGACCCCGGAGTCGGTGGCCGTGGCCAGCAGCTCATGCACCCCGGACCCCGCGTCGGCCCGATGGGCCAGGTCGGCGTCGACGTAGACCTCGAGGAGCACACCGGGCACCGCCAGCGCCTCGGTGACGGCGACCACGCCCTCGACCACGCAGCGGCCGGCCTCGAGACGCGCCCTGCGGCGCCCCGAGAGGCGCCGCAGGGTGGTCACTCGTGGGTTCCCCGCCGACAGCGGTGCGGCCATCGGGAGGGGTGGTCCGGAACCGGGCCGCTCAGGCCTCGGCCGTCGCCGCCGCGTCGGCGGCCTTCACCAGCTCGGCGAACGCCGCCGGATCGGTGACGGCGAGGTCGGCGAGGACCTTGCGATCGACCTCGATGCCGGCGCCCTTGAGCCCGGCGATGAAGCGCGAGTACGTCGTGCCGTTGAGCCGGCAGGCGGCGTTGATGCGCTGGATCCAGAGCTGGCGGAACTCGCCCTTGCGCGCGCGCCGATCACGGTACGCGTACTGCAGGGAGTGCATGACCTGCTCGTTGGCCGCCCGGTACGAGCGGCTCTTGTTGCCGTAGTAGCCCTTGGCGCGCTCGAGAGTGGCGCGACGGTGCTTCTTGCTGGCGACGGCACGTTTGACTCTGGCCATCGGAGCCTCCTTGATGTCGAGGGAGAGAACGGGGGGTCACCGGCTCGTGGCCGGCGGTCCGGCGGGCGCCGGAGGAGGTTCCTAGAGGCCGAGCTGGCGACGGACCTTGGCGCTGTCGCCCGGCGAGAGGACGAAGTCGCCCTTGAGCCGACGCTTGCGGCTGGGGGACTTCTTCTCGAGGATGTGGTTGAGGTTCGAGCTGCGGCGGGTGATCTTGCCGGTCCCGGTGATCTTGAAGCGCTTCTTGGCGCCGCTGTGGGTCTTCATCTTCGGCATTGGTTCTCCGATGGGTGGGGCCGACGAGCCGAGCGGCTCGGTGGTGGGGGGCCGACGGCTCAGGCGTCGTCGGTGGGGGCGGTCTCCGGCGCAGGGGCGGCGGAGTCGGGGGCGGCGGCGGACTCCGA
This sequence comes from Rhabdothermincola salaria, assembly GCF_021246445.1. NCBI lineage: Bacteria > Bacillati > Actinomycetota > Acidimicrobiia > Acidimicrobiales > Iamiaceae > Rhabdothermincola > Rhabdothermincola salaria. The sequence goes on from NZ_JAJQXW010000001.1 coordinate 1,035,975, forward strand.
GGTCTCCGCGTCGGAGGTCTGGCGCTCACGTTCGGCCGCGGCCTGGGCCTTCTTGTCCGGTCCGAGCACCATGGTCATGTTGCGACCGTCGAGGCGGGGGTAGGTCTCGACCCGACCGGTGTGGGCCACGGCCTCGGCGACGTGGTCGAGGATCTTGCGCCCGAGCTCGGGATGTTGCATCTCCCGACCGCGGAACATGATCGTGACCTTCACCTTGTGGCCTTCGGACAGGAAGTGCTCGACCTTCTTGGTCTTGGTGTCGAAGTCGCCGGACCCGATCTTGGGCCGGTACTTCATCTCCTTGACCACGACGTTGGTGCTCTTCTTCCGGGATTCCTTCGCCCGCTGGGCGGCCTCGTACTTGTACTTGCCGTAATCCATGATCCGGCAGACAGGGGGGTTGGCCTTGTCGGCCACCTCCACGAGGTCGAGTTCGAGTTCCCGCGCCATGTTGAGGGCTTCGGGTAGGGGCTTGATCCCGATCTGGGAACCGTCGGGACCCACGAGGCGAACCTCGCGTGCTCGAATGCGGTCGTTGATCCGGGGCTCGTTGCTGGCGGCCGTGGCTATCGCCGGTCACTCCTCATCAATGCGCAGATCCTCCGTAGCGCGGTGGGCAGGTACCGACACCTGCACGCCACCGCGGGCGGTGGAGGGCGGGCGTCGAGGCGGGAGAGCCGACGCCCGTCGCAGCACGCGCCGAGGCACGTCCATTCGATGAGCAACGACCCGGCGCACCCTTCCCACCGGAGCGGGTCGTATGGCCGGGTGGGGGACAAGCCCCGCTTTCCCTGTGTTGTGGGGGCCTACGATAGCCAGAACCACCACGACATGCGAGCGGCGGCGATCCGGGGCCATCAGGGCCGGGGTCGTGTGCCGGAGGAAGCGAGTACGAGATGAGCCTGTGGACCCCCGGCGGCGAGGTGCCGATCGAGCGCAACCCGTCGAGCGAACCCGAGCCTGCACCCCAGGGCGACGCCGGCGCCGCGGGCATGGTGGGCGGCCCCTCCCTCGAGGACCTCTCCCCCGAGGAGCGGGCCCAGGCCGAGGCCATGATCGCCGAGATGGCCGAGGTGCAGCGCCAGATCCTGGCCGCCCCCGCCGCCCAGGTCGTCACCAACCACGTGGTCGGCCTCTACGAGCTGGCCGCCATCCACCTCGGCCAACCCGAGCCGGACCTCGAGGCCGCCCGCCTGGCCATCGACGCCATGGCGGCGGTGATGGACGCCACCGAGCGCCGTCTCGGTGACGACGCCGCCGCCCTGCGCCAGGCCCTGACCCAGCTCCAGCAGGTCTACCTGCAGATGACCGACAGCACCGAGGGCTGAGCCCGACAAGCCGGGGCGGCGGGCTGTCGACGGGCCGCCGTCGGCGTCAGCCGGCCCGCTGGCTCGGGCGGAGGTCGGCGGCCTCCCAGCGCCCCCGGCGCCCGGGCACCACACGGAACACGACGTCGGTGCCCTCGGCGATGGTGCGGGTGCCGTCGGCGATGGCCGTGCAGTGGAAGGCCAGCTCGGTGCCGTCCGGGCCGAGCACGACACCGATGCCACGGGGGTCGTCGAAGCTGCGCACCGTGCCCCGGTGGGAGCCGAGCGGCACGATCGTGGCCCCGTCTGCGGTCGGTGGCGCCACCGGCTCAGTGGACGATCTTGGCGATCGGGATCTCGATGATGTCGGTGGCACCGGCATCGGAGAGCGCCGGGATCAACACGTTGATGGTCGCCTTCGGCACCACCGTCTCGACGGCGTAGCCGGCTTCCCCGAACAGCTCGTTGACCGTCGGGGCCTTCATCGAGGGGAGCAGGGCGATGAGGTCCTCGAGGCGGTCCTTGGGCACGTTGAGCTTCACCAGCACCTTGCCCCGCGCCTCGAGGACGCCGTCGAGCAGCGTCTTGAGCTGGCGCATGGCATGCGCCTTCTCGGGGTTGGCGAGGCTCTCGGGGTTGACGATGAGCTCGGTGTAGGAGACCAGGATGGTGTCGATGATCTTGAGCCCGGCCGCCCGCAGGGCCCGGCCGGTCTCGGTGATGTCGACGATGCAGTCGACGATGTCGGGGACCTTGGCCTCGGTGGCGCCGTACGAGAGCCGGATGTCGGCCTCGATGCCCCGCTCGGCGAAGAACCGGCGGGTCAGCTCGGGGTACTCGCTCGACACCCGGACGCCTTGGGGCAGGTCGGCGACGCTCTCGACCTCGCTCGCCTGGGGGACGGCGACGATGATGCGCACCGGGTCGGAGGTGGCCTTGGAGTAGTGCATCTCGCCGAGGGACTCGACGCTGCTCGCCGTCTCCTCCACCCAGTCGCGGCCGGTGATGCCGAGATCGAAGAGCCCCTCGGACACGTACTGGGGGATCTCCTGGGGACGCAGGATGCGAACCTCGTCGACCCGGGGGTCGACGATGGAGGCCTTGTACTGCACGGCGGAGTCGCGGCGGACCTTGAGGTCGGCCGCCTCGAACAGCTCGAGCGTCGCCTTCTCGAGGGAGCCCTTCGGGAGCACGATCTTCAACATTCCGGCCACGCTACCGCTCCCACCGCGCCCCTCCGGCAGGGGTTCCGCCGGACCCGCTGACCGGACCGAAGAGCCCGTAGGCTGATCGCCATGACCACCTCGCACGACCACGGTCCCGACGCCGCCGAGGGCGAGCGCCACCCTGGTCGTGATGGCGGTCCCGGGCCCGTCCTGAGCCACGGCGAACGCCACTACAGCCATCGGGTGGGCTGGCTGCGAGCAGCCGTGCTCGGTGCCAACGACGGCATCGTCTCCACCGCGGCCCTGGTCCTCGGTGTGGCCGCCGCCGATGCGAGCCGTGACGCGGTCCTCACCGCCGGCGTGGCCGGTCTGGCGGCCGGCGCACTGTCGATGGGGCTCGGCGAGTACGTCTCGGTGAGCTCCCAGCGCGACACCGAGAAGGCCGACATCGCCAAGGAGAAGTGGGAACTCGAGCACGTCCCCGAGCGCGAGTTGGCCGAGCTCGCCGCCATCTACCGCGAGAAGGGCCTCTCCCCCCGCCTGGCCCGCGAGGTGGCCGAGGAGCTCACCGACCACGATGCGCTGCGCACCCACCTGATCGAGGAGCTCGGCATCACCGAGCAGACCCAGGCCCGACCGCTCGTGGCCGCCGGGTCCTCAGGGCTGGCCTTCTCGATCGGCGCCGCCATCCCCCTCGTCGCCGCGGCGGCGAGCGGGTCACCGCCGAGCATCCTGGTGATCCTGGCCGCCGCCTTGGTGGCGCTGGCGTTGCTCGGTGTGGTGTCGGCGCTCACCGGCGGTGCCCGGCCCGGTCGGCCCATGGCCCGCATCATCGTGGGTGGCGCCGCGGCGATGGCCCTCACCATGGGCATCGGCCGCCTGGTCGGCACCGCGGTCTGACGGCTCTGACGGCACGGTCTGACGGCGCGGTCTGACCGCGCAGTCTGACGCGCCGGCCGCGCCGCCTCGACCCGGGGACCGTTGACCCGATCTCGAACCCGATGGGCCGGGACGGATCAGGAGCCGAGCTGACCCAGCAGGCTCACCATCTCGAGGGCGGTGCGCACCGACTCCTCGCCCTTGTTGTCGTCCTCCGCCGAGCGGGCCAGGGCCTGCTCGAGGTTCTCGGTGGTGAGCACCCCGAACACCACGGGCACCCCCGTCTCGAGCTGCACGTCCTGGATGCCCCGGGCGCACTCCCCCGCCACGAAGTCGTAGTGCGAGGTCTCCCCCCGGATGACCGCGCCGAGGCACACCACGGCGTCGACGTGACCGTGCACCACGAGGGCCTTGGCCGCCAGCGGGATCTCGAAGGCGCCGGGCACCCAGACGACGGTGACGTCGGCCTCGGCCACGCCGTGCACGGCGAGGGCGTTCTCGGCGCCCTCGAGGAGGCGTTCGGTGATGTGGTCGTTGAACCGGCCGAGCACCAGCCCGATGCGGACCCCGGACCCGTCGACCTCCCCGGTCACCGCGTTGGCCGAGCGGAAGTTGGTGGACATCAGTCGAGCCCCTCGAGCAGGTGGCCCATCTTCTCGCGCTTGGTGCGCAGGTAGCCGATGTTCTCCGGGTTGGGGATCGACTCGAGCGGCACCCGCTCGACGATGTCGAGGCCGAAGCCCTCGAGGCCGCCGTACTTGGACGGGTTGTTGGTCATGTAGCGCATGGTCGTGATGCCCAGGTCCACCAGGATCTGGGCGCCGATCCCGTACTCTCGGCTGTCGACGGGCAGGCCCAGGGCCTCGTTGGCCTCGACGGTGTCGGCCCCCTCGTCCTGCAGGGAGTAGGCGCGGATCTTGTGGCCGATGCCGATGCCGCGGCCCTCGTGGCCCCGGAGGTACACGACGACGCCGAGGCCCTCCTCGGCGATGCGGGCCATGGCGTGGTCGAGCTGGATCCCGCAGTCGCAGCGCAGCGAACCGAACACGTCGCCGGTGAGGCACTCGGAGTGCACCCGCACCAACACGTTGTCCTCACCCTGCACTGCGCCCTTCACCATGGCGACGTGCTGCTCGCCGTCGAGCAGGGACTCGTAGACGTAGCCGGTGAAGTCGCCCCACTCGGTGGGGATCCGGGCCTCGGCCACCCGCTTCACCAGCTTCTCGTTCTGGCGGCGGTAGCGGATGAGCTCGGCGATGGAGATCAGCAGCAGGTCGTGCTCCTGGCAGAACGCGACCAGGTCCGGGACCCGCGCCATGGTGCCGTCGTCGTTGACGATCTCGCACAGCACACCCGACGGGTACAGCCCGGCCATGCGGGCCAGGTCGACGGCCGCCTCGGTGTGCCCGGCCCGCTTGAGCACACCGCCGGCCGAGTAGCGCAGGGGGAAGATGTGACCGGGTCGAGCGAGGTCACCGGGGCGGGTGGCGGGGTCGATCAGCGCCTTGATGGTCGCCGACCGATCGGCGGCGGAGATGCCCGTGCTGGTGCCGTGGCGGTAGTCGACGCTGTAGGTGAAGGCCGTGCGCTGCGATTCGGTGTTGTCGCGGACCATGAGCGGGATGTCGAGCTCGTCGAGGCGCTCACCGGTGAGCGGCGTGCAGATGACACCCGAGGTGTGGCGCACGAAGAAGGCGATCTTCTCGGGGGTGACGGCCTCCGAGGCCATGATCAGGTCGCCCTCGTTCTCGCGGTCCTCGTCGTCGACGACCACCACGATCTCCCCCCTGCCGATGGCGGCGACCGCCTCGGGGATGGTGGCGAAGTGCTCGGCGTACTCCGAGCGGGCGGGCGGGTTCATCGGGCCTCCTCGGCCGGTTCGTGTGCAGCGGGGCCCTCGATCGGCGGGGTGGCACCGAGGGCGGCGAGCTGGCCCACGAGGAGCCGCTCGGTGTACTTGGCCATGACGTCGACCTCGAGGTTCACCGGGTCTCCGGGGCCCTTGGCCCCGAGGGTGGTGACCGCCGCGGTGTGAGGGATCACGGCGACGGTGAAGCCGTCGTCGAGCACGTCGACCACGGTGAGCGAGATGCCGTCGACCGTGACGGAGCCCTTCTCCACGACGTAGCGCAGCAGGTCCTTCGGGACGCGGATCCGCAGGTCGGGGACGCCTCGCACGACCTCGCCGACGGCGTCGACGTGGCCCTGCACGAGGTGGCCCCCGAGGCGGTCCTGCATGCGAACGGGCCGTTCGAGGTTGACCGGGTCGCCGGGGCCCAGGGCCCCGAGGTTGGTGCGGGCGAAGGTCTCGTCGCTGACGTCGGCCTCCCACCAGCCCTCGCCGGCATCGAACGCCACCACGGTGAGGCAGCACCCGTTCACCGCGGTCGAGGCACCGAGGGTGGCGTCGTCGAGCACGCGCGTGGCGGCGATGCGCAGCCGGGCGCCGTCGCGACGGACGACGGAGCCGAGCTCTTCGACGATGCCGGTGAACATGGGGTCAGGATCCCTTCAGATCGAGGCGCAGATCGTCGCCCACTTGGCGCACCGCCACAAAACGGCCTCGCCACGCGCCGCCCAGCGTCGCCGCCCCGGCGCCGTGGAACAAGCCGAGGCCGTCGTCGCCGCCGAGGAGCGAGGGGGCGAGGTACACGACGTAGCGGTCGACCAGGCCGGCCGCGTGGAAGGCGTGGGCGACGGTGGCGCCGCCCTCGACCAGGAGCTGGAGCACGCCACGGTCCCCGAGCTCGTCGAGGACGTCGCCCAGATCGCCACCGAGCTCGAGGCACGGTTGGAGGGCGGCATCGGCCGGGGCGCGGCCGAGCACGACCCGGAGCGGCTCGGTGTCGTCGAGGCCCCGTTCGTGGGCGGGGAGGCGCACGTTGAGGGCGGGGTCGTCGGTCCGCACGGTCCCGGCGCCCACCAACACCGCATCGCTGTCGGCCCGGAGCCGGTGGGCGTCGAGTCGGGCCTCGGAGCCGGTGATCCACTGGGAGGTGCCGTCGGGCGCCGCGGTGCGTCCGTCGAGGGTGCCGGCCAGCTTGAGCACGACGTGGGGGCGGCCGGTGCGCCGGTGGTGCAGGTACGGCGCCAGCTGCTCGGCGGCCTCGGCGGCCCCGACGCCCACGACCACCTCGATGCCGGCGGCCCGCAGGCGGTCGAACCCCTCGCCGGCGACCCGGGGGTCGGGGTCCTCGAGCGCCACCACGACCCGTGCCACACCGGAGGCCACGACGGCATCGGCGCACGGTGGGGTGGCTCCGTGGTGGGCGCAGGGTTCCAGTGTGACGTAGAGCGTCGCACCGGCCGCCTCGTCGCCGGCGGCCTCGAGGGCCACCACCTCGGCGTGGGGTCCGGTGCGCCCCGCGGTGGCGCCCACGTGACCGCGATGGTGGGGATCACCCGCCGGGACGAGCACCGCGCCGACCCACGGCCGGGGTGCCACCCGTCGCCGGGACGCGGCCGCCACGGCCCGCGCCTGGGCCATGCGGGCCTCGTCGTCGGGAGGGGTTGGGGTCACGGCGTCTCCGTGGAGGGGCAGGGCAGACGGGCCGGGCCGACGTCCGGGACGGAACCCGGTGGTCGTGATGGGCCACGATCGTATCGCCCGCGACCACCCAGTCGGCGCTCGGGATGCGCTCGGGTCACTCGCCGGCCAGCAGGCGCAGGGCGTGGGGGACGACGTCGAGGACCGCCTCGAGGCACTCCACCGCCCCCGACGTGGAACCGGGGGTGTTCAGCACGAGGCAGCGGCCCCGGGTGCCGGCCACACCCCGCGACAGCCGCCCCAGGGGGTTCACGAGGCGCATGGCCTCGGCCAGTCCGGGCGCCTCGCGGTCGAGCACCACCTTGGTGCCCTCCGGGGTGAGGTCGCGGGGGCCGAACCCGGTCCCCCCGGTCGTGACGACCAGGCCCGCGAACCCCTCGGCCAGCTCGACGAGGGCCTCCCCCACCTCCTGGCGCCCGTCGCTGACCACCCGGTGCTCGACGACGGCGAACCCGGCGTCGGTGAGGCGGTCGACGAGGGCCCGCCCCGAACGGTCGTCGCGGACGCCCGCCATCACACCGTCGGACACGGTGAGGACCTTGGCCGCCAGGCCGGTCGCTGGGGTGGTGGACGCCGCGTGCTCGGTCATGACCGCAGTCTGGCGGACACGCGGGGACCGCGGCGCCACGAGCCCGCCCGTGCCGCGGCGTCGGTCACCCCGGGCGCCGCACCCGCAGCAGGTACATCCCGTCGGTGTCGGCCCGATGGGGCAACAGCCGCGCCCCCCGGCCGAGCGGGACCCACGGGTCGCCCGGCGGCGCCAGCACCTCGAGGCCGGGGTGGTGTTCGGCGAGGTGGTCGTCGATCCCCTCGGACTCGGCGTTCGTGAGGGTGCAGACGCTGTAGACGAGCTCCCCACCCGGGCGCACCAGCTGCAGGCTGGCGTCGACCAGGCGCCGCTGGAGGGCGGCGAGGACCTCGACGTCGGACCGCCCGATCCGCCACCGGGCATCGGGCCGCCGGCGCAGCGCGCCCAGTCCCGAGCAGGGGGCGTCCAGCAAGACCTTGTCGAAGCTCGCCGGGCGCAGGGCCGGGGCGGTGCCGTCGGCGACGAGGCACGACAGCGTCGAGGCCGCAGGGCCGAGGCGGGCCGCGTTGGCCGCCACCAGGCCGATGCGGGAGGGGCGGGCGTCGGCCGCCACGACGTGGGCTCCCGTGGCGGCCAGGGCGGTGGCCTTGCCACCAGGAGCGGCGCACACGTCGAGGACCCGCTCGCCGGGGACGGCGGCGACGGCGTCGGCGACCCACTGCGACGCCAGGTCCTGCACGTAGCCATCGGCGCGAGCGGTCACTGGGGCGGCCCGGTTCATGGCCTCCAAGGAGAGGCGGGCCTGCTCGGGCCCCAGGTCGGCCGTGAGCACGTCGACGATCCACTCCGGCTGGCTCCACCGGGTGGCGTCGTCCGGCCAGGTCACCGGAAGACCGGTGGACACTTTGCGCAGCACCGCGTTGAGCAGGCCCTTGAGCTTGCGGGGAGCGGCCTCGACCGTGGCCCCCACTGCCGCGTGCGGCGGCGTGTCGAGGAAGGCCAGCTGGAAGGCGCCGAGGCGTAGCCAGGCCCGAGCGGTGGGATCGATGCGCTCCGGATCGGGGAGGAAGCGGTCGACCAGCCAATCGCACGCCCGCCGCATCCGCGTGGCCCCGTAGACCAGCTCGGTGACGAACGCCCGGTCGCGCCGCTCGAGGGCGCTGCGCTCGAGCATGGGCGGCACGACGAGGTTGGCGTAGGCGCCCCCGTCGGCGATCCGTTCGAGCGCCTCGGCCGCCAGTCGGCGGGCATCGACCCCCGGCGCCGTGGCTCGTGGCGCCGACGGTGCCGACGTCCGACGCGGACGCCCGGCGCCCGATCGCCCCGAGCGGGCGGGACCGCGGCCTGTCACGAGCCCAACCGGTCGCCGGCGACCAGATGGGCCCCGTTGCGCCAGGCCCGGGCGTCCTGGCGGGCCTTGCCCTCGGGCTGCAGCGTGGTGAGCACGAGGGGGTGATCGCCTGTGGCGACCACGACGCCCTCGACGGCGGGCACCGTGAGCACGGTTCCCGGCACCACCGAGTCCGGGGACCCGTCACCGGCGAACTCGTCGCCATCGGCCCGAGAGACGTCGTCGCCGACGTGGGCCGCCCAGACCTTGAGGCGCTTGCCGCGCCAGGTGGTGTGGGCCCCACCGAGGCGCACCAGCGCAGCGATCTCCCGCGCCGACCGGCTCCAGTCGATGCCGTACTCCGCCGGGTCGAGCTTCGCCGCGTAGGTCGGCTCCCCCGCCTGCGGGACGGCCGGCCCGAGACCCTCGCGCAGCCGGCCCACCAGCAGCTCGGTGCCGAGGTCGACCAGGCGCCCCCGGAGGGACTCGAGGGTGTCGTCGGGGGTGATCTCGGTCTCGACCGAGGCGTACACGCCGCCGGTGTCGAGGCCCTCGGCGACCTCCATGAGGCACACGCCCGTGCGTCGGTCCCCGGCCAGCAGGGCCCGCTCGACCGGTGCGGCCCCCCGCCAGCGCGGCAGGAGCGAGAAGTGGATGTTGACCATCGCCAGCACCTCGAGCACGGGGCGGGGGATGATCCGCCCGTAGGCCACCACCACGCCGAGGTCGGCGCCGACCTCGGCGACCCGCGCCAAGTCGTGCTCGACGGCCAGTCCGAGGTCGAGGGCGGCGGCCTTCACCGGGCTGGGGCTGGTGGCGCTCCCTCGCCCCCGGCGCCGATCGGGGCGGGTGACGACCAGGGCGATCTCGAAGCCGGCGGCGTGCAACGCGCGCAGAGGGGGCACCGCCACTTCGGGAGTACCGAGGTAGACGAGACGACGTGGTCGATCGGGCGGCGCGGCGAGGGGCGCCTCGGAGGTGTCGGGCACGCCGGTCAGCGCAGGCGCAGCCCGCCGGCGGCCACGTCCGGCTCCGGCAGCGACGTGATGCCCCGCTCGCGCAGCTCGCGCAGGGCCTTCTTGGCCTCGGCCCGCTGCTCGGGCGTGAGGTGCTCGACCAGCAGCACCCCGTCGAGGTGGTCGAGCTCGTGCTGGAAGACCCGGGCGCCGAAGTCGTCGAGCTCGATCGCCAGCTCGCGCCCGTCGAGGTCGTAGCCCCGCACCAGGATCTCGGCCGGGCGCACGATGTCCCAGCGCAACCCGGGCACCGACAGGCAGCCCTCGGTGATCGCAGCCTCGCCACGTGACTCGACGATCTCGGGGTTCACGACGACGCCGGGGTTGTCGTCCCAGTCGTAGATGAAGAAGCGCTGCTGCACGCCGACCTGGGGGGCGGCCAGACCCGCCCCGACCGCGTCGTACATCGTGTCGAACATGTCGTCGACGAGCTTCACCAGCCGGCCGTCGACCCGGGTGACCTCGGACGCGCGCTGCTTGAGGACGGGATCGCCGATGATGCGGATGTCGTGCGGGGCCACGCCCCCAGGCTATCGGTGCCCGCCTCGGCCGACGCCCCGGGACTCGCCCGGACGAGGGGGCGGGTACCTTCGAGGCGTGAACGAGCGGGCCCCCCACTACTTCGATGCCCAGCCCGCCACGCCGTCGCGGCGTCGCACCGTCGAGCTCCACCTGCCCGACATGTCGCTCTCGCTGACCACCGACGCCGGGGTGTTCTCCGGCGACCGCGTCGATCCCGGGACCCGCCTGCTGCTGCAGCAGGCCCCGCCCCCACCGGCCGAGGGGCATCTGCTCGACCTGGGCTGCGGCTACGGGCCGATGGCGGTGACGCTGGCGCGGCGCTCACCCCGGGCCGAGGTCTGGGCCGTCGACGTCAACGAGCGGGCCGTGGCGTTGTGCCGTGAGAACGCGGCGGCCAACGATGTCCGGGTGCGGGCGGTCACCGTCGACGCCGAGGGATCGCCTCCTGAGGCCGGCCCCACCTTCCCGGCGTTCGATCTCATCTGGTCCAATCCACCGATCCGCATCGGGAAGGTCGCCCTCCACGCCCTGTTGAGGACCTGGCTGACCCGTCTCGCCCCCGACGGGCGGGCCGTGCTCGTCGTGCAACGCCACCTCGGCGCCGACTCGCTGGCCGCCTGGCTGACCGCGCAGGGGTGGCCCACCGAACGCCTCGCGTCCCGCGCCGGCTACCGGCTCTTGTCGGTCACCCCTGGCCCTCCGGCGGTGGCCCCGTGACCCGCACGTACACCAGCACCGAGCTGAAGCGCCTGCACCGGACCTGGCGACGACGCACCGAGGGCAGGGTGTCGCTGATCCTCGACGGCGTCCAGAACCCCTTCAACGTGGGGTCGGTGCTGCGCAGCGCCGCCGCGCTCGGGGTCGACCACATCTGGTTGGCCGGCCACGTCCCCACCCCCAGCGACACCAAGGTGGCCAAGACCGCCCTCGGCTCCCAGCGCTTCGTGCCCTGGAGCGCCACCGACGACCCGCTCGATGCGATCGCCGAGGCGCGACGCGGCGGGTACCGGGTGCTCGGCGTGGAGCTGGCGGTCGGGTCGGTACCGCTGCCCGAGGCGGCGCCGGCCCGCGACGTCTGCCTGGTGGTGGGCCACGAGGACCGGGGCCTGTCCAAGGACGCTCTGGTCGCATGCGACCAACTGGTGTTCATCCCCCAGGTCGGGCGCATCGGGTCGCTCAACGTGGCCACGGCCACCGCGGTGGCCATCTACGAGGTCCGCCGCTGGGAGTGGGCCCCGACCGTCACCGCGGACGAGCCGCCGCCGGCGTAGGGCCGGCCCGCCGTGATCTCCATCGAACCCACCCTCCTGATCGCGGCGGCGCTCGTCCTGGTGGCCGCCCTCGGCTCGAAGCTGGCCGGGCGAGTGGGGTTCCCGGCGCTGTTGCTGTTCCTCGGCCTGGGCATGTTGGCCGGCTCCGACGGCCCCGGCGGGATCGCTTTCGACAACGCCGAGGTGGCCCAGGGCGTCGGGGTGGTGGCCCTGGCCCTCATCTTGTTCGATGGCGGCCTCTCCACTCGCTGGGGCCTCGTCCGACCGGTCCTCGGCCAGGGGCTCACCCTGGCGACCGTGGGCGTGACCGTGAGCGCCACCATCACCGGGGTCGCCGCCGCCTGGGTGCTCGACGTGCCCCTCGAGCTCGGCCTGCTGCTGGGCGCCATCGTGTCGTCGACCGACGCCGCCGCGGTCTTCGCCGTGCTGCGTGGCCGTCGCACCGGTCTGGCCGGGCGGATCCAGCCCACCCTCGAGCTCGAGTCGGGGTCCAACGATCCGATGGCGGTCCTGCTCACCATCACCTTAGTGGAGGTGGTCACCGGCGACGCTCCCGGCCCCCTCGGCCTCGTCGCCGGGATGGCGTTCCAACTCGGGGTGGGGGCGGTCGCCGGGCTCGCCGCCGGTTGGGCCACCCGGACCGTGCTCAACCGCCTCCGACCGGGGGCCGACGGGCTGTACCCCGTGCTCACCCTGGCCATCGCCGTGCTCACCTATGCCGGCACCGTGGTGTTGGGGGGCAGCGGCTTCATCGCGGTCTACCTGGCCGGCCTGTGGATCGGGAACCACGACGTCATCCACCAGGCCACCATCCGGCGATTCCACGAAGCCGTGGCCTGGCTGTGCCAGATCGGGATGTTCCTGCTGCTCGGCCTGCTGGTCTTCCCCTCCGAGCTGCTCGACGTGGCCTGGTCGGCCCTGGCCGTCGCCGCCGTGCTCGTGTTCGTGGCCCGGCCGGTGGCCACCCTCGTGTCGCTGCTGCCCTTCCGGGTCCCGGTCCGACACCAGGGGGTGGTCGCCTGGGTCGGTCTGCGGGGTGCCACCCCCATCGTGCTGGCGACCTTCCCCCTGCTCGAAGGGGTCGAGCAGGCGGACCTCATCTTCAACGTGGTGTTCTTCGTCGTGGTCGTGTCGGTCCTGGTGCAGGGGACCACCATCACCCCGGTGGCTCGGCTGTTCGGCTCGTTGCGCCCGGCTCCACCCGAACCCGACACGCTCCTCGAAGCGGGGCGTCCGCTACCGGACGGCACCACCCTGCGCAACGTGGTCGTCCCGGTGGGCTCGGCGGTCGACGGCTGCGCCCTCGTGGAAGCCGGCCTGCCCCGTGAGGCCCTGGTGGTGGTGATCCAGCGGGGCCATCAACAGCTCGTGCCGACGGGTTCGACCCGCCTGCAGGCCGGGGACCGCCTCCTCGTCCTGACCGACGACGACGCCCTGACTGCGCTACGCGACCGGCTGCGTCCCGACGCCGTGCTCCCCGAGGGGGAGGGGCCGCCCCTCGGCGAAGGCTGACGAGGGCCCGCTCCCCTCACATGCGGAGCGGATCGACCTCGACCCGCAGACGACCAGAGGGTCGGGGCACAGACGCCAGCGCGTCGCAGAGCACCTGGTGGGTGGGTGCCCGCAGCATCCACCGTCCGTCGGCCGGGCCGAGCACCTCGACGCCTGGCGGGGCGCCGAGCGCCTCGACGAACGCCGGGGCCACGGCCCCCGACACCAGGGCCATCGCCGTCACGGGTGGGAAACCGAGCACGTCGCGGCGGGCGGCCTCGGCCTCGACCACCCGGGACGGATCGGCCAGCAGGGCGGCCTTGACCACCTCGTGGTCCGGGAGCCGGGTCTGGATCAACAGCCGACCCGTCCCCGACCGGCCCCCCACGAGGCGGGCGGCGCGGACCACCAGGCCGAGCGCCTCCTCCGCCGCCCGGTAGCGGGGGGCCAGGAGTTCCTGGTCGAGGTCGAGGAAGGCCACCACGTCCACCGCGTCGAGGTGGTGCAGAGCGGCCTCGGTGCCCACCACCACCTCGGCACCGGGACCGGCCGCCCCCGCCTCGTGCTCGGCGGTGAGCTCGGCCACCGGACGCAGGGCGAGCGCCTCGAGCTCCTCGCGGGCCCGGCTCACGCCCACCCGCAGGTTCTTCATGCGCGTGCCACCGCAGCGCAGGCAGACCTGGGGGCGCTGCTCCCCGCAGCGACGGCACACCAGGCCGGTGTCGTCGCCCTGCACCACCGAGGCTCCGCAGCGCTCGCAGGTCGCCAGCTCGTCACATGCCGCGCAGCTCGACAGACCGCTGCGCCCCTTGCGGTTGAGCAGGCACAGCACCCGCGCGTCGCTGCGCAGCACGTCGACCAGGCGCGAGCTGTAGCGAGCCTGGCCCCGAGGGGCGTCACGGGTGTCGACCACCTCGACCCGCGGCCATCCCGCCCGCTCCGCCGATCTCGACGGCGCCAGCAACCGGCCGGACCCGAGCGCCTCCAGCGACGGCGTCGGCGACACCAGCACGCAGGGGACGCCGGCGCGGCGGGCCCGCTCGAGGGCCACGTCGCGGGCGTGCCAGGTGGGCGCCTGCTCCTGTTGGAGCGATTCGTCGTGCTCGTCGAGGACGACCACCGCGGCCGGTTCGGCCAGGGGAGCCCAGGCGGCGGCGCGGGTCCCCAGCACGGTGGACCCCCCGGCCCGGGCCTGCGCCCAGTCGCGGGGCAGCACGGCGGTGGGTACTCCGGCGCGCCGCAGGCGGAGACCGAGGTGGCGCACGGTGGCCAGCGACGGGGCGATCACGAGGGCGGGACCCAGGCCGGCCGCGGCGAGCACCACGGGGAACACGTCGCCGGCCGGGGGCAGCCGCAGCACCGTCACGCCGCCTTGCAGCGCCTCCCCGGCGAGGGCGCCCACGTCGCCGAGGGCCACGGTGCTGGCCGGACCGGCGGATGGCGCCCCGGCCCGGGGCAGTCCCCGCACCGCCCCTTCCGGCGAGGCGGTGCGCAACACGGACACGGGCCGTCCCGCCCACCGCCACGCCGCCCAGTCGGCCAGGTCGAACACCTCCGGGGGCGGTCCCCAGCCCGTGACCTTGGCCAGGTCCTGCAGCACCACCCCGGGCGGGGGTTCGACGTGGTCGGCGACCACCCATCCGCCCACGCGGCGACCGTGCAGCGAGATGCGCACGATGGTGCCGACCCGGACCTCGGCGTCGAGCGCCGGCGGGACCGTGTAGTCGAAGCACTTGTCGACCGCCGGGAGGTCGGGGCGGACCCGCACGACGCGCGAGCGCTCGCCGTCGGGGTGGCTCGGTCGGGCGGACACGGGTGCGGACCGGGGCACGCGGAGCGACCCCGAGCGCCGGCGCGACGAACCGCCGCCGGCGCGAGGCGGGCCGGCGGCGTCCTCGGGAGCGTCCCCGAAGTCGAAGCTGGGTTGGTCGGGGCCCGGCGTGGCCGGTCCCTACAGGCCGAGGGCCGAGGCCAGCTGCTCGACGCGGTCGGTGCGCTCCCAGGTGAAGCCGTCGCCCTCGCGGCCGAAGTGGCCGTAGGCGGCTGTCTGGCGGTACACGGGGCGGCGCAGGTCGAGGTCTCGGGTGATGGCGGCGGGGCGCAGGTCGAACACCTGGCGCACCGCGTCCGCGATCTTCTCGGGATCGACGGTGGCGGTGCCGAACGTCTCCACCATGAGCGACACCGGATGGGCGACGCCGATGGCGTAGGCGACCTGCACCTCGCAGCGCTCAGCGGCCCCGGCGGCGACCACGTTCTTGGCCACCCACCGCGCCGCGTAGGCCGCGGAGCGGTCGACCTTCGACGGGTCCTTGCCCGAGAAGGCGCCCCCTCCGTGGCGGGCCATGCCCCCGTAGGTGTCGACGATGATCTTGCGCCCGGTGAGCCCGGCGTCGCCGACGGGACCGCCGATGACGAACCGCCCCGTGGGGTTGACGAACACCTCGTAGTCGTCGTCGGCGAAGGCCTCGGGGACCACGGGGCGGATGACCTGCTCGATGAGGTCCGGGCGGATGGCGTCGTCGCGGTCGATGCCGTCGTTGTGCTGGGTGGAGATGAGCACGGTGCGCAGCCGCACCGGCCGCCCGTCCTCGTAGTCGAAGGTCACCTGGGTCTTGCCGTCAGGGCGCAGGTAGGGCACTGCTCCGGACTTGCGGACCTCGGCGAGGCGCTCGGCCATGCGGTGCGCCGTGTGGATGGGCAGGGGCATCAAGACGTCGGTGTCGCGGCAGGCGTAGCCGAACATCATCCCCTGGTCGCCGGCGCCCTGCTGGTTCAACAGGTCCTCGCCGGAGGTGCCGGTACGGACCTCTTCGGAGTCGTCGACCCCCTGGGCGATGTCGGGTGACTGCTCGTCGAGGCTGACCATGACCCCGACGGTGTTGCCGTCGTAGCCGTAGGACTCGCGGTTGTAGCCGATCTCGTTGATCGTGGAGCGCACGATCTTGGGGATGTCGACGTAGCCCGAGGTGGTGATCTCACCGGCGACCACGGCCAGCCCGGTGGTCACCATGGTCTCGCACGCCACCCGGCTCATGGGGTCCTGGGCCAGCATCGCATCGAGGATGGCGTCGGAGATCTGGTCGGCGACCTTGTCGGGATGGCCCTCGGTGACGGATTCCGAGGTGAAGGTCCAGCTGGTCACAGGTGCTCCTTGGCGGGCATCGGGCCCGAGGTGGTGGACGGTGGGAACGGCCTCAGCTCGATGTCGCGGTGCGCAGCTCCACCACGGCATCGAGCACGGCTCGAGCCACCGCCCGCTTGTCGGTCAAGGGGACATCTTGGCGCATCCCCCCGGGCCCGAGGAGCACCACCGCGTTGGTGTCGTGCTCGAAGCCCACGCCGGGTGCGCTCACGTCGTTGGCCACGATGAGGTCGAGGTTCTTGCGTTCGAGCTTGGCCCGTGCGTTGTCGAGCAGGTCGCGGGTCTCGGCCGCGAAGCCGACCAGCACCTGGCCGGGCCGCTTGGCCCGACCGAGGTCGACGAGGAAGTCGTGGGTGGGCTCGAGCACGATGTGGGGCGGGCCGTCGGCCGCCAGCTCGTGCTTCTTCAACTTGTGGTCGGCCACCACGACGGGACGGAAGTCGGCGACCGCCGCGGCCATGACCACCACGTCAGCATGGTCGGCCCGGGGCACGACCACGGCTTGCATGTCGGCGGCGCTGGCCACCTCGATCATCTCGACACCGGCCGGCGCAGCACGCTCGACGGTGCTGACGAGGGTGACCCGCGCCCCACGGGCTGCGGCCTCGGCCGCCAGGGCGTAGCCCTGCTTGCCGGACGACCGGTTGGTGATGACCCGCACCGGGTCGATGGCCTCCCGGGTGCCACCGGCCGTGACCAGGACCGACACCCCGGCGAGGTCGTCGGCCCGGCCGTCGGGCGGAGCGTCGGCTCCGTCGAGCACGTGCGCGACGGCGGCCACGATGTCGGCCGGCTCAGCCAGTCGACCGGCGCCGACGTCGCCACCGGCCAGGCGCCCCTCGGTGGGCCACACGACGTGCACCCCGCGCGAGCGCAGCAGCTCGAGGTTGTCCTGCACGGCCGGGTGCTCCCACATCTCGGTGTGCATCGCCGGGCACACGACGACGGGGGCCCGGGTGGCGAGGAGGGTGGCGGTGAGCAGGTCGTCGGAGTAGCCGTGGGCGTAGGCCGACAGCACACGGGCGGTGGCGGGAGCCACCACGACCAGATCGGCGCCCTGGCCGAGCCGCGTGTGGGGGATGGGGCTGTCCTCGTGCCACAGGGAGGTCTGCACCGGCTCGGAGGCCAGCGCCGAGAACGTGGTCTCCCCCACGAAGTGGGTGGCCCCCTCCGTCAGCACGGGCGCCACGTGGGCCCCGGCGTCGACCAGGCGGCGGCACACGTCGATGGCCTTGTAGGCCGCGATCCCCCCGGTGACCCCGAGGACGATCCGGCGCCCGGCGAGGCTCACGGCAACGGTCGGCGGCGCCGGTCGGTGCGGCTCACTCGGCGTCGTCGCCCTCGACCGCCTGATCGGTCTCCACCGCCACGAGCTCGGCCGGGGTGGTGCGCACGGGCACGATCTTGTCGGCGGCGATCTCCTCGAAGGCGATCGACAGCGGCTTGCGCGCCACCGAGGTCACCTGCGGTGGCACGTTGTTGGTGGTGCCGTCGACCAGCTGGCCGAAGTAGGCGTTGATCTGGCGGGCCCGCATGGCCCCCAGCGACACCAGGGTGAACTTGGAGTCGACCTTGGACAGGAGGGTCTCGACGCGAGGGTTGATCATCGAGTCATGGATCTGGGCCACGGGTCTGCACTCTCCGGTGTCGGGGGGGGTTGGTCGGGCGGGATGGAGCCGGGCGATCCTACCAGCTACGTCGGGCTTCGATGAGGTCTCGAACCTCGGCGACGGTGTCGTCGAGGTCGTCGTTGACCACCCGCACCGCGCCGAGCGCCCGGCCCCGCTCGAGCTCCTGTTCGGCCACGGCGACCCGCTCGGCCACCTGGTCGGGCGGGTCGCCCCTCCCCCGCAACCGGTCGGCCTGGACCTGGCGCGACGGCGGCTCCAGCAGGACCACGAGGGCCGCGGGCTCGCGCTCGAGCACCTGCTCGGCGCCCTGGACGTCGATCTCGAGCACGACGTCGTGGTCGTCTCCGGCCTCCGGCCACGGAGTGCCGTAGAGGTTGCCCAGGAAGTCGGCGTGCTCGAGGAAACCGCCGGAGGCGGCGTGGGCCTCGAAGGTGGGCCGGTCGACGAAGGTGTAGGCGTCGGCCGCCTCGCCCGGTCGGGGCGCGCGGGTGGTCCACGACCGCGACAACCACAGTCGAGGGTCTTCGGCCACCAGGCGGGCCACGACGGTGCCCTTGCCGACCCCACCGGGGCCGCACACGACGACGATCACCGGCGTCGGGCCCGACGCCGCGAGGTCAGGACCCGAAGGCGTCCAGCAGGGCCTTGCGCTGCTGGGCGCCCAGGCCGCGGAGGCGCCGGGTGTCGGCGATGCCGATCTCGTCCATCGTGCGTCGGGCGGTGACCTTGCCCACGCCCGGGAGCGACTCGAGCACGGCGAGCACCTTGATGCCCGCGACCATGTCGTCGCGGTCGGCCTCCGCGAGCAGCTCGGGCAGGGTGATCGAGCCCATCTTGAGGCGTTCCTTGAGCTCGGCGCGAGCCCGACGGGCCTCGGCGGCCTTGACGAGCGCAGCTTGGCGCTGCTCGTCCGAGAGGGCGGGAGGGAGCGGCATGATCGCGACCCTACCCCTCGCGCCGGTCGTTCCGGGCCAGACCGGGGACGAGATCCGCGCCGGGCTCGTCCGGGACGCTCAGGAGGCCGGGACGGGACCGACGGCGCCGCCCGGGGCCACGAGCGCGGCGGGGAGCGGGCCCAGCAGTGGGGCTTCGAGCACACCGACGAGGACGTCGGTGAGGTTGGCCTCGAAGGTGTCGTCGTCGAGCTCGACCGGCCGACGGGACTCGAGCTGACGGGCCCGGGACGACATCGCCGCCGTCATCAGCATGATCATCTCGACCACCCGCTCGCGGCGGACCGCCGCCGGCAGCTCGGTGGGCCGGGCCTCGAGCATGGTGAGGATGTCGACGAGGTGAGGCCCGGTGCCCACGGTGTCGGCACGCCAGTCCGAGAAGAGCGGCGACAACCCTGCCACGATGCGCAGGTAGTCGCGCCCTTCCGGAGTGGCCAGGTGGGCGGCGTAGGGAACCACCAGCACGGCGACCAGGTCTCTGGTGGTGCTCCCGTCCGCCAGGCGGGCCCGCAGCTCACCGCGGGCGGCGTCGGTGGGATCGCCGTGACGGGCCAGGATCGCCTCGAGCAGCCCCTCGCGGGACCCGAAGTGGTAGTTGACCGCCGAGACGTTGCGTTGCCCGGCCGCGTCGGTGATCTCGCGCAGCGTGACGCGGTACGGACCGCGTCGGGCGAAGAGCCGCTCGGCCTCGCGCAGGAGGCGTTCCTTGGTGGGAGTGCTGTCGCGGGGCACGGTCGGCGACGTTACCGGGTGCGTCGGTGGGGTCCGAGGGACCCCACCGACGTCCGGGATCAGTTCGGGAGCGGGGCGAGAGCGGAGTCGGGGATGACCGTCGGCCACTCGATGTCGGGCAGCGGCTTGGAGAAGCGGCCGTACTTGGGCTGGGCCTCGGCCCGGTACCGGTCGGTGGAGTGCACCGGATCCTTGTCGAACTCGGGGATCACGTTCTGACCGAAGAGCTCGAGGCACTCGAGGATCTCCTCGTGGTACATGCCTTCGATGGGCAGGCCGAACGCGAGCTGGTCCATGCCCACGTCGCCCCAGGCGGCGATCTGCTCAGCGACCTCGTCGGGGGTGCCGCACAGCATGTGGCCGGCCTCGATGATGCCGTCGAGGAGCTCGTCGCCGTCGATGTTGGGATCCTGGACGATGTCGTGGAGCGACATCGGGGTGCCGGGCCAGGTGATGGCGTCCTGGGACTTGGGCATGGTGTCGTGGTAGAGGTTCACCATCGTCACCAGGTAGCCGCGACCCTTGCGCAGGGCGATCTCACGCGCCTTCTCGCGGGTCTCGCAGCAGATCACCGAGTTGGTGATCATCACGTTGTCGTTCTTGAACTGTCCGATGGGCTCGGTGCAGTTGGCGATGCCCTCCTTGTAGGCCTCGATGCGACCGCGGAGGTTGAAGATGGGCTCGAAGTTGAAGGCGATGGCGCCGATGCCCATCTGGCCCGCCGTGGTGAAGGTGGGCGGGTTGCCGCACGCCACCCAGATCGGCGGGTGCCCCTGGCCGTAGGGCTTGGGCAGCACGTTGTGGGGGTACGGCACCGTGAAGGTCTCGCCCTGGTGCTCGTAGTCCTCGAGCTCCCACATGCGCGGGACCTCGCGGACGACCTCGTTCCACTCGGGCTTGGTGGAGTCCTTGTCGAGGATGTTGAAGGTGGCCATCTCGTGGGAGCCGGCGCCGCGGCCGGTGCCCCACTCGAAGCGGCGCTGGGTGACGTGGTCCATCATCGCCGCCCGCTCCGCGTAGCGCACCGGGTGCTCCTTGCGGGGCGAGAGGCTGTTGATGGCGGTGCCGATGTGGATCCGCTCGGTCTTGGCGGCCAGGTAGCCGATCATCACCTCGGGAGCGGAGAGGTGGCTGTACTCGGTGAGGGCGTGGTGCTCGCCCAGCCACACGTACTTCCAGTTGTGCTTGTCGGCGGCGATCGACAACTCGAGCTCGCGCATGAGCTCGGTGTGCTCGAGCTCGGTGTCGTGGGCGGCGGGACCGGGCGTGTACCCGTTGAGGAAGACTGCGAACTCCATGGATCCTCCGGAGACGAGGGGGCGGACGGTTCTAATGCTGGCGCTTAGAATCCCATAGTGTGCCACATGTCGCAGTCCGCTGCCGAGCGGCCGGCACCGCGCCCGCGGCCTCGCGGCACTCCCCGCCGGTGGGGGCGAGCGTCGTCGACCACGCGCCCCGCCGACACCCTCTCGGACCAGGGGTTGGCTCAGCCCGGTTCCGCGCGGGGCACCTCGACCCGCCGCCGGGAGCCGAAGGCCTGCTCGTCCACCATGGTGCGCAGCTGCGGGATGACCACGTCGAAGGGCATCTTGGCCTCCACGGTGGCCAGCAGGGCCCTGGTGAGCCCCACCATGACCTGCTCCCGGCGGGACGACCACGTGAACCCGTAGAGGCCCCGGTGCTCGGGGCCCATGGCGGCGATCGCCCCCTGGGTCATGAGCCACTTGGTGGCGCGTGTCCCCAGATCGGCTTCGTCCGGCTGCGCCGTCACCATCTCGCGGAACCACACCGCCGGCGCCGAGAGCGCCAGCCGCGGGCCCATGGCTGCCATGGCGGCGTCCACCTCGGCCGCCGAGCCACCCACCCGGTCGGGATCGCAGCCCACCAGCCGGGCCGCCTCGCGCTGCTCCACCACGAACTGGTCGCGCTCGGCCGCGCTCAGGTCGGCGCCGTAGAGGTCCCAGGTGCGCAACAGGGACCAGGTGAGGGCGTTGTGCACCCACACCAACAAGTCGGGGTCGTCGGCGGCCAGCGCCGCCCCGGTGTCGGGGTGCGAGGCAGTGCACCGGGCGTGGATGCGTCGCAGGGCGGCACCGGCCGCGTCGGCGCTGGCGACATCGCCGTAGGTGATGGTCGTGGCGTATTGAGCGGTGCGTTGGGCCCGCAGGTCGGGGTTGGCCCGCACGTTCGAGGACTGGTCGATGACGTACATCACGGGCGGGTACAGCATCTGCACCATCGCTGCGGTCGCCGCCCCGATGCCGGTGGAGGGGTGGGCCATGGCCTTCCACGTGACGCTGTCGGGACCGAACAAGCCGTCGTCGGTGGTGTGGGGCCCGGCATCGACCGAGAGGGGGCGGGTGGTGGACATGCGACTGGCGTCCTTTCGGAGTTCCCGAGCGGACGGCCGCGCACGAGCCTGCGGCAGCAGGCCCGGCCACGCGCCGCGCCCGCATGACCGCGGTCACGCTACCACTGTCAGTGAGGGTGCGATGCCGGCAGCGCGTCTCGCCCCACCCCGGCGCCCGGGCCATCTGCCCCACCGGTCCGGGTGGGGTCAGGTCCCGTCGAGTGGCCGCCCCGCGTCAGCCCACCTCGGCGGCGACGGCCACGGCGGCCGCCACCGGATCGACGGCCCGGGTGACGGCCCGACCGATCACCAGGAGGTCGGCGCCGCCGGCGAGGGCGGCCGCCGGGGTGGCGGGGCGGGCCTGGTCGTGCGCATCGGCGCCGGCCGGGCGGATGCCGGGCACGACCCGGACCAGGCCCGGGGCCAGCCGGGTGGCCTCGGCCAGGTCGGAGGCGGCGCACACCACTCCCCCGGCGCCGGCGGCGACGGCCACACCCAGACGGTCGGCCAGGGCCGTGGGGTCGGCTCCCTCGCTGGTGAGCACGGTGACCCCGAGCACGGTGGGCTCGGGCAGCCCGACGGCGGCGGCCCCGGCGGCCATCCCCTCCACCCCCGCGGCCAGGTGCTCGACCCCGGCACGGGTGTGCACCGTGAGGTAGCGGGCCCCGAGGGTGCCCACCACCCGCGACGCCTTCTCGACGGTGGTGGGGATGTCGAGGAACTTGAGGTCGGCGAACACGTCGAGGCCCTCGGCCGCGACCGCACCGATCGCGTCGGGGCCGGCGGCGCTGTACAGCTCGAGGCCCACCTTGGCCACCCCGAACCAGGGGCGCAACAGCCGGACCAGGCGGAGGGCTTCGACGAGGTCGTCCACGTCGAGCGCCAGCGCCAGCCGGGCGCGCACCTCGGGCGGTGCCCCCGACGCGACGTCGGCCGTCCGGTCAGCGGGCATGGGCGTCCCCGATCAGTTCGGCCACGGCCGTGACCCCGTGCTCGTGGCACCAGTCCTCGGCCTCGTCGAGCACCCGGCCCACCGCCCGGGGGTCGGCGAAGCTGGCCGTGCCGACCTCGACGGCCGAGGCGCCGGCCAGCATGAGCTCGATCGCGTCGACCCCGCGCGCCACGCCACCGACCCCGACGATGGGCAGCTCGGGTCGAGCGGCGTGCACGTCGTACACGGCCCGCACAGCCACCGGATGGATGGCCGGACCCGAGAGCCCCCCTCCCCCACCGCCGAGCAAGGGACGGCGGGCCTCGGTGTCGATGACCATCCCCAGGACCGTGTTGACCAGCACCACCGCCTCGGCTCCGGCATCGTGCGCCGCCGCCGCGATGGAGGCCAGGTCGCTCACGTTGGGGCTCAGCTTGGCCCACATGGGCCGGCCGCAACCGGCGGCCGCCTGCACCGCCTCGGCGGTCGTGGCGGGCGAATGGGCGAACATGCGGTTGCGGTCGTGGTGGTTCGGGCAGCTCACGTTGACCTCGACGGCCACCACCTCGGCGGGCGCCTCGGCGAGCGCCTCGGCGGCCCGGCGGTAGTCGTCGACGGTCGTCCCCCATATGGAGGCCACCACGGTGGCGCCGGTGTCCAGCACCGCCGGCAGCTCGCGGTCGAGCCACGCCGCCACCCCCGGGCCCTGGAGCCCCACACTGTTGATCATGCCGGCCGGGGTCTCGTGCACCCGAGGCGCGGGGTTGCCGGGCCACGGATCGGCCGAGAGCGACTTGACCACCACGGCACCGAGTCGGGCCAGGTCGACGTAGGCGGCCAGCTCGTCGCCGTGCCCCGCCGTGCCCGAGGCGGTGAGCACGGGGGCCCTCAGGTTCAGCGAGCCCACCTGCGTGGAGAGGTCGACCGCCGGCCTCTCCGTCGCGGCGGCGCGGCGTCGCCTCACCCGTGGGGCTCCAGCTGATCCGCCCCGACGCCCTGGTGGTACTCCTGCAAGGGGCGCACCTGCAGGGCATGGTGGGCTCGGTCGGCCATGCCGTCGGCGGCGGCCAGGCCAGCGGCCGCGGTGGTGAGCAGCGGCACCTTGTGGGTGCCCGCCGCGGCACGGATGTGAGCGCCGTCGCTGCGGGGGCCGCGACCCCTCGGGCTGTTGACGACCAGGTCGACCCGGCCGCTCTCGATGAGCTCGACCGCGTCGTGGCCCTCGGGCTCGCCCAGCTTGGCGACCACGACGGCGACGTCGATGCCCTCGCCCGAGAGGTGAGCCGCCGTGCCGCTGGTGGCGGCGATGTCGAAGCCGAGCTCACGGAAGCGGCGGGCGGCGCGCACCCCGACGGCCTTGTCCCGGTCGGCGAGAGACAAGAAGACGGTGCCCGATGCGGGCAGACGGGTGCCGGCGGCCAGCTGGGCCTTGGCGAAGGCCAGCCCGACCGTGAGGTCGATGCCCATGACCTCGCCGGTGGAGCGCATCTCCGGGCCGAGCACGGCGTCGGCCTCCGGGAAGCGGTTGAAGGGCAGCACCGCTTCCTTGACCGAGTGGTGGTCCCCGACGACCGGGTCGCGCACGAGGCCCTCGTCGCGCAACGCCGGCAGGGTGGCGCCCATCATCACCCGCGAGGCGATCTTGGCCAGGGGCACGCCGGTGGCCTTGGCCACGAACGGCACGGTGCGGCTGGCGCGCGGGTTCGCTTCGATGACGAAGACCTGTCCGTGCTTGACCGCGTACTGCACGTTGATGAGACCCACGACGCCGAGCTCGTCGGCGATGCGGTGGGTGTAGTCGGTGAGCACCTCGATGGTCTCGGCCGAGAGGGTGTGCGGGGGCAGCACGCAGGCCGAGTCACCGGAGTGCACCCCGGCCTCCTCGACGTGCTCCATGATGCCGCCGACCATGAAGTTGCCCTCGGCGTCGCGGATGGCGTCGCAGTCGACCTCGGTGGCGTCCTCGAGGAAGCGATCGACGAGCACCGGCCGTTCGGCCGACAACCCGCCCTCCCGCCCGAGGCTGCCGAACGCGGCCATCTCGGCCATGGCCGCGGCGAGGTTCTCACCGTCGTAGACGATGACCATGGCCCGGCCGCCGAGCACGTAGCTGGGCCGGACGAGCACCGGGAAGCCAATGCGCTCGGTGATGGCCCGGGCGGCGTCGATGTCGGCGGCGGTGCCCCCGGCCGGCTGGGGGATCTCGAGGCGGGCGCACAGGGCGTTCCAGCGCTCGCGGTCCTCGGCGGCATCGATGGACGCGGGAGGGGTGCCGACCACCAGCGCCTGGGGCAGCGAGTCGGCCAGCTTCAGCGGGGTCTGGCCGCCGAGCGAGACGACGACCCCCACCGGCTGCTCGGCGTCGATGACGTTCATCACGTCTTCGTGGGTGAGAGGTTCGAAGTACAGCCGGTCGGAGGTGTCGTAGTCGGTGGACACCGTCTCGGGGTTGCAGTTGACCATGATCGTCTCGTAGCCGGCGTCGCGCAGGGCGAAGCTGGCGTGGACGCAGCAGTAGTCGAACTCGATGCCCTGCCCGATGCGGTTGGGCCCCGACCCGAGGATCACGACCTTGGGGCGGTCCGAGGGCATCACCTCGTCGGTGTCCTCGTAGGTCGAGTAGTGGTACGGCGTGCGGGCCTCGAACTCGGCCGCGCAGGTGTCGACCGTCTTGTAGGTGGGCACCACGCCGGCGGCGATGCGCGCCACCCGCACCTCGGCCTCGGGCACGCCCCACAGGTGGGCCAGCTGCGCGTCGGAGAACCCCACCCGCTTGGCCCGGCGCCATTCGGGCCGGGTCAGGTCGCCAGGACCGCGCCCGTCGAGGTGGGCTCGCTCCTCGGTCACGGCCAGCATCTGGTCGAGGAACCAGGGGTCGACCCTGGTGGCGGCGGCCAGGTCGTCGACGCTGATCCCCCGGCGCAGGCACGCCTCGAGCTGGAAGATCCGGTCGGGCGTGGCGATCGTCGAGAGGCGGACCAGCTCGTCGAGACGGATCTCGTCGTACTGGGCCTCCCCCGGATCGCAGTTGAGGCCGAGACGACCCTGCTCGAGAGAGCGCAGGCCCTTCTGGAGCGACTCCGGGAAGGTGCGTCCGATGGCCATGACCTCGCCGACGGACTGCATCTGGGTGCCGAGCACCCCGGAGGTGCCGGGGAACTTCTCGAACGCCCACCGGGGGATCTTGGTGACCACGTAGTCGATGCTCGGCTCGAAGCTCGCCGGGGTCTTCTCGGTGATGTCGTTCGGGATCTCGTCGAGCGTGTAGCCGACCGCCAGGCGGGCGGCGATCTTGGCGATCGGGAACCCGGTGGCCTTGGAGGCGAGCGCCGAGGACCGGCTCACGCGGGGATTCATCTCGATGATCACCATGTGGCCGTCGGCGGGGTTGACCGCGAACTGCACGTTGGAGCCACCGGTCTCGACCCCGACCCGGCGGATGCAGGCGAACGCCGCGTCGCGCATCTTCTGGTACTCGACGTCGGAAAGGGTCTGGGCGGGGGCCACCGTGATCGAGTCGCCGGTGTGCACCCCCATGGGGTCGACGTTCTCGATCGAGCAGATGATCACGCAGTTGTCGGCGTGGTCGCGCATGACCTCGAGCTCGTACTCCTTCCAGCCGGCGATGGACTTCTCGATGAGGATCTCGCTGATGGGGCTGGCCTCGAGGCCGATGGCCGCCATGCGACGGAACTCGTCCATGTCGGCGGCGATGCCAGTGCCGCGGCCGCCCAGGATGTAGGCGGGGCGGATGACCACGGGCAGGCCGAGGTCCTCGGCGATCACGACCGCCTGGTCGATGGTGTGGGCGGTGGCCGACGGCGGGGCGTCGAGTCCGATCTCGGCCATGGCCTGCTTGAACAGCTCGCGGTCCTCGGCGGTGGCGATGGCGGTGGCATCGGCCCCGATGAGCTCGACGCCATGGCGCTCGAGAGCACCGTTCTCGACCAGCTCCATGGCCAGGTTGAGCGCCGTCTGCCCGCCGAGGGTGGGCAGCAGGGCGTCGGGGTGCTCCCGCTCGATGATGCGCTCGAGGACCTCGGCGTCGAGCGGCTCGACGTAGGTGGCGTCGGCGAAGTCGGGGTCGGTCATGATCGTCGCCGGGTTGGAGTTGGCGAGGATCACCCGATACCCCTCCTCGCGCAGCACCCGGCAGGCCTGGGTCCCGGAGTAGTCGAACTCGCAGGCCTGGCCGATCACGATCGGCCCGGAGCCGATGAGCAGGATCGAGGAGATGTCGTCGCGGCGCGGCATCAGTGCTTCTTTCCGAAGTCGTCCATGAGGTCGTCGAAGAGGTCGAAGAGGTAGGCCGCGTCGTGGGGGCCGGGGCCGGCCTCGGGGTGGTACTGCACGCTGAAGGCAGGCACGTCGGTGCAGCGGATGCCCTCGACGACGCCGTCGTTGAGGTTGCGGTGGGTGACCTCGACCCGCCCCCCCAGGGAGCCGTCGTCGACGGCGTAGTTGTGGTTCTGGCTGGTGATCTCCACGCCGCCGTCGGCGAGGTGGCGCACGGGATGGTTGCCGCCGTGGTGGCCGAAGGGGAGCTTGTAGGTCTCGGCTCCCAGCGCGGTGGCCAACAGCTGGTGGCCCAGGCAGATGCCGAACACCGGCACCTCGCCGAGGAGCCCGTCGACGATCTGGGGCACGCCGGTGACGGCGGCCGGGTCGCCGGGGCCGTTGGAGAGGAACACCCCGTCAGGGCGCCGGGCCAGCACCTCGGCCGCAGGGGTGTCGGCCGGCACCACCTCCACCGAGGCGATGCCCGACAGGTGCCGCAGGATCGTGGTCTTGATCCCGTAGTCGTAGGCCACCACCCGACGGGGCGGGCGACCCTCGGGGCCGGCGTAGGCCACCTCGTAGGGGTGCCCGCAGGTGACCTGGCGCACCAGGTCGAGGCCGTCGGTGCCCGGCTCGGCGGTCGCCGCCGCGGTGAGGGTGGCGAGGTCGGCGGTTCCGAACGCACCGGGCATGGAGCCGGCATCGCGGATGTGACGGGTGAGACGACGGGTGTCGACGCCGCCGATCCCCGCCACCCCGGCGGTGCGCAGGAACCCGTCGAGGTCGGCCTCGCTGCGCCAGCTGCTGCGGCGGCGGGCCATCTCGCGCACGATGACCCCGCGACAGAACGGCCGGCGAGACTCGTCGTCGGCGGGGGTCACCCCGTAGTTGCCGATGTGGGGGTAGGTGAAGGTGATGATCTGCCCGGCGTAGGACGGATCGGTGATGATCTCCTGATAGCCGGTGAGGGCGGTGTTGAACACCACCTCGCCGGTGGCGACGCCGCCGGGGGCGTCGGCGCCGAGCGCCTCGCCCTCGAACACGGTGCCGTCGGCGAGCACCAGGTGCGCCTCGGTGATGTCTCGGCTCATCGGGTGGCCTTTCCGTCTCGAACGGTCGGTTCGCCGCACAGCAGGGTGTGGCGGACCCTGCCGCGCACGGTGCGTCCGGCGTAGGGGGTGTTGCGGCTGCGGCTGGCCAGGTGGGCGGGTTCGACCGTCCACTCCTCCTCGGGATCGATGACCACCAGGTGGGCAGGGGCGTCGGCGACGACCGGGCCCCCGTGCACGCCGTCCAGGCCGGCGATGGCAGCCGGTCGCCAGGACATGAGGGCCAGCACCTCGGGAAGGGTGAGCAGCCCGGGTTCGACCAGCTCGGTGATGGCCAGCGCCAGCGCCGTCTCCAGGCCGAGCATCCCGCACGGGGCCTCGTCGAATGGCGCTTCCTTGACTTCCTGGGTGTGCGGGGCGTGGTCGGTGGCGATGGCGTCGATGGTGCCGTCGACGAGACCGGCCTTCACCGCGGCGACGTCGTCGTCGTCGCGCAGCGGTGGGTTCACCTTGAAGGTCGGGTCGTAGGAGGCCACCTCGGCGTGGGTCAGCGTGAAGTGGTGGGGTGTGGCCTCGGCGGTGACGGGGAGGCCCTTGGCCTTGGCCTGGCGCACCAGCTCCACCGCGCCGGCGGTGGAGAGGTGCTGGAAGTGCACCCGGGCACCCGTGAGGCGCGACAGGGCGATGTCGCGGAAGACCATGAGCTCCTCGGCCTCGGCGGGGATGCCGGGGATGCCCAGGCGGCTCGACCACGCCCCCTCGTGCATGTGGCCGCCTTCGCTGAGCGCTTCCACCTCGCAGTGCTGGGCGAGGGTGAGGTCGAGCCCCGAGGCGTACTCGAGCGCCCGTCGCATGAGGCGGTCGTCCTGCACCCCGTTGCCGTCGTCGGTGAAGATCTGCACACCGAGGTCGGCCATCTCGGCCATGGGCGACAGGGCCTCACCCCGGCGGCCGGCGGTGATGGACCCGGCCACGCGCACGTCGCAGAGACCGGCCTCGGCCCCCGCCTCCAGGACCTGGCGCACGATGCCGGCGGAGTCGATGGCCGGTTCGGTGTTGGGCATGGCCACCACCGCCGTGTACCCGCCGAGGGCGGCGGCCCGGCTGCCGGTCTCGATGGTCTCGGCCTCCTCGCGCCCGGGCTCGCGCAGGTGGGTGTGCAGGTCGACGAGGCCGGGAGCCACCACGCACCCGGCGCAGTCGAGCACGTCGGCGTCGGCGAGACCCAGCGCGGTGAGGTCGAGGTCGGTGCCGACGGCGGCGATGGTGCCGTCGGGCCGGACGGCCACGTCGGCGACCTGTTCGCCGGTGGCGTCGACGACCCGGCCGCCCTGGAGCAGCCGGCCGGTAGAGGTGGTGGACGGTGGCGTCATCGGCAGGGGGTCCTTCGGGTCGGGGGGAGGTGGGCGGGTGCGGCGAGCTGGTGAGGGTCAGGCATCCTCACCACCCCACTCGGTACCGCTACCCAGCAGGAGGAAGAGCACCGCCATGCGCACGGCCACACCGTTGCGGACCTGATCGACGATCACGGCGCCCGGCCGGTCAGCGACCTCGGCGGCGATCTCGACGCCCCGGTTCATGGGGCCCGGGTGCATGATCAGCGCATCGTCGGGGAGGCGATCGGCTCGACGGGTGGTGAGGCCGAAGGTGGCGGTGTACTCGCGCAGCGAGGGGATCAGGGCCTCGGTCATGCGTTCGCGTTGCATGCGCAGCAGGTAGCAGACGTCGGTGTGGGGCAGCACGCCGTCGAGGTCGTGGGAGACCCGCACGGGCCACCCCTCCAGGCTGGGAGGCAGCAGCGTGGGCGGGGCCACGAGGGTGACCTCGGCGCCGAGGGCGGTGAACGCGGCGACGTTGGAGCGGGCCACCCGGGAGTGCTTGACGTCGCCGACGATGGCGATGTGTTTGCCGGCGAAACTCCCCGCGTGCTGGCGGATGGTGTAGCAGTCGAGCAGGGCCTGGGTGGGGTGCTCGTGCCACCCGTCGCCGGCGTTGACGACCGCGGCGTCGGTCCACCGGGCCACCTGGCGGGGCACACCGGACGAACCGTGGCGCACCACGATGGCGTCGACCCCCATCGCCTCGATGGTCTCGATGGTGTCTCGGAGGCTCTCGCCCTTCTTGACCGACGACGTCGACACCGAGAAGTTCATGGTGTCGGCCGACAAGCGCTTGGCTGCGGTCTCGAAGCTGAGGCGGGTCCGGGTGGAGTCCTCGAAGAACAGCGACACCACCGTGCGGCCCCGCAGGGTCGGCACCTTGGGGATGATGCGCTCGCTCACCTCGACGAAGGAGTCGGTGAGGCCCATCACCTCGTCGATGCCGGAGGCCACGTCGGGCCCCAGGTCGTCGATGCCGAGCAGGTTGCGAGCCGGGCCGGCGCGTCGGGCGGCTGCGGTGGGGCTCACTTGCGCATCTCCCCCAGCTCCACGCCGTCGTCGTTCACGTTCACCACCTCGTCGCGGCGGGTGGGGAGGTTCTTGCCGACGAAATCGGGACGGATGGGCAGCTCGCGGTGGCCGCGATCGACCATCACGGCGAGCTGCACCGCCCGGGCCCGGCCGTGGTCGGCGAGGGCGTCGAGAGCGGCCCGGATGGTGCGGCCGGTGAAGAGCACGTCGTCGACCAGCACCACGATGCGTCCGTCGAGGTCGCCGGGGATGTCGGTGACGGCCTCGGGCAGCACCGGGCGCAGCCCGATGTCGTCGCGGTAGAAGGCCACGTCGAGGGTGCCCACCGGCACCTCGAGCCCCTCGATCTGGACGAGGGCCTCGGCCAGTCGTTCGGCGAGCGGGACCCCGCCGGTCTGCAGCCCGATCAGCACCAGGTCGGCGAGCCCGTGGTTGCGCTCGATGATCTCGTGGGCGATGCGGCGGGTGGCCCGCTGCACGTCCTCGGCGCTCATCACCTGGGTGCGGGCAACGAAAACGCCCCCGTACGGGGGCGTGAGGCGTCGTTCGCGTTCTGCCACGTGCGTGGTCCTTCCTGTCCGTCCGGGCCTCACGGGACCCGCTTCACGGTCAGATGGAGATCTTACCGCACCTCGTCGGCGATGGCGGAGAGCACGCCGTTCACGAAGCGGCTGCTGTCGTCGGTGGAGTACTGCTTGGCCAGCTCGACGGCCTCGTCGATGACGGCGCCGGTCGGGACGTCGGGCCGGTGCACCAGCTCGTAGGTGGCCAGGCGCAGCACGGCACGATCGAGCGCCGGCATGCGGTCGAGCTCCCAACGGTGGGAGTGGCCCACGATGAGCGAGTCCACCTCGGCGCCGTGGGCGTCGACCCCGCGCACCAGCTCGACGGCGAAGGAGTCGGGGCTCAACGGCAGCGTGGCCAGCACGTCGTCGGCCGAGAGGCCCTTGACCTCGGCCTCGTAGAGCAGGTGGAAGGCTCGCTCCCGAGCTTCGTGGCGGCCGCCGGGGACCCCGGAGGGGGCGGCGTCACGATCGGTGGCATCCCTGGGATCGCTCACGCCCGGGTGATGTACTCGCCGGTGCGGGTGTCGACCTTCACGCGCTCGCCCGGACCCACGAACAGCGGCACCTGCACGACGAGGCCCGTTTCGAGGGTGGCCGGCTTGCGGGCGCCCGACACGCGGTCGCCCTGGATGCCCGGCTCGGTCTCGGCGATGTTGAGCTCGACTGCGGCGGGCAGCTCGACCCCCACGATCTCGTCGCCGAACATCTTGAGCACCGCGTCGGAGTTCTCGACGAGGAAGTTGGCGGCCTCGCCCAGCGACGACGGACCCACGTTGAGCTGGTCGTAGGTGGTGGAGTCCATGAAGACGTAGTCGTCGCCGGCGCGGTACAGGAACTGCATGTCGCGCTTGTCGATCATGGCCCGCTCGACCTTCTCGCCGGCGCGGAACGTGCGGTCGACCGTGGCGCCGCTGCGGACGTTGCGCAGCGTGGTGCGCACGAAGGCCCCACCCTTGCCCGGCTTGACGTGCTGGAACTCGACGACCTCGAAGAGGCCGCCATCGAGCTCGAGCGTCATCCCGTTCTTGAGGTCGTTGGTGGTGATCGTGGGCATGGCGAACCTTCTCGGGGCGAGGGGCAGCGCGCCGATCAGGGCGCGGTGAGCTTGGGGGTGAGGGTGAGGGGGCGGTTGCCGTCGGTGGTGACGACCAGCGAGTCCTCGACCCGCACGCCGCCGTGCTCGGGCAGGTACACACCCGGCTCGACAGTGACCACCTGGCCGGCGTCGAGCGTAGCATCGCTGGATCCGGCCACCCTCGGGGCCTCGTGGATGTCGAGGCCCACCCCGTGACCGGTGCCGTGGGTGAAGGCGTCCGCCCACCCGGCCGCGGCGATGACGCCGCGACAGGCGGCGTCGACCTCGGAAGCGGCCACGCCGGCGGCGACGGCAGCCACCCCGGCGGCCTGGGCCTCGGTGACCACGGCGAGCATCCGGGCCTGGACCTCGGTCGGCTCGCCGACCATCAGCGTGCGGGTCATGTCGGAGCAATAGCCGTCAACCACGGCCCCGAAGTCGAGCACGACCAGGTCGCCCTCACCGATCCGCCGATCGGAAGGGCGGGCGTGGGGCAGAGCCCCGTTGGGGCCGGAGGCCACGATGGTCTCGAAGCTGGGGCGACTGGCCCCCAGTCGGCGCATGGCGGTGTCGAGCTCGAGACCGAACTCGGCCTCGGTGGGTCCCTCGAGCAGCCGGTGGCGCACCGACGCCAGGGCGGCGTCGGCCACGGCGGCCGCCGCCCCCATGCGGGCCAGCTCGGCGTCGTCCTTGACCAGGCGCAGCTCCTCGACCAGGCCTGAGGTGGGCACCAGCTCCCGGCCGGGGAACCAGTCCTCGGCGTAGCGGCGTTGCGCGGCCCAGCTGACGTGCTCGGCCTCGAGGCCCACGGTGCCGGTGCCGCCGACGGCATCGGCGACGATGCGGCGCTGCTCGGTGCTGGTGATCTCGATGCGGGCCCCGATGTCGGCGCCGCCGACCTGCTGGGCGGCCTGGGCGTCGTAGCGGCCGTCGGTCACGAAGACGACGCCGTCGGTGGTGACGACCAGCAACCCGGCCGAGCCGGTGAAGCCGGTGAGGTGGCGCACGTTGGTGAGGTGGGTGATCAGGAGGGCGTCGACGCCCGCGGGCGGGAGCAGGGAGCGGAGGCGGTCGATGCGGGCTCGGTGGTCGACGTTCGGCAGGGTGCGCAGCGTCGTCGCCAGGTCGGCGGCCGGCGCGCTCATCGGGGTGGGGCTTCCAGCAGGGCCGCCACCGCATCGATGGCCAGGTCGTAGCCGTCGCCGCCGAACCCGGCGATCACACCGGTGGCCACCGGGCTCACGACCGACGTGTGACGCCAGGCCTCGCGGCTGTCGGGGTTGGAGAGGTGGAGCTCGACGATGGGGCCGTCGAAGGACGCGAGGGCGTCGTGCAGCCCCCAGGCGTAGTGCGTGAACGCCCCGGCGTTCACGACGATGGCCGCCGCCCGACCACGCGCCGAGTGGACGGCGGCGACCATCTCCCCCTCGTGGGCGGTCTGCAGGTGGTCGAGGGCCAGGCCGTGGGACTCGG
Source organism: Rhabdothermincola salaria (assembly GCF_021246445.1). Lineage (NCBI taxonomy): Bacteria > Bacillati > Actinomycetota > Acidimicrobiia > Acidimicrobiales > Iamiaceae > Rhabdothermincola > Rhabdothermincola salaria. The sequence continues at coordinate 1,069,627 of NZ_JAJQXW010000001.1, forward strand.
CGCGTCGCCGGGCCCGGTCGACGTGGTCGGCGAGGGTGGCCGTGCCGTAGATCTCGGGCTGGCGCTCGCCGAGGAGATCGAGGTTGGGGCCCGACAACAACAGCACCAGGGCGGGTTCGGTGGTCATGTCGGCCTCCCGGTCTGAGGGTCGTCGGGGGTGCGCACGGCGTCGATGGCGTCGGCGATGACCGAGCGGTCGACCCCGGTGACCGACTCGACGCCATCGGGGCCGTCGAGGACGAAGGTCAGGCCGTGCAGGGCCTTCTTGTCGCGCCCCATCAGCTCGATGAGCTCGGCGGTGGCAAGACCCGGTGGTAGGGCGTCGGGCAGGTCGTAGGCGGACACCACCCGTCGGTGCTCGGCCACGGCGTCGGCGTCGATCCGACCGAGGCGGTGAGCCAGCTCGCCGGCGAAGACGAGGCCCACGGCCACCGCTTCGCCGTGGCGCAGGTCGTGATGGCCGGCGATCTCGATGGCGTGGGCGAGAGTGTGGCCGTAGTTGAGGATGGCCCGGCGCCCGCCTTCTCGTTCGTCGCCGGCCACGACCTCGGCCTTGATCGCCACGCAGGCCGCCACGCGCTCGTCGAGGGGCAGGGCGTCGAGGTCGCCGCCGCCGAGGAAGTGGTACTTGGCCAGCTCGCCGAGGCCGCTGCGGTACTCGCGGGGCGGCAGTGTGGCCAGCACCTCGGTGTCGCACAGCACCGCGGCGGGCTGCCAGAAGGCGCCCACCAGGTTCTTGCCCTCGGGGAGGTTCACCCCGGTCTTGCCGCCGATGGCGGCGTCGATCTGGCCGAGCAGCGTGGTGGCCACGTGCACCACGGGCACCCCGCGGTGGTAGCAGGCGGCGGCGAAGCCGGCGGTGTCGGTGACGATGCCGCCCCCGACGGCCACCACGGCGTCGGCCCGGGTGAGACCCCAACGGGCCCACTGCCGGCAGAGGTCCTCGACGGTGGCCAGAGACTTGGCGTCCTCGCCGTCGGGCATCTCGAACACCTGGTGCTCCCGCCCGGGGTCGACCTCGACGCCGATGCCGGCCTGGGTGACCACCGCGACGCGTCCGACCCCGGCGGGCAGGACCTCGGCCAGGCGGTGACGGGCACCGTCGCCCACGAGCACGTCGTAGCCCTGCGGGACAAGGGGCACGGGGACGGTGATCACGACGTCGGCCCTCCGGCCGCGCTGCTCGCCTCGCGCTCGCGCACGGTGGTGACGATCAGGTCCACCACCTCGTCGAGGGGGCGGGCGGCGTCGACCAGCAGGTCGGAGACCTCGGCGTAGAGGCCCTCGCGGCCCTCGGCCAGACGGGCCAGGGTGCCCGCCGGGTCGTCCTCGAGGGCCGGGCGGTGGGTGGACCCGGCGACCCGTTCGACCAGCAGCTCGAGTGGCGCCTGGAGCCACACCACCGTGCCGGCCCGCGCCAGGGCGGTCCGGTTGGCGGGATCCAGGACCACGCCACCGGCGGCGGCCACGACGGTGGGCGTCGGGTCGTCGAGCACCTCGGCGAGGACCTCGGTCTCGAGGGTCCGGAAGGCGGGCTCGCCCTCGTGGGCGAAGATCTGGGCGACGGTGCGCCCGGTGCGCTCCTCGATGACCGCGTCGCTGTCGGAGAAGGGCCGTCCCAGCTCCTGCGCCACCCGACGACCCACGGTGGACTTGCCCACGCCCATCATCCCCACCAGCACCACGTGCCGACCGGCGCCACGCGGGGTCTGGCCCCCGACGGACCCGCTCACGATCGGCCGGCCGTGGGGTCGGGGTCGTCGAAGGCCTGCTGCTCGTCCCAGTTGAGCGGAGCCGAGGCCGGGTCGCCGGCGGCGGCCGGTGCCCTCGAGGCCGATTGGACGCGGACCTGGGCGACGAAGCCGTCGTGGTTGCGGACGAACTCGCCGAGGGAGTCGCCGCCGAACTTGCGCAGGGCCTCGTCGGCCAGGACCAGGGCGACCATGGCCTCGGCCACCACGCCCATGGCCGGCACCGCGGTCACGTCGGTGCGCTCCTTGAAGGACGTGGAGGCTTCCTTGGTGGCGGTGTCGACGGTGGCGAGGACGGGGCGGTTGAGGGTGGCGAGCGGCTTCATGGCCACGTGGGCGACCAGCACCTCGCCGGTGGACATGCCGCCCTCGATGCCGCCGGCCCGCGCGCTGGTACGGCGGTAGATCCCGGCCTCGGGGTCCCATTCGATGGGGTCGTGGGCTTCGCTCCCCCGGCGTCCGGCGACGTCGAAGCCGTCGCCGATCTCGACGCCCTTCACCGCCTGGATGCTCATGAGGGCCTGGGCCAGGAGACCATCGAGCTTGCGATCCCAGTGGACGTGGCTCCCCAAGCCGATGGGGACCCCGTGGGCCAGGACCTCGACGACCCCACCGAGGGAGTCGCCGTCCTTGGCCGCGGCCTTGATGGCGGCGATGATGCCCTCCTCGGCCGCCGGATCGGCGCAGCGCACCTCGGAAGTGTCGACCGCGCCCAGCTCACCGGGGCCGGGGCGCCGAGCGGGGTCAGCGTGGACGCCGCCCATGGCGACGACGTGGGACCCCACCTCGGTGCCGATGTGGGACAGCAGGGCCTTCGCGACCGCCCCCGCGGCCACGCGGGCGGCCGTCTCGCGAGCGGAGGCCCGCTCGAGCACGTCGCGGGCGTCGGCGAGGTCGTACTTCTGCATGCCGGTGAGGTCGGCGTGGCCGGGGCGCGGGGTCGTGAGGGGCTGGGAGGTGACCCCTGGGTGGGGCGACATCTCCTCGGTCCACTTGCGCTCCCACTCGCTGTTGGCGATCTCGAGCGTGATCGGCGCGCCGAGGGTGCGCCCGTGGCGGATGCCCGTGAGCAACGTGACCTCATCGGCCTCGAAGCGCATGCGGGGGCCACGGCCGTAGCCGAGCCGGCGACGGGCCAGCTCGTCGGTGATCTGTTCGAGGGTGAGGGGGAGGCCGGCGGGAACCCCCTCGAGCACGACCACGAGGGCCTTGCCATGGGATTCTCCGGCGGTCAGGAAGCGCAGCACCGGGCCAATCTACCGGCCGGCGCGCCGGGCCCCGAAGCCCGTTGGCGGCTCAGACCCCGACCAGGGACTCGCTGAAGAGCACCGCCAGCACCGTGCCGAGGGCGAGGAAGGGACCGAAGGGGAAGGGGCGGCTGCCCCGGCGGGCGACCAGCAGCACCAGACCCACCACGGTGCCGCTGAGGAACCCGATGAGCATCGCCCACAGCACCAGGGCCAGGGCCTGCTGGAGGTCCGAGCCGAGCCACCCGACGTAGAGGCCCATCACCGCAGCCAGCTTCACGTCACCGAACCCCATGCCCCGTGGAGAGATGAGATGGGCCAGGAACAGGAACCCGAAGTAGAGGGCGGCGCCCGCCAGGGCGTGGCGGATGCGATCGGAATCGCCGTCGACGACCGAGACGACGACGATCAGCGGCACCGAGACGAGGAAGGTGGGCAGGACGATGAGGTCGGGCAGCCGGTAGTGCTCGATGTCGATGACGGTCAGGGCGGCGAGGGCCGTGAACAGCACGAGGAACGCGCCGAGGGTGCCGACCGAGGCGTCGGCGAAGCGCCATGCGGCCGCGGCGAACAGCACGAGCACGAGGACGTGCACGGCGAGATCCCGGGTCGAGGGTCGGAGGGGCTTGAGGGGATCGACCAGCGACAGGCGGTCGGGGACGCGGTCGACGAGCACGGCGGCGACCCAGCCCACGGGGAGGGCGAGGAGCACGCAGACGACCAGCCGGACCACGTTCACGTCGGCGACGGTAGCGGTCACCGTCGGTGCGGCCGGACATGGCCGGACACGGAGCCTGCCCTGCGTTCTAGCGGACGGCGCTCTCGACGAGGGCGCCGGCGATCAGCGTTCGCCGTCACCCAGGAAGCGCAGCAGCAGCTCGTGGTCGAGCTCCTCGGTGGCTTCCACCTCGGCCAGGACCCGGTCGCGCTCTTCGGGCGAGTCGGCCCGGGCCGCCGCCGCCACGGCTTTGGCTGCCTTCGGGCTCAGGTTGGCGAGGTGACGGGCGAACTCGGCTGCGGTGTCGTCGTCGGCCCCATCGTCGGCGGACCGATCGAACGCATCGCCACCGGTGGCGGGAGACTCGGACATGGCCGGCGTGGGGTCCCACGAGGACTCCTCGAACCAGCTGGCGGGCGGTTCGGCACCGCCGGTGGAGACATCGTCGAGGTGATCGACCCGGAGCGACCCGTCGTGGTCTGCGGCCTCGGTGGCGATCCCACCGCCGCTGGGGAGCAGGTCGGCGTCCGCGGTGGGGGGCTGGGCCTCCTCGGCCGGTGCCTCCTCGCCCACGTGCACCACGCCGATCTCGACCAGGCCATGCACGAGACGGCCGGTGCCCAGCTCGCTGGCGCCGATGCGCTCGGCCACCGCCGCCGCGGTGGCGCCGGATCCGATGACGGCGAGGACCCGCCAGCGATCGGCATCGATGGCCACCTCTTCGCCGGGGAGCTCGGGGGCCAGGGTCAGGCGGCACTGGGGCGACGGGAGGACCGACGCGATGCGCCGCCACTCGGCGAGGAGCTCCTCGGCCCGACCGAGCAACGCCTCCAGGTCGTGTCGTTCGCCGTCGGGGTCGACGCCGGCGTCGGCCTCGAACTCGAAGGCGCCCTGGTCAAAGCGGAGCAGCTCGAACAGCGATTCGTCGAGCGGGAGGTCCCCGCCCGGTGCCGTCCGATCGAGCCCGACGCGATGGACCTGGCCGTCGACCACCTCGAGGTGGCCGCGTCCTCGATCGCCGTCGAGGCTGAGCCGCCCGGTCTTCGACGTCGAGGCCAGGAGGCGCAGGACGTCGGCGAGGGCGAAGGTGTCGATGGTTCCCTGAAGTGCCACGGTTCCTCCCTGGCCGGGCACGGGCCTCCCGTGCCGCCACCCTGGAACCATCGGCACCCTGGGGCGCCGAGTCGAGTCTTTTCTGCGCGACGGCGGCTCAGGACCCTCGCGCGAGCGAGGCCCGGGCGGCCGCGGCCATGTCGGCGACCGGGGCCGGGGTGCCGGTCCAGAGCTCGAAGGCCACCGCGGCCTGGTGGACCAGCATCCCCAAGCCGTCGACCGGGGTGGCTCCGCGCCGACCGGCCTCGGCCAGTAGCGGGGTCACCAGCGGCTGATAGACGAGATCGGCGACGAGCTGGCCCTCGTGGAGGACCTCGGGGTCGAACGGTGTGGCTCCTCCGGCCCCCTCCCCCATGCCCACCGACGTGGCGTTCACGACCAGCCCGGCCTCGGCCAGCACCGGGGGGGCGTCGGCGGGGGCCACCACCCGGCCCCGGTCGCCGGCGAGGGCCGCCGCTCGTTCGGCTCGAGACGATGTTCGGTTCACCACGGTGACCTGGTCGGCTCCGGCCCGGGAGAGGGCCAGCACGACCGAGCGGGCGGCACCGCCCGCCCCCAGCACGACACAGGGGAGCCCTGCCGGCGAGACGCCCGTCTCGGCGACCAGAGCGGCCACGAAGCCGGCGCCGTCGGTGTTGTGGCCCCGCAGCGTGCCGTCGTCGTTGACGACACAGTTGACCGCACCGAGCCGGCGGGCATCGTCGGAGAGCTCGTCGACCGCGCCGGCCGCGGCCTCCTTGTGCGGCATGGTGACCGACAACCCCCCGATGCCGAAGGCCCGCATCCCGCCGAGCGCGGCGGGCACGGCACCGGCGGGCACCTCGAAGGCCACGTACACCCAGTCGAGCCCGGTCGCGGCGAAGGCGGCGTTCATGATGGCCGGCGAGCGGGAGTGGCCCACGGGCTCGCCGATGACCGCGGCCACGCGGGTGGCGCCGGTGGGAGCAGCCCGACCGGCACCGTCGACGCTCACAGCAGGCCCTTCTCCCGGGACTCGCGGACCTCTCGGTTGAAGTCGTCGAAGTCGTCGGTGAAGTAGTGCGACCCGTCCTCGTCGGCGAGCACGTAGTACAACCAGTCGCCTTCGGCCGGGTTGAGAGCCGCCTCCATGGAGGCCTCCCCCGGGGAGCTGATCGGGGCGGGCGGGATGCCCGGGTAGCGGCGGGTGTTGTACGGCGAGTCGACCTCCAGCTGCGACTGCGTCAACGTGGGCAGGCGGTCGCCGAGGGCGTAGAGCACGGTGGCGTCGATGTCGAGACGCATGTCGTTCTTGATCCGGTTGTAGATCACCCGGGCGATCTTGGGGCGGTCTTCGTCTGTGCGAGCCTCGGCCTCGACCATGGAGGCCACGATGAGCGCCTCGTACGGGGTGATGGCCCGTTCGCCGGCGACGCCCTGGAGCTTGGCGGTGGCGTCGTAGAGCCCCTGGCGTTGGGCCGCGGCCTCGAAGGCGGCGACCATCTGGCCGAGCAGGACGGCCGGGTCGTCCGAGGTCGCCTTCTGCACGTCGTAGGTGGCGGGGAAGAGCACCCCTTCCGGGTTGCCCTCGACCTCGGGAAGACCGGGCACGCGCAGGAAGAACAGCGCCAGGTCGAGGGCCTCGGGTTCGACCGACGGGAAGGTGTCGAGGATGATCTGGCGGGTCTCGGACATCCAGAGCCCTTCGCGGAAGGTGACCCGTTCGATCTGTGGGGGCAGCGGACCGGCGTCGAGGACCTCGATCACGTCGCCCATGGCCATGTTCTGGCGCAGCTCGGTGTAGTCGCCGGCCCGGAACGGGCCTCCGCCCGCGAAGCGCAGGTACCACTCGAACACGGTGGGGTTGCCGATGACCCCCTTCTCCTCGAGGAGGCGGGCGATGTCGGCGGTGGTCGCACCGGTCGGGATGGTGAGCTCCACCGGATCGCCGGGGTCGCCCGGGTCGATCTGCTGGCGCACCCACGCCCCGCCGGCGAGGACCCCGATGAGGAGCACCCCGACGAAGAGCAGGGCGGCGAACAGCCACCGGCTGCGAGTGGAGCCCTCGGGCCGGACGGCCACGAACTCCGCGCCCTCCCACGCCTCGTCGCCATACGCAGGATCGTCGGCGTACACCGGCTCCCCGGCGTAACCAGGCGACTCCTCCCCGTACCCGCCCTCGTCGGCGTACACCGGCTCCCCCGCGTACCCCGCCGCCTCGTACCCGCCCTCGTCGGCGTACACCGGCTCCCCCGCGTACCCCGCCGCCTCGTACCCGCCCTCGTCGACGTACACGGGCGCTTCGTCGGCGCCCTCGGGCCCGTCGGAGGCACCCCGGGTGGGGTCGTCGGACCAGAGATCGCCCGGAGCCCCCGGATCGGCCACGGCGTCGGCCTGGTCCTGGTCGTCGAAGAGGTGTCCGAGGTCCCAGTCGTCACCCTCGTCGGGGCGGTCGTGGTCGTGGGGGCCCTCGGGCGGGCGGGGGTCGGACACGTTGGGGCTCTCGGGGTGGGGAGGGGCCGTCAGGGGCCGGCGGACGGTGGGCGCTGGTCGGCACGCCCGTCGAGCCACGACTGCAGGATCACGGCCGCAGCGACCTTGTCGACCACCTGGCGGCGGGCCTTGCCCTTGACCCCTCCCTCGCGGAGGAGACGGGTGGCCGTGACGGTGGTCAGACGTTCATCGTAGGTTTCGACCGGCAGGGAGGTGACGCGCCGGAGGTTCTCGACCTCGTCGAGCACCCCCTGGGCGGCCGGGCCGACGCCCCCGTCGAGCCCCAACGGGAGGCCCACGACGAGGACCTCGACCTCGGCCTCGTCGGCCAGGGCGAGGATGCGGCGGTGGTCGCGGCTCACGTCGCCGCTACGCACCACCGTGTCGTAGGGCGAGGCCAGCACCCCACTCGAATCGCTGAGGGCCACACCGATCCGCTTGCTGCCGAGGTCGAGGCCGAGGGCTCGCACCGGCGCCGCTCAGGCCAGGCCGGCTGCGGACCGGACCTGGTCGAGGGCTTCGTCGAGCGCCCCCGGATCCTTGCCCCCGGCGACGGCGAGCTCGGCGTTCTTGCCCGTGCCCCCCTTGACCGTGCGGGCCGCGTCGGCGATGAGCTCGGAGGCATGCAGCCCCGAGTCGGCCCGCACCGCCGACACCATGGCGACACCGCCGCCGTCGGGAGCGCTGCCGAGGACCACCCCGCGGATGCCGGGCACGTCGCGGGTGGCCACCGCCAGGTCGCGCAGCGTGTCGCGGTCGAGGCCGTCGACCCGGGCCACCACGATGCCGTCGACGGCGTCCTCGGCCAGTTCGCCGGCGCGACCGCTGGCCGCCGCCCGCTCGAGCTCGCGCACGCGGGCCCTCAGCTCCTTGACCTCGGCCATCCGACGTTCGACGGATTCGACCAGCTCGTCGTTGGCCACGCCGAGCAGGTTGGTGACTGCGGCGATGCGGGCCTCGTCGGCGCGCAGCCGTTCGAGGGGGCCGGTGCCGGTGACCGCCTCGATGCGGCGGATGTTGGACCCGATGGAGGCCTCGCTGACGATCTTCATGGGACCGATGTCGCCCAGCGCCTTGACGTGGGTGCCACCGCAGAGCTCAACCGAGCGGGGACCCGCCTCGAGCACCTTGACCACGTCGCCGTACTTGTCGCCGAAGAAGGCGATGGCGCCGATCTGCTCGGCGTACTCCTTGGTGGTCTCGTAGTGCCGGGCCGGCGGATTGGCCAGGACCTCGGCCGCGACGAGGTCCTCGATGCGGGCGGTCTCCTCGGCGCTGAGGGGTGCGTAGTGGCTGAAGTCGAAGCGGAGGCGGTCCGGGGCCACCTGTGAGCCCTGCTGCTTGACGTGGTCGCCGAGGACCTCGCGCAGCGCCCAGTGCAGGAGGTGGGTTCCGGTGTGGTTGCGCCGGATGGCGTTGCGTCGGTCGGCGTCGATGGCCGCGGTGACCTCTTGGCCGACCTCGAGGGCACCCTCGATGGGCCCGATCCGGTGGCGGACCAGACCGGTGGCGCCGTAGACGGTGTCGAGGACCTCGGCGCGCCCGGTGTCGGAGGTGATCCAGCCGGTGTCGCCGACCTGGCCCCCGGACTCGGCGTAGAAGGGCGTGCGGTCGAGGACGAGGGAGTCGTCGGTGACGGCGAGGAGCCGGGCCTGGCACTCGTCGTTCTCGTGGCCCACGAAGTCGGTGGGCCCGACGGCCTCGGCCAACTCCACCCACTCGTCGCTGGTGCCCTCGCCACCCTTGCGGGCCTCCTTGGCCCGGCGGCGCTGCTCGGCCATCTCGGCGTCGAAGCCGGCCTGGTCGACGTCGTGGCCGCGTTCGAGGGCGATCTCGCGGGTCAGCTCGAGGGGGAAGCCGTGGGTGTCGTGCAGCAGGAAGGCCACCGAGCCGCCGATGGGTGCCCCGGCACCGAGCTTGTCGAGCTCGGCATCGAGCAGGGTGGTGCCGGTGGCGAGGGTGGCCCGGAAGCGCTCCTCTTCGCGGGCCACGACCTGGCGTACGAAGTCGTGTTGGGCGACGAGGTCCGGGTAGGCCTCGCCCATGACGGCGACGGTGGTGTCGACGAGGTCCGGGGTGACCAGGTGGGCCACGTCGAGCAGGTACGCCTCGCGGACCGCTCGCCGGATGATGCGGCGCAGCACGTAGCCCCGTCCCTCGTTGGACGGGAAGACGCCGTCGCTGACCAGGAACGACATGGTGCGGGCGTGCTCGGCCAGGATCCGCAGCGAGATGTCGGAGCGATCGGTGGCGCCGAGGCGCACGCCGGTGAGGCGCTGGGCCTCGTCGACGAGGGGCACCATCACGTCGGTGTCGAAGACGGAGTCGACGCCCTGGAGCACCGAGAGGATGCGCTCGAAACCGGCACCGGTGTCGATGTTCTTGCGGGGCAGCTCGGTGTCGACGCCGTCGGCGTCGCGGGCGAACTGCATGAAGACCAAGTTCCAGATCTCCAGGTAGCGCTCGTCGCCACCGGTGGCCGGTCCGCCGTCGGGGCCGTAGGCCGGGCCCTTGTCGACGTAGATCTCCGAGCAGGGCCCGCAGGGGCCGGGCGGCCCGCCGGGCGGACCCCACCAGTTGTCGGCGTCGAGGCGCTGGATGCGATCGGGACGGACGCCGACGGTGTCGCGCCAGATCCCCTCGGCCTCGTCGTCGGTGAGGTGCACCGTGACCCACAGACGGTCCGGATCGAGCCCGAACAGCTCGGTGACCATCTCCCAGGCCATGGGGATGGCCTCGGACTTGAAGTAGTCGCCGAAGCTGAAGTTGCCGAGCATCTCGAAGAAGCTCAGGTGGCGGGTGTCGCGTCCCACCTCCTCGAGGTCGCTGTCCTTGCCGCCGGCCCGCACGCACTTCTGCACCGTGGTGGCCCGACGGTACGGAGGCTGCTCCTCGCCGAGGAAGTAGGGCTTGAACGGCACCATGCCCGCGACCGTGAACATGAGGTCGGGGTCGTGGGGGATGAGGCTGGCCGAGGGCACCACGGTGTGGCCGCGCTCTTCGAAGAAGCCCAGGAAGGCGCGCCGCAGCTCGTTGGCGGTCATGGAGGTCATGGTGCGGGTCAGCCTAACGACTGGGAGGGACGGTCTCGGCTGTCGGCCGACTACAGGCCGGCTCGGTCGAGCTCGTGGCGCAGCACGGCCTCGGCCTGAGCGCGGTCGCGTCGGGTCTCGGCGGCGGTGGTGCGCCACTCGTCGATGGCCCCGGAGGCCCGCTCGGCGAGATCGACGACCTCGTCCTCGGCCCGGCGGGCGGCCCGGCCGGCGGCGTCCTGGACGGACTCGGGGACGTGGCGACGGGTCAGCTGGCGGGCCCGCACGTACCCGACCACGGTGCCACCGGCGCCGACCGCCAGCCCCACGGTGAACCAGGTGGCGCGCTTGAACAACCTCAGCCCGCCTTGCGCTCGCGGCGAGACCGGCGCGCGATGCGCCGGTCGGCGGGTTCGAGGGCCCGCGGCGGTTCGGGATCGGCGCGACCGAGGCGGCGGGCGACCCGTTCGGTGGCCACCGAGGCCGAGGCCAGCTTGACCAGCGGGTTGCGCACGACCATCCAGGTGAGCTTGGACGTGGCGTCGACCCGGGCCGACACGTCCTCGGCGGTGTCGAGGAGGGAGTCGACGCGCTGCAGCTCGCCGTTGGCGGCGTCGACGGTGGCGCGCAGCTCGGCGATGGCGGGCAGGGTCTCGCGGCGGAGGTCGTCGACGGTCTCGCGCAACGACCGCAGGGTGGTGATGAGGGACTGCACCGCCATGGCCACGACCACCAGGCCGACGATGGCGACCACGATGAGCACGACCGAGAGACCGTTCACGACGCTCCCCCACCTGGCTGTCGTCGCTGTTGCATCTGTTGGCGCACCTGCTCCTCGTCGCCGTTGGACGACGGCTCGTAGTAGACCCGCTCCGACAGCTCGGCCGGCCGGTACTGCTGGTCGACCCAACCCTCGGGGTCCTCGTGAGGGTACTCGTACCCCTTGCCGTGGCCCAGGCTCTTGGCCCCCTTGTAGTGAGCGTCGCGCAGGTGCAACGGCACCTCTCCTCCGGCACGCTCCTTGACGTCGGCCCGGGCCCGGCCGAGGGCGACGGTGACCCGGTTGGACTTGGGCGCCGACGCCAGGTGCACGACGGCGTGGGCCAGGTTGAGCTGGGCCTCGGGCAGCCCGACGAACTCCACCGCCCTCGCCGCGGCGTCGGCCACCACCAGGCTCTGGGAGTCGGCCAGGCCGATGTCCTCGCTGGCCAGGATGACGAGGCGCCGGGCGATGAAGCGGGCGTCCTCGCCGGCTTCGAGCATGCGGGCCAACCAGTAGAGACCGGCATCGGCGTCGGAGCCCCGGATGGACTTGATGAACGCCGAGACGACGTCGTAGTGGTCGTCGCGTCCATAGCGCAGGGCCTTGGTGCCGAGGGCCGCCTCCACGTCGGCCACCCGCACCCGCACCGCCTCGTCGACGGCGCGGCCGTCGGCGTCGCGCACGGCGTCGGGGTGCTCGTGGGCCAGGGCCACGGCGACCTCGAGGCTGGTGAGGGCGTGGCGTCCGTCGCCGGCGGCGCGCTCGACCAGCAACACCAGGGCGTCGTCGTCGATGGCGACGCCCTCGGCCTCCAGGCCGCGGCGCACCAGGCGGGTGACGGCCTCGAGCGACAGCGGCTCGAGGTGGAAGAGGGTGGAGCGGCTGAGCAGCGGCGGGTTGACCTCGAAGAACGGGTTCTCGGTGGTGGCGCCGACGAGGACGAGCAGGCCCGACTCGACCGAGGGCAACAGGGCGTCCTGCTGGGCCTTGTTGAAGCGGTGCACCTCGTCGAGGAACAAGATGGTGCCCTGGCCCCGCTGACCGAGTCGGTCCTGGGCGCGGGCCGCGGCCTCGCGCACGTCCTTCACCGTGGCGGTGACGGCCGAGAGCTGCTCGAAGGCCTTGGCCGTGGTGCGGGCGATGAGCTGGGCGATGGTGGTCTTGCCCGTGCCCGGCGGGCCCCACAGGATCACCGACGAGAGGCGGTCGGCCTCGATGAGCGAGCGCAGGGGCCGACCGGGGCCGAGCAGGTGTTCCTGGCCGACGACGTCGTCGAGGGAGGTGGGGCGCAACCGGGCCGCGAGCGGGGCCTGGCGGGTCAGGCGGTCCTCGGCGGCGGCGGCGAAGAGGTCGTCAGCCACCCGGGCAGCCTGCCACGGCGGCGGTCACGACCTCACCGGAAACGGCGCATGTGCACGTTGAGCACCAGGCCGAGGCCGGCGAAGGCGACCATCGTCGAGGAGCCTCCCGATGACAGCAGCAGCAGGGGGATGCCGGTGACGGGCATGATGCCCATGGCCATGCCCACGTTCTGGAAGATCGAGAAGGCGAACATGGCCAGCACGCCGATGCACACCAGCGTCCCGAACAGGTCACGTGCGATCTGGGCGGTGCGCCAGATGCGATAGCAGAGCACTCCGTAGAGGACGAGCACGGTCGCCCCGCCCACGAAGCCGAACTGCTCGGCCACGGTGGTGAAGATGAAGTCGGTCTGCTGCTCGGGGACGTAGCCGAGACGGGTCTGGGGGCCCTCGAACAGGCCGTGGCCGGTGACCTCACCCGAGGCGATGGCCTGTTGGCTCTGTTGGATGTTGTACGTGGCCGAGTTGTCGGGATCGCCGGGGAAGGCGAAGGCGGTCAGGCGGTCCTGTTGGTACTCGGCCAGCACCGGCGAGTTGAGGATGCCGACCACCCCGACCACGCCGATCACGGTGAGCACGGCGATGAAGCGCCCCGGCAGCCCGCCGACGAGCAGCATGGCGAGCGTGATGGCCACCAGGGTGAGCACCTGGCCGAGGTCGGGCTGGAGCATGATGAGCCCCATCGGCACGAGGGGCACGACCAGCAGGGCGGCCAGGCGGCGCAGGTCGATGTCGCCCCGGAACTCCGAGAGCATGAAGGCCAGGACCCCGATGAGCGAGAGCTTGGCGAACTCGGCCGGCTGCAGCTGGAAGGGCCCGAGACTGAACCAGGCCTGGGCCCCGTTGACCCGCGTCCCGAACGGCGACAGCACCCCGATGAGCAGCACGGTGGTGAGCCCGTAGAACACCCAGGCCCAGTCGTGCAGCTTGCGGTAGTCGACCAGCGAGAACACGGCCAGGGCGACGGTGCCGCCGACGACGAACACGCCTTGGCGGACGAGGAAGCTGTCGTCGAAGTCCGGGCCCGGGCCCCGGGTGGCGCTCCACACGGCGATGATCCCGACGAAGGCGAGCGCCAGGGTGCACACCAGCAGCACCGGGTCGATGTGCTTGAGCGGGGCCGTGGGGTCGCGTCGGCTGAGGTTGGAGGCGCGGCGCGAGACGTAGGTGGGCTGCACCGGCTAGTCCCCGGTCGTCCGGGTCTGGATGTCGCCGCCGGTGAGCTCCTGGCCGCTGACCAGCTCGAGGATCTGGCGGACGACCACGCCGGAGCCCTCGCCACCGAAGCCGGACTCCTCCATCACCGCGGCGGCGGCGAACTTGGCGTCGCCTCTCGGGCCGAAGGCCGCGAACAGCGAGGTGTCGGCTCGCTTCTTCTCCACGCCGTCCTCGAAGAAGGTGACCTCGGCGGTGCCCGTCTTGCCCACCACCGGGAAGGCCCCCTGGTCGAAGCCGGCGAAGGTGCCCACGGCCGTACCTCGCGAGTCGGTGGTCACCCCGGCCAGGCCCTCCTCGATGATGCGCAGCACCTCGGGGTCGGCGTCGACCGTGCGCACGACGGAGGGCTCGATGACCTCCAGGACCTCGGGCTCGGGGGTCTCGAGGGGGTTCCATCCCGATCGCAGCACCCGCCACGCCACCCGGGGCTGGTAGATGGTGCCGCCGTTGGCCAGGGCGGCGTAGGCGTTGGCCAGCTGCAACGGGGTCACCACCACCACGTTCTGGCCGATGGCCAGCTGCACGTTGTCGCCGGTGAACCACTCGCCGTAGGGGTAGGCGTCGGGGTACTGGTCGTGCAGGGCCTGCTTTTCGTCGGGGGTGAGCACGAAGCCGGCCGACTCCCCCGGCAGGTCGACCCCGGTGGGCGCGTCGAAGCCCCACCGGGCGGCCGCGTCCTGGATCTGGGTGGTGCCGTCCATGCGGGCACCGAGGCTGTAGAAGTACGTGTCGACCGACACGGTGAGGGCCCTTCTCATGTCCACGCTGCCGTAGACGGCGCCACCGGCGTTGGTGAACTCCTGGCCGCCGATCTCGAACACCCCGGTGTCGTTGTACCAGTCGTTGGGCCCGTACACACCGTTGGTGAGGGCGGCGTCGGCGGTGACCAGCTTGAAGGTGGAGCCGGGGGCGTACTGGCCGGAGATCGACCGGTCGACCAGCGCGCTCACCCCACCCACGTCGGTGAGCTGGTCGTAGCGCTGCTGAGAGATGCCACCGACGAACTCGGCCGGGTCATAGCTGGGATAGGTGGCCAGGGCCCGCACCGCGCCCCCCTGGGGGTCGACGACGGCCGCCGCACCGGCAGGGGCGTTGCGGCGCAGGTCGGCCCCCGACTGGGGCTTGCCCCGCCAGTAGGCCAGGCGGTCGGCCAGGGCCTGCTCGGAACGACGCTGCACGTCGATGTCGATGTTGAGCTGGATGTCGCTCCCCGGCTTGGGGGGTTGGTAGCTGACCTGCCCCACCGGGCGGTTGTCGGCGTCGATCTCGAGCACCTCGATGCCTGGCGTGCCCCGCAGCTCGGCCTCGTAGGTGGCCTCGATGCCGGCCAGGCCGATGTTGGACGACGGTTGGTAGGTCTTCTCGACCCCGGTGTCGGGATCGACGCCCGGTTCCGCCGTCTCGAGCCGCTCGCCCGAGATGCGGCCCACGTAGCCGAGGATGTTGGCCGCCAGCCGGCCCTCGGGGTAGGTGCGCACCGTCTCGCGCCGCACCTCCACGCCGGGGAACTCCCGAGCGTGCTCGGCCAGGTAGATCTCCAGCTCCTCGGGCACGTCGGCGGCCACGGGAGCGGGCTGCACCGGGTCGTACTGGGGGTCGGCCAGGCGCCGCTCGACGCTGGCGATCTTGGTGGGCACGCCGAAGCGGGTGAGCGTCTCGGCCAGGTTGCTCACGAGATCGGTCTGCTCGGCGTCGTCGAGCTCGCTGTAGGCCCGGCGCTCGACGGTGACGACCAGCGAGGTGCGGTTGTCGACGAGGACCCGACCCTTGACGTCGAGGATGCGCCCTCGGGGGGCTTCCTCGGCCACCACCCGGGTGCGGTTGGCGGCCGCCTCGATGCTCAGCTCCGGCGCGGCCATGACCTGGAGGTACCAGAGCCGGGCGAAGAGCGCGACGAAGCACCCGAGCACGACGAAGCCCAGGACGCTCATGCGCAGGCGAGGCGACGAGGTGTCCATCAGGGCTGCGATCGGGACGGGCCGGGGAGCGACGGTGAGGGGAGCGGTACGAGGTGCACTGGCTCCCCAGCAAAGCAGACCGGCGCCGTCATCGCAGCGCGGGGCGGAGTCGGTCGCTGTCGCCGTCGGCCCAGTGGCACAGGCGCACGGCGAGGGGGCCGAGCAACGCCCCGCCCAGGGACACGATGAGCACCACCCCGAGGAGGTGCCACCCGAGGAAGTCGGATCGACCCAGGATGGCGCCACCGATGGCGAAGGTCACCACGCCCACCGCGCAGCCGAGAGCGGCGGTGACCATCGTGCGCCACCGGGCCGAGCGCACCTCGCCGGAACGCAGGAGACCGGCCACGGCCCCGGCCACCAGGTAGCTGAGAGCGCCGAGGCCCATGGGGCTCGGGAGCATCAGGTCCATGGCCAGCCCGGCGAAGAACCCCACCGTCGCGCCCCGCTCGGCGCCCCCGGCGATACCGGCGGCGACGGCCAGGACCAACAGCAGGTCGACCACGGCGTCGGCGATGCGGATCTGGGAGGCCACCCCGCGCTGCAGCACCACCGCGGTGATGACCAACAGCGCGAAGCGCACCGGCACCGCGGTCACTGGGGGGCCTCGTAGAGCACCACGCTGGCGAAGGTCAGGTCGGAGACGTCGGCCAGCATGGTGACGTCGAGGCGCTTCACCCGCGCCGCGTCGTCCTCGGTGATCCCGGTGATGGTGCCCACCGGGAGCCCGGCGGGGTACGGGCTGAGCTCCAGCCCGCTCGTCACCAGGATGTCGCCGACCTCCACCGGGCGGTCCTGGGAGACCGAGCCGGTGAGCTGACCGGCTCGACCCGTGCCGCTGACCGTGCCGATGATGTTGGTGCCGACCGTCCGGAAGCCCACCCGGAGGTTGCCGCCGGTGAGCAGCTCCACCCGGGAGCGGTCCGACGACACGTTGACGACGCGGCCGATGAGGCCACGGCCGGTGACCACCGGCATGCCCTCGGCGATGCCGTCGGAGCTGCCCTTGTCGAGCTCCATGGTGGTGTCGAAGTTGCCGATGGCCCCGGACACCACCCGAGCCGGAACGGTGGGGATGTCGCCGACGAAGGGGATCCCCACGAGGGTGAGGAGCTCCTCGAGGGAGTCCTTGGCCACCTGCGCGCTGGTGAGCTCGCCCTCGAGCTCGTCGACGCGGGTTCGCAGCGCCTCGTTCTCGGCGAGGATCTCGTCGCTGTTGAACGCCGAGTCCCACCAGTCGCCGATGGGGTCGAAGACGTTGGCGGCCACGTCGCCCACCGGGGACAGCACGGACAGCACGGCCGAACGGGCCCGTTCGAGGGGGGCGAAGCCGCGGAAGTCGAGGGTCAGCAGGGTGATCGACGTGAGGACCAGCAACACCAGGGTGAAGCGACGACGACCGCTGCGGCGGGGAGGAGCCACGGACTACGGCGCGGGCGTCAGGTGATGGTCGTCGAGAACAGCACGCCCTTGAGGGCGTCGAACTCCTCGAGGGACTGACCGGAACCGATCGCCACCGCGAACAGCGGGTTGGGCGCGATGACGATGGGCATGCCGGTCTCGTGCTCCAGCCGGGCGTCGATGCCGTTGAGCAGCGCACCCCCGCCGGCCAGCACGATGCCCTGCTCCATGATGTCGGCGGCGAGCTCGGGGGGCGTCTTGTCGAGGGTGACCTTGACGGCGTCGACGATGGCCGACACGGGCTCCTCGAGCGCCTCGCGGATCTCCTCGGTGGTCGTGACGATGGTCTTGGGCAGGCCCGTCACGAGGTCGCGGCCGCGGATCTCGGCGTGCAGCTCCTGTTCGAGGGGCCAGGCCGACCCGAGCGCCATCTTCACCTCTTCAGCGGTGCGCTCACCGAGGGCGAGGCTGTACTCCTTCTTGATGAAGTTGATGATGGCGTCGTCGAGCTCGTCGCCGCCGGTGCGCACCGACTGCGAGGTGACGACACCCCCCAGCGAGATGACCGCCACCTCGGTGGTGCCACCACCGATGTCGACGATCATGTTCCCGGTGGGCTCCTGCACCGGCAGGCCGGCACCGATCGCCGCGGCCATGGGCTCTTCGATGATGTAGGCCGGCTTGCGGGCACCGGCGAACTCGGCGGCCTCCTGCACGGCGCGCTGCTCGACCGGGGTGATGCCCGAGGGCACGCAGATCACCATTCGGGGCTTGGACCACTTGCGCTGGTGCACCTTCTGGATGAAGTAGCGCAGCATCTTCTCGCAGATGTCGAAGTCGGCGATGACGCCGTCCTTCAACGGGCGGATGGCCTGGATGTGCGCCGGGGTGCGCCCGATCATGCGCTTGGCCTCGGTGCCGACGGCGACCGGTCGGCCGTCCTTGACGTTGACCGCCACGACAGAGGGCTCGTTGAGCACGATGCCCTCACCGCGCACGTAGACCAGGGTGTTGGCCGTACCGAGATCGACGGCCATGTCGCGGCCCATGATGTTGGACAGCGAGGTGAAGACTTGTCCGGCCATGCGGGAGACCTTCCGAGAGGTGCTCGGCGGGGTGGTGGAGGTGCTCAGGGTAGGCGACCACGGCCGAGCGCGTCGGCCGGGCCCGCTCACACCGGTCGACGCCGCAAAGGGTACCGCTCCGTAACGTGACTGCAACAGAGAGATGAACGGAGGGTCAGAGGCCGGGGAAGAAGATGTCGATCTCGCGGGCGGCGGACTCGAGGCTGTCCGAGCCGTGGATCAGGTTCTCGGTGAAGAGGATGCCCAGATCGCCGCGAATGGTGCCGGGGGCGGCCTCGCGGGGGTTGGTCGCGCCCATCATCGTGCGCACCACCTTCCAGGTGTCCTCGGGGCCCTCGACCACCAGGACCATGGCGGGACCGCGGGTGATGAAGTCGACCAGATCGCCGTAGAAGGGCTTGTCGGCGTGCTCGGCGTAGTGCCGACCGGCGCTGTCGGCGTCGAGGGTGCGCAGCTCGGCCGCGACCAGGGTGAGGTTGCGGCGCTCGAGGCGGCTGATGATCTCGCCGACGAGACCACGCTCCACGGCGTCGGGCTTGCAGATGACCAGGGTGCGATCCATAGGGCCGCTCAACCTAGACGAGGCGGCGACCAGGGCGACAGTCGACGGCCCGGCCGTCAGGGCGCGGCGATGGTGACCGCCGGGCCCCCGGTCTCGTGGACCGTGAGAGGCCAGGCCCCGGGCGCCGAACGCGCCTCGATCTGGACGACCGCCACCTCTACCGACGTCACCGCGTCCTTGCCGGTGCGGGGCCACTGCCCCGTGTGCGTGGAATTGGCCTGGTTCGGGCTCACCCACACCTCGTAGAGCGTCGGCGACGTGGCGCGACCATCCGCATAGGTCCGAGCGAGGCGCAGCGTCACCTTGGCGCTGTCGTAGCCGCCGTAGTCGAACGTCATGCTCGGCGCCCAGTTGGAACCCCACTTGAGCGCTTCGGTGGAAGCGAAGGAGATGTCCGTCGCCAGCGACGCCGGATCGGGATCGGGATCCGGATCGGGATCGGGATCCGGAGCAGGATCGGGGTCAGGAACCGGGTCGGGATCGGGAACCGGGTCAGGGGCCGGACCGGTCGGCGGCTCCGAGGGCGTCGTGGCCGGCGGGAGGTCGCCCGCGGTCATGGTCGGGGTGACGTTGGCACCGGCGTCGTCGAGCGCATCGCTGCCCGAGCTCTGGACCCATTGGAGGGCGCCCAGGACCACCAGCGCGAACAGGCTGACGATCAGCGCGTACTCGACCAGGCTGGCGCCGCGATCGGGGGCCACCGGGACGCGTTCAGCGATAGAGGCTGACCGAGCCACCACCGGTGCCACCTCCTCCTGTGCCGCCGGAGGGAGCGGTGATCTTGATCACCGAGCTGTGCTGGTTCCCGTAGAGCCCGTCCCCACCGAAGACGAGGGCCGTGGCCTCGAAGTTCCCCCTGTTGATCGAGGGGGTGGCGTTCTTGGAGTAGTAGGCGCCGCCCAGCTTCACGTTGCCGTTGCCGTCCTTGTTGAACACAGAGGCCCCGACGGCGGTCTCGTCCCAGAGGATCGACACGCCCATGTGGTACGGCTCGTCCAGCTGCAGGCTCCCGCTCACATCGAAGTTTCCGGTGTGGGCTCCCTCGCATTTCGTCGGTGCCGTGGGGTTGCCGCCGGCGCAGCCGAAGATCAGCGTGACCCGGGCCCCCGCGGCGCTCTTGAGCGAGCCGCTCACCTGGAGGCCCCGACGGAAGTAGTAGTTGCCCGACTCGGTGAGGGTGCAGTTCCCACTGAGGTTGACCTTCTGGTTCCACATCTTGTCGGGCACCAGGTCGTCGCACCCGGCGTTCTCCGGTGTGCCCATGGTGACACCCGTGTAGTCCACGGTGACGTGCTCGAAGGGGTTGGGAACCCGACCGAAGTACGGCGCTCCGGAGGGGACCGACGCGTAGGTGTACTTGTCGTTGTTGGACTCGTTCTGGATCCCGTAGACGAGCGTGGTCGGACGGTTGTTGTTGCCGTTGGTGTTGATCAGCAGCCGGTCGGCCCACACCCCGCGGCCGTCCTCGCTGTTGATGTTGCCGTTCCCGTCCTGTTGGAACCACGCCCCACCGATGGCGCAGATGCCGCACGGGCCGGGGTCGCCGGTCGTCGCCTGCGTCCACTTGGCCTCGGCCGATGCGGTCACGTCGGTGCCGTCGCTGCCCACCACCCCGCCGAAGAAGCTCGGGGCGATCTCCTCGGGGAGGACGACCCGCACCACTCCGCCCGGTCGGTAGACCGACACGCAGCTCCCGGTGCTGGCTCCGATCACCTCGTAGCCGTCGGGTTGCCCCACCGTGCAACCGGACCAGGCCGCGCTCGTGAGCGCCGACCAGTTCATGTCCGCGATCTGGCGAGCAGCCTCGGCCGCCTCCGCGTCGCTGCCGCCGTCGGCGAAGGTCTGGGCCGCCGCCAGCGCGGCGGCGTCGGCCGACGTCTGCGCCTGGCGCCGCTCCTGGCGGGCGTAGGCGACGTCGATCGCCAGCGCAGCCACCAGGAGCACGACCACCATCAGCCCGCCGGCCATCAGCACCAGCACGGCGCCGTCGTCGTCACGTGCTCGGCCGGACCTCGCAAGGGTGATCATGCTGTGGCCTCCTGGGCGTCGCACCACGCCGGGGTGCCGGGGCTGGAGCCGAAGGGCACACCATCGCCCTCGATGAACATGACGGCCTTGTCGCGCACCTCGCCCTCCACGGCATCGGCCACGACGGGGAAGCCCGTCAGGCTCTCGACCTGGGCCTCGGCACACACGACGAGGTAGGGGTCGGCCACCCGCACGTAGACCTCGAGGTCGTCGACGGTGGTGAGCTCACCGATGCGATCGCGGGTGAGCGCTTCGAGCTCGTCGGTGGTGGCGATCCCGGCGCCCTCGGCCACCACGCCCTGGCGGGCGCCTTCCCTGACGCCATGCCGGATGGCGTTGCGATCGTTGAGCGCCACGCCGAAGTCGAGGATCCCGGCGACGACCAGGAACAGCACCGGGAGGATGAGGGCGGCCTCGACGAGCACGGCGCCGTCGTCGCCGCGTCCTCGACGGGGGATCCTTGGGTGAGCACGCCGTCGGCGCGCCATGCAGGGGGAGAACATCGGATGTCCTTCTCGTCCAGAGGAAGGTCTGCTTCGACGGTAGCGACCCGCGGGGCCGGTGCCGTGGGCCGTAAGGCCCAATCACTGCATCGGCACACGAGCACCGGAACTTGACGATGCAACCCGTTTCGTGAGGTGGCTACATGTCCTCGCGGAGGCGGCGTTCGATCTCGGTGCGGGCGGCGCCGGCGACGTAGAGCGAACCGGCCACCAACACCACGTCGTCCTCGGTGCACACGGCGAGGGCGCGGTCGAGCGCCTCGGCGGGATCGGGCACGATCTCGGTGAGCACCGGGACCGAGGCGGCCACCGCGGCCAGGTCCGCCGCGGGAACCGCACGCGGGGAGTCCGGGGTGCAGGCGACGAGGAGGTCGGCGCGCTGGGCGTCGAGGGCGTCGAGCATCTGGCGGGGGTCACGCCCCGACAACAGCCCGACGACCAGGATGCGCCGACCGGGCACGTCGAACTCCTCGGCCACCGTCTCGGCCAGGGCCATGGCGCCTTGCGGGTTGTGCGCCCCGTCGAGGAGGACCAGCGGGTTGCGCTGCACGACTTCGAGACGGCCCGGCATGGTGACCGTGGCCAGGGCCTCACGAGCCACCTCGGCGTCGAGAGGACGATCGAAGAAGGCCTCCACCGCGGCGATGGCGCATGCTGCGTTGGCGCCCTGATGGCGACCGTAGAGCGGGAGGAACAGGTCGTCGAGGCTGCCCAGCGGCGTGCGCACCGAGATCATCTGGCCACCGACGGCCGACGACTCCTCGACGATGTCGAAGTCCTCACCGCGCCGCCACGTCAGGCGCGGTCCCTCGGCCAGGAAGGTGGCCTGCAGGGTGGGGTCGGTCTCCCCCAGCACCAGCACCGACTCAGGGGTGATGATGCCCGCCTTCTCGGAGGCGATGCGCTGCATCCAGTCGCCCTGGCCGTCGGTGTGGTCCTGACCGACGTTGGTGACCACGGCGACATCGGCGTCGGCGACGTTGGTGGCGTCGTAGCGGCCGAGCAGGCCCACCTCCACCACCGCCACGTCGACCGCGATCTCGGCGAACCACAGGTAGGCCGCGGCCGTCAGCAGCTCGAAGTAGGACGGCTCGGTTCCCGACAACGGGGTCAGGCGGGCCAGCTCGGTGACGACCCGCGCCAGGTCGTCATCGGCGATCGGCTCACCGTTCCAGGCCAGGCGCTCGTTGACCCTCTGCAGGTGCGGGCTCGAGTAGCTGCCCACCGACAGGCCGTGTTCGGCGAGCAGCGCCGTGATCATGCGCCCGGTGGAGCCCTTGCCGTTGGTACCGGTGAGGTGGATGACCGGATACGCCTGCTGAGGGTCGCCCAGCACCTCCACCAGCGCTCGCATGGGGTCGAGGGACAGCCCGGAGATGCGGCCGGCGGTGGCTTCGTGGTTGATGTGCCGGTCGAGGAACCGGAGGGCGTCGCGGTACTCCAAAGGGAGTCGGCTCAGCTGGCGGCGCGGCGGGGCCGCGTCGTGCGGGGCGTCGCGGCACGGGGCACGAGCGTCGGGTTGACCTTCTCGAGCACCACGTCAGCGTCGATCACGACCTTCTCGATGTCGTCGCGGCTGGGCAGCTCGTACATCACACCCAACAGCACCTCTTCGAGGATGGCCCGCAGCCCCCGGGCGCCGGTGCCCCGCAGGAGGGCCTGGTCGGCGACCGCCGCCAGCGCGTCCTCGGTGAACTCGAGCTCGACGTCTTCGAACTCGAAGAACTTCTTGTACTGCTTGACCAGGGCGTTGCGCGGCTCGACGAGGATCTCGATGAGGGCGGCCTGGTCGAGGTTCGAGACGGCACCGATGACCGGGAGGCGCCCGATGAACTCGGGGATCAGGCCGAACTTCAAGAGGTCCTCGGGCAGGACGGCGGTGTAGAGCTGGCCGAGGTCGGCGTTGTCCGAGCGCAGCTCGGCGGAGAACCCGACCCCCTTCTTGCCGATGCGGCTCTCGATGATCCGGTCGATGCCGGCGAAGGCTCCACCGCAGATGAACAAGATGTTGGTGGTGTCGATCTGGATGAACTCCTGGTGGGGGTGCTTGCGACCCCCCTGGGGCGGCACCGAGGCGGTGGTCCCCTCCAAGATCTTCAACAGCGCCTGTTGCACGCCTTCACCGGAGACGTCGCGGGTGATCGACGGGTTCTCGCTCTTGCGGGCGATCTTGTCGATCTCGTCGATGTAGATGATGCCCGTCTCGGCCTTCTTGACGTCGTAGTCGGCGGCCTGGATGAGCTTCAGCAGGATGTTCTCGACGTCCTCGCCCACGTACCCGGCCTCGGTGAGCGCGGTGGCATCTGCGATGGCGAAGGGGACATTGAGCATGCGGGCCAGGGTCTGGGCCAGCAGGGTCTTGCCGCAGCCGGTGGGACCCAACAGCAAGATGTTCGACTTGGCCAGCTCCACCTCGTCGTGGTGGGCCGCACCGAACTGCACCCGCTTGTAGTGGTTGTAGACCGCGACCGACAGGATCTTCTTGGCGGGCTCCTGACCGACGATGTAGTCGTTCAGGAACTCGAAGATCTCCCGGGGCTTGGGGAGCTCGTCGAAGTGGACCTCACCGGTCTCGGCCAGCTCCTCTTCGATGATCTCGTTGCACAGGTCGATGCACTCGTCGCAGATGTACACGCCGGGACCGGCGATGAGCTTCTTGACCTGCTTCTGCGACTTGCCGCAGAACGAGCACTTCAGCAGCTCGCCCCCGTCTCCGAACTTGGCCACGTTGGTCTTCCCCCGCTCCGAGCGTTCGGGACCGTCCTAGCGGACGGCCGTGATGGGACCACTGACATCGGCGAGCGAACGAGCCGAGATGACCTCGTCGAGGATCCCGTACTCCTTGGCTTCCTCTGCCGACATTACAAAGTCGCGGTCGGTGTCGCGGTGGACCTTCTCGACGGTCTGTCCCGTGTGGGCGGCCAGCATCTCCTCGAGGAGGGTCCGCATGCGCAGGATCTCCTTGGCCGCCAGCTCGATGTCGGTGGCCTGCCCCTGGGCTCCCGCGTAGGGCTGGTGGATGAGGACCCGGGCGTGGGGCAGCGCCAGGCGCTTGCCCGGCGTGCCGGCCGCCAGCAGCACCGCGGCGGCCGATGCCGCCTGCCCGAAGCAGATGGTGGAGATGTCGGGCTTGACGAACTGCATCGTGTCGTAGATGGCGAACAGCGCCGTGATGTCGCCGCCGGGGCTGTTGATGTAGATGCTGATGTCCTTGTCGGGGTTCTCCGACTCGAGGTGCAGGAGCTGGGCGCAGATCAAGTTGGCGACCGTGTCGTCGATCGGGGTGCCCAGGAAGATGATGTTCTCCTTGAGCAACCGCGAGTACAGATCGGCCTGGATGGTCTGCCCGCGGTTGGTCTCGTAGAGCACCGCAGGGTTCGGGATGTAGTTGGAGACCCGCAGGTCGGCGAGGCCTCCACCGGTCGAGACGGTCACTCGGCGTTCCCTTCGTCGTCCGCGCCCCCGGGGGCGTCGGCGTCAGCGGCGGTGTCGTCATCGACGCTATCGGCCGCGTCGGCCGACGCCTCGGGTCCGGCGTCGTCGTCGTCCTCTGCCTCTTCGTCGACCTCGAGCTCGGCGCGGTCGATGGCGTTGCCGTCCTCGTCGACGACCTCGACCGATTCGACGAGCCAGTCGAGGGCTTTGCGCTTGGCGATGTCGGCCGCCACCGCGGCGCGCTGGCCCGCCTCGGTGATGCGGGTCCGCACCTCGTCGGGATCGGAGTCGACCCGCTCGGCCACGGCCACGAACTCGGCCTCGAGATCGTCGTCGGTCACCTCGATGCCCTCGGCGAGGGCCACGGCCCGCAGGGCCAGGTCGACCTTGGCCGAGGTGGCGGCCGTCTCGCGCAGGTCGGCCACGAAGCTCTCCTGGTCGGTGCCGGAGAACTGCATCCACTGCTCGAGGGTGAGGCCCTGGGCCTGCAGGCGCATCGCCATGTCCTGGAGGCGTTCCTGCATCTCCGAGGTGACCAGCGACTCCGGGAGGTCGTCGGCCACGAGCCCGGCCAGCGCCTCGCCGATGCGCTCGCGTAGGGCGACCTGGGCCTGGGCCCGCTTGACGTTGGTCATGCGGCTGACGAGGTCGTCGCGCCACTCGGCCAGCGTCTCGAAGTCCGAGGCCTCGGCGGCGAAGGCGTCGTCGAGGTCGGGCAGCACCTTGGCCTTGACCTCGGTGACCGACACCTCGAAGTGCAACGGCGCCTCGGGCGTCTCCTCGGAGTCGTTGGGGTGGGCGGCGTCGAGCTCGATCTCGGCACCCGCCTCCGCGCCGCGCAGCGCCTCGTCGAGCTCGGGCACGATGGATGCCGAGCCCAGCTCGTAGAGGTAGGCGGTGGCCACCAGCCCGTCGAGCACCTCGCCGTCCTGGCTGCCCTCGATGTCGATGGTGACGAAATCGCCGTCGTCGGCCGCCCGTTCGACGACCTCGAGCTCGGCGTACTGGCCGCGGGTGCGTTCGATCTGCTCGGCGATCTCGTCGTCGGAGGCGACCGGCGCCGGGATGGTGACCGTGAGCTCGGCGTAGCCGTCGACCTCGACCGTGGGCCGCACCTCGACGACGGCGTCGAAGTGCACCGGCCCTTCTTCCTCGCCGGAGGTGACGTCGAACTCGGGGGCGGCGATGACGTCGACCTCGTGGGCACGGACGGCATCGAGGTAGTAGTCGGGCAGGGCGTCCTGGAGGGCCTGGACCCGCCCGGCACTGGTGCCGATGCGGGCTTCCAGGAGCCGGCGGGGCGCCTTGCCGGGCCGGAACCCGGGGATGCGCACCTCCCGGGCGATCTTCTTGAACGCAGCGTCGACCGCCCGCTCGAACTCTTGCTCGTCGACCTGGATCGAAAGCTTGACCTTGTTGCCCTCGAGGGGCTCGACGGTTGTATTCACAGTCCCGGGAGTCTACCGGTGGGTCGGCCGGCCCCGTGCACGAGCCCGAGTCTGTCCGGGTTTGTGCTCCACTCGGCGCCCAGAGCTGCCGATAGATCCACGTCGGCCATCGTCCCGGAGCACGTGATGCACGATCTTCCCCTCACCGAGCCCGGCCCTGCCGTGGCCACGCCGCCGAGTCGAACGCCGAGGCCGTCGCGCCGACTCCGTCTCCGGGTGGTCCCCGCCATCGCCGTCCTCGTCGTGATGGCGCTGTTCGGCACGGCGTGCGAACAGCTCCACGACGACAACCGAGCGGCCCCGATCTTCGGGGCCGAGAACGGCCAGCTGCCCGGCGGCCGGCTGGTGAACGTGAACGGTTGCACCGTCTACTGGGAGGCTGCGGTCTCGCTGAAGCTCATGATGCAGGCCGCCGCCGATGACGGCGTGAAGCTCACGCCCACGAGCTGCTATCGCGACCTCGCCGGCCAGATCTCGGCCCGCAACTACTGGTGCGGGCTCAGCCAGTGCCACATGGCGGCCGTTCCCGGCTCGTCGAACCACGGGTGGGGCAAGGCTGTGGACTTCCGCAACGGGTCGCTGCCGATGACCTACGACAGCGAAGCCTTCAAGTGGCTGACGGCGTACGGCTGGCACTACGGCTGGTTCCACCCCAAGGCCATGCGCCAGGGCGGACCCGTGCCCGAGCCCTGGCACTGGGAGTGGATCGGCGACGGCGGCAGGATGTTCCACGGGAAGTACTTCGGGTTCGGCAACGCGCTCCCGCTGCAGGGCAGCCCCCTCGGCAGCCTCGACGTGGTGGCGCCTCGAGCAGGCGGCGCGCTCGTGCAAGGGTGGACCTTCGACCCGGACCAACAGGATCCCATCGACGTCCACGTGTACGTCAACGGTCAGGGTGTCGGCGCATGGCGGGCAGGCTCCCCCCGGCCGGATGTGGGCGCCGCCTTCCCGGCCTACGCCTCTCGACCCCACGGGTTCTCGCTCCGATTGCCGCTGGCCAACGGCCCCAACGAGGTCTGCGTGTACGGCATCGAGGCGCACGGCACCGGCACGTCGACGCTCCTCGGCTGTCGCAGCGTCTTCGCCGACAACGGCTTCCCCTTGAGCGGGAGCCCGATCGGAGCGCTCGACGCCGTCCGGCCCGTCCAAGGTGGCGCCAGGGTGCTCGGATGGGCGATCGATCCCGATCGCAGCGAACCGATCGATGTCCACGTGTACGTGAACGGCCAGGGCGTCGGCGGATGGAAGGCGGGCGCCCCACGGGGAGACGTGGCCAGGGCGTTCCCCGCCTACGCCGCCCATCCCCACGGCTACGACCTTCCGTTGGCGTTGGCTCCCGGCCGCCACACCGTGTGCGTCTACGCGATCAACGCCGCGGGCACCGGTTCACACACCCTTCTCGGTTGCCGGGCGGTGACGGTGGACCCACCTGCCTCGATCTTCACCGAGCCCGAGCCGGTGGCGCCCGACGCTCCGGACTCCACCACGACACCGACCACGGTGCCGACGTCCACGACGACCGCGACCACCACGCCGACCACGGCCACGACCACGACCACGCAGGCCGAGCCCACCACCGGCGGGACCCCGGGCGGGTCCGGGGACTGATCGACCGGCGGGATCGGGGGCGGGCCCCCGCCCGCTACGCTCAGCCGGTCCGGGGAGTGGCGCAGCTTGGTTAGCGCGCCTGCTTTGGGAGCAGGAGGCCGGGAGTTCGAATCTCCCCTCCCCGACCAGCGATCACCGAGCGGTCCAGGTGGCACCACCCCTGGCTGGGCGCTCGACCGACGAGGGCCACGGGGGTCGAACGCCGAGGTACCGTGGTCGTTCTCGCGGGTGTAGCTCAATGGCTAGAGCCCCTGCCTTCCAAGCAGGCTATGCGGGTTCGATTCCCGTCACCCGCTCCAACCCCGACGGTCCGGGAGGGCTCTCGAGCCCGGCCCGGGCCTTCGGCATCCTGCGGGTCCCGCACCCGGCTGCCCCTCCGATCCACCGTTGCTGCGGCCCGGGTGCGACAGTGTCGCCATGTTGCCCTTCGACAGAGGCGCGCCATGACCGCCACCCGCCGACTGCGGTACCTCGCGCTGGGCCTGGCCGCGTCGGCCACCATCACCGCCTGCGGTGCGAGCTCGTCGACCTCCGACGCACCCGGTGGCGACCTGCCGGACGAGACCCGACAGGCCATCGAGCGCCTGACGGGCAGGTACGCCCACTTCGACGTGGTGGCGTACGAGAGCAGCGACATGAAGACGCTCATCATCAGCTATGGGTTCACCGACCTGTCCGCTGAGGGCACCACCCTCGTCGCCGAGGACTCGTTCTGCAGCTCGGAGCACCGCAGCGACCAGCCCATCGAGGTCCAGTTGTCCGACACCGCGACCCAGGCCATCCGGCCCGTTCCCACTCCCGTCACGCTCACCGTCGCCGACGGCCGGGCCCGGGTCTCGCGCCCCGAGACGCCCACGGGCATCGGCGTCGACCTCGAGGATCCGGCGAACGACCCGTTGCCCACCGATCCGGCCGACCCCCGCATCGCCGACGACGACGGCGACGGGAAGCCGGGGGTCACGGCGACCATCACGGTGTCGGAGGCGCTCGGGGGCGAGCTCTACCTGGCCCGGCGCGAGATCTTCTCCTACGTCGTCGAGGAGCGCGACGACGGCTCGCTGGTCGGTTCGGTGTCGGACCGCTCCGAGCAGCTCGTCATCGGCGCCAGCGACGAGGCCTTCGTCACCCAGGCTGCGTGGGTCCAGCACGAGGACCTGTCGAAGAGCCCCATCATCTTGATCCCGGTCGAGCCGGACTGGGACTGCGCGCGGCTCACGAGCGAGCGCGACCGGCTGTTCCCCCCGACCCCCGAGGTCGACTGGTAGCGGGATCCGAGCGTCGGCCGCCGCACCGGACCCAGGCGTCGCCGCCTCGCCTACTCGCGGTTCAACAGGAGCTGGAACTCCATCACGCCCTCGTCGTCCACCGACAGCACGATCGGCGCGGACGGCGTCTCCACCCCGAAGTCGGAGAAGGTGATGTCGACCGATCCGACGATGACGATCACGCCGTCGACCAGCTGGGCCTCCACGGCCACCTCCACCGGGATGGTGGTGCCCTTGATCTCGAGGTCGCCGGACGCCGTGGTCGTGACCGGCTCGCCGTCGACAGCACCCGGTCCGAGGTCGATCGGGGCGGTGAGCGTGAAGGTCGCAGTGGGGTGTTGGGCGGTGTCGAGCGCCGACTGGACGCGCGAGTCGCGACGCTCGTCGTTGGTGGTGATGGTGGTGAGCTCGACCGTGAAGCTGCCCTCGGTGACGGCGTCGCCGTCGATGGTGATCGAGCCGTTCACGTCGCCGGTGCGGCCGACCGCCGTCGTAGAGCCGATGGTCGACAGCTCCTCTTGCACCCGGAAGCCGGCGAAGGTGCCGCTGGCCGACTCGAAGTCGAAGTCGCCGGTGTCGGTGTCGACCGTCCAGGTGCCGTCGATCCCGTCGGACCCCTCCTCGGCGGGCTCGCCGCCGGCAGCGATGCTGGTGGTGGAGGAGGTGGCCTCGACCGACTCACGGGCGGCATCGAGGCTCACCGCGTCGGGCGCGTCGTCACGCAGGAACCACCACAGACCACCGGCGACGACGACGGCCACCACCACAGCGGCACCGATGAGGACAGGGGTCCGCTTGGCCATGGCCGGAGCCTAGGGTACGGCCCTCCCACCGGGACGGTCGGGCCGCCGGTGCACCGATCCTCTCGCCCGTCCTCCCCGAACCAGCGCCCCCACCGAGGTCCCCGTGTTCGTGCGATCCCGAGCCCCGCATCGGAACCGTTGATGCCGTTGCTTCGCATCACCTGCCCGACCGGGCACACCGATGCCATCGTCGCCGTGCTGTCCGCCGACGCCGCCGCCAGCGAGATCGCGGTGATCCCCCGAGCCAGTCGGATGACGGACGGCGACGTCGTGCTGGCCGAGGTGCCGCGCTCGTCAGTCGACCGCATCCTCGCCCTGCTCCCCCACCGCGGCCCCATCGACGGCCTCCATGTCGCCGTCGAGGGATCCGAGGTGCTCTACCCGCGAGGGGCGGAGGACGACCCCGACGACGATGCCGTCGTGTGGGCGGCCGTCACCCAGGAGGTCCACGATGCCGGCCGCCTGTCGTGGATCAACGTGGCGCTCATGGTCATCGCCGCGGCCATCGCCGCAGTGGGCATCATCGAGGACCAGCTGCTGCTGATCGTCGGGGCCATGGCGCTCAGTCCCGACTACTTCCCGGTGGCCGACACCTGCCTGTCCGTCGTCCACCGCAACTGGGACCGGGTGCGCCGCGGGCTGATCGCGCTCGTGGTCAGCTTCACCGCGGCCGCCGCCGGGGCGTGGGCCCTCACCGAGATCCTGCGCCTCACGGGGGTGGCCCGGGCCGACGCCGTGCCCAGCCAGCAGCTCACGCTGTTCATCTCCGAGCCGGACACCCTCTCGGTGGTGGTGGCCGTGCTGGCCGGCATCGCCGGGGCGCTGGCCATCACCCTTCCCGATGCTCGCGGCCTGGTCGGGGTCTTCGTGTCGATCACGACCATCCCGGCCGCGGCCAACATCGGGGTGGCCCTCGCCGGGCGGGACCACTCCGAGCTGTTCGGCGCGTCGGTCCAACTCGGCGTGAACGTGGCCAGCCTGCTCGTCGCCGGGGTGGTCACCCTCGAGCTGCGCCGCCGGTTGGCCTGAGCGGGGCGACCCCGGCCGCTCCTGGACGGCCGGCGGCCCTCGCCCTCACGCGACACCGTGGTAGCGTCCCAGGACGCAATCAGTCGAGGGGGCCCCATGACCAGCACCGACACCACCGAGATCGTCGCCGACGCCGACCCGGGCGCCCGCCTCGGCGCACACCGCCGCACCGATGCGCTCGGCCTCACGATGGGCCCGGTCACCCACCTGGGAGACGACCGTGCCCACCTCGCCGCCTTGCGGTGGCAGCACTTCTCCGTGCGCCAGCTCGGTTCCACCCTCGGCGCCGAGATCGCCGGGGTCGACCTCACCCGTGAGCTGGCCGACCCGGTGGTCGACGAGCTGCGCGAGGCGCTCCACGCCTACAAGGTCATCTTCTTCCGGGACCAACCCCTCTCCCCCGACCAGCACGTGGCGTTCGCCAGCCGCTTCGGGGAGCTGGAGGTGCACCCGTTCATCCCGTCGAACACCGGGCACCCCGAGCTCGTCCGCTTCGAGAAGTCGGCCGATGCCGCCGGCTACGAGAACCTCTGGCACCACGACGTGACGTGGCGGGAGCGCCCGTCGATGGGAGCCGTCCTGCACGCCATCGACGTGCCGGCCGTCGGCGGCGACACGCTGTTCTGCGACATGTACGCCGCCTACGAGGGCCTCGACGACGACCTCAAGGTCCGTCTCGACGGTCTGGTGGCCCGCCACGACTTCGCCAAGGCGTTCGGCCACGGGCTGGCCCCCGACAAGCTCGCCGAGATGCGCGAGCGCTACCCCGTCGTGGAGCACCCGGTCGTGGTCACCCATGACGGCACCGGACGCCGTCTGCTCTACGTGAACCGGGTCTTCACCGACAGCATCGTCGGGCTCGACCGAGACGAGAGCGATGACCTGCTGCTGCATCTGTACCGCCAGGCCGAGACGGTGGAGTACCAGGTGCGCTTCAGCTGGGAACCCGACTCGGTCGCCTTCTGGGACAACCGAGCCGTGCAGCACTACGCGGCCAGCGACTACTGGCCCGAGCGGCGGGTCATGGAGCGGGCGAGCATCACCGGCGACCGTCCCCACGCCTGAACGCAGGGCCCGGCCCCGGCCGGCTCACTCGGCCTGACCATCTCCCCCCGGGGGGGTGGGGCCCTCACCGGCGTCGCCGGTTCCGGCACCGACCGCGGCCGGGACCGGGCCGGAGGCATCGGCCTCGTCGTCGGGGCGCATCGACTTGAAGATGTCGACGCCGGTGGCCGTCTCGAGCTGCTCGGCCAGACTGATGACGGTCGCCGGCAGCTGGTTCATGAACCCCGGGATGCCCGAGCCCTGACCGCCGCTGTCGATGATGGAGACCTTCTCGATGTCGACCGCGTTCACGGTCGACACGATCTTGTCGATGATCTCGGGCAGCATGCGCAGCACGAAGATGCGCTGGGCGTCGTCGCCGGCGGCCTGGTACTCCTCGACGAGGCGGCGGAACACCTCCACCTGAGCGTTGCCGTCCTCGATGATCGAGGCGGCCTCGGCCTTGGCGGCCAGCTCCTTGGCCTCCAGGTTGGCCTTGGCGGGGGCCACGACGTCTGCTTCCAGGCGACGGGTCTCGAGCTGGATGCGCTCGGCCTCCAGCGTCTGCTCGGCCACGACCCGGGCCTTCTCGCCGGCCACCTTGGCCTCGGCCTCGGCCGCGCCGGCCAGGGCCTCGAGCTCGGCCTGGCGCACCCGCAGGGCGTTCTGCTCCTCGGAGATGCGCAGCTGGGCGTGCGCGGCCGCGATCTCGGCGCGCTGCCGGGACGTGGCCTCGGTCTCTTCGGCCTCGGCCTTGCGCACCGCCTCGGCCACACGCGCTTCCTTGAGCACCTCGGCGGTCTGGCGACGGCCGACCGAATCGAGGTAGCCGACCTCGTCAGTGACGTTCTGGATCTTGAGCACGTCGAGCTCGAGGCCGAGGGTCTTGATGTCGTCGTCGGCCTCCTCGATGAGGGTCTGGGCGAACTTGAGGCGGTCCTCGTTGACCTCTTCGGGGGTCAGGGTGGCCAACACGCCACGCAGGTTGGCTTCGAGCGTCTCCTTGGCGATGGCGGCGATGTAGTTCTGGTCGCGGTCGAGGAAGCGCTCGACGGAGTTCTGCAACAGGCCCTCGACGCTGGAGACCTTGACGTTGGCGATGCCCTGGACGTTGAGCGGGATGGCCCCGGCGGAGTACGCGTTCTGGACGGCGACCTCGATGGGGATGGTGTTGAGCTCCATCCAGTCGACCTTCTCCAGCAACGGCACCCGCAGCGTGCGTCCGCCACGGATGGCGCGGTAACCGACCTTGCGGCCGTCGCTCAGCTCTCGGGCCCGGCCCGAGATCACCGCCACCCGGTTCGGAGGGCAGATGATGAGAAGGCTCTTCACCGTGAACAAGATGAAGAGGATGACGAACGCCACGATGGCGCCGAGGACGAGTCCGGTCATGGGTGAGCTCCAGGTTCGGGGATGGTGGGGCCGGGGACACCGGCGCGAGGAGTGAGTGGTCGGGACGAGAGCACGGCGGTCACTCGAGCTCCCGGTCGAGACGGGTGACCCGGGCGATGCCGTCGGCGACATCGACGACGAGGACGGGATCACCAGCGGCCAGCGCCGCCGTGCCGGGGATGGCTTCGGCGGAGAGGTAGACGGGCTGGTCACCGACGGAGACGGCGATGCGCCCCCGATGGGCTTCGGCCACCGGGATCACCACCCGCCCGATGCTGCCGGCGAGGGCGGCATCGCCCATCTCGCTGGTGGATTCGGAGCTGCGCAGGAACGAGAACACCACGCTGTTGAGCACGGCGGCCAGCACGGCGACCCCCACAGCCGCGAGCAGCGTCACCCCGAAGCCGGCATCGAGCAGGGTGAGCGCCAACCCGGTGACACCGAAGCCGGCGGCAGCGATGGCCACGCTGTTGAGGGGCAGCAGTCGGAACATGACCGCGCTGATCCCGTCGGCGTCGCCGCCGGCATCGCCACCGTCGTCGACCCCGGCGACGAGGAACCAGAGCACCAGCGGGATGCCCACAGCCGCGGCGAACAGATAGACCCCCGTCACCTCGCTGCTACCTCCACCGCGACCAACCTACCGGCGCCCGCAACGAAAGGTCGGGTCGGTCGGCCCGGTCGCCGCGCGGGTGGTGACGCTCTCACCTCACATGACGTGGGCGGTGGTGTCGGCCGACGGCGCCTCTCCCCCGCCCGCCTCGACCAGCTCGGCCACCCGCCGACCGGGCAGGAGCACCACCAGCACCAGGCCCACGATCATGATCGGGACGGCCACCGCGAACGCACTCGAGAGCCCGATGGCGAACGAGTCGACCACCTCCACCTGGACCTCGGCCGGCAACGCCGCCACCCGCTGGGGATCACCCTGCACGTCGGCCGGCGCGAAGCCGGGAAGCCGGATCGCCACCTCCGAGAGCAGGCGGGAGGTGAACACGCTGCCCACGACGGCGACACCGATGGAGCTGCCGAGGACGCGCGCCACCATCACGGTGGACGTGGCCACCCCCATGTCCGTGGCGCTGCTGGCGCGTTGGACCACGTACAGCAAGGTCTGCATCACGAAGCCGACGCCGACCCCGGCCACCATGGCGTAGACGGTGACGGTCGCCGCCGAGGTGTCGGCCCCGATCGTGGCCAGCAGGGCGTAGCCGGCGATGAGGAAGCCCATGCCCACCAGCGGGATGACCTTGTAGCCACCGACCCGGTCGGTGAGCTGGCCCGCCAACAGCGTGCTCACCGCACAGGTGAACGCGAACGGGGCCAGGAGCAGGCCCGACGAGGCCGCACTGACCCCGGCCACCGCCTGGAAGAACACCGGCGGGTAGATGATCCCCACCGTGAAGCCGAACCCGGCGACCAGGTTCGAGGCCGTGGCCAGCGCCGTGATGCGGGTGGACAGGATCCGCAGCGGCACCAGCGGCTCTGGGGCCCGGCCCTCCCACCAGACGAACGCCACGGCCAGCGCCACCGCGGCCGCGAAGTAGGTGAGGGCCACCGGCGAAGCCCACGACTCACCGCTCTCACCCCGGCTCAGCCCCAACATCAGACAACCAGCGGCCCCGGCGAAGAGCACTGCCCCGGCGACGTCGATGCGATGGCGAAGGTAGTGCAGCTGCTTGGGTTGCAGCAGCAGCGCCGCCAGGCAGATGAGCCCGCTGGGGATGTTGACGTAGAAGGCCCACCGCCACGACAGGTGGTCGACGAACATGCCGCCGGCGAAGGGTCCCAGCACGCTGGTGGCGGCGAAGACCAGGCCTGTGTAGCCCAGGTAGCGGCCCAGCTTCTCCGCCGGGACGAGGTCGGCGACGAGCGCCATGCCGAGACCGGTGATCCCACCGGCGCCGATGCCCTGCAGGACACGGAACCCGATGAGCATCGGCATGCTGTTGGACAGCCCGCAGGCGGCGCTGGCCACCAGGAAGACCACGATGGCGAGGGTGAAGAGGCGCCGCCGCCCGTAGATGTCGCCGAGCTTGCCGTAGACGGGCATCGACGTGACCTGGGCGAGGAGGTAGCCGGTGGTGAGCCACGGCAGCAGCGACAGCTCGCCGAGCTCGGCGATGAGCGTGGGCGCAGCGGTCGCCACGATCGAGGCGTCGAGGCCCGACAGGGTGGTGCCGAGCAGGATGCCTCCGAAGGCGATCGCCACCTTGATCGGCGTGAGGCTGTGGGTCGCCTCAGCCTCGGGCGGCGCCGGACCCGGGGAGGGACCACCACCGGGAGGGTCACCGACGGACCGGGTGCCGTCGATGCTCACGGGGCGCCGTCGTCGCCACCCCGACGCGCCGCCCGGCGGGCGGCGTCGGCGGCGTTGTGGCGCTTCATGGTGCCCAGCGGGTCGGCCTTGAACGCCTCGACCGACTGCTGGTGCCCGGCCAGGGCCTGGAACTCCGAGCCGGAGCGGATGGCGGCCCGCACACCCATGACGTCGGCCTGGCGGTGCACGAGGCGCTTGTTGATCTGGGCCAGGTCGGACGCGACACCGGCGACCCGTTCGGCGACGTCGAGGACGGCGTCGTCGAGTTGGTCGGCGGGGAACGACTTGTTGGCCCACCCCACCGCAACCGCCTCGGCCCCGGTCATGTCCTCGCCGGTGAGCATGATCTCCATGGCCCGGCGCATGCCCAACAGGGGCATGTGGTACTGCCAGTCCGGCGGGCTGGCCACCCGCACGATGGGATAGCCGATGCGGGCATCGTCGGCCACGTAGACGAGGTCGCAGGCCTGGGCCAGCTCGGTGGCCCCGGCGATGGCATAGCCGTGGACCTGGGCGATGACGGGCTTGGCCAGGTCCCAGAAGGCGAACCAGTTGTCGGTGACGTGGCGCGACCACGACCCGTCGCCGGGCGCGGTGTGGAAGGGCGGCTCGGCCATGAGGTCGCCGCCGAGGTCGTAGCCGGCCGAGAAGCAGTCGCCGGCACCCTTGATGACGGTGACGCGCACGTCGTCGTCGAAGTCGTGGGCGGAGAGCGCGTCGAGGAGCTCGGCCCGGAGGGGGGTGGAGATGGCGTTGCGCTTCTCCGGGCGGTTCAAGACGATGCGCCGGACACCCTCGCTAGGGGTCTCGACGGCAATGAGCTCGTAGTCGGTCACGCTCGTTCCTCCTCGTGGGTCTGGTCGCGGGAGCCGGCGAGCTCGGCCACCAGCTCCAGGCCTTCGATCTGCTCGCTGCGCACGATGAGCCCGGTGAGACCGGCTCGGGTCCAGGGCTCCCAGCGAGAGCGGATGCGCTCCGGCGATCCGATGAGCGCACCGTCATCGTGGTACTCGTCGGGCACGGCGGCCACGGCCTCCTCGCGGCGGCCCGCCAACCACAGCTCGTGGATGCGCGCCGCTGCTTCCGGGAAGCCCCGACGGGCCATGGCCTCACGGTGGTAGTTGTGCGATTCGCTGCCCATGCCGCCGACGTACATGGCGGTGAGGGGCTTCATGGCGTCGAGCGCCCCCTGCACGTCGTCGGTGAGCACGACGCTGCAGCCCCCGAAGACCTCGAAGTCGGCTGGCCGGCCACCTCGCCGGGCGAAGCCCGCCTCGAGCGCCGGACCGTAGACCTCGTCGCCGTCGAAGCCCCACCCCATGGGCAACATGCCGTCAGCCACCTCGGCGCTCAGCTCGGTGTTCTTGGGGCCGCCTGCGGCGAGCCACACCTCGATCTCGCCGGCGGGGTGCAGGATCGACTTGAGCGCCTTGCCCTGGTTGAGGGTGCGGGGCCCGTCGTAGGGCAGGGGGAACTCCGGGCCCTCGTTGGTGAGGGGCTCGCGAGCGAAGACCTTGCGCATGATGGCGACGTACTCACGCAGTCGACGGTTGGGGCTGCCCCACGGCTGGCCGTACCACCCCTCGACGATCTGGGGTCCGGACACCCCGAGGCCCACGATCACCCGACTGCCGCCGGCCAGGGCGTCGATGGTGAGGGCGTGCATGGCGGTGGCCGCCGGGGTACGCGCCGCGATCTGCACGACACCCGTCGCCAGCTTGATGCGGCTGGTGAGGGCGGCCAGGTAGGCCAACGGGGAGAAGGCGTCGGAGCCGTAGGCCTCGGCGGTCCACACGGAGTGGAAGCCGAGGTCCTCGGCGCGCCGGACGTGGTCGACGGGGACCTCCATGGAGGCGCCGCGGTAGAGGTCGAGACCCAGGGCGAGCTTCATGCCGGCGAGTCTCGCGCAGGCGATGTGGCGTCCATCACACCGGGCGCACCCCGTTCGGCCGGGGCATCGGGCCCGGGGCTCACCATCCGAGTGCCGACGGCGCCGGGGGTAGCCTTCGGGCCACGCCCCTGTAGCTCAATCGGATAGAGCGGCCGGCTTCTACCCGGCAGGTTCCGGGTTCGATTCCTGGCGGGGGCACACCGAGGCGCAGCCATCCCCGCACCACCGGTTTCGTCCCGGCGGCTCGGTCCGCGTAAGCTCGCCAGTCCCATGGTGGGCGTAGCTCAGCTCGGTTAGAGCGCCAGGTTGTGGCCCTGGAGGTCGGGGGTTCGAGTCCCCTCGCTCACCCCATGGAGGTGGTGGCACCCACCGTTCGCGATGGGTGCCACCACCGCCACCGCAAGGACGTACACTCGACAACCCACATGCGCCTCTAGCTCAATGGCAGAGCAACGGACTCTTAATCCGCAGGTTCTGGGTTCGAATCCCAGGGGGCGTACCACCGAATCACCAGCGAGGCCCGGGCCCAGCGCCCGGGCCTCGCCGCGTTCTCGTCTCCGACACCGACCGGGCCCTGACGAGTACGGTGCCGCCGATGCCGGAGGCTCCCCGTCCCCTCGAGCGCGTCGTCCTGGTCGCCGCCACCAACCGCAGCGGCAGCACGTTGCTGTGCCGTGCGCTCGCCGCGACCGGACGGCTCGGGGCACCCGCTGAACCTCTGACCTTCCGCAACCTCCGGGAGAACCGCTCGGGCCTCGGTCCGGTGCATGTCAAGCCGAGAGCCCGGGTCGGGCAGCTGCGGCGCCGGCTCGCCGGCCGACCGGACTGGAGGGACCTGGGGCAGTCGGCCTTCACGTCGCGAACGGCGCGTCGGGTCCTCGACGGTGTGGCCGACCGGCACACGAGCGACGACGGTGTCCTCGCCCTCAAGGTGATGTGGAGCGACTACTCCGAACTCTTCGGCTCGCACGGGTTCGACGCCGGCTACTGGGAGCGACCGGTGAGCTGGGTGCGGATCCGGCGCGACGACCGGCTCGGACAGGCGTTGTCGTGGAGCCGGGCGATCAGCACGGACCAGTGGACGGCGGCGATGGCCTCCCGGTCCGAGCCCACCTACGACCGGTCGCAGATCGAACGCTGCCTCGAGCGCATCGAACACGAGGAGACCGGCTGGGACGGCTACTTCGCCGACCACGCCATCGAGCCCTTGACGGTGACCTACGAGGACCTCGACGCCGACTACGAGGGCACGGTTCGCACCGTCTTCGACCACCTGGGCGCAGCCGACGCGCCGCTTCCCCCACGGCTGCTCGAGCGGCAG
This sequence comes from Rhabdothermincola salaria, assembly GCF_021246445.1. Lineage (NCBI taxonomy): Bacteria > Bacillati > Actinomycetota > Acidimicrobiia > Acidimicrobiales > Iamiaceae > Rhabdothermincola > Rhabdothermincola salaria. Next base: position 1,108,374 of record NZ_JAJQXW010000001.1, read on the forward strand.
GCCGACGACCTCACCGCCCAGTGGCGGGCCCGCTACCTGGCCGAGTCCGGCGGGAACGCCCCCGTGGCCTGACGACGACCCCCCACGACGTGCTAGGAACCGTCCCGGCATGCGCGTCCTGTACCTCTCGGCGGCCTACCTGCCCCACGTCGGCGGCATCGAAGTGCTGCTCCACCAGATCTGCCGACAGCTGCGCGACCACGGCCACGCGGTGGAGATCGTGAGCGCCGACGCCCCCGCTCCCGACGAGGTCGACGGGGTGCGGGTCCACCGTCTCGACGTGCAGACGCCGATGCGAGCACGGGACGTGCGCGGGCTCCATGCCCTGCACCGCCGCCTGCGTGAGGTCATGACGGCGTTCCGACCCGACGTGGTGCACTCCCACGACATGGGCGCCCTGCTCTGGCTCCACCAACGAGCAACCCGGAGCTCGCCGGTGCCGCTCGTGGTCACCGTGCACAACGTCATGACCCGGCACCTCCAGGGCGCCGCGGGTGCCCAGGTGCCGATGGGACAGATGCTCGAGAAGGCCGACGTGGTCACCGCGGTCTCCGAGCATGCCCTCGAGGACACCCTGTCGTACGTGCCAGCGCTCACCGGCCGCATCCGGTACCTGCCCAACGGGGTCCCGTCGCCCCCGGGCCGCGAGTCCGACGTGGTCGCCGACCCGCGACAGGTCGTCTTCGTGGGCCGCCTCACCGCACAGAAGGGCGTCGACGTCCTCCTCGACGCGATGGCACAGGTGGCGGCGGTCGCCCCGGATGTCCGCCTCCTCGTCGTCGGCGAGGGGCCCGACGGCGCTGCGCTCCGGGCGGTCGCCTCCGACCTCGGCCTCGGCGGCACCGTGCGCTTCCTCGGGCGCACCGGCACCGCCACCGTGGCGGCCCTCATGGCCCGGAGCGCCCTCGTCGTCATGCCGTCGCGGTACGAGGGCCTGCCCCTCGTCGCCCTCGAAGCAGCATGGGCCGGTCGCCCGGTGCTGGGCACCCGGGTGCCGGGCCTGAGCGAGGCGGTGGTCGACGGTGGTACGGGCGTGCTGGTGGCGCCCGAGGACCCCTCGGCCCTGGCCCGGGCCATGGTCGATCTGCTGGCGGCGCCCGACCGCCGCCGCGAGCTCGGCCGGGCGGCCCGACGTCGCGCCGAACAGAAGTATGGCCTCGAAAGGTGCGTCGAGCGCTACGAGACGATCTACCGTCAGCTCGCCGTCCCGGCGCACTGACCATCCGACCCAGGAGCACCGATGCCCCAGCAGATCCGGATCGAGCCGGCGGTGAACCACGAGCGTCTCGACGACGAGGTCATCGCCATCAACATCGAGAGCGGCGTGTACTTCGCCATGGACGACGCGGCGGCCGATTGCTGGACGGTCGCCGTCGACGGTGGCGGCATCGACGAGATGGTGGGGGTGCTCACGATCCTCTATGACGTCGACGAGGAGCGGGCTCGAGCCGACGCCGCTGCGTTCGTCGCCACGCTCGTGGACCAGCGTCTGGCCCGACTGGCCGGCGATCGTCCGGTTGCGATCGCGCTGCCCGACCCGCCGCCCTCCGGGCGCCGGCGCTACGCGCCACCCGAGCTCCAGGGCTTCGACGACCTCGAGGAGCTCTTGCTCATCGACCCCATCCACGAGGTCGACGACGCCGGCTGGCCGCTCCCCGTCCAGGGCGATGGGGCCTGACGCCAGCGCGGCCCCGACCCGTGGTCGCCCGGCCGCGGCCGCAGTCGACGAGTTCGTCGATGCCCTCGCCGAGTGCGTCGATCGGGCCGCGGGGGCCACCGCCGAGGTGGAGACACGAGCACTCGATCTGGGCGGTCACGGTCTCGCCATCCGCATAGCGGGCCGGGGCCTGGCCGCGATCCTGGACCCGGCCCTCGCCCATGCCCACACCGCTGTCGAACGCCAGCCCGACCTCCGCATCGACTGCTGGGACCGAGCCGTCACCGGCGTCGCCCCGCCCTCACCGCCCTGGGCGCTGACCGACTTCCTGCCCACGGGTGCCGTCCGCGGTCACGCCGAGGACCGCGTCCGCGTCAGCTACGACCGGTGGATGCGCATGCTCACCGTCTACGACCGGGATCGGGGCCGAGCCTTCCTCCACGTCGCTGACGCCGACGACGTACCCGTCTGGGTGCAGCGATCCCCGATGCGCCAGCTCTTCGGCTGGTGGGCGGCCGACCACGGCATGGCCCTGCTGCACGCGGGAACCGTCGCCACCGACCACGGAGCGGTGGCGCTGGCCGGGGCCAGCGGTTCCGGCAAGTCGACCACGACCCTCACGTGCATGGCGGCGGGCATGGGGTTCATGGGCGACGACGCCTGCCTGGTCGACTGGAACCCGGCCGCGACCGCCACCACCCTGTTCGGTCTGGCCAAGCTCGAGCCGGACGCCTTCGAGCGGATGGCCTCCGTGCGGCACCTCGCCGTCGGTGGCGACCCGTCGCAACCGTTGCTCGACCCGTCCGCCCACATCGTCCCGCACGCCCCCCTGCGGGCCGTGCTGCTGGTGTCGGTCGCCGACGACGGTGTGACATCACTCGAGGACGTGTCGCCGAGCGACGCCCTGCACACCCTCGTAATGGGGTCGCTCGACGAAGGTGGGGCCACCACCCTCACCGGGCTGCGACGGGTGGCCACCGAGTTTCCCTGCCGGCGCCTCCGCCTGGGCTCGGATCCGGCGGCCATCGTCGACGCGGTCGACGCAGCCGCCCGAGCGGGCCCGTGACGGTCGCCCTGTCGGCCAGTGCGGTCAGCGTGGTGATGGCCGTGCGCGACGGCGAGCGCTACCTGGACGAGGCCCTCCGCAGCCTCCTCGACCAGACCTCACCCCCGGGCGAGATCGTCGTCGTCGATGACGGATCGACCGATGGGACCCCCGCCATCCTGGCCTCGTTCGGTCCGTCTCTGTCGGTCCACACCCGCCCACCGGAGGGGTTGGCACCAGCACTCAACCTCGGCGTCGACCGGGCCCGGCGGCCCCTGCTGACGTTCCTCGACGCCGACGACGTGCTCACACCGACGTCGATCGAGCGCAGGGTCGCCCACCTCGCCGACCGCCCCGACCTCGACGCGGTGTTCGGACACGTCCAGCAGTTCGTCAGTCCGGACCTGGCGCCGGCAGATGCGGCTCGGTACCGGTTCGACGCGGCGCCCACCCCCGGGCGCCTGCTCTCCACCATGCTCGTCCACCGACCGGCGTTCGACCGGATCGGACCATTCGACCTCGCGCACACCCGGGCGCCGGGGCCGGACTGGCTCGCCCGCAGCATCACCGGAGGTCTCCGCAGCGCTGACGTCGACGACGTCGTGATCCGCCGTCGCCTGCACACCACCAACATGAGTCGCGCCGAAGCCCGTAGCGGGAACCGCCACCTGCTCGGCGTCGTGCGCGCGCACCGGCGTCGACGAGCCGAGCAGGCGGCCGGCGAGGAGCAGGCATGAACGCCGACGAGATCGTCGCGGGCATCGATCCCCACCACCGCCAGATGCTGGTGGCGGCTCTCTGCCCGGAGCCCGAGGCCAGTGATGCGTGGCGGGCCTGGCGTGCCGCGGTCGACTTCGACGACATCGACGACGCCACCCAACGCCTCTTGCCGCTGGTCGCCCGGCGCCGCGGCGTGATCCCCGACGACGATCCGGTGCGCCGCCGGGTCCGTGGCCTCTACCGGCAGGCCTGGGTCCGCAACCACCGCCTCTGGCACCAGGCACTGCCCCCCATGGCCGCGTTCGAGGCCCGGGCCATCCCCACCCTGCTCATGAAGGGCGGTGCGCTGTTGCCCGTCTACGGGGGCGACTGGGGGGCCCGGCCGATGTACGACATCGACGTGCTGGTCCCCGACGAGCGCTTCGACGAGGCCGCCGACGAACTCACCTCGCTGGGCTGGACCCCCGAACAGGGCGAGCCCGTCGAATGGGTGGGCCAGCGCATGCGCCCCTTCCTCAACGGCTGGGGCTTCCAGTCGGGCGAGCACGGCCACCTCGACCTCCACCACCATGCGCTGGCCGGCTCGATGTGGACCCACGCCGACCGCGCCTTCTGGGAGGGCTCTGTCGTCATCGACGTCGCCGGCACCCGCCAGCGGGTCCTGCAACCCGCCGACCTGCTGGTGCACCTGCTCCTGCATGGCGTGCAGTTCGACAACAACCCGCCCGTGCAGTGGATCGCCGACGTGGTCCACGTCGCCCGGTCCACGCCGGTCGGCGTGCTGGCGCCGCGCTTCCTCGCCCAGGCCCGCACCCATGGCGCCCTCCGGGTCGCCGAGGCCGGCCTGGGAGCGGTGCTGGACCTCACCGGCGAACCCACGGTCGAGCCGATCCTGCAGGCCGTACGGGGCCAGAGCTCCTACCTCGAACGCCTCCGTCACCATCGGGGCCCGGCCGCGCGCCCCCTGCTCGACCTCTCCCGCAACGCCACCGGAGGGGCGGGTCCCATCCGAGGGGCGCGCGACCTCGTCCACCGCCGCCTCGAGCTGCACCTCGTGGCCCATCCCACCGCCGCCCTGGCCCGGGCCGCATCGGGACGGTCAGCGACGGTCGGCCGCGCCCTGCGCCGAATCAGCGGACCGATCGCCCGAGTGCCTCGTCCCCCCGACCACGACCTCGTCCTGCCCACCGACCTCGATCTCACTCAGCCGTCGACCCTCAACCGGTTCGGGGGCCCGGGGTGGTGGAAGTCCACACCGGAGGGCGCCGTGACCATGGGTCGCGAGTCCTACCTCGTGCTGAGCCTTCCTCGCGCCGCCCACGGCCGGGCGCTGACCGTGCAGCTCGACGCCGCCAGCCTGGACGGGCCCAAGGCGGTCGAGGTGCTCGCCGACGACACCGTGGTCGCCCGGGCCGTCGTGGGCGATCAGCCCCAGACCGTCTTCGCGACCGTGGTGCCCCCGCTGGCCGGGCACGCTCCGACACTCGACCTCGTCGTTCGGGTCGCACGACCGGGCCTGCGCCCTCGGCCGGCGGTGAACCTCCGGGTCCTGGGCGCCGGCATCGCCCTGGCACCCAGTTCGCCAGACCGCTGACGACATCCCGGCCACGAGAGCTCCACGCCCCCGGCCCGCGCACCCGGCCCGCGCACCCGGCCCGCGCCGCCGCTCCCGATCCCGGCGCACCGCCGCCCCGCAGGCCCGACAGGGGCCACGACGGTCCCCGATCCGGCCGGTGGCGCTCACTACGCTGACCGACACCTTCGAGGCTCGCCGGTGTCGGCGTCCGCCCCCCTCCGCGACTGGGAGACTTCGTGCAGCACGCCACCGACGTGGGCACCGACCCCGACGACGCTCTGGCCCGTAGCGAGACCCGCTTCCGTCGGGCGTTCTCGCATGCGCCGTTCGGGATGGTCGTGGAGTCGGCCGATGGGGTCCTGCTCGAGGTCAACGACGCCTTCGCGGCCATGCTCGGTCGGCACCCTCAGAGCCTCATCGGCTGTCGCGACGACGAGTTGGTCGTCGACGACGACCCCGCTCAGGTCCTGGCCTGGACCATCAACGGCGAACCCGACGTGGTCGTCACCGATCGCCGCTATCGCCACGCCGACGGACACGTCGTGCCGGCCCGCTGCACCAGCCGCATGGAGCGCGACACCCAGGGTCGGATCGACGGCCGGCTCACCCACGTCGCCGACCTCACCCGGCTACGGGCCGCCGAGGACGCGCTGGCCACCAGCGAGGCCCGCTTCCGTCGGGCGTTCGACGAGTCGCCCATCGGCATGGGCTTGTCCTCCGGCGACGGGCGCCTGCTGTGGGTGAACGATTCGTTCTGCGTCTTGCTCGACCGCACGTGGGCCGAGGTGGTCGGGCGCCGAACGGAGGAGTTCATCCATCCCGACGACGTTCGCGTGGCCTCACGCACGACCCGCCGACTGATCAGCGGCGAGACCCCGAGAGCCGAGTGCGAGATGCGCTACGTGCGCCCCGACGGGTCCCAGGTCTGGGCCAGGTTGTCGATGTCGACGCTGTCGGATCCCGACGACGACGAGCCATCGCTGGTGTTGGCCCAGGTGCTCGACATCACCGCGGCCCGCGAGGCCGAGGCCCGCCTGGCCCACCAGGCCAGCCACGATGCCCTCACCGGCCTCCCCAACCGGATGCTCCTCCTCGACCGGCTCGGCCAAGCCCTCTTCCGGCGGGACCGGCTCGGCCACGAGGTCGTGGTGCTGTTCCTCGACCTCGACGACTTCAAGATCGTCAACGACGGGCTGGGTCACGCCGCCGGCGACGAGTTCCTCGTCGAAGCGGCCCGTCGGCTGCGCCAGTGCGTGCGCCCCACCGACACCGTCGCCCGCCTCGGGGGCGACGAGTTCGTGATGGTCTGCGAGATCGAACGGGTCCACCAGGTCGCCGCGCTGTGCGATCGGGTGGCCTCCGCGCTCGGAACTCCGTTCGACCTCGACGGTCGGTCGCTCTCGATGAGCGCCAGCATCGGGGTCGTGGTCGGCGACGACATCCACTCCCCCGCCGAACTGCTCCGCGACGCCGACGTGGCCATGTACCGGTCCAAGGCGGACGGTCGGGGCCGGTCGACGCTGTTCACCGAAGGCCTCCGAGCCGAGGCCGTCGAACGCCTCGAGCAGGAGGCCGACCTGCGGGTGGCCCTGCGGGAAGGCCAGCTGGCCGTGCACTACCAGCCCGTGGTCTCCTGCACCGACGGCTCGGTGCACGGGGTCGAGGCGCTCGTGCGCTGGCACCACCCCGAACGGGGACTGCTCCTTCCGGGCGACTTCCTGCCCGCGGCCGAGCGCAGCGGGATGGTGGTCGAGCTCGGCGCGTTCGTGCTCACCACGGCATGCCGCCAGCTGGGGGCATGGCAGGCCGAGGGTCGACACCTCACCGTGAGCATCAACGTCTCACCTCGCCAGCTCCTCGACGGCAACGTCGTCGACCAGGTGCTGAACCAGTGCGCCGCCGCCGGCGCCGACCCAGAGGGCCTCATCCTGGAGCTGACCGAGAACGCCCTCATCGAGACGCTCAGCTCGGCCGGAGAGCGCCTCCGGCCCCTGCGCCGGGCGGGTGTGGCCGTGGCGCTCGACGACTTCGGCACCGGCTACAGCTCACTGCAGTACCTGCGAGACCTGCCCGTCGACCTCGTGAAGATCGATCGCACCTTCGTGCGGGGGTTGGGGTCCGAGGACGACGGTGCCCTCGCCGAGGCCATAGTCCGGCTCGGGGCCGCACTCGACCTGACCACCGTCGCCGAAGGCATCGAGGATCCCGCTCAGCTCGAGCGGCTGCGCGCCATGGGCTGCGGCTACGTGCAGGGGTACCTGATCGGTCGTCCTGCGCCCGTCGAGGAGCTCGATCTCACGCCCCGCTGGTAGTCCCGGACGCGCCGACGGCCGGCACGGGCCGGCCGTCGGGTCTCTCGGATCGTCGTGATCAGCGACCGCCCAGGGGGCGTCGCGTCACTTCTTGGCCGGAGCCTTCTTGGCCGGAGCCTTCTTGGCCGGAGCCTTCTTGGCCGGAGCCTTCTTGGCCGGAGCCTTCTTGGCCGCGGTCTTCTTGGCCGGAGCCTTCTTGGCCGCGGTCTTCTTGGCCGGAGCCTTCTTGGCCGCGGTCTTCTTGGCCGGAGCCTTCTTGGCCGCGGTCTTCTTCGCCGCGGTCTTCTTGGCCGCGGCCTTCTTCGCCGGCTTCCCGGTGGCCACCGTGTCCTTCAGCGACTTGAGCGGGGTGATGCGAACGGCCTTCTTGGCCGGCACCTTGACCGCCGCGCCCGTCTGGGGGTTGCGAGCCATGCGGGCCCCACGCTGCACCCGGGCGAACTTGGCGAAGCCGGTCAGCACGACCTGCTCACCGCCGGCCACTGTGTCGGTGATCGTGCCGATGGCCTCGTTCAAGACCGCCTCGACCTCGGTGCGGTCCTTGTCGAGCCGCACGGCGATCGCGGCGGCCAGCTCTCGTTTGTTCACGCTGTCTCCTCGTTCGGACTGGTCCCCGAGATCGGGGTCATCGATGGGTGAACGACCCAAAGCATGACGCAGTTTCGCCACTCGGGCGCGGCAATCACCAGCAGAGCTCAAGACCTCAGCCAGAGAGGACCCCAACCCTGACGCCTCGCCGGGGCCATGAGCCCCCTCATCATCCGGCCACCGGCCACCCTCCAGAAGGGTCGACGACCCTCCCCTCGGGCCCGCGGTCAGACGGTGAGGACGACCTTGCCGAACTGCTCACCGTCGAGCATGCGGGCGAAGCCGGCGCGGGCCTCGGCCAACGGGCGCACCGAGTCGATCAAGGGCCGCACCCCGGTCGCGTCACAGAACGAGATGAGCCGTTCCAGCTCGGCGCGCGTGCCCATCGTCGAGCCGATGACCGACCGCTGGAGGAAGAAGACCTGGGCGAGGTCGGCACTCGGATCGTTGCCGCTGGTGGCCCCCGCCACGACCAACGTCCCTCCCGGACGGAGAGAGCGCTGTGAATGGCTCCACGTGGCCGCCCCGACCGTCTCCATGACCGCGTCCACCTTGGCGGGTAGCCGCTCGCCGGACTCGAACGCGCGGTGCGCCCCGAGCTCGAGGGCCCGCTCCCCCTTCCCCGGATCTCGGCTGGTGACCCAGACCCGCAGCCCGGCGGCCCGGGCCAGCAGGACCAGAGCCGTCGCCACCCCACCACCCGCCCCCTGGACCAGCACGGTGTCGCCCGGACGGAGGCCGCCACGGGTGAACAGCATGCGGTACGCGGTGAGGTAGGCCGTCGGCAGGCAGGCGGCCTCCTCCCAGGACAGGGACGGGGGCTTGGGCACGAGGTTCCGACGAGGGACGGCCACCCGCTCGGCCAGCGTCCCCGGATGGCGTTCCGACAGCAGGCTGCGGCGAGGATCGAGCGTCTCGTCCCCGCCCCCGGCGTCGGGGTCCCCGATCACGGCGTGCACCACGACCTCGTTGCCGTCCGGGTCGACGCCGGCCCCGTCGCAACCCAGGATCATCGGGAGCTGCTCGTCGCGCAGACCCACGCCCTGCAGGCTCCAGAGATCGTGGTGGTTCACGGCCACGGCCTCGAGCTCGACCACCACCCACCCCTCGGGAACCTCGGGCTCGGGGCGGTCGCCCACCTCGAGGGCGGCGAGAGGGTCGTCGGCATCGAAGCGGGCGGCGGTGACAGCGAGCACGAGAACGTCTCCATCAAGTCGACGGTGGGTCGCAACGAGTCTGACATCGCCCGGCGGGCGCACGATCAGGTCCCCGCGGTCGTCACCGGTTCGACGACGTACCCCCGCGCGAGGCCGACGTACCCGCCCCGGATCGCGTCGACCACGGACGAGCCGGCCCCCACGGGCCCGAACGGTTCAGATGACCCCGACGGCCAGCGGTGGGTTCTCGGATTGGGCCACACCGCCTCGCACCTCTTCGGTGAGGGCGTAGGTGGTGAAGCCGGCCTCGCCCACCGGGAAGGCGGCCACGGTGGGAGCACTGCCCAACACCCCGAGGGAGATGACCCGCTCGTCCTCGATGCCCCAGAGCTGGTAGGTGCGGTCCTCGGGCAGAGAAGGCAGCGACCCGAGCAGGAAGCCGGTGCCGTCGGGGAGCACGACCACGGTGGCGGTCGCGTCGCCCCCTTCGGGCGGGGCGAGCGAGACCTTGGTGGCCTCGGGGTCGGCCATGGCCTGACCGGCCGCTCGTTGCAGGTCGATGGCGGCCACCTCACGGCTCATGTCGTCGAGGCGATCCTCTTGGCGGGCCACCACGATGCCGAGCACGAGGATCACCGCGGCGGCCACGCTCACGGCCGCCACGAGGGTGCGAGTCACGACCCGGCGGGAACGACCCGACAGCGGCACCACCTCGGCGTCACCGTTGCTCGTGGACTCGGCCGTGACCGGTTCGGGGCTCGACGCCGCCGGCGTCGTCGTGCCTCGGCGTCGGGCGACGTCGAGCTCCGCGGGGCTGAGGCGCATGGCCGGCGCAGCATCGTCGAGCGCGTCGACGATGCGGTCCCACACCCCCTCGGGGGCGCGTGACCCTCCACCGGCCATCCACGACGCGACCTCGAGGTGACCGGCCAGCTCGTCGCGGCAGCGCGGGCAGACCGCCAGATGGGCCTCGACGAGGCGGCGCTCGTCGGGGTCGACGGCATCGAGGGCGTAGGCGCCCAGGAGCTCTTCGATCTCGGCCACGGGGATATCTGGTCCGCTCATCGCGCCACCTCGAGGTCGGACGGGTCGAGCATGCCCCGCATCTTCTTGAGGCCCGATCGGATCCGGCTCTTCACGGTCCCCTCCGGCTCGTCCAGCATGGCGGCCACTTCGCGGTAGGTGTGCCCGCCCAGGTAGGCGAGCTGGATGGCCCGTCGTTCGTTCTGGTGGAGCTGGGCCATGGCCACCTTGACCCGCTCGGCGACGGCGAGGTCGAGGACCTCGAGCTCGAGGTCGTAGCCCGCCTCCGCGGTGCGCTGGGCGTCGCGCTCCTCGCGTCGGCGACGAGCTCCCTCCGAGCGCAACAGGTCGACGGCCCGGCCGTGCCCCTGGGCGAGGAGGTACGAGCGCAGGGCGCCCCGCTCGGGGTCGAACTTGTCGGGGTCGTTCCAGAGGCGCAGGAACACCTCCTGGACGACCTCCTCGGCCAGCGTGGGCTCACCGAGGAGCCGCCGGGCGAGCGCGAAGACGGCGCCGGCGTGACGGCGGTAGGCCTCGGCGAGCGCCTGCTCGTCGAAGCGGCTGATGGCGATCACCAAGACGGCGTCGCTGGAGGTCGACAACGGGTCCGTGGGCATGGTCGCTCGTTCTTCGGAGCCGTGGGAGCCCTCGGATGAGGTCTCTTCGGTCACAGGGGTTCCCGGTCGAAGCAGCTCACGACCTCGACGTGGTGGGTGTGGGGGAAGAGGTCCACGACCACGGCCTCGACCAGGCGGTAGCCCTCCTCGGCGAGCAGGGCGACGTCGCGCCCCGCCGAGGCGACGTCGCAGCTCACGAGCACCAGCCGAGCGGCACCGGTGCCGGCGAGCACCTCCACGCCACGGCGCCCCAGGCCCGAACGGGCCGGGTCGGCCACGACGACGTCGGCCCGAGGCGCCCGGAAGCGCTCGACGGCCGAACCGACCACCCGGACGGGCAGGCCGCTGAGGTTGTGGCGGGCGTCGGCCACCGAGGAGCGGTTGCGCTCCACCGCCAGGCCCCGCCAGCCGCTCGCGCCGGTGGGCCCGGCGGGGTCGAGGAGGGCCCCGCTGAACAGACCCACCCCGCAGTAGGCGTCGACGAGCGTCGCCGGACCGTCGCCTCCTCCCGGGGCGGGGTCACCACCGGTCGACAGCACGTCGGCGGTCATCTCGCGCACGACGTCGACCAGCGCACGGGCGCCATCGGCCCGGGTCTGAAAGAACGAGCCCGCCGAGATCCGCCAGCGACGACCGGCCAGCTCCTCGTGGATCCAGGCCCGCCGACCGGCGGCCAGCTCGTCGGCGCCGACCACCACGACATCGTCGGGCAGGCTCACCGCCGTCGCGGTCGGTCGGACGAGGGCCAGGCGCTCCCCGGTGGACGCGCCGACCCGCAGCACCACCTCGTCGGCCTCCCCGAAGCGGCCCTCGGCCACCAGCTCGTCGAGCAGCGGATGGGCCACCACACAATGGTCGAGCGCCACCACGTCGTGGCTGGCGAGAGCCCGCAACCCCGCCCGGCCGTCGGTGACGGCGAGGCGCATCGTGGTGCGGAACGCCTCCTCGGCCAGGGCCGGACCGGCGCGCACCTCGGGCGCGGGGACGCGGCCCAGCCGACGAAGGCCGTCACGGACCATCTCCACCTTGGCGTCGCGTTGGTGGTCCGGGTCGAGCAGGGCCAGGTCGCACCCACCGCAGCCGTCGTCGACGTGCGCGCAGTGGGGGGCTCGGCGCCCGGGGGACGCCTCCACCACCTCGACGGTCTCGGCCCGGTCGACACCCTTCGAGGTGGAGGTGAGCCGCACCCTGACGCGCTCGCCCGGATAGGCCCCCTCGACCAGCACCACCTTGCCCTCGGGCCGACGGGCCAGCGCCACCCCCCCGGCCACCAACCGCTCGGCGGTGACCACGAACGACTCGCCACCGGTGCCCGGCACCGCGCCGGGCGCCGCCACGGCCGCGGACGGAACGTCGCCGGGGGTGAGGGGGTCAGGGGGCAGGGCCACCTCGGCAGCGTAGGCGGGTAGGGTCGATCGGCCCGCGCCCCTCTCCGCCGCCCAGAGGCAACCCATGACCGACTTCCCCTCCCCCCGCCCCGTCGAGATCGTGCCTTCGGTCCTCCCAGCCGACTTCGCCCACCTCGGCGACGCCTGCCTCGACCTCGAGAAGGCCGGGGTCGACCGCATCCAATGGGACGTCATGGACGGCAACTTCGTGCCCAACCTCACCTTCGGCGCCGACGTGATCGCCGCCACGCGTCCGCTGGTGAGCATCCCCTTCGAGGCCCACCTCATGGTCGAGGAGCCGACCTGGATCCTCGACGCGATGGTCGACGCCGGGTGCCGGCTGCTCATCGTGCACGCCGAGGCGTGCCGCCACCTGCACCGCACGCTCGGGCACATCCAGGAGCTGGGCGCCGCCGCCGCGGTCGCCCTCAACCCGGCCACCCCCGTCCAGGACGTGGCCCACGTCCTCGACCTGGTGGAGATGGTCCTGGTCATGACGGTGAACCCCGGCTTCGGAGGACAGGCCTACATCGCCACCATGGAGCCCAAGATCGCCGAGCTGCGCACGCTCGTCGCCGAGGGCGGCCACGACGTCGACATCGAGGTCGACGGCGGCATCGGCCCGGCGACCATCGCGGGGGCCGCGGGGGCGGGCGCCAACGTGCTCGTCGCCGGCAGCTCGCTCTTCCGCGATCCCGAAGGCCTCGGGCACGCCACCGCCGAGCTGCGGGAGCTGGCCGTCGCCGCCCAGCGCAGCTGACATGGCCGGCAGCCGCCGTGGGCGTCGGACCCTCGCCTCGTGCGCGCTGGCGGCAGCCGTCCTGACCGCCTGCAGCGACGAACCGGAGCCGTCGGTCGCCGCCCTGTGCCGCGAGCTCGAGGTCGCCGAGGGGCTCGACGAGAGCCTCGCCGTGGCCGACGCCGAAGCGTTGGAGGGTCAGGCCGCCGCCCTGCGGCGCGCCGTCTCGGTCGCCCCACCCGACATCGAGCCGGCGGTGAGCACGCTGAGCCTGGCCATCGACGACCTCACGGGCCCGCTCTCCACCGCGACCGGCGACCGTCGCGAGACGCTTCGCGAGCTGCTGGCCGCGACCGAGGACCGGGCCGAGGCGCTCACGGCCGCCGGACGCTCGCTCAGCGAGTGGAGCGCGACCAACTGCGGCCTCGACCTCGACTCCGGCACCACGGTGCCGACCACGCCGGTGCCGACCTCAGCGGCAGGGGGAGCAACGACCGAGGGCACCGACGAGGCGCCGGCCCCCTGAGGCGCCGGCGCCCGCCGCGCTAGCTCAGCTCGCCCCGCTTGAAGATCACGTGGTCGACCAGGCCGTACTCCTTGGCCTGCTCGGCGGTGAACCACCGATCGCGCTCGGAGTCGGTCTCGATCTGCTCCACCGACTGGCCCGAGTGGTGAGCGATGCGCTCGGCCATCAGCCGCTTGATGTAGGCCATCTGCTCGGCCTGGATGGCGATGTCGGAGGCCTGGCCCTGCACCCCGCCCAGGGGTTGGTGCATCAGGATCCGGGCGTGGGGCAGGGTGTAGCGCTTGCCCTCGGCCCCGGCGGTGAGGAGGAACTGGCCCATGGACGCCGCCAGACCCATGCAGATGGTGCCGACGTCGGGCGAGATGAACTGCATGGTGTCGTAGATCGCCATGCCCGCGGTGATGACCCCACCGGGGGAGTTGATGTACAGCCAGATGTCCTTGTCGGGATCCTGGCCCTCGAGGTACAGCAGCTGAGCGACCAGCTGGTTGGCGACCGTGTCGTTCACGTCGCTGCCGAGCACCACGATGCGCTCCTTGAGCAACATGCGGTAGATCTCCGCACCCGGGTCGGAACCAGCGGTCTGGGCCAGCGGTGCGAGCGGCGGATGCTCCATCGGTCTCCTTGACGACACACACCCGAGGCCGGGTGTCACGAACGAACGGCGGGCCGCAGACGACCCGGAACCCGCAGGCTACCGCCGTCGATGCTCCCGGCCTCCCGGGGTACCGTGGCAGGACCACGAGCGAGCGTGGCGGAACTGGCAGACGCGTCGGGTTTAGGTCCCGGTGTCCTCGGACGTGGGGGTTCGAGTCCCCCCGCTCGCACCCGACTCATGGCGGCGCGGAGCGCCGCCATGTGGCGGCGATGCGGCGCGTGCCCGCCCTCAGCAGACGCGATGGCGCTGACGGTGGTGGGGCTTCACGGTGGGCGCCGCGGGAGGGTTGGCCTCGAGGTGCTCGATGGTGGCATCGAGGTCGGCGAGCAGGTTGTCGGCCATGTCGCGGCTGAACCCCTCACGGATGACGACGCGCAGCACCGACACGTCGTCGACCTTGGGCGGCAGCGTGTAGGCGGGCACGATCCAGCCCCGCAGCCGGAGGTGCTCGCTGATGTCGTGACAGCTGTAGGCCCGCTCCCCCTTCAGCCGGACCGTCACCAGCGGGAGGGCCTGGTCGGACGAGACCACCTCGAAGTGCTCGCTGGCCCGCGCCTTGGCCGAGAGGTCTCGGGAGATGTCGAGCAGCCCGTCCATGATCCGCCGGTAGCCGTCACGGCCCAGGCGGATCAGGTTGTAGTACTGGCCGATCACCTGGCTCGAGCCCTTGGAGAAGTTGAGGTCGAAGGTGATCTGGTCGTTGCCGAGGTAGTTGTCGTGGAAGAGCAGCTCCTCGGGCAGGTCGGCCTGATCTCGCCACACCGCCCATCCCACGCCCGGGTAGACGAGGCCGAACTTGTGGCCCGAGGTGTTGATCGACCGCACCGACGGCAACCGGAAGTCCCACGCCAGGTCGGGGTAGGCGAACGGGGCCACGAACCCGCCGCTGGCGGCATCGACGTGGATCGGGACCTGCCAACCGGTACGAGCGTTGAGCTCCTGCAGGGCGGTGTCGAGCTCGGCGATCGGCTCGAACTCACCGGTGTAGGTGCTGCCGAGGATGCCCACCACGGCGATGGTGTTCTCATCGACGAGGGCGATGGCCTCGTCGACCCCGATGACGGTGCGGCCCGGCGCCATGTCGACGTAGCGGGGTTCGACGTCGAAGTAGCGCACGAACTTCTCCCACACCACCTGGACGTTGGCGCCCATCACGATGTTGGGACGGTCGGTCGGCTGTCCGGCCGCCGCACGACGGTTGCGCCAGTTGACCTTGAGGGCCAGGCCACAGAGGTGGATGGCCTCGGAGGAACCGACCGTCGATGTGCCCATGGCCTGCTCACCGGAGGACGGGGCGTGGAAGAGATCGGCGATGATGCTGACGCAGCGACGCTCGATCTCGGCGGTCTGGGGGTACTCGTCGGCGTCGATGAAGTTCTTCGGGAGCGTCTCGGTCATGAGCTTGGTGACCTCGGGCTCCATCCACGTCGTCACGAACGACGCCATGTTCAACAGTGGGTTCCCGTCGAGGCTGAGCTCGTCGTGGATCAGCTGGTAGGCCGCCTGCGGCTCCATCTCCACGTCCGGTAGGCGAAACCGGGGGATCGGTTCGATCATGGTTCGGCTGCCGAACAGCGGAGCGACGGTGGCATCGACGGCGTCCTGCACGTGCTCGGAGAGCATCTGGCTCCTCCATGGGCTCGGACCGCGGCGCCGAGGGCGCCGGAGTCGGCGGGGCCACCGATGGTGGCATGCCCATGGATCGAGCGGGCGGACGGTGGCCGACCCGTCGAAGCGGTCAGCTGGTGGCGAACATGGCCACGACGGCCACGGAGTTCACCACGGCGTGGGCGACGATGGCCGGGCCGAGCCGTCCCTCGGCCCGCACGACCAAGAGGGCGAAGACCGCCCCGTAGGACGCCGTCACCGCCACGATGAACAGCCCCGAGAAGCTCAGGGCGTTGGCGTGGAAGAAGCCGAACACGATCGAGCTGAGGGCCACTCCGGCCGGCAGGCCCCAGCGTCGCCCGACGGCCCGCAACATGAGGCCCCGGAAGAAGAGCTCCTCGGCGACGGGGGTGGCCACCCCCACCAGGAACCACAGCGCCAGCGCTCCGAGAAGCCCCGGTGAGCTGGGCAGGAAGTCGGCGTTGGTGGGCGATTCATCGCCCGAGATGATCGTCCACAGCAGCCCCCCGGCGACGGACACCGCGAGCGCACCCAACCCACCGAGCAGACCCCACCCGACGTCGATCCAACGGACCTGGAGTCCGAAGTCGCGGGCCAGGCTGCGCTGGCCCTTGCGGTAGGTGGCCACCATGGGCCAGCCGACGAAGCCCACCCACCCGGCCACCAGGGTGAACGCGATCGCGCCGAGGCTGAGCTCCCCCACCTCACCGGTGTCGAGGTCGATGGCACCGGAGGCGACGATCGCGATCGCGGCCACCACGCCGCCGGCGAGCCACAGCACGAGGCCATAGATGACATCGCCCATCCCCCAACGGATCGTGGGCACGGGTGGGGCGCCGGCCGGTGCCGCCGGAAGAGGGCCGTACGGAGGAGGACCCGACGGGTAGGGCGCCGGCACGTTGGGGGCCGACGGCGGCGCGCTCGGTCGTGGCGTGCCCCACGGTCCGTTGCCGGGGGGTGGTGGGGGCGGGGGCGGCGGAGAGCCCGGATCGGTCACCCCGACAGTCTGCCCGCGTCCGTGGCCCAGCCGACCGTCGCGCGGAGGCGTCAGGCCAGCTTCATGAACATCTTCTCGACCTCGGCCAACGGGTAGCCGTCGGCTTCGGCCTTCTCGGGTTCGGTCACGCAGTAGGTGAGACCGGCGGCGACCAGCCTGAAGCCGGCCTGCTCGAGGGCTCGGGTGGCCGCCGAGAGCTGGGTGACCACGTCACGGCACTCGCGTCCCTCCTCGAGCATGCGCTCCACGCCCTGCACCTGACCGGCCACGCGCCGCAGGCGGGTCCGGACGTCGGCGATCACGTCCTCGGGGATGTCCATGGTCGGGTTCCTTTCTGAGGAAGCTCGGGGGGAGGCTTCCCGGGTGCCGGGTCCCTGTCCGGCATCGTCCAGCATATACCCCGCTGGGTATGTTCGGAAGGGATCGTCGCGACAGAACGGGAGCTCAGGAGGGTGGGGATCGATCCTCGGACGGCTCCCCGCCCTCGGCGCCGAGCAGGGCGGCGAGCGTCCGGAAGGCCCGACCGCGATGGCTGATCGCGTGCTTCTCGGACGCCTCCATCTCGGCGAACGTGCGGCCGTCGCCCTCGTCGGGCACGAACACCGGGTCGTAGCCGAACCCCTGGTTCCCCCGCGGCTCGGCGGCGATGTGGCCCTCGACGACCCCGTGGGCGATCACCTCGAGGCCATCGGGCCAGCGCACGAGCGCCACCGTCCGGAACCGGGCCCGCCGGTCGCGTGCGGACCCGACCCCACGCACCTCGAGGTCGCGGAGGAGCTTGGCCACGTTGGCGGCCTCGTCGCGCTCGTCGCCGGCGAAGCGGGCCGAGTGCACCCCGGGGGCCCCATCGAGGGCGTCGACTTCCAGGCCGGTGTCGTCGGCCACCGCGGCCCGACCGACGGCCTCGGCGATGGCCACCGCCTTGAGCCGGGCGTTCCCCTCGAGCGTGTCGGCGTCCTCGATGACGTCGGGCACCGTGGCGGGCCGGGGCTCGAGGTCGACGCCCGCCGGTTCGAGGATGGCGGCGATCTCCGCCACCTTCGCCGGGTTGGCCGAGGCCGTGACGAGTCGCACGCCGACCGTCAGCGTTGCGTCGAGCGCGGGTCGGGCGGGTCGGCGACCAGCAGGTCCTGGAGCTCCATGAGCTGACGGATGCCCCCCTCGGCCAGGCCGAGGAGCGCGTCGAGCTCGTCGCGCGAGAAGCTCATGCCCTCGGCGGTCCCCTGCACCTCCAGGAAGCGACCCCCCTCGGTCATGACCACGTTCATGTCCACCTCGGCGGCCGAGTCCTCCACGTAGGGCAGGTCGAGCAGCGGTGTCCCGCCGACGATGCCCACCGACACCGCCGCGCACGCCTCCCTGAGGGGGTTGGCCGCCAGGTCGCCTCGTTGCACCAGGCGGGTCAGAGCGTCGTGCAACGCCAGGTAGCCACCAGTGATCGAGGCCGTGCGGGTGCCGCCATCGGCCTGCAGCACGTCGCAGTCGACGACCACCTGGCGCTCACCGAGGGCTTCCATGTCGCAGACCCCCCGCAGCGACCGGCCGATCAGGCGCTGGATCTCCTGGGTCCGGCCCGACGGCGATCCCTTGGTGACCTCCCGGCGGATGCGTTCGGGGGACGCCCCGGGAAGCATCGAGTACTCGGCGGTGACCCACCCCTTGCCGCTCCCCCGCATCCAACGGGGCACGTCGTCGTCGACGTACGCGGTGCACAGCACCATCGTCTTGCCGGCGGTGATGAGCACCGAGCCGTCGGCGGCGTCGGTGAAATCCCGTTCGAAGGAGACCTCGCGGAGTTGGTCGGGGGTGCGGCCGTCGGGGCGCATGAACACGTCCTTGCTGGTGGAGCGGGGGGTCAGAGGGCGTAGACGGCGCCAGGGCTGGCGACGTCGACCGGGCCACCGTAGGCGGCTGCGGCCGCCCGGGCGTGCGCCTCGGGGTCGGCGCCGGGCACCAGGTGGGTGAGGACGAGACGTCGTGCCCCAGCGGCCCGGGCGGCCGCTCCGGCCATGTCGGCACAGAGGTGCAACACGTCGCCGAGCTCGTCGGCGTCGAGGTACGACGACTCGACGAGGGCGAGGTCGACGTCGTGTCCCAGCTCGGCGGGCGACCACCCCGGACCGGTGTCGGAGGAGTAGAGCAGCGAGGTCCCGTCGGGTCCGGTGACCCGCACGGCGTAGGTCTCCACGTAGTGGTCGGTCCGCTCGATGCGCAGCTCGAGGTCGCCGATGGCGAACGTGCGCTCGGGACCCAGGACGTGCCACCGGAAGGCCGGCTCGATGCCCGAGCTGACGGTGGCGACCATGCGCCGGGTCTCGTCGGTGCCCCACACCGGCACGTGGTCGAGACCCCGCCCGTAGTGGGTGAGGATGCGCATACCCGTGAGATCCACCCAGTGGTCGGGATGGGCGTGGGTCAACACCACCGCGTCGACGTCGGCGACGTCGATGTGGCGCTGCAGCTCGGCGAAGGCGCCGTGGCCCATGTCGAGGACGACCGCAGTGGTGTCACTGCGCACCAGGTAGCCGCTGCAGGGGACGTCGGGGGCCGGGTAGCTGCCCGAGCACCCCAGCACGGTGAGGGTCAGTCCCACGTGATCGCCTCCACCCGGTCGAGCTCGGGACCGAGCAACCGCCTCCCCAGCGAACGGAAGACCTCGACGTCGCCGGAGGACTCGAAGTGGTGGTGCCCGGGTCGCTCGTCACCCCGTCGCGCCATCAGCTGGCCCTCGAGCAGCTCGCGCACGCGGAAGGCGGTCTCGTCGGCGGAGTCCACCAGCACCACCTCTCGGCCCATGACGTCGCCGATGGTGCGGGCGAGGAACGGGTAGTGGGTGCACCCCAACAGCAAGGTGTCGACCTCGGCATCGTGCAAGGGGGCCAGGAGGCGTTCGGCCAGCACGTGCACCTGATCGGAATCGGTCTCCCCGCGTTCCACGAACTCGACGAAGCCGGGGCAGGCGGCACAGCTCAGCTGCACCGACGGCTCGGCGGCCGCCACCGCGTGCTGGTAGGCGCCCGACCCGATCGTGCCGACGGTGCCGATCACCCCCACGTTGCCGTTGCGGGTGGCCGAGACCAGGGATCGCACCCCGGGCTCGATGACCCCGATCACGGGCACGGGGGCTCGCTCCTGCAGCTCCTCGAGAGCAGCGGCCGACGCCGTGTTGCAGGCCACGATGATCATCTTCACGTCGTGGCCGGCGAGGAGGTGGGCGGTGATCTCGTGGGAGAAACGACGCACCTCGTCGAGCGGTCGTGGCCCGTAGGGGTAGCGCCCGGTGTCACCCACGTAGACGAGGTCCTCGTCGGGGAGCAGGTCGATGAGCGCCCGAGCGACGGTGAGGCCCCCGAAGCCGCTGTCGAACATGCCGATGGGTCGGGGGTCCACGGCGGCGAGGCTACCGGTGCGGCCCGACCGGCAGGGTCGGCCGCCGCCGGAGGTGCATGTGGTCACCGAACGCGCCGAAGGGTCGGCCCCGGCGGCGGGACCGACCCTTCGGAGAGCTCAGTGGTGGGCGAGGGTCGTGCGGCCCACGCCGGTGCGGGTCACGGGGCGATGAAGGTCTCGTTGAACAGGACCATGGAGGCGATGGTGGGCACCACGCCGTGCACGCTCGGGTTCCACGCGATCAGCTCGGGCTGCTGCGACAGGATCACGCCCGGCATGTCACGGTCCCAGATGACCTGGATCTCGTCGAGGATCTCCTGGATGCGAGCCGGGTCGTCGGCCCCACGCAGCTCGATGAGCAGCTCGTCGATCTGGGGGTCCGAGTAGCCGGACGGGTTGGCCAGGCTGGTGCTCGACAAGTTGTTGTTGAGCGCCACCCACGGCTCGGCGTCGGCGATGTTCATGCCCCACGAGATCATGTCGTAGTTGGCGTCGATGAACACCCGGTTGATCATGTCGGTGATGGTCGGCAGGACCTCCACCTCGATGTCGAAGCCCACGTTGTTCAACAGCGCCTGGATCGAGAAGGCCCGGTCCTCGGAGCCCACCGCGGTGATGGTGCTCATCTTGCCGTCCCAGCCGGTCTCGGCCTTGTACTCCTCGAGCAAGCGACGAGCCTCCTCGGGATCAGCCTCCACCGTGCTCTCGGTCGCCCACTCCGAGCGGGGACCCATGAGCGAGTTCGTCGGGAAGCCCATGCCGTCGTAGCCGCGGTCGTTGTAGGCCTGCGAGTCGATGGCGAGGCGCACCGCCATGCGGACCCGCTCGTCGGCGGTGGGGCGGTCGGTCTGGTCGCGCACACCGTTGTTCATGAGCAGGAACTCACCGCTGTTGTTGAGGGTCAGGAACCCCGGGTAGCCGGCGTCGATGACCTCGCGAGCCGGGACCGGCAGACGGATGAACCCGGCCTCGAAGTCGTCGGACAGCACCGCTTCGGCCTTGGCCGCGTCGCCCTGCAGGTGAGCGAAGCGGATCTGGTCGAGGTACGGGCCCTCGCCCCAGTAGTCCTCGTTGGCGTCGAGGGCGAGCACCTCGTTGGCCGCGAACTCGGCCAGGTTGGCGAACGGGCCGGCCCCGACGGGGCTGTCGGCCCAGTTCTCGGGATCGGCCTGGATGGCCGTCGGCGAGGCGATGTAGCCGCCTTGGTGAGCCAGGAGGTACGGGAAGCCCGACCACGCCGTCTCGAGGTTGTAGGTCACCTCGAGCGGACCGGTGACCTCCCACGTCATCCCCTGCATGACCGGTGCGATGCGGGCCCGGTTGTCGATGAGGCGCTGCATGTTGAACGCCACCGCTTCGGCGTCGTAGGGCGTGCCGTCGGTGAACGTGATGTCGGGACGCAGCGTGAGGGTCCACTGGGTGAAGTCCTCGTTGGGCTCGAGGCTCTCGGCCAGGTGGGGCACGAAGTCGTTCGTCTCGAAATCGAAGCGCATGAGCACGTCGTAGAGGGCGGCCATCTCGATGCCGCCGGCGGTGCCGGCCCCGTTGACCTTGGCCGGGTCGAGGGTGGTAATGGGCGAGTACATGCCCATGGTGAGCGTGCCGCCCTCGACGGGTTCCATCTCCTCCTGGGTGTTGACGAAGCCGGTGTTGAGTGCACCGTCGTCGATGATCTCCTCGCCGGCGGCGTCGCCCCCGTTGCCCCCGTTGCCCCCGTTGCCTCCGTCACCGCTCTCGTCGTCGCTGGCGCACGACGAGGCCAACAGCGCCGCGAACAACGCGATGGCCATCATGACGAGCCAACGCGGGCGCGTCGACGTTCCTGCTCTGTGCATCAGGTCCCCCCTGGTGAGTAGCGCTCGGTTTCGAGCCTTGCCACTCCGAAACTAGCCCAGGTCGAGTGCCATATGTCACACCGGGGCCCGAACCCTCGACCCTCCCCCGACGCGGGACTGCCCCCGCCGCGGGTCGCGCCGGGGGCAGTCGCTCGGTGCCGGAGAGGTCAGCCGGTGATGAAGGTCTCGTGGAACAGGACCATGGAGGCGATGGTGGGCACCACGCCGTGCACGCTCGGGTTCCACGCGATCAGCTCGGGCTGCTGCGACAGGATCACGCCGGGCTGGTTGTCACTCCAGATGACCTGGATCTCGTCGAGGATCTCCTGGGTGCGGGCCGCGTCGTCGCTGGCGCGCAGCTCGATGAGCAGTTCGTCGAGCTGTGGGTCGCTGAAGCCCGACGGGTTGGCCAGGCTGGTGCTCGACAGGTTCTGGTTGAGCGCCACCCACGGCTCGGCGTCGGCGATGTTCATGCCCCACGAGATCATGTCGTAGTTGGCGTCGATGAACACCCGGTTGATCATGTCGGTGATGGTCGGCAGGACCTCCACCTCGATGTCGAAGCCCACGTTGTTCAACAGCGCCTGGATCGAGAAGGCCCGGTCCTCGGAGCCCACCGCGGTGATGGTGCTCATCTTGCCGTCCCAGCCGGTCTCGGCCTTGTACTCCTCGAGCAAGCGACGAGCCTCCTCGGGATCAGCCTCCACCGTGCTCTCGGTCGCCCACTCCGAGCGGGGACCCATGAGCGAGTTCGTCGGGAAGCCCAGGCCGTCGTAGCCGCGGTCGTTGTAGGCCTGCGAGTCGATGGCGAGGCGCACCGCCTTGCGGACCCGCTCGTCGGCGGTGGGGCGATCGGTCTGATCGCGCACACCGTTGTTCATCAAGATGAACTCACCGCTGTTGTTGAGGGTCAGGAACCCCGGGTAGCCGGCGTCGATGACCTCGCGAGCCGGCACCGGCAGACGGATGAACCCGGCCTCGAAGTCGTCGGACAGCACCGCTTCGGCCTTGGCCGCATCGCCCTGCAGGTGAGCGAAGCGGATCTGGTCGAGGTACGGGCCCTCGCCCCAGTAGTCCTCGTTGGCGTCGAGGGCGAGCACCTCGTTGGCCGAGAACTCGGCCAGGTTGGCGAACGGGCCGGCCCCGACGGGGTTGTCGGCCCAGTTCTCGGGATCGGCCTGGATGGCCGTCGGCGAGGCGATGTAGCCGCCAGTCCACGCCAGCACCCACGGGAAGCCGGACCACGCCGTCTCCAGGTTGAAGGTGAGGGTCTGGGGGTCGGTCACCTCCCAGGTGAGGCCGACCAGCAGCGGACGCAAGCGGCTGGCGCTGTCGTTGTGGCGCTGCAGGTTGAAGGCCACCGCCTCGGCGTCGTAGGGCGTGCCGTCGGTGAAGGTCACGTCCGACGGCAGCGTGAGGGTCCACTGGGTGAAGTCCTCGTTGGGCTCGAGGCTCTCGGCCAGGTGCGGCACGAACTCGCCGGTGTCGTAGTCGTAGCGCATGAGCACGTCGTAGAGGGCGGCCATCTCGATGCCGCCGGCGGTGCCGCTGCCGTTGATCACGGTGGGGTCGAGGCTGGTGATGGGCGAGTACATGCCCATGGTGAGCGTGCCGCCCTCGACGGGCTCCACCTCGTCCTGGGTGTTGACGAAACCGGTGTTGAGCGCACCGTCGTCGATGATCTCCTCGCCGGAGGCGTCGCCGCCGTTGCCCCCGTTGCCGCCGTCACCGCTCTCGTCGTCGCTGGCGCACGACGAGGCCAACAACGCTGCGAACAACGCGATGGCCATCATGACGAGCCAACGCGGGCGCGTCGACGTTCCTGCTCTGTACATCAGGTCCCCCTGGTGAGGTCGTGCTCCATTTCGAGCCTTGCGGGTCCGAAACTACTCCACGCGCGAGGTGGCCGACGTCACACGATGAGACGGGCCGCTCGCGCGCCGGTCCGGCCGCCTCATCCGGCGAGGAAGGCGTCGTGGAACAGCACCATCGAGGTGATGGTCGGCACGATCCCGTGGACGTCGGGGTTCCAGGCGATGAGGGTCGGCTGCTGGGACAGGATCACCCCGGGCGTGTCCCGATCCCAGATCACCTGGATCTCGTCGATGAGCTCCTGGGAGCGCACGGGGTCATTGCTCGAGCGCAGGGGCACTCCTCTCCATCCCGCTCAACGGGACCGGTGCAGACCGTCCAGCACGTGGTCGACGAGGTCTTCGGCCACGTCCTCGTCCACCGGGAGGCCGGCGATCAGGTCGCGGTACACGAGCGGGCCACTGAAGAGGTCGAGAGCGATGTCGAGGTCGAGGTCGTCTCGCAGCTCACCCCGCTCGACCCCCCGCACCAGGATCTCGCGCAGCACGGCGCGCCGGCTCACCAGGTAGCGACCCCAGGCCTCGCGCAGCTCCGGCTGCTCGAAGGCCGCCGACAGCAGGCTGGGCAGGACGTCGCCACGGGGGCCGGTCATCAGCCGCAGCGAGAAGCGCTGGTAGGCGTGGAGGTCGCCCCGCACGGTGCCGGTGTCGGGCACCGGCGGTCGGAGGGTGAGGGTGGAGAGCGCGGCCAGGACCAGCTCCGTCTTCGTCGGCCACCGCCGGTAGATGGTGGCCTTGCCCACCCCGGCCCGGTCGGCGATGGCGGCGATGGTCGTGCCCCGCACACCGTGGCGCCCCACCAGCTCGATGGTGGCGCTCAAGATGGCAGCGTCGGCCTCGGAGTCGCGCGGCCTCCCGGGCCGGCGACCGGCCGGCCCGTCGCCTGCCTCCGCCGCTGCCGTGCCCCTCCGGCTCGTCGCACTCGTCGCCATCGCCTCGATGCGGCGAACACTACGCGTCTGCTTCGACCGACGGCCGGTCCGGAGTCCGCCGCTCGCCGGGCGGGGCTGGGCGGGCACCGGGAGGGGCCGGCGGGTCCTAGAAGTAGATGATCTTCTTGGCCCGCTCGACGACCTCGTCGATGTCGTCGGTCCAGGCGCCGGTGGAGAGGTACTTCCACCCTCCGTCGCACACGATGAACACGATGGTTCCCTCGTCGATCGCCTCGGCGACCTTGCAGGCGCCGGCGAGCGCGGCGCCGGCGGAGATGCCCGAGAAGATGCCGCACTCCTCGGCGAGTCGTCGGGTGTAGACGATGCTCTCCTTGGGGCGCACGATGCGCTTGCGGTCGAGGAGCTCGGGTCCGCCCCACTTCTCGTAGACCGGCGGGATGTAGCCCTCGTCGAGGTTGCGCAGGCCCTCGACGAGCTCGCCGATGGGCGGCTCGACGGCGATGACCTGGATGTCGGGGTTCTGTTCCTTCAGGAACGTGCCGACGCCCATGAGGGTGCCGCTGGTGCCGAGGCCGGCCACGAAGTGGGTGATCTCGGGGCAGTCGCGCCAGATCTCGGGGCCGGTGCCCTCGTAGTGGGCCCGTGGGTTGGCCTCGTTGGCGTACTGGTAGAGGAACGCCCACTCCGGGTGCTCGTCGGCCAGGGCGATGGCCCGCCGCACCGCGCCGTTGGACCCCTCGTTGCCCGGTGAGAGGATGATCTCGGCCCCGAAGACCTCGAGGAGCTGGCGGCGCTCGATCGAGACGTTCTCGGGCAGCACGATCTTGATGGGATAGCCCTTGATGCGGGCGATCATGGCCATGGCGATGCCGGTGTTGCCCGACGACGGCTCGATGATGGTCTTGCCCGGGCTGAGCGTCCCGTCGGCCTCGGCCTCCTCGATCATCTGGAGGGCGATGCGGTCCTTGACCGACCCGGCCGGGTTCTGACCCTCCATCTTGCCGAGAATCCGCACCTTGGGGTTGGGGCTGATGCGGCTCACGTCGACGAGCGGCGTGTCGCCGATCATGTCGAGCACCGATGAGTACACAGCCATGGAGGCCCTTCCGTGACGGTGTCCGCCGGGTGGCGGACGGCGATGTCCCGGATGGCGCCGGGACGAATGTCGACCGTTGTGATCGGGATTCTACCCCTCGACCACCACGACCGGCTCCTCCTGGACCGATCCGTCGACGATCCGGTAGGAGCGCAGGGCCGCCACCCCGGTGCGGAACGACACGATCACGTAGTGCCAGGCGGGGTCGGGGGCCTGGGCGACGTCGGTCGGCGAGGGGTACGGCTCGGTGTGGGTGTGGGAGTGCACCACCCCGAGGATCTCGAGCCCCCGGTCCTCGGCGTCGCGGTCGGCACGGAGGTGGTCGCGGGGTTCGACCGTGTAGATGCGGCTGGAGGCAGCGGCGTTGGCCGTCGGGTAGAAGCGGGTGGCCTCGGTGGCGCCGGTGGAGCCGCCCCGGACGTCTCGTGACGAGCCGTGGCGAACGTCGGCGTCGATGCCGGAAGGAGGATCCGCGGTCGGGCGGAGCGGACCGGCCAGCAGCCCGCACGCCTCGTCGGGCATGCCGTCGAGGAGGTGGCCGACGATGGCCAGGTGGGCGCTCCGAGCGAGGTGCAACACGGCGCTCGACCCTAGTGCCCTGACCGCTCGGATCGGCCGACCCGGACGGGCTCGCGCTCGAACCGCCGCTCCGACCCGTCGTGGCCGCGTCAGTGGCGCGACCATCGATCCCACGCCGCCCGTCGGGCCCGGATCAGAGATCGGCCGACGGCCGTGATCCGGACACGCCGGCCGTCGCGGAGTGTGAGCGGCGCCGGGTGCGGCTCGGCGTTCGAAACCGGAGGTCGGGTGGGGATGGGTTCCCCCCACCCGACCTCCCACCACGGTGCGGATCGGCGCCGGGGTGGCGGCGCTCCGCCGGATCGTCGCCTGTGGGTCGGTAGCCTCGGAGGCTCCATGAGCGCATCGGCCAAGAAGGCACCCAAGATCACCAGCGGCAGGGACGGCACCGTGAAGGTCGTGGCCACCAACCGTTCGGCGCGCCACGACTACACCATCCTCGACACCATCGAGGCCGGCCTGGTGCTGCGGGGCAGCGAGGTCAAGTCGCTGCG
The DNA here is from genome assembly GCF_021246445.1 of Rhabdothermincola salaria. Classification (NCBI taxonomy): domain Bacteria; kingdom Bacillati; phylum Actinomycetota; class Acidimicrobiia; order Acidimicrobiales; family Iamiaceae; genus Rhabdothermincola; species Rhabdothermincola salaria. The sequence goes on from NZ_JAJQXW010000001.1 coordinate 1,135,164, forward strand.
TGAGGCCCAGGTGCAGCTCAAGGAGGCTCATGGCCGCATCGACGGCCACGAAGCGTGGGTGGTGGGGATGCACATCTCGCCCTACGGGGCCACCGGAGTGCACGACCTCGCCGAACCGGATCGCAAGCGCAAGCTGCTGCTCAACCGCAGCGAGATCGACCGTCTCAAGCTGCGCATGGACCTCGAGCGCCTCACGCTCGTACCACTTGTCCTCTACTTCAAGGACGGGCGAGCGAAGCTGGAGCTGGGGCTGGCCAAGGGCCGCACCAAGGGCGACAAGCGCCAGGCGATCGCCGAGCGCGATGCCCTGCGCGAAGCGCAGAAGGAGATGGGTCGGGCCCGCAAGGGCCTCGACTGAGCGTTCGTCGGGCTCCCACGAGGGGACGGGCGCTCAGCGGCCGTCCCCCGTGGAGGGGCCCGCCACGAAGTCCTGGAGCCGGTCCACCTTCGATCGCCACCGGGCGTCGAACCTGGCCTCGCGCCGGGCCGCCTTCTCCCGTTTGCGGGGGTGAGCCTCGTAGCGCTTGTGGTCCCAGGGCGAGCCGGGTCGCGCCACCCGGACGGCGGCGATGTAGCCCACCAAGGGGAAGACGAACGCTCCCACCAGAGCCGCGCCGAGCTTGCCCTTCAGAGCCGCCAGGACGGCCACACCCAGGTTGAGCACCACCACGCCGATCAGGACGATCCGGGTGACGAGGTCGTCGTCTCCGTCGTCGATGCCGACCGGCGAGCCCACCACGATGGCCAGGAAGAGCACCGCAGCCAGCACGAAGACCACGTCGACCGACAGTCGGCCCTGCTCCTCCCAGTAGACGTCGTCGAGGTGCAGGACGAGGGCGAACTCGTCGAGGACGAGCGCCAGACCCATGCCGAACACGACACCGGCCACGTGCAGCCAGCCATCGGCTTCGGTGCGCAGCGCGACCAGGCCGCTGAGCACCATCAGCACCAGGCCGGGCACCACGTGGTGGATGTGCACGCCGCCGACGCTGTTGTTGGAGAAAGGACCCCTGCCGGACCGGATCATGCGGGTGATGAGCCGGGTGACCACGAAGGTCACGATGAAGGCGACCAGGCACAACAGCAGCGGGAGCTTGCCTGCGTCGACGATGTCGTCGCGCCACCAGTCAGCCACGGCGACCCCGCCGCCCGGTCAGCGGTGTCGGCGGCACCCGGCCACCCCGGGCCCGAGATGGGTGGGCACGACGGCCCGCGTCCCGCCACCCATCCCGTCGCTCAGTCGTCGGCGCCGGCGATGGGGCCGTCGCGGTGCAGATACTCCTCGATCTGGCCGGAGAAGTCCTCGTCGTTGCGGCGCATCCACTCGATGATCATGGCGGCGTGCTCCATCTCCTCGCGCATGTTGTGCAGGAGGATCTCCTTGAGCTCGCCGTTGTCGCAGTCGTCGGCCCGCTGGCGGTACCAGTCGACAGCCTCGAGCTCCTCCATGAGCGAGCTGATGGCCTGGTGCATGGCCAGGGTGTGGTCGCTGAGTCGTTCGCGGGGTGCGTGAAGGGATTCGCTTGGCATGCGTTCGAATCTAGGCCCGTGCCGTCTCAGTTGCCGACGGGGGCGTAGCGCCAGCGATGGGTGGGCCCGGTGCCGGCTGCGTGCTCCATGGACTGCACGTCGAACCAGATCGGCAGCAGGTACTTCAGGTAGAAGGCGTGCACCACGACGTTGCCGGTGTGCAGGTCGTCGTAGACCTTGAGGCGCAGGCGATCGTCCTTGTCCTGCCACCGCCGGCACGCCTCGAGGATCTCGTCGACCTCGTCGCGCGTCTCGCACAGCAGTCCGAGGTGGTCGTAGCCAGGGGCGGAGAGCGGACGGTCGTGCTCGGCCACCAGGATGAACTGCCCGTCGTCGGGGCGCATGAGGAACTGGTTGCCGCCGACGATCTCGACGTCCATCGTCTCCCAGCCGAGCACGTCGCCGTAGAAGGCGGTGAGGTCGGCGCGCATCTGCGCGTCGAGCGTGCCACGCGGCACCGTGAGCTCCATGTGGTTGAACCTGACCTGGGTCATCTCGATCCCCTGACCCGTGCTCCCCCCGAGCACGACAGCGCCGAGTCTGGCAGACGAGCGCCCCTCGGCAGCGAGGGCGCGGCCCGCTATCGTGGGAACCCCGCCGGAGACAAGGCGGACTTCACGATCACGGGGCTGATCGGTTTCGACGTTGAGACCGGGAGCTGGATCGTGCGACCCGAGTTGCCTCAGACTCGCTAAACGGGGGCAACACATGAACCGCCGATGAGCAGTTCACTCTCGCAGCCTGATCTAGATCAGACCTAGAGAGCCACAGTGACCAGCAATGGCGCACGGGGCCTACTCACCGCAGCCCGGCAACAGAAGCGGGGAGTGACAGCCTGAAAGAAGGCTGACGGCGAGAAAGACCGCTGACCTCGGGGAAAGACCCGGCGGTGGGGCTCCGGCCCCAGCTGACCCGGCAGTGCGGTAACCGTGAGCCGCAAGCTCGGGAATGGTCGTAGCGCGGACAGTTGCCACTCGGCGGACGGGGGTTCGATTCCCCCCAGCTCCACCAACCAACCAAACCAACCAACCAACCAAACCAACCAACCAACCCAAACCGAGCGGCCGAGCGGGCCACACCACGGGGCACCACCCACCACGACCGCTCCTCGGTTGGCGTCAGGTCGCGAGGAGTTCCCTGAACTCCGTGCCGGGCATGGGCCTGCCGAACAGGTAGCCCTGAGCGAGCTGTACGCCGAGCTCGCGTAGCGCAGTCTCCTCGGAGGGGGCCTCCACCCCCTCGGCGACGACATCCATTCCGAGGGTCTCGCCGAGTGCGACGACGACGCCCGCGACGCGCGCGGACCGCCCATCATCGAGCCGACTCACGAACTGGCGGTCCAGTTTGACCGTGTCGGCCGGAAGCTGGGCCAGGTACGCGAGCGAGGAGTACCCGGTCCCGAAGTCGTCGATGCCGATGCGCGCGCCTGCTTCGCGGAGCTCGCGCAGGACGGCACGCGACCCATCGTCCTCGCTCATGATCACGCTCTCCGTGAGCTCGAGCAGCACGGAGACCCCACCGGGTAGGCCATCGAGGACTTCGGTGACGTCGGCGACGATCGCCCGTCCCTGCAGCTGCACGGCCGAGACGTTCACGTGAATGGCGAAGTTGCCCCTGACGAGCCCGTCCCCGGCCCATTCGCGCACCTGGTTGACCGCATCGTGGAGCACCTGTGTGCCGAGGTCGTCGATGAGCCCCGCGTTCTCGGCGATGGGGACGAACGTCGCCGGCCCGATGGAGCCCCGTTCGGGGTGCGACCAGCGAGCCAGCGCTTCTGCTCCGACGATGCTGTGGTCGTCGAGGAACACGATCGGTTGGAAGGCGACGTCGATGTGGCCGTCGCCCAGTGCCTGGCGGAGATCGGACTCGAGGCGGAGATGGTCCAGCGCCGCCTCCTGCAACTCGGGCGTGTAGAACTCGATGCCGTCGCCGCGCAACTTGGCTTCGTGCATCGCCGTGTCAGCGGCCTGGAGGAGATCGGAGGTGCTGCCGCCGACGAGCTCGAGGTCCGGTCCGCCGGCGAGTCCCACGGATGCGGCCACCGTGATCGTGGTCCCGCCGACCTCCACTGGTATCGAGAACGGCTCGGAGACACGCCTCGCGACCGCGAGAGCCTCTTCGACGTCCTCGACGTCGTCGACGAGGACGACGAACTCGTCGCCGCCGAAGCGGGCGACCGTGTCCTGCGGTCGCACCGCGGCCCGGAGTCGTGCTGCGATCTCGACGAGCAGTTCGTCGCCAGCGTGGTGCCCGAAGGAGTCGTTCACCGCCTTGAAGCGGTCGATGTCGAGGAACATGACCATGGGCCGGGCCCCGGTCCGGGTCCTGCTGACGAGCGCATGATCGAGACGGTCACGGAGCAGGCTCCGGTTCGGCAGCCCGGTGAGCTCGTCGAACAGGACCCGGCGCCGCAGGTCCTCTTGGTCGTTGGTCCAGCGGGTGACGTCCTGGGCGAACCCGGCCAAGGCGGGCTCGCCGTCCCAGCTCAACGCCAGGAAGCGGATCTCGAGCACCACGTCGTCGCCGTCCGGGCCGGAAAGGCGGACCTGGACGTCGGCACCGCGATCGTGCTGGCTGGTCCTCCGCAGCACGTCCTCGAGCCTCGGGCGTCCCTCGGGTCGGACGAGGTCGACGAAGGACCGGCCGAGTAGCTCGGTGCCCGGTGCCTCGAAGAGCTTGACCGAAGCGCTGTTGACGTAGATCACCTGGTGGTCGGTGTCGAGCACCAGGACCGGGGAGGGGACGAGGCTCAGAAGCCGCTGGTGCCTGGTGCTGAGCGCGAGGGCGACCTCGAACTCCTTGCGGTCGGTCACGTCGCGAAAGGTGACGACGGAGCCTGACACGGCGTCCTGAGCCTCCTCGAGGCTCCGCGAGTACATCTCCATCGTCCGCCACGAACCGTCGGCGTGGCGCATCCGGCACTCGACCGCGTCGCCCCAGTTGAGCTCCGAGGACGCCTGGTCCAAGAGGTGGGTGGCCCGCTCGCGGTCCTCGTCGTGGAACAGGCCCGTGAGATCGCCGTCTTTGATCTCTTCGCTCTCCCGGCCGAGCAGGCGCCATGCCGACGGGCTCACGTACCGGACCGCTCTGTCGTCGTCGAGAAGGACGAGGATGTCCGAACAGGCCGGGATGAGCAGGGTGCCGTACTCGGCGTACTCGAGCTCCGTCTGCGCCCGGTCGACCGTGGAGTCGTCCCGTGAGCTCATCCGCGTCCGCCTGTCGCACCCATGGCGGCGTTCCTACCCGTCCGAGGCTCTCAGGAGTTCCCGCCGGCCGCCCGGGAACGGCCGGCGCACCACAGATGGGCTCCACGCGGTCGCCTACGCCCTCAACTCACGGCGTCGACGCCTTCTGCGCCGAAGGCACCTCCGGTGATGGGGTCGTCGAGGAGAGCCGTCTCGAGCGGGTAGATCTCGACCAGCGCGTCCGCCGGACCAGGGCGACCGAAGAACCAGCCCTGTCCGCAATCGACACCGGCCTGCGCCAGCACGATTGCGTCCTCGAGGGTCTCGATGCCCTCGGCGACCACGAGCGCCCCGACGGAGTGGGCGAACTCGACGAGCGACCCGGCGAGGGTCCGCAACACCCGGTCGCCGGCCACACCCGCCACGATGGTGCGGTCGAGCTTGACCATGTCCGGGGCGGTCTGGACGATGTGGCGGAGCGACGAGAACCCCGCGCCGACGTCGTCGATGGCCAGGCGCATGCCGGCCTCCCGCAACGGGGCGAGCACCGTGGCCAGCTCGTCGTAGTCGCGCACGGCCTCGTGCTCGGAGAGCTCGAGCACGACGCGCTCCGCCGGGACGTCGGCGAGCAGCTCCAGGCACCGCGAGTCGAGCAGCGTGGCCGGCGAGAAGTTGATCGCCACGTAGCCCGGCACGTCCCACAGGTGCGCCGCCGCGTTGCGGAAGGCCAGGATCTCCAGCTCGAACCCCACGCCGATCGACGCCGCTTCGTCGAACACCACGTCCGGGGCCTTCGACCACTCCCGAGGGAACCGACTCAGTGCCTCCGCACCGAGACGTCGACCGCTCGACAACGACACGATCGGCTGCAGGACGACCGTCGGCCCACCCGAGCTCATGACGGGCGTCAACCGAGCCCGGATCTCGTCACCGCGGCGGCGCTCCTGCACGCCGGGTTCGATCACCGTCGCCGCCACTCGGGCCAGGACCTCCATGATCGCCTGATCACGACGGCTCAGCCCATCCGACGCGAAGCACGCGGCGCAGAACGTTCCGTCCAGCGTGCCGTCGCTCTAGCGAACCGGGACCGAGACGAAGCTGCGGATCCTCGGGAAGCGGGCGGCCGGCAGCCGCTTCGCCTCCGGCAGCTTGGCCACGTCGGGGATCACGTTCGGCAGCCTCCCATCGAGGATCGCCTGGCAGAACGACGTCTGCTGCGGCTGCGTCTGCCCGTCTCGGAAGAGCGGGGTCGCCGACTCCACGACCTCGAGGTGCTGCCTCTGGCCGTCCAGGCGGCTGAGGAAGGTGAGGCTGTGCCCCAGGGAGTCCTTCGCGGCACGAAGCAGCTCGGCGACCTTCTCGTCGGCGTCCGAGCGTGCCCCGCGTCGTCCCATCCCCATGTTCTCGGGATGGGCGGCCCCCGGCCTGAGCGATTCCGTGGGGTCCACCCCGTGCCGTGCGGTGTGGGGTCCACCCCGTGCCGTGCGGTGCGGAACCCTTGGCGGTGACGGTCCCTCGGTGGCGCGCCCCGCCACCCGCCGACCTCGGGTCGGGGTCGATCGGCGGGCCGGCGGGTAGGGACCGGGAGTCCGCGACGATCGGAGAGCCCCATGCCCACGAACCACCTCGACGGTGCTGCTGTCGCCTTCCTCGTCGCCAACGAGGGCGTCGAGCAGGTCGAGCTGACCGAGCCCTGGAAGGCGGTCGAGCAGGCCGGTGGCAGACCCGTGCTCGTCGCCCCCGAGTCGGGTGACGTGCAGGCCTTCGACCACCTCGACAAGGCCGACACCTTCACGGTGGACCGCACCGTCCCCGACGTCTCGCCCCACGACTTCGTCGGTCTCGTGCTCCCCGGTGGCGTCGCCAACCCCGACCAGCTGCGCACCGACCCCCACGCCGTCAACCTGGTGCGCACCTTCGTCGACGCCGGCAAGCCCGTGGCCGCCATCTGCCACGCCCCGTGGATGCTGATCGACGCCGCGGTCGCCCGCAACCGCCTGCTCACCAGCTGGCCGAGCCTGCGCATCGACCTCAGGAACGCAGGCGCCAACTGGGTCGACGCCGAGGTCATGGTCTGCCGCAACGGGCCCAACACCTTGATCACCTCCCGCAACCCGGGCGACCTCCCGGCCTTCTGCGGGGCCCTGCTCGAGGAGCTCGCCGGGGCTCGGGAGCGCACCGCCACCCGGTCCTGATCCCGTTCGCTCGCTCGGGGGCGGGCCGCCGGTTGGTTAGGTTCGGAGCTCGTGACGGACATCCCCACCGACCTCACCAGCGTTCCGGCCCGGATCGGCGTCGAGTTCGCCGTCGTCGACGGCCAGCTCGTCGGATCCCTCCTCCCCCACCCAGGGCTGTGCGAGCGGGGCCTGCTCCCCATCGCCGCGCTCGTGTACCTGTCCGACGCGGTGGCCGGCATCACCATCGACACCGACCCCGACACCTGGGCCTTCACCTCCCAGCTCTCGGTACGCCGGCCGCTCGTCGCCTCGCCCCGCCCGGTCGAGGCCCGGACCACCACGTTGCGCGGCGGCTCGAGGTCGACGACCTGTGAGGTGGCGCTGAGGGTCGACGGCGCCGAGTGGGGGACGTCGATCGCCGGGTTCGCCCGGGTCCCGCGACGCGAAGGCGACCCACCCAAGGTGATGTTCGACCTGGCGGACGTCCCTCGGGACTTCGGGCTCCCACCCCTGGAGGAGCCGCTGCGCCGGGCAGCCGGCTTCGAATCGGTCGACCCGGCGTCGGGGATCGTTCGCGTCGCACTCTCCCCCGCCATCGCCAACCCGGCCGGGGCCATGCAGGGCGGCATCGTCGCCGGGCTGGCCGAGGCGGCCGCCGAGGACCTGGCCGACCACCACCGGGCATGCGGCACGGACCGCCACGCGGTGTCCGACATCGAGGTCTTCTACCTCGCCCAGAACCGGGTCTCACCCATCGCCACCCGGGCTCGCTTCGTGGGCCCACCCGACCAGGGCACCATCCGCGTCGACCTCGTCGACGACGACGGACGGGGCCGGGTCACCACCGCCGTCGTGCTGCGCGTCGGACCCGCCCCGGGCTGACGACGAGCACCCGCACACGACACTCGTACCGAGCCCGCCGGACCGGGCGATGGCGGGCCGCCCTCAGGACGGTGGGGTCGGGGGCGCGATGTCGTCGATGACGAGGCGACGAGCCCTCAGCGCCTCGTACGTCGGCCGGGCGGCCTCGATGGCGCGGCGCACGCGCTCGTCGTCCACGGTCGGCGGTTCGGGATCGGGTGGCCGGAAACCGGCCGACGAGGCGGTGGAGCCGTGCCAGTCCTGCCAGCGCTCCCAACCGTCCGTCATCCCCGGCTCCCAGGCCAACGCCTCTGGCCGGAAGGCCAGACCGACCCGCTCGCACCAGGCCTGCAGCACCGCTTCGGGGCGGCGTCGCACGTCGTCGGAGTCCAACACCACCGCCTCGTGCCCAGCGTCTTCCACCCGGGCGACCAACCGTTCCACCGCGTCGAAGCCCACCTCCTCGGCGGTGAAGTCCGGCCAGCCCCTCGCCAGCGACGGGACCGACCAGGCCGGGTCTCGCACCAGGAACGTGTGACGGCACCCGTCCAACAGCGTGGCGTCGACCGCGGGCAGCGCCTGGTAGGCCATGTCCTTGACGAAGGTGGGCCGCTCCCGTGCAGCACGCAGCAGCTCGGAGCGCACGGCGGAGAAGGTCGCCTCCGGGGCGCTGCACCCGAACCGCTCGGACCGGGCCTCGGGCCCGTCGTAGTACGCCGCGGAGAACGGCTCGCTCACCACGACGAGGTCGCCCCGCTCGGCGACCATGCGCTCGAACGCCGTCGACGCGCTGCGAGGCACGGCCCAGAGGGCCAACAACGGGGGCATCGACCGAGCGTAGCCATCGGCCCTCGGCGGTGACCGAGACCGTCCCGTAGGGTCACCGGCGCACGCGCACTCGCCCGAGGGGGGCACATGGGGCAACGAGACAGCCGCCTGGCGGTCGTGGAGCAGTTCTTCGAGGGACCGCGCCAGCTCGATCGGCTCGACCTCATGACCGACGACGTCGAATGGTGGAACGGGCTCGGCCGGTTCCCCGCCGCCCCGGGCCAGACCGTGTTCCGGGGCAAGGACGAGATCGGTCGACTGGTCCTCGGCCGGGCCCCGTCGCCTCCCCAGCCCAACGGCCGCCGGGTCGACCGCTACGACCTCACCACCGCCCGCTTCGACGACGTGCACGTGGTCGCCGACGGTGCGTACGTGTTCCGCCAGCACACGTACCGGGCCACCACTCGCGCCGGGCGCCCCTACGAGAACGTCTACGGCTTCTTGTTCCGCTTCGCCGACGACGACCGCATCGACCGCATCTGGGAGCACTGGGGCACCCTCACCGCCTACGAGACCCTCTTCCAGGGCCCGCTCGTCGTGCACGACCCCGACCTGTTGTTGCAGACCACGCCCTCGGTGCGGCGGCGACTCGATCTCGAACGCCCCGTCGAACGGGACGTGCTCGAGGAGTGCCTCGACCTGGCGGTGCACGCTCCCAACGGCTCCAACACCCAGCCCTACCGGTTCCTCTTCGTCGACGACGCCGATCGCCGCGCCGCCCTCGCCGACATCTACCGCGCCGCCATGGCCGACTTCGTGGCCCGGCCCCGCACCGACGCGGCCGAGGACAACGTGGACCGCAGCGGCGAAGCCCAGCAGCGCATCGCCCGCAGCGTGGCCCACCTCGCCGAGCACCTCCACGAGGTGCCCGTGCTGTGCGTCCCCCTCGTGGCCGGGCGGACCGACGGCGCCGGGGCGGGAGCCCACGCCGACCGGACCAGTGCGTTCTGGCAGGCCAACCGCTGGGGGTCGGTGATCCCCGCCCTGTGGTCGTTCATGCTGGCTCTGCGCTCTCGCGGGCTCGGCTCGGCGTGGACCACGCTCACGCTCGTGCGCGAGCGCGAGGTGGCCGAGGTCCTCGACATCCCCTTCGAGAAGTGGATGCAGGTGGGCCTGTTCCCCATCGCCCACACGATCGGGACCGACTTCCGACCCACGCCGCGCAGGCCTGCTGCCGAGATGATGCGCTGGAACGCGTTCCGAGGCGACTGACCCGCCGCGACCAGCACGCACCGACCCCCCCCCGGCCGGGGCGCGACGTCCATCGGCGCCCGTCGCGCCGCCGCTGTCGCCTCGACCGGGCGCCCGAGGGATCGAGCCACATCCGTGTCACGGCTACCGTGCCCGCATGCTTCGACATGCACGACGCCTCATGGTGGCCCTCGTCGCCGCCGGGCTCGGCGCGGCCCTGCTCGGCGCCTGCTCCGACGGCGACCAGACGACCGCCAGCGAAGACCCCGCCACCACCGCCACCGCCCTCGGGGACCAGATCATCGCCGGCGACGATCCGCGTGCCGATCAGATCGTGGGCATCGTCGACGAAGCAGTCGCCGAGCTCGACCTGCAGTCGGTGGTGTTCGGCGTGTGGGACGGCGACACCGAGGTGGTGCGCGGTGCGATGGACGGGCCGGGCGCTTTCGCTCCCACCAGCCCGGACGCCCTGGTGCGGGTGGGCCAGCCCATGGAGTCGATGATGGCGACCGTGGCGCTGCAGCTCGACGAGGAAGACGTCCTCTCCCTCGACCAGACCGTCGAGTCCTACCTGCCTGACCTGGTCGACGGTGACCAGATCACGGTGGCCATGCTGGGCAACACCACGTCGGGGACGCCCGACTTCATCCCCAACGAGGCGTTCGTGGCGGCCGTCGACGCCAACCCGTTCCGGGAGTGGTCCTACGACGAGCTGCTCGACTACGCCCAGCAGTCGCCCCCCTTGTTCCCCCCTGGAGAGGGGTGGGCCTACTCCCACACCGACCTGGCCAGCCTGGGCGCCGTGCTGGAGGCGGCCACCGGCCAGACCATGGGCGAGCTGCTCGAGGAACGCATCTTCGACCCGCTGGACATGGACAGCGCCACATGGGTCACGAGCAACGAGATCGGCCAGCCGGCGTTCCACGCCTACACGAACGAACGCGGGGTGTACGAGGAGTCCACCATGTGGAATCCCACCTGGGCCCTCAACAGCGGCAACATGAACGCGAACGTGGCCGACCTGGGGCGGTGGACGCGTGCGTTCGGCACCGGTGAGCTGGTCAGCGACGAGGCGTTCGCCCTCCAGCTCGACCCGGCCAACACCGCCGGGCTCGGTCCCATGACCGACGAGCGGTACTTCTCCTTCGGGATCGGCGTGCTCGGCGACTGGCTGGTGGCCAACCCGAGCCTCCAGGGCTACCGGGGCGTGACCGCCTATCTGTCCGACCCCTCGCTCACGATCGTCGTCTACACCACGGGCAACATCGACAACGCCGGCACCGACAACGACGCCATCACCGTGGCCAACCGCATCGCCGACCTCCTCTCGCCCGACGCCCCCCTCGACGCCCCGACCTGACGAGTCGGCCCCGACGATCCGCACGCGCTTGCGACGCCGACCGCCACCACGAAGCCGCCTCGGCCCACCGTGGGCCATGCTTGTCTGCTGACGATCCACCAGGAGCCCACCGATGTCCGTCCGTCGCCCTGCTTTCCGAGTCCTCGCCGTGGGGCTGGTGCTCGCCGCCCTCGCGACGTCGTGCACCTCCGACGACGGTGACGACGGAGCCACCGCTCCGGATGCCACGGAGACATCCGTCGCCGTCGAGACGAACCACGACGACCAATCTCCCTCGGTCGTCTCCGCGGTCGCCATCCCCGACGGGCAGATCGACGCCGCCCTCGCGCAGTTGCCCGAGATCATCGAGGAGATGCAGGCCCGCAGCGGTGTCCCCGGCGTGGCGGTGGCGGTGGTCCACGACGACGAGGTCGTCTTCGCCGAGGGCTACGGCGTGCGCAGCACCGACACCGACGAGCCGGTCGACACCGACACCGTGTTCCAGATCGCCTCGCTCTCCAAGCCGGTGAGCGCCACCGCCATGGCCAGCCTGGTCGGCAAGGGCGAGATCGCCTGGGACGACCCCGTCGTCGAGCACTTGCCCGGCTTCGCGCTCTCCGACCCGGTCACCACCCAGCTGGTCACCGTCGCCGATCTGTTCTCGCACCGCAGCGGGCTTCCCGACCACGCCGGCGACCTGCTGGAGGACCTCGGCTACGACCGCACGGCGGTGCTCGAGCGGCTCCGCTTCCTTCCCCTCGACGCCTTCCGCGACAGCTACGCCTACACCAACTTCGGGCTCACCGCGGCGGCCGAAGCAGCGGCCGCGGCCGTCGGGACCGAGTGGGCCGACATCGTCCAACAAGAGGTCTTCGACCCGCTCGGGATGTCGTCGTCGAGCGATCGCTTCGCCGACTACGAGGCCCGGGAGAACAAGGCCGCCACCCACGTCGAGGTCGACGGCGAGTGGCAGCCGCTCTACGTCCGCCAGCCCGACGCCCAATCGCCCGCCGGGGGCGTCAGCTCCTCGGCGAACGACATGGCCCAGTGGCTCCGGCTGCGCCTGGCCGAGGGCACCTACGACGGCGACCAGCTCATCGACCCCGAGGCGCTGGCCGCCACCACCACGCCACAGTCGCTCAGCGGGCCGCCGGCCACGCCCGACGCCCGCTCGGGCTTCTACGGCCTCGGCATCGGCGTGGGCAACGACTGGACCGGCCGCGTACGCCTCAGCCACTCCGGGGCCTTCGCCCTCGGAGCGGCCACCGTGATCAACCTGCTCCCCTCCGAGGACCTCGGCATCGTGGTGCTCACCAACGGCATGCCCGTCGGGCTCCCCGAGGCCATCGCCGCCACCTTCATGGACCTGGTCGAGACCGGTGAGGTCGAGCGTGACTGGCTCGACGGCTACGGAGCCGTCATGGCTCAGATGTTCGTGAACCCGAGCGTGCTGGCCGATGAGCAGCCTCCGGCGTTCCCCGCCCCGGCACGAGCCCCAGAGGCCTACCTGGGCACCTACGCCAACGACTACTACGGCCCCCTGGGCGTCGTCGTCGAAGGGGAGGGCCGCCTGGTCATGACCCTCGGCCCGGCACCCGAGAGCTTCCTACTCACCCATTGGGACGGCGACCGCTTCGCGTACGAGCCGACCGGCGAGAACGCGGTCGGGATCAGCGAGGTCACCTTCGAGATGGGCCCCGACGGTCAGGCCACGACCGCTCGGGTCGAGTTCCTCGACCGCAACGGTCTCGGCACCTTCACCCGGACCAGCTGACCTTCACCCCGATCGGAAGTGCCGCGCCACCTGGCGCTCCAGCGCTTCGGCCGGCGCCGCGCCCGCCGCCACCCGGTCGCGCAGCTCGATGGTGTCGGCGATGGTCTGGCGGCCCTCTTCGGTCGACAGCCGACCCTCGGCGACAGCCCGGGTCAGATCGCACTCGAAGAGCGAGCAGGCCCGCGGGCGGTGCCGGGCGTAGATGGAGCACACGCCGTCGACCACCGCCGGGCACGGCAGTGCGAACACGGGCGGATCGGCCGCCACGATGACCTCCACCCCCATGGCCATGAGCGGCGCCCCGAGGTCGCTCTCGTCGCTCAGCGCCAAGTGGCTCAGCAAGGTGCCGTCGCAGCACAGACCGCAGCCGACGCACAGCGACGGGGAATCGGGGATCGACTCGCCGCTCATGGCCCAACCATCGCGCACGCGGCCGTCAGGCGTCATCCCGCCGCCTCGGTGGAGGGGCCCACCAGCTCCGCCGCCATCCGGGCCCACTGGATCGGCCCGGCGTCGGGCATGTAGGCGCGGGCGATGGCGATGCCGATCTCGGCCAGGGCCGTCTCGTCCGGGAAGACCAGGTGGATGGCCCGGAACTCGGGTTTGAACTTGGCCTTGAAGCGCAGCAGCGAGCGGAAGCCGTAGTACGGCTCGAGGGTGTCACCGAGCAGGTCGAGCAGGGCCTGCAGCACCCGTTGGTCGCTGTCGCCGGCCGCGGTGTCGGGGGCCTTGGCCAGCGGCGCCGCCGACAGCGACAGGAACTCGTAGCCCTCCTCCTGGAACTGCAGGGCGCTGGCTCCGATCAGGAACTCCATGACGGGTCGGAAGGCACCGCCCTCGCGCCGGCGCATGAGATCGACGGTCCAGCCCACGACCTCGCCGTCGCGGGCCACCGGCAGCCACGAGGTGAACCCCTCGACGGTGCGATCGGCATCGATCGCCAGGTGCAGCCGGACCTCGGGGTCGTCGGCCTCGGCCAGCGTGCCGAGCGTGAAGCCCATCTCGGGCAGCGCCTTGTCGGAGACCCAGCCCTGGCTGATGACCCGCAGCTGGTCGGCGATGGCGGGCGGGCAGTCCGCCCAACGGGTCACCTCGAGCACCACCTCCTGCTTGCCGGCCTTGTTGATGGCGGTGCGCACGTCCTGCCAGGCCTTGCCCTTGAACTCGAGTCCGGGGAGCGGGACCACGGCGTCCTCGCCGACCTGCACCGCCTTCCAACCCTGCGCGCCGGCGTCGGCCACGGTGTCGGCACCCGCAGCGAACAGGCACGGGGTCCACCCCCGCAGCTCGCAGTACTCGTCGAAGCGGGCCAGGGCGTCGGCCCGCTCGGCCGCGGGACCCACGGGGTCGCCCAGGCAGAGGGCGACCGTGCCCACCACCCGGTAGCCGATCGCGGTCGTCCCCGACGGCGCGAACCAGACGGTGGTGCCGGGCCAGGTGAGCATCCACTCGATCGACGAGGTGCTGGGCGAGTCCCGCAGCAGACGGCGGATGCGCTCGTCCTGGTCGGGCGGCGACGGCGTGCGCCGCGAGGCGTACATCGCCCCCACGAGGGTGACGAGGATGGCCCCGGCCCACACGGCGGCGATCGAGTCGAGGAAGAGGCGCGCCGCGTCGGTGAGGGGTTCGACCGCATCGGTGGAGAACGTCACGCGGTCGGCGAACTCCTCGAACGCCGTCGCCACCGTGAGAGGGGGCGCCACATCGTCTTGGAGGACCACGAAACCGAGCACGGTGTACACGAACAGCACGACCAGGACCACGAGCAGGCGGCGCACCACCCGGGCCGTGGTGCCCTCGGGGGCTCGGGCCGTGAAGGCTCCCACCGTCACGGCCAGCAGGACGGCCTGCAACCCGAGGAGCACGAGGTCGGCACGGGTCTCCGCGCTGTCGGGACCAGCCAGCAAACCGACGACGCCGAGCACGGTGGGCACTGCGGTGAACCACCACGCGACGCGCTTGCCGCGCCGCAACCCGTCGGCGGTCACCAACCAGAACAGCGCCACCACCACCACGCCGAGGGAGAGCCCGACGGGTTGGTACCGGTCGCCGCCGTCGTGGAAGGGTCCGCCGTTGCCGGGGAACGCCGCCTCGACGAGGTTGGCGACGGCGAAGACGGCGACGACCAGCGCCACCGACGCCCGCTGGGTCCGGCGACCGAAGTGCCACTCGGGCCACCGGGGTGCCCGCCCCACCAGGAGCGGCCCGGCGACCAGGCCGATACCCCATCCGAGCAGGTGCTCGAGGTCCCACAGCAGGCCGGAGCCCAACAACATGGCCACGAGGTACGCGCTGGCGGCGACGCGGACCCGGGTGCGCCAGACCGGTTGCATCACGGCGGTGAGGGCACCGAGCGCGGCGAACCCGCCGGCCGAGAGACCGAGGTCGAGACGGTCCGCCAGCTCGGCCGCCCATGTCCAGCCGGAGTCCTGGAAGGGCGCCAAGAGGGCGGCCGCCGCCAGGGCGGCCAGGACCTGGCCACCCACCACGACCACCAGGGTGCGCCAGGCTCCGACCCTCCGCTCGTAGGTGCCGGCGACCACGGCCACCAGCACGAGGATGGGGGCGTAGAGGACCAACTGGGGCGTCAGGAACCCACCCGTGAGGAAGTTCCACGGCTCACCGTCCTGCCATGCGGGCAGCCCGTAGCCGAACCGGTCGTACAGGGCCGGATCCTCGGCGGCGTCGTTCCACAGCGCCCCGGTGAGCACGCTGGCGACGGTGATCGTCACCAACAGCAGCGAGGTGGCTGGATGGGTCCGCACCACCGACACCAGCCGGTCGAGCACGGACCCGTACCCTGCCGCGCCTGCGGGTTGCGTGGCCTCGGGGTCGGACATCGGGCGAGACTAGGCGACGAAGGTCGATCGCCGACCGGGATGGACGCAGCCGAACCGAGGCTCGAGTGGGACGAGGATCCGACGACGCCAGTACCGCGATGGTGCCCCCTGGCGATGAACCGTCCGTGACCGACCTGGACCCGATCGACACCTTGGACCTCGCCGGCCCCCGCACGGGTCCGCCGGTCATCCCCATCGCCATGCTGGCCATCACCACGATGGCCGCCGTGGTGCTCACCATCGGGGCGTTGGTCGACGGCGCTGGTTCCACCGACGACATCTCGACCGCCGCCCTCCTGGCCTGGGCCTTCGGCTCGTTCCTGGGCCTCATGGAGTTCGCCTGGTTCGGCACGCTCGACGCCCGTCGACGGGCCACGGGTCGCTACGTCGAAGCCTCCTGGAAACCACGGACCGTGGCCCTGGCCCTGGCCGTGGTCGGCTGGCTGGCCGGCGCCGGCGGTGCCTTCCTGGTCGCCCAGGCGGTCGCTCGTCGATGACCGGCCGTACCCGGCACGCGGCCCTCGTCGCGCTCCTCGCGCTGATCCTCACGATCAGCGCCGTGCCGGTCAGCCACCCGGCCGGCGCCCAAGCGCCCACCGGCGCCACGCCGGCCGACTGCAGCGAGCGCGTCGAGGTCCTCTTGCTGATCGACGAGTCGGCCAGCCTGGACACCACCGACCCCGGCAACGAGCGTGTCGCCGCCGGCGAGATCCTGGTGCGCAGCCTGGCGGCGTCGGCATCCGCCTCGGGGGGCACCGTCGGGTTGACCATCGCCGGCTTCGCCTCGGCGGTCGAAGAGGCGGGCCAGGCCACCCTCCCTCAGGAGACCGACGCCGCCGTCGGTGTCGTGGCGTCGTTCGCCGACCGACGCGAGGGCCGCAACACCGACTACGTGCTGGCCCTGCGCTACGCGGCCGAGTACTTCACCACCCTCACGGAGGTGCCCACCGACTGCAAGCGCCTGGTGTGGTTCACCGACGGCGCCTACAGCATCGACGACGTCGAGGCCCCGGGCATCGCCACCTACACCGCCTCCACCGACGCCGACGCGATCGAGGACGAGTTCGAGGGCCAGACCTGCGGCGCCCTCCCCGCCCCCAGCCGCCTCACGGCTCCCCTGAGCGAACAGATCCGGGCAGCCGGGTTCGTCGTGCAGCTGGTCGACTTCCTGGGTTCGGGAACGCCCACCTCGGCCGAGGCCGCCGACCGAGCCGCCACTGCGCCGGTCATCGATCGCCTCCTGACCGGCGACGACACCGAGCCCTGCCGGGTCCCCGGTGGCCGGGTGGAGGCGAGCCAGGCCAGTGCGCTCGCCGTGGAGTTCTTCAACCAGGGCCAGATCGCCCTCGGTCGCCGAGAGGTCTCGTGCGACCTCCTCGCGACCGGCTTGCCGGCCCCTCTCACCCGCGCCGTCACGGTCCGCGCCGACCCACCGGGGGCCACGGTCACCCTCGTGCGCGACGGCTCGACGGTCGCGTCCGGTGCCGGGTACGCCACCTTCGTGGCCCCTGACGACGTCGGGGCGGTCGGTCGGGTCACCGTCCAGGTGTCCGGCGGTGCCCCCGCCGGGTGCTTCGCCGACCTGGCCGCGCTGATCAGCCCGGCCGGCGAGGCGACCATCTTCGGGGCGGCCGAGTCGAGCACAGTCCGCGTCGACGTCTTCGGGGCGGCCGCGCCGGCGTCGGGCACGGCCGGCGAGCGCCTCGGTCCCGATGCCGTCGACGTCACGGCCCGCACCGGTGACCAGGACCTGGCGGTGACCTGGCAGGAAGCCGGCCGCACCTGGGAGATCACCGTCCCGGGACCGGTCGACGCTCCCCCGACGATCGTGATCGAAGCCACCACACCGGAATGGGGGCCGGTGGGTTCGCTCACCCAGGAGGTCAGCATCCTCGGGTCCCCGCCGGTGCCCGCCGTGGTGTGGGACGGCCCCGACACCATCGAGGGCGACGGCACCTTCAGAGGTCGCCTCACCGTGCTCCCCGGAGCGTCCACCGACGGCACCCTGTGCGTCACGTTCGGCGACGCCCAGGTCGACCGCGACGGCGTCACCGTGCGCCCGAGCGACCCCGAGGTCTGCGGGGCGGACACCCAGCCGTTCGACATCGGCGCCGAGATCGTGGTGGACGGAGTCCGCAACGACACCGCCACGGTGACCCTTCCCTACACGGTCACCTATGCACCTCCTGGCGCCACCCAGGGTCAACCCCTCGGCGAGGGCGGGGAGGTGGCCTTTCCGACGCTCACCTTGACGCGCCCGGCCGACGCCGCCACCAGCGCCCTCATCACGGTCGGCCTGGTCGTCGTGTCGAGCCTGCTCCCCCTCGGCCTGCTGCTGTTGCTGGTCAACCTCCAGCGGCGCCTCCCGTCACCCGACGGCCGCCGCCTCGCCACGCTGGCGCTGCGCTCCGACGGCGGCGCCCTGGAGCTCGCCCCCGGTGCCGCGCTCGCCGACTCCGACCTCCGCCCCGTCTCCGGGACCCGAAGCCGCTACGACCTGGCCCCGGGCCTGGTGATCACCGGACGCCCCACACCAAACCCGTTCGCGGCCGTCACCGTCGAGGTGACCAGCGAGATCGGTCCGGTGACGGCGGTGCCGTGGATGGCCGCGGGCCCGGGCCGATCGGTCGAGGTGCCCGCCGCGTTCGAGTTCCTCGTGCTGTTGCGCAGCGATCCGGGTTCCGACCACGGGGAGGCCCTGGTCGTCGTCCCGCCGGGTGCCGGTGCCGCCGAGGCCGAGGAGGCGGCGCAGCGGGCTCTGGCCTCCAGCAACCGGCTCTGGTCTCGGATCGCCAGCGTGACCAGTCGCGGGATCTGAGCCGACGGGGTCCGCCGACTCAGGTCAGGCGCCGGCGCAGCTCGACGTAGACCTCGGGGCCCACGATGTCCTCGAGCTCGGCGCGCAGCGACTCGACCACCGCACGGTCGCCGATGTAGGCGCGGTCGCCCTCGGTGCAGCACCAGGCCATGGTCTCGCCTTCGGCCCCCCAGTCCGCCCGGGTCCAGCGCCGCACGGTGGCCTGCTCACGATCGTCGCCGAGTGCCAGCCAGTCGATGCGCAGAGGGAGCTGCCAGCACACCGACGGCTTCCACTCGATGGGGGACTCGTCGGCGTCGACGGCGGCGAGGTGCAGCGCGCACCCGGCGCCACCGGCGAAGCCGGGGCGGTTCAAGAAGATGCAGGCCCCGTCGACGACCCTGGTGTTGGTGCGCGCGTGGTCGGAGAAGACGCCATCGGCGAGGGCCTCGGCGTGGAACTGGAACCGGTCCGGTTCGACCATGGCGGCCAGTGCGCTGATCATGCGAGCCTCGTCCTCGTCGCCGAGCTCGGCACCGACCGAGCAGCAGCCCTGGCCCAGCTCCTCGGCGGGTTCGTCGAGGATCCCGAGGCACCCTCGACCCCAGAGGCAGGTCCATGCCGAGCTCAGGAAGGCCCGGTCGAAGCGCCACACCGTGGACCCGTCGTCGATGATCTCCAGGTCGGGGTCGGCCGGCTCGGCTGTCTCGTCCACGGGCCGGGAGGGTAGCGGCCAGCGGGTCGAGGGCTCCCTCAGCCCACGATGGGCAGGCCGGTCGCCTCGGCGGCTTCTCCGACCGATCCCAGATCGGTCAGGTCGGAGAAGCCGGCCTGAGCCATCTGGGCGACCGCCGCGGCCGAGCGGTTGCCGGACCGGCAGTAGACGACGGTCGGTGCCCCGGGATCGAGCGAGGCGACGGCGTCGGCGAAGTCCGGTGACTGCACATCGATGTTGACCGCGCCCTCGACGTGACCCTCGGCGAACTCGGCAGGGGTCCGGACGTCCACGATGACGGCGTCGCTGGGCACGGCCCGGGTGGAGCCGGCCGACGCGGCGGTCGAAGGGGTCGCCTCGGCGCCGGCGCTGGCCGAGGAGCCCTGGGAGCATCCGGTGAGCGCGAGCAGGAGGGCCACGGCGGCGGCGACGATGGCAAGGGGGCGACGAGGTGAGGGCATCGGGTGCTCCGGGGGACGACGGTGTGCGCCGTGAGCATATACCCCTAGGGGTACAGTTCCACAGCGCTGCCTCCGTCCCGGCGCAGCCCGCGGTCCGTAGAGTGGGGACGATGACGAGGGTGCTGGCCATCTGGCTCGATGGCTTCGACATGGCCCTGGCCGACCGATGGAACCTCCCCTCGTTGGGCGCGCTCGCCGAGGAGGGAGCCTGGGCCCACCTCGACAACGGGACCGCCCACCTGAGCGGCCTCTCCGGCGAGCACCTGGTCACCGGCCTCGGCCCCGACGACGCCGGCCGGGCCAGCGCCGTCACCTTCGATCCCGCGACCTACGAGTGCCGCCAGGACGGCTTCCTCGTGGCACCGGCCCTGGGCGCCGTGCCCACGGTCGTCTTCGATCCCTGCTACCTCGACCTCGACGCCTGCCCCCCGACCGTCACCGGCATCACCGACTGGGGGGCGCACGACCCGGGAGGTCCGCCCCAGGAGCGACCCGACGGGGTCCGGAGCGAGCTGCACGCACGGTTCGGCACCTATCCCGCTGCGCCGTGGGTGTACGCCACCCCGTGGGCGTCGCCGGCGCGCTGCGAGGCCATGGGCCGCGACCTGGTCGAGGCCGTCGATCGGCGGGCGCAGATCGCCACCTGGCTGCTCGGCGAGCGACTCCCCGACTGGCGACTGGCCCTGATCGGGGTGTCGGAACCCCACAGCGCCACCGAGGGGTTGTTCCACGGCGTCGACCCGGAGCACCCGCTGCACGCCCACGCCTCGGCCCCTTCCGCCGCCCGGTCGCTGCGGGCCGTCTACGACGCGGCTGATCGCCTGGTCGGCTCGCTGCTCGGCGCCTTCCCCGATGCCGTGCACGTCGTCTTCTCGCTTCACGGGATGGGCCGCAACACCAGCGACGTGACCACCATGGCCCTCCTGGGCGAGCTCCTCGCCCGGTGGTCGGGTCAGCGCACACCCGACACCGATTTCGCTCTCGATGCCCACGGCGTGGCCGTCCTCGGCGAGGACGAGAGCTGGTCGACCGCGGTGTCGACGGCGTTGACCCCACCGTCGGAGCATCGGCGTCCGCCCGTCTCGGCGGTGCGCCGCGCCGCCCGGCACCTGCCAGATCCCCTGCGGTCGGCGCTGCGCCGCCTGCGCGGCGCACGTCCGGCGCCGGGCCTCGAATGGATGCCGCTCCTGCGTCACCAACCCCGCTGGCCGGAGATGGCCGCGTTCGCCCTGCCCTCGTTCTACGACGGTCGGGTCCGCATCAACGTCAGGGGGCGCGAGGGGCAGGGTCGGGTCGACCCCGGCGACTACGACCAGGTGCTCTCGGAGGTCGAGGAGCTCCTGCGTGGCTGTCGCGACCCGCGTACCGGTGGGCCGGCCGTGGGCGCGATGCACCGCACCGCCGCCGACCCCTTCGCCGTCGGCGTCACCGATGCCGACCTGGTCGTCGACTGGGCCGACGGCGTCTACGGACTGGACCACCCCGAGCTCGGCACCATCGGCCCGCTCCCACCCCGTCGAACCGGCGGCCACACCAGCCCCCTCGGCCGACTCCTGGTCCACGGCGACGGCATCGATCCCGGTGACCTGGGCACCCGAAGCTCCTTCGACGTCCTGCCGACGCTGCTCGACCTCAGCGGCGCCGCACCCCCGCACCGTCTCACCGGTCGGGCTCTGCGCGTCCCCCGGATCGGCGAGCCGGCGCCGTGACGGGGCACCGTCGGTGACGCCGGCGAGCGAGACGTCACTCCGCCCCCGCCCCTGCCAGCGACGCGGGGCCGGACCGACCCGTGGCCAGACGCCACGAGGTGGCCGCCAACACCGCCAGCGCGCCGAGCGCGGCGGCCACGATCGCGGTGGTCACCCCGAACCAGGTCAGCGAGTCGCCCAGCACGAGCACACCGCCTGCCGCGGTGCCGAGGGCGGTGACCTGGGCGCTGGCCGCCACGGCGGGGACACCAGCGGCGGGGAGCGCCGCCGTGCGCAGGACGCGGCCCATCGTGCCGAGGACGGCCACCACGAGCGCGGCCGCCGCGGACGCCGCCAGGACCGATGGCTCCAGGGTCGTTCGCTGCACCGCCGCCACGGGGGTGAGGGCCACTGCCGCCAGGACCATGGTGGCCATCACCAGCGACGAGGGGTCGACCCCCTCCTGGACGGCGCGTTGGCTGGTGCGCATCGACCACACCTCCAGGGCCACGAAGGCCACTGCCGCGGCCACCGCCAGCGGTGTCACCCGGGTGGCCGTCGTGGTACCGAAGGCGGCTGCCACCAGCCCGACGATGGCGGCGGCCGACGAACCCAGGGCCGCCCAGGTGGCCCTGGGCCCGACCCGATCGCGCACCAGCAGCGCCACCGCCGGCGTGCACGCGAGCGCCAAGCCGGCGAGGGGCCCGTCGAGGGTCCGGAACATGGTGGCGGCCGCCAGCATCGTGGCCGCCGAGACCGCGGCCGCCGTCCGCCCCGAACGACACCGCAACGCCCACCACCAGGCCTGCGGGGACCGACGACGGACGATGAGCCACGCGACCAGGGTGCCGAGCCCCGCGCGGAGGGCCACGACCGCGACGGTGGAGCCGTCGCCGAAGCGCCAGGCCACGTTCGAGGCGGCGAACATCAGCGAGGCCACCAGCACGAAAGCCACGGCGCGGTGGTGCCCGTGGAGCCTCAGAAGAGGGCGCGACGCAGAGGGGGGACCCATCGACCGCAGTCTCGCGAGGGTGCCTCGTCCATGACGAACCGGTTCACCCGCCCGGTGCGCCGGGCGAACGGTCCCGGCCTCGCCGGTCAGTCGTCTCCGGCGGGGGCGTCGTCGCCGTCGTGTCCGCTCCCGTCGAGCAGGTCGTGGGTCTCGGCCAGCGCCCCGTGCGTCCCTCCCACCAGCAGATCGATCCCGTCGGGTCGGCCCCGGAGCTCGTCGCATTCGGCCCGGGTCGGCGGCCGGTCGCAGTGGCCCAGCACCCGCATGCCCGTGAAGTGGTGCACCCCCATCGGGTCGAGCAGCGTCCGGCCGCTCACCGAGCCGAGGTAGAGCGGACCCGGTGGCGGTGGCAGAGCGCTGTACCGGAGGCCGACGAGCTCCCCCGACCCCGACGCCCACCACAGGTGCCAGGCCGCGCCCGGATCGTCGGTGGCGCGCCAGCCTCGGCCCAGGTCCACCTCGAGATGGTGGCCCCGCATGCGCACGAAGTGCCCGGGCGTCACCAGGTCGGTGCGCGGCGCGGGGCCCGTCCAACCCTGGATGCTGCGCCCGTAGAACGCCAGCACCCCGGCCGTGGCGGCGCCCAGGGCACCGAGGAAGAGCCACGTCGACAGGCGGGCCGTGGCCGCCGTGAACGTCAGATCGACCTCGGTCACGCGTCGCCACCGGCGAGCGGCACCACCATCGCGACCGCCATCTCGAGCAGTCGCGTCGCTTCGGGTCCGGACGAGCCCATGGCGGTGCGGGCGACGTCGAACGCTGCGGCGCCCTCGCCGGTGCTGACCCCTTGGCCGTGCCAGCGACGCCGCATCCAGTGCACGAACTCCTCGAGCACGGAGTCGTCGTCGACCAACCAGGCCGCGGCCAGGTGCTGGAGCAGGGTGACCATGTCCTCGACCAGCCGGGCGTTGCGACCGTGCTCGGCCGGAGCCGTCTCCGGCAGGCGACGGTCGAGATCGGCGAGCATCGGCCCGCGTCGGCCCGGAGCGGCCCCGAGCAGCTCGAGGGCCGCCCGGTCGAGGGCGACCGGCGCCTCGGGCGCCGTCGGCGGGACGTCGCGCCAGCCCTTCAGGATCGTCGCCGCGACCTCGGCCTCGTCGGTCCACGCATCGACGCCGAGGCGGTCGGCCCGGTGCGACGTCGTGCCGAACGCCCGGCCCCCGGCGAGCACGGGGACTCCCCGGGCATGGGCGGCATCGACCAGGCGGGCGACGCCCGGGAAGTTCACGGCGAAGCTGCACGAGATGGCGAGCGCATCGACGGGGTGACGAGACAGGTAGTCGACCACCGCCTCGGCCGGAGTGGATGCCCCCAGGAAGGTGACACCCACCCCGCGAGCCTCCAGAGCATGTCCGAGCATCTCCGCCGGCAGCGAGTGCCACTCGCCCTCGGCGCAGGCCACGAGCGTGTGCCCCGCGAGCTCGTCGGGCGCCGATTCGAGCGCCAGGGCCGCCAGGGTGGCCGCCGACACGCCCGATGCCACGTGTTCGTCGGCCACGCTGAGCTCGTTGCGGTACCAGCGCTCCCCGACCTCGCGTTGGGACTCCGCCAGCATCTCGACCAGGTCACCAGGGGGCACCCCGTGGCGGTAGAGGCCGATCAACCGGCGCCACGCACCAGACCGATCGCCCCGCAGCGCCTCGTCGAGATAGGGGCCGATCTGCGTCTCGAGACCATCCGGGAGGCTCATCGGCGGCCTCCATACCTCGTGAGCGACGCCGTCTCCTCTGCCGCCACGACCCATCCATCCCGGCCGCCTCGCTTGGCCCGGTAGAGCGCCTCGTCGGCGCGGGCCACCGTCTCGGGGCCGCTCCCGAGCCAGGCCGCCACCCCGGCGGAGAAGGTCACGGGGTGGGGTCGACGGTGCTCCCATCGCTCCCGCAGCCGCTCGAGGAACCGCGTCGCTCCCTCGTCACGCATGAGCACCAGGAACTCCTCGCCCCCGTATCGGCCCACGATGTCACGGGAGCGAGCGGTGTCACGCAGGGTGCGGCCGAACTCGTACAGGACGTCGTCGCCGGCCTGGTGCCCGAGCTCGTCGTTGAGCGCCTTGAAGTGATCGAGGTCCAACATGATCACCACGTCGGCCTCACCGAGGCGGCCGAGGGCACGTCCCAGCATCCTCCGGTTGGGGATGCCGGTGAGCGGATCGATCGACGCGTCCTCGGCCAGCTGTTCGATGTGGGTGTTTCGACCCACGGCGGTCCGGGCATCGTTCAGGAAGCCGGGGAGGTGCAGCTCGATCAAGGACCGAGCTGTGCTGTCGAACGGCGCCGACGGCAGGATCGGCGGCCCGTCACCGAAGGACAGGTCGGCCGGCAAGGCCTCGGGGCCCGCCCCTTCGGCGGCCACCACCACGCCGCCGAGTGCGGTGACCAGCCGTTCGGCCGCGTGTCGGGCGTCACTGGCGCTGCGCACGTCCCACAACGACCGGGTGACGTCGAGCGCAGTGGCGAGGGCCTGGTTGGCGCGGACCTTCTCATCGACGTCGCGGATGGCCACGACCACACCGTCGGCGTTCCCCTTCTCGAACACCCCCCTGGCGGAGATCGACACGTAGACCTCGTTGCCGTCGAACCGCACGACACGGACCTCGAAGGGCGGGACGGGGTCCGCCGACGACGTGGCCTCCGCGAAGGCTCGCTCGGCGACGCCCATGTCGTCGGGATGGACGAAGGCCCACGGGTCACCCCCGACCAGATCGTGCCCGCGCCAGCCGGCGAAGGCCGAGATCGACGGCGACACCCACGCCACCCGACCGTCGGCGCCGAGGAGGACGATGACGTCGGAGGCGTTCTCGGCGAGCAGCCGATAGCGCTGCGCCTCGTCGGGACCCTCGGCGGGTCGCCCGTCGCCCCCGTCGTCCATCATGGCTACAGGGTACGGGGGCGGTTCACGAAGCGCTTCTCGGTGGGCGACCAGAACCAGCCTCCGCCGGCCAGAGACCCACCGTCGACCGGGACGTTGTGACCGGTGACGAACGACGACAGGTCCGAGGCCAGGAACAACGCCACCCGGGCCTGGTCCTCGGGCCATCCGAGGCGCCCGACGGGAGCCCACGACTCCCACATGTCGTCGTGGTCCTCGTAGCCGCCGAGGTAGTCGACCTGGGGGGTCTGAGTGAGGTCCGGGCCGATCCCGTTGACCCGGATCCCTTTGCGCCCCATGCCCACGGCCAGGTCCGTGGTGAACTTGGCGACGGCGGCCTTGAAGGCGCCGTACACCGGGTCGCCGGGGTAGCCCCGCAGCCCCTCGACCGAGTGGACGTTGACGATGCTGCCCCCACCGCTGTCGACCATCGAGTCGAGGAAGGCCCGGGTGACGGCGAAGACGTGGAACAGGTTGATGTCGTACATCGCCTTCCACGACTCGGCGCTGGAGACCGGGAAGCGGACGAGCGGCCGGTAGTCACCCACGTTGTTGACGAGCACCGACACCGCCGGGTGCTCACCCAGCACGGCGTCGCGCAACGTGTCGACCCCGGCCTCGGTGGTCACGTCGACCACGTGGGCTCTCACCGAGCCCCCCGCGGCCTCGATCTCGTCCACCGCCTGGTCGGCTCGCTCCTGGTCGATCTCGGCGATCTCGACGTGGGCCCCGTGGGCGGCGAACAGGCGCGACACCGCGCCTCCGATGCCGGCCCCGCCGCCCGTCACCACGGCGACCCGCCCGTCGAGGAGACGGTTCCAGTCGTCGACGGGCACGACGTTGGCGGGGTTCTGGGTGGTCATGGTCTTCCTCTCGGGCAGTCATCCGGCCACGCCGGCCGCGATCCTGTCGCGGACCCTACGCGGCACCCGCCCCCGCCCGCGGTGGCTCCTCGCTCGCCTACGGTCGGGGCATGCGCGCCGTCGTCTGCAACGAGCTCGGGCCGGTCGAGGACCTGGTGGTGGAGGAACGCCCCTCACCGCCCCTGGGCCCGGACGACGTCCGCCTCGAGGTGTCGGCCTGCGGCGTCAACTACGTCGAGGGCCTCATGGTCCAGGGTCGGTACCAGGTGAAGATCCCGGCTCCCTTCACACCCGGGATGGAGGTCGTCGGACGGGTCGTCGAACGAGGCGCTCAGGTGGTCGACCGCCAGGTCGGCCAGCGGCTCTTCGTCGACGTGGGCATCGGCGGCTACGTCGACGAGCTGGTGGTGCCCGCCGCGCGCACCGTCCCCCTCCCCGACGAGCTCACCGACGGCCAGGGGGCCACCTTCATGCAGAGCTACCTCACCGGGTGGTTCGCGTTGCGCGAGCGGATCGACGCCCACCACGGCCAGACCATGCTCGTGCTCGGTGCCGGCAGTGGGGTCGGCCTGGCCGCGGTCGACCTCGGAGATGCGCTCGGCCTGAGGGTCATGGCCGCCGCCTCCTCCGAGGAGAAGCGCCAGCTGGCCCGCCATCGTGGCGCCACCTGGGTCATCGACTCCTCCACCGAGGACGTCAAGGCCCGCGCCCGCGAGCTCGGCGGGGGCGGCGTCGACATCGTCTACGACCCGGTCGGCGGCGAGCTCGGCGAAGCCTGCCTCCGGGCCCTCGGCGACGAGGGCACGCACCTGGTGATCGGCTTCGTGGCCGGCATCCCCCAGCTGCCGGCCAACCAGGTCCTGCTGCGCAACCGCCGGGTGGTCGGCGTCGAGTGGGGCGGGTGGGCGGGTCGCCACCCCGAGCGCAATCGCGCCCTGGTCGCCGAGGTGCTCGACCTGGTGCGCAACGGGCGCATCCACCCGGTGGAACCGCACCCCTACCCTCTCGCCGACGCCGGGCGGGCCCTGCGCGACCTGGCCGAGCGCCGAGTGGCGGGCAAGGTGGCACTGGTCCCCTGACGGGCCCCCGGGTGCCACGAAGGCCCTCGGACGCTCACCTAAGGTTGCCGACCGTGTCTGTCGTCGCTTCCATCGCTCAGGTCGTCCGCGGGTTCTTCATGGGGGCGGCCGACATCGTCCCCGGCGTGTCCGGCGGCACCGTAGCCCTCGTCCTCGGCATCTACGAGCGCCTGGTCGACAACATCCGCAAGGCGTCCTCGGTGCTGTCGAGCGTCGTGCGGCGCGACATCGGCGAGGCCCGCACACGCTTCGTGCAGGTCGAATGGCTCTGGATCATCGCCCTGCTGGCCGGGATCGGCGTCGCCGTGCTGGCGTTGTCGTCGATCATCGAACGCCTCCTCGAGGAGCACCCCGAGGCGATGGCCGGGCTGTTCTGCGGTCTCATCCTCGGGTCCGTGATCATCTCGTGGCGCCTGGCCAAGCAGGTGACGCCGGCCAACATCGCGCTCATGCTCGGCTCGGCCGTGCTCTTCTTCACTTTCCTCGGGCTACGAGCCGACACCGAGGGATCCGGCGCCGAGCTGGTCACCGAGCCCTTCTGGATGTTCTTCGTGGCCGGCGCCATCGCCATCTGCGCCATGATCCTGCCGGGCATCAGCGGCTCGTTCATCCTGGTCCTGCTGGGCATGTACACCGAGGTGCTGGGTGCGGTCAACGACCGCGACCTGTTCTTGATCGCCTTGTTCCTCCTCGGGTGCGTGGTCGGCCTGGCCAGCTTCTCGACGGCGCTGAGCTGGTCACTGCACCACCACCACGATCGGGTCCTCGCCATCATGATCGGCCTCATGCTGGGTTCCCTGCGGGTGCTGTGGCCCTGGCCCAACGGCGTGTACTCCACCCGCCTCGAGCTCCCCTCGGGAGCACCCGTCGTGCTCCCGATCGTGCTGGCCGTGGTGGGTCTGGTCGTGGTCCTGGCGATCGAGGTGGTCAGCGCCCGCCGCAGCGCCGGTCACGAGACGGTCGTGGTCCAGGACTGAAAGCCGGTCGGGAGGTCGGGTCGACGCCAGCCGGGGCCGCCGACGCCGGTAGCGTCTGGGACCCATCCCCCGCCGACGTCTCCCGGAGCGCCCCATGCCCGCCAGCCGAGCCCCCTCCTCCTCGCCGTCCGTCGAGGCCATGGTCACCGCGGCCGGAGCCGACCGCGAGACCCTCGACGCCCTCCGCGCCGGGTTCCAGGCGCGGATCGCCCGACGCAGCGACGACTTCGAGGCGACGAAGGGGCTGCAGCTCACCGAACACGCCCTCAGCCAGCTCTCTCGCGACGGTGACCCCTGGGACCGGCTGGTCCGCAAGCTCGTCAAGGACTGACATCTCGCCCGTCGCCATCGCGCGCCCCGCCCACGAAGGGCACCACGTCTCCCGGGCGCCGATGTGGGGTATGCCCTGGCGATGAGTGACTACAGCGAACAGGGCGCCGTCCCCGTCGAGGACGCAGCCGCCGACGATCCCCCCACCGAGGAGGAGGTCCGCGAGGCCCAGGAGCGAGATCACCCCGACCAGGCGGCCACCAGCACCTACGCCGAGGACGGCGGCGACTGAACGGCCCCGCCCCGCGTCGCCGGACGCCCCCCGTCGGCACCACACTGGCCGGATGATCGACCCGACCGTCAAGCGCAGCCTGGGCCAGATGATCAAGGGCGTCCAGGTGGTGGCCGCCACCCACGAAGGGCTCACCCGGGCCTACACGTCGCACTGGGTGACCCAGGTGTCGTTCGAGGAGCCCATCGTGATGGCCTCGATCTCACCGAAGCACGACACCTGGCCCCTGATCGAGTCGTCCGGCTCGTTCACGGTGTCGATCCTGGCCGGCGATCAGATCGCCCAGGGCCAGTACTTCTCCTACCCGGGCCGTCGCTTCCGCCACATGGCCCCCGAGTTCCTGGAGGAGGTCGACGGCCACCCGGTCGTCGTGGGGTGCATCGCCTGGTTCACCGCCGAGATCTTCGAGCGGATGACCATGGCTGATCACGAATTGGTCTTCGGGCGGGTCGTCGCCACGGGGACCGGCCGGCTGAAGGAGCCCCCGTTGCTCTACTCGAGTCGGCACGGCTGGCGCCTCACCGGCGACAAGGCCCGCGAGGCCGGCGTGTCGGTCCGCGACCAGCTCCTGGCCCGCCTCGACGCCGACGGACCCGTCGCCACCGCGTCGCCGGACGAGGACCCCGGGCCGGACGCCGGCGACTGACCGCGAGACATCTCGCAGCCCTACTGCAAGAATCGATGCCCATGGGCATCGAGACGACCCTCCTCGGCACCGGCAACCCCGTCCCCTCCCCCGAGCGCGCCGGGGCCTCGACCCTCGTGCGAGCGGCCGGCAAGCACTTCCTCGTCGATGCCGGGCGCGGGGTCACCATGCGCCTGGCGGCGGCCGGTGCCCTGCCCGTGATGCTCGACGCCGTGCTGCTGACCCATCTGCACAGCGATCACATCTGCGATCTCAACGACGTCATCACCACCCACTGGGTGATGAGCGCCCAGCCCGCGACCCTGCAGGTCATCGGTCCACCCCGCACGGCCGAGGTGGTCGACGCGTGCCTGGCCATGCTCGCCCCCGACATCGCCTACCGCTTGGCCCACCACGAGGACCTCACCTGGGAGCCCCGGGTCGAGGTGCTCGAGATCACGGGCGCATCGGTTCCCTTCGACCGGGACGGGGTCACGGTGCGCACGGCCGCGACCGACCATCGACCGGTCGAGCCCACCGTCGGCTACCGGATCGAGCACGAGGACGCATCAGTGGTGCTGGCGGGCGACACCGTGCCCTGCCCCGGTGTCGACGACCTCTGCCGGGGCGCCGACGTCTACGTCCAGACGGTGCTGCGCGACGACCTGGTGCGCGCCATCCCCATGCCCCGGTTCCGGGACACCATCGACTACCACTCGAGCGTCGAGCAGGCGGCCATGACCGCGGCGAGGTCCGGCGTCGGCACCCTGGTGCTCACGCACCAGGTACCGACGCCGGCCCCGGACGCAGCCGACGAGTGGGTGGCGCTCGCCGCCGCCCACTTCGCCGGGCGCATCGTGTGGGGTGAGGACCTCACCGTCGTCGGCTGCTGACGACGGGTCCTCCGCCGGGCTCAGCCCTGCGCGGCGAGCTCGTCGGCGAGGTCGCGCAGCTTGTTCTTGGCCACCTTGTCGAGCGTGGCGCGGGGGAAGTCCTCGACCCGGTGCACCGCTCTCGGCACCTTGAAGTCGCTGAGGTTGGCGGCGCACAGCTCCATGATCTGGCGTCCGTGCTCCTCCTCGTCCGGCGCGCCGGGACCGGCGATCACGAAGGCCACCGGCACCACGTCGAGCATGTCATGGGACCGGCCCACGACCGCCACGTCGCCCACGCCCGGCACGGTGCGGATGAGGTCCTCGACCTCCTTGGCCGACACGTTCTCGCCACCGACCTTGAGCATGTCCTTGTCGCGCTCGGAGTAGATGAGCTCGCCGTGGGGACCCTGGCGCACCCGGTCGCCGGTCTTGAACCACCCGTCGTCGGTGAAGCTCTTGGCGTTGGCCTCGGGGTTGCCGTAGTACTCGAGGAAGAGCTGGATGCCACGGGTGCCGCGGATCCACAGCTCGCCGACCTCGCCCGGCGGGCAGATCTCCCCGGCGTCGTCGACGACGAGCGCTTCGTAGCCCGGTGTGGGCTTGCCCATCGACCCCTGGGGGATGAGGCGGTTGGGCACCCAGCCGGTGGCGTGGATGACCGTCTCGGTCATGCCGTAGGCGGGGATGATGTCGACGCCGCCGAGCAGGTCGCCCATCTGGGGCATCACCAGCCCGAAGACGCCCGCCTGCAGCTTGTTCTCGGGGATGGGCTGGCCGGCCACCGCCTTGAGCACGAACGGGATGATCGAGATGTGGGTGACGTCGTGGCGGACGACGACCTCCCAGAAGCGGCTCGCCGAGAACTTGGGCTGCAACACGATGGTGCCGCCGGCCCCCAGCACGGTGGTCCACATCGACCACGTCTGGGCGTTCACGTGGAAGAACGGCAGGTAGATGAGGTACACGCCGTCGTTGTCGATGGAGATGTTCGTGGGACCCACCCGGGCCGTCCAGAGGGCGTTGGCATGGGTGTGCACCACGGCCTTGGGGCGCGAGGTGGTGCCGGAGGTGAACATGATGCCGGAGGGCAACATGGGCTCGGGCGCACGGCCCTCGAACCCATCCTCGTCGCCTCGGAGGTCGGCGAAGGCCACGAAGTCGCCGGCGGCCACGGCCGCCGCGGCCTCGTCGGCCGGCGCCTCGCCGCTGTCGTCCTCGGTCACCGCCACCCACTTCAGCGCCGGACCGCTCTCGGCCACCAGCGCCGCGTACTGGGGTTGGGTGATGGCCGCCACCGCGCCGGTGTGGGAGATGAAGTACTCCATCTCGGCCGCCACGCTGCGCGTGTTGGTGGTGACGCCGGCGGCGCCGAGGTGAGCGCACGCGTACCAGGCGAGGACCATCTCGGGACAGTTGTCGGCGTGGATGATCACCTTGTCGCCCTTGGCGACCCCGCGATCGGCGAGGCCGGCCGCCA
Source organism: Rhabdothermincola salaria (assembly GCF_021246445.1). NCBI lineage: Bacteria > Bacillati > Actinomycetota > Acidimicrobiia > Acidimicrobiales > Iamiaceae > Rhabdothermincola > Rhabdothermincola salaria. The sequence goes on from NZ_JAJQXW010000001.1 coordinate 1,166,888, forward strand.
GCCGCTTGGCCTCGCCGACGAACTCGGCATAGGTCCACGTGCGCGTCTCGCCGCTGCGGGGCTCCCAGATCAGCAGCGGCTTGTCGGGCTGGCGCTGCACCCACTCGTCGAGCAGCCACGGGATGTCCTGACCCGCGAACTGGAACTGCGCCACCTTGTCGGCGTCCATCGATGTCCCCCTGGGAAGAGCGTTCGGGCCCTGTCACCGTCGACAGGGCGTCTCCCATTGTGTCGCGCCGCCCACCCCCACGGTGACGTCGCTCCCCTCACCCGCTTCGCCGACCCGACGAGGGTCGCCCAGAACGGGCAGGCTGAGACGGTGCGAGTGGCGACGTGGAACGTCCAGGGGCGGGTCGGAGACTGGCAGGACCGCCACGCGGCCATCGTGGCCGTGCTCGACGACCTGGATCCCGACGTGGTGGCCCTCCAGGAGTCCTGGGTCACCAGCGACGGGGGGACCCAAGCCGAGCAGATGGCCGCCGAGCTCGGGTGGCACGCGGTGACGGCCGCCGACCTCGCCGGCTTCGACCGGTACCCGCAGGCGCCCTACTGGGTGGTGAACGCCGTGCTGTCGCGGTGGCCGCTGGAGGTCGAGATGGCCCGGCCCCTCCGCGACGAGCGGGGCGACGCGACGTGGCGCCACGCCCTCCTGGCCCGGGTGCTGCGACCCGACGCGGAAGGGGGCCCGTTCCTGGTGGCCGGCACCCACCTCGAGCACGGGCTCGACCGCTCCGCCACCCGGATGGCCCAGGCCCGCCATCTCGCCGCCTGCGTGGCCGAAGCGCTCGGCGATCGTGCCGCCCGGACACGGGCCCTCCCGGCGGTGCTGGCCGGGGACCTCAACGCCGTCCCGTGGTCCGACGAGGTGCGTGGGCTGACGGGTGCGTCGGTCCCCCTCGTCGACGACGTCGTCTTCGTCGACGCCTGGGAGGCCGCCGGCCAGACCGGCAGGGGCGACACGTGGTCGTCGGCCAACCCGCTGGTGCCGAAGCGGGCGGTGTACCCGGACCGCCGGCTCGACTACGTGATGGTGAGCTGGCCGCGTCGGCGAAACTCCGGCCACGTGGCGGCCTGCCACCTCGCCGGCACCGAACCCGTCGACGGGGTCTGGCCCTCGGACCACTTCGCCGTGGTCACCGACGTCGACATGTGAGGTTCGGCTCGCGGTCGACGCGGCGTCGTCGATACCATCGGCCCAGCCGCTGACGGTGGTGGCCACGACCAGGGGGAACGAGCACATGGCCGACGGCACCGGCGCGTACGAGGGCTTCGAGGGCCAGGTCGGTCGGGTGTTCGCCACGTCCGAACCGTGGTGGCCGCCTCGCCCCACTCCCCCGCCGGGCGCCCCCAACATCGTCGTGGTCCTCGTCGACGACCTCGGCTACGCCGACCTCGGCTGCTACGGCAGCGAGATCGCCACCCCGAACATCGACGCCCTGGCCGCCTCGGGCCTCCGCTACACGAACTACCACGCCACGCCCATGTGCTCGCCGACCCGCGCGTCGCTGCTCAGCGGCATGGAGCCCCACCTCGCCGGGGTGGGCACCGTGGCCCACTCCGATCCGGGCTTCCCCGGCTACGCCATGGAGCTGGCCGACGACGTGGCCACGCTCCCCGAGACCCTGCGGGCCGCCGGCTACGCCACCTACATGGTCGGCAAGTGGCACCTCAGCAAGGACTCCGGCCAATCCGATGCTGGACCGAGGTCGTCGTGGCCCTGCCAGAAGGGCTTCGACCGCTTCTACGGGGTGCTCGACGCCTTCACCAACCTGCACCACCCCCATCGGCTGGTCTGCGACAACACACCGGTCGAGGTCGATGCCTACCCCGAGGGCTACTACTTCACCGACGACATCACCGACGAGGCGATCGCCATGATCAAGGCGGGCAAGGCGGCCGATCCCACCAAGCCGTTCTTCGCCTACGTGGCCCACGGGGCCGTGCACGCCCCGTTGCACGCCCCCGCCGACGCCATCGCCGAGCAACGGGGCCGTTACGACCTCGGCTGGGACGCCCTCCGCGAGGAGCGCTATCGGCGCCAGCTCGAGCTCGGGATCGTGCCCGAAGGGGTGGAGCTGGCCCCCCGCAACCGCGAGACCGGCAACGAGGTCCAGCCATGGGACTCGCTCTCCGACGACGAGCGCGAGCTGTTCGCCCGCCACATGGAGGTGTACGCGGCCATGGTCGAGTCGGTCGATGCATCCACGGGGCGGATCCTGGCTGCACTCGAGGAGATCGGCGAGCTCGACAACACCCTCGTCGTCTTCACGTCCGACAACGGCGCCTCCCGCGAAGGCGAACTGGTCGGCACGAGCTCCTACATGGTCCACCTGCTCAACGGCGACGACGTGGCCGCCGACCGGGCCCGCCTCGACCTGCTCGGGGGCCCGCAGACCTCACCGCACTACCCGCGGGGCTGGGCCATGGCCGGAAACACCCCGTTCCGCCTCTACAAGATCAACACCCACGCCGGGGGGCACACGGTGCCGTTCGTCGTGAGCTGGCCGCGCCGTCTCACCGAGGGGGGCGGCACGCTGCGCCGCCAGTACGCCCACGTCTCGGACCTCATGCCCACGTTCCTCGAGCTCACCGGCGTGACCCCGCTCACCGAGCGCGATGGGAGGCCGGCCAAGCCCATCACCGGGTGCTCGATGGCCCCCACCCTCTTCGACCCCGAGGCGCCGGCGCAACGCACCGAAGCGGTCTACGAGATGATCGGCCACCGGGGCTACTACCGCGACGGGTGGGAGGTCGTGACCCTTCACCAACCCTGGACCCCGTTCGACGACAGCGAGTGGGAGCTGTACCACCTCGCCGACGACCCCACCGAGCTGAGAAACCTGGCCGCCGAACAGCCCGAGAAGACCGCCGAGCTGGCCCGGGCCTGGGAGGCCGCGGCATGGGCCACGCAGATCTTCCCCCTCGACGAGGGCACCGGTCTCAAGTACGTCCTGCGGCCACCCCACACCGACGTGGTGCGCGCCCCGCTCACCATCTGGCCGGGCACCCCCACCCTCGAGCGGTGGCGGTCCCTGCAGCTGGTGTGGATGTGCAGCGTGGACATCACCGCCCGGCTCCACGTCACCGAGGGCGACCACGGCACCCTGGTGGCCCACGGCGACCAGAGCGGCGGCTACGCCCTCTATGTGCTGGAGGGGGGCCTCCCGGCGCTGCGCCACAACGACGGGCGGGGCACCATGACCCAGGTGACGGGGCCCGCGGTGGGGCCCGGCGACCACGAGGTCACCGCCCACCTGTCGGCCATCGGCAACGGCCAGTGGCGGATCACCATCGAGGTCGACGGCGTGGCCGGACCCGAGTCGGCCGAGGTCCCCCTCCTGTACGGCATGGCGCCGTTCGAGGGCATCTCGGTCGGTCGCGACCCACGCTCACCGGTGTGCTGGGACCTGTTCCGCGAGCACGGCTCCTACCCCTACTCGGGCCAGCTCCGGTCCGTCACCTACACCCCGGGCGACGGACCGCCCGATCAGCCCGACGACGTCGTGGACCTGCTGCGCAAGCTGGGCGCCAAGTACGACTGATCCACGCCACGGCAGGGAACCCTCACCCCTCCAACGGGTAGGTCGGGGGCATGCCCCCCTCTTCGTCCCCTCCCAGTTACCCGGCGTCGGCCACCGACGCAGGCACCGACCCCGTCGTCTTCCCGTTCGGCCACGACCGCCGCTTCGCCCTCGCCGCGCTGGCGTTCGGCGTGACGGACCGCACCGCCCGGGTCGAGGTCCACCAGGACCGCCTGGTGGCCCGCTTCGGGCCGTGGACCGTCGACACGCCGTTGTCGAACGTGTCCTCGGCCACGGTGTCCGGGCCCTTCAGCTGGTGGAAGGTCGCCGGACCAGCCCACCTGTCGTTCTCCGACCGTGGCCTCACCTTCGCCACCACCAACGCCCGGGGGGTGTGCCTCACCTTCCACGAGCCGGTGACGGGCATCGATCCCCTCGGGGCCGTCCGCCACCCGGGCCTCACCGTCACCGTGGCCGAACCCCACGTCCTGGCCGACCTCCTGGATCGAGCGGCCCGCACCGAGGACGAGGGGACGGATCGATGAGCGAGTCGGAGCCGCTGACCGCCTTCGGGCTCAACTGCAGCCTCAAGGGCACCGACGCCGGACCATCGAGCACCCACCTGTTGCTGACCGAGGTCATGGAGGCGTTCGGCGGCCACGGTGTGCACTCGCTCGGCATCGAGCGGGTCGTCGACCACGACGTCCGGCCCGGTGTGACGAGCGACGAGGGCCACGGCGACGAATGGCCGGTCCTGCGCGACAAGGTGCTGGCCGCCGACATCCTCGTGCTGGGCACACCGATCTGGCTGGGTCACGCCGCCAGTCCCGCTCAACGGGTGCTCGAGCGCCTCGACGCCTTCCTCGCCGAGTTCGACGACCGGGGACGTCCCGTCGCCTTCGACAAGGTGGCGGTGGTGGCAGTCGTCGGCAACGAGGACGGTGCTCACCACGTGAGCGCCGAGCTCTTCCAGGGGTTGAACGACGTGGGCTTCACCATTCCCGCCCAGGGCGTCACCTACTGGGTGGGCGAGGCCATGCACGGCACCGACTACCAGGACCTCCCGGATGGCAGCGAGAAGACCCGCACCACCACGAGGACGGTGGCGGCCAACGGCGCCCACCTGGCGCGTTCGCTGCGCGGGGAGGGCTACCCGGCCTGACGGAGCGGCCGACCATCCCGTGGGGACCGCACCGGCCGGGTGGCGACGTTCAGGGGGCCGCGGCTCGCGCCGGGGCCCCGGCCGCGTCTCGCTGGGCCCGGCCCTGGAGCACGGCGGCGCAGGCGTCGGCCAGAGCGGCGACCTGAGCCGGGTCCAGGTGGTCGAGGAACGCCTGTCGGACCCCTGCGACATGGTCGGGAGCGGCCGCATCGAGGCGAGCCCGGCCCTCGGAGGTGAGCACCGCGAGGATCACGCGTCGGTCGTCGGAGGACGGTTCACGGGCCACGAGACCGGCCTTCACGAGCCCGTCGAGACGGCGGGTGAGCCCACTCGGCGAGAGGTGGAGGTGGGCGGCGAGGTCACACATCCGCAGGTGGTCGCCCGGAGCCTCCGACAGCGCCACCAGCACGGCGTAGTCGCCGGCGGTGACGCCGTGCCGGGCCACGAGGTCGTTCTCGAGCTCGGCGAGCACGTCGGCGTGCACCCCGAGGAGTCCTCGCCACGCCGCCATCTCGGTGTCGTCGAGCCACTCGGTCATGCCCCCAGCGTAGCCCGCCGCACATTTCTCCCCACAAAGGTTGTGATCACAATCTCTTCCGGCAATACTTGTGCTCACAATCACCACGGACGAGCGGCAGTCGCCGCCACCGACCCCCCCACACAGGAGCGCACCATGGCCTCGATCCACGACCTCACCCCCGGCACCTGGGACGTCGACCCCTCCCACACCACCGTCGGCTTCGTCGGCCGCCACCTCATGATCACCAAGGTGCGAGGTCGCTTCAGCGGGGTCACCGGCACCGTCACCGTGGCCGAGGACCGAACGCAGTCCTCGGTGACGGCCACCATCGACATGGCCTCGGTCGACACCCGCGACGAGGGCCGCGACGCCCACCTGCGCGGCGAGGACTTCTTCGACGTCGAGCACCACCCCACCATGACGTTCGCCAGCACCGAGGTGCGCCAGGACGGCGGGGACTTCGTGCTCGTCGGCGACCTCACCATCAAGGGCGTCACCAAGCCGGTGGAGCTCGAGCTCGAGTTCGACGGCGTCAGCGGCGACCCGTGGGGCGGCACCCGCGCCGGCTTCACCGCCAAGGGCGAGGTCAACCGCAAGGACTGGGGCCTCGAGTGGAACGTGGCCCTCGAGACCGGCGGGGTGCTCGTCGGCGACAAGATCAAGATCGAGCTCGACGTGCAGGTCGTCCAGCACGTCGAAGAGCCCGCCAACGCCTGATCCGGCGGGCCGGCAGACCTGACGCGACGAGGCCCTCCCGACGCCCGGGAGGGCCTCGTCGCGCGTTCGTGGTCGACCGCGCCAGGGCCGGTCAGTGCGCCGGACGGATCGCCGACCAGGTGATCGGCAGCTCGGCGAAGCCGTCGATGAGGTTCGAGTTGACCCGCGGGAAGGTGGCGGGATCGCCCACGACCTCGAGCCCCTCGAAGCGGGTGAGGATGGCCTCGAACATGATGCGGGCCTCGAGGCGGGCGAGGCTCGCCCCCAGGCAGAAGTGTGGGCCGCCCGCACCGAACGCGACGTGGTCGTTGGGGTCACGGGTGAGGTCGAGGCGGTCGGGCTCGGCGAAGGCCCGCTCGTCCCGGTTGGCCGAGGCATAGACCATGAGGACGCGCTCGCCCGCGGAGATCGATCGGCCACCGAGCTCGACGTCGGTGACCGGCGTTCGCGTGAAGTGCACCACCGGGGTGACGAAGCGGAGCAGCTCCTCGATGGCCGTGGGCAGCTGGTCGAGGTTGCCGCGCAGCCACTCCAGCTGCTCGGGGTCCTGCAGCAGGGCCAGCGTGCCGGTCGTGATGAGGTTCCGGGTCGTCTCGCTGCCGGCGTTCTGCAGCAGCATGAAGAACACCTCGATCTGGAACTTCGTCAGCTTCTCACCGTCCACCTCGGCGGCGAGCAGGACGCTCATGAGGTCGTCGCGCGGCTCGCGCTCGCGCTGCGACGCCAGGTCGTCGGCGTACATGAACATCTCGGTCATGGCCTGAGTCCGCTGCTCGGCGGTGACCGCCGGGTCGAACCCGAAGGTGCGCTCGGTCCAGTCGAACACCATGGCGCGGTCCTGCTCGGGGACGCCCACCATGTCGGCGATGACGTGGAGGGGCAGCCACAGGGCCAGGTCGTGCACGAGGTCGCAGCCGTCGCGGCCGGCCAGGTCGTCGATGATGGCGTCGGTGCGCTCGCGCAACCGGTCGGAGAGATCGGCCACGCGCCGGGGCGTGAAGCCCTTGTTCACCAGCTTGCGGAGCTTGATGTGCTCCGGGGCGTCCTTGCTGATCAACAGCTCGGAGGAGCCGCCACCCTCGGCGTCGCCCATCCGACCGTCGTCGAGGAAGGGGTCGGGGGCGTTGTGGAACGTGACGGAGTCCCGCGACACCCGTTGCACGTCGTCGTGGCGGGTGACGGCCCAGTAGCCACCCGGATAGGCGGGGTGGTCGTGGTGCGACACCGGGTCGTTGTCGCGCAACCAGCGGTAGTACTCGTAGGGAACGCCGTGGTCGTAGGTGCGTGGATCGTGCAGTGACGGTGCGGCATCGGTCGCCGCCGTCCCGCCGACGTCGGTCGTGGTCGTCATCGTGTCTCCTTCGCAGGCCTCGTGAGCACCAGTGCGGTCAATCCTCGGCGAGGAGGCCGTTGAGCCGCTCGGTGGTCTCGATCCACTCTTCCACCATCTCGAGCACCAGGTCCTTGGAAGGGCGGACCTTGTTCATCCGCCCGACGATCTGGCCGACCGGGTAGCCGATCAGCTCCTTGGCGTGGGCCCGCTGGGTGCGGCGCCCGGCCTCCTGGTGCAGGATGCCCTGCAGGGGCATCGGGAGCGTGCCAGGCGAGTCCGGCCCCTCCCAGGCATCGGTCCAGGCGGTGCGCAGCTGACGGGCCGGCTTGCCGGTCATGGCCCGCGAGCGCACGGTGTCGCGGGACGTGGCGGCCAGCATGTTCTCGAGCGCCTCCGGGCCGGTGTCGGCCTCGCTCACGGTGAGCCACATCGAACCCGTCCACACCCCCTGGGCGCCCAGGGCCAGGGCGGCCGCCATCTGGCGGCCGGTGGCGATGCCGCCGGCGGCCAGCACGGGCACGTCGGGGCCGACGGCGTCGACCACCTCGGGCACGAGCACCATCGTGGAGATCTCGCCGCAGTGGCCGCCGGCCTCGGTGCCCTGGGCGACGATGACATCGACGCCGATGCCCACCTGTCGCTCGGCGTGCACCTTGGAGCCGCACAGGCCCCCGACCAGCATCCCGGCGGCATGGGCCTGCTCGATGACGTACGGCGGGGGCGGGCCGAGGGCGTTGACGATCATCTTGACGTTGGCGGCGTGGTCGAGGCAGACCTGCACCTGGTTGGGGCCCATCTCGTCGACGCCCAGACCGGCCGCGGCGACCGGCGCGTGGTCGTCGAGCTCGGGAGGCAGCTCGGGCACCTCGTAGCGATCCAGGAGCTCGTCCACGAACTGGCGGTGCTGCTCGGGGATCATGGCATCGAGCGACTGGAACGACGCCTCGTCACCGCCGCCCTTGCCCACGTAGTTCACCGGCATGGCGAAGTCGACGCCGTAGGGTTTGTCGCCGACGTGCTCGTCGATCCAGTTGAGCTCGATCTCGAGTCGTTCGGGCCCGTAGGCCAGGGCCCCGAGCACGCCGAAGCCACCGGCGTTGGTCACGGCGGCGACGACGTCGCGACAGTGCGAGAAGGCGAAGATCGGGAACTCGATGCCGAGGCGTTCGGCGATGGGCGTGCTCATGGTGGTTGCTCCCCTCGTGGGCCGTCTCCGGCCACCCCGTGCCGACCGTGCGGTGCGGCCCCCTCATGCTACACAAGATCAGCGTAGTAGTGCTCGCGTGTCACATGTCGGGCACGGCGGCGCAGGGCGGCCGGGAGCGGGCACGCCGGGGCCGGAGCACTAGATTGGCCCCACGTCATCGACGCCGCCCCGGCCTGCCGGCGGGCGCCGGCCTCATCACCGCAACAGGGGGAACCAATGCGCACCCGCGCCGCCGTGCTCTACGCGCCACACACCGACTACGTGGTCGAGGAGATCGAGCTCGACCCGCCCAAGGAGGGCGAGGTCCTCGTCCAGTTCGAAGCCAGCGGGATGTGCCACTCGGACGAGCACATGGTGACCGGCGACATGGCGATGGACCAAGAGGTCCTCGACATGCTCGGCTGGCAGCAGTACCCGATCATCATGGGCCACGAAGGCGGGGGCGTGGTGGTCGAGGTCGGCCCGGGAGTCACCGAGCTGTCCGTGGGCGACCACGTGGTCACCTCGTTCGTCCCGTCCTGCGGACGCTGCCCGTCGTGCGCCAGCGGCAACCAGAACCTCTGCGACATGGGCGCCCACCTCCTCAGCGGCCACCAGGCCGACGGCACCAGCCGCCACCACACCCTCGACGGCAAGGACATCGCCACGATGTGCTGCCTCGGGACCTTCGCCGAGCACTCCGTGGTCCACCTCAACTCACTGGTCAAGGTCGAGCCCGACCTCCCCCTCGACAAGGCCTGCCTGGTCGCCTGCGGCGTCACCACCGGCTGGGGATCGGCCACCTACGCCGCCGACGTCGCCCCGGGTGAGACCGTGGTGGTCATCGGCACGGGCGGTGTCGGCATGAACGCCGTGCAGGGGGCCCACCTCGCCGGCGCCCGCTACGTGATCGCCATCGACCCGGTGGAGTTCAAGCGGGAGCAGGCCCAGCAGTTCGGTGCCACCCACGCGGTCGCCACCGCCGAGGAGGCCCAGGCCCTGCTCGGTGAGCTCACGTGGGGCCGCAACGCCGAGAAGGTCATCGTCACCGTCGGCGAGGGCAAGGGGGCCGACGTCGGCACCTACATGGGCCTCGTCGCCAAGGGCGGCAAGCTGGTGTTCACCGCCGTGGCCGACATGAAGGCCAACGACGTGAACCTCAACCTCTTCGACCTGGCCATGCAGCAGAAGTCGCTCGTGGGCACCATCTTCGGCAGCGCCAACCCCCGCTACGACATCCCCCGCCTGCTGGGGTTGTACCGCAGCGGCCAGCTCAAGCTCGACGAGCTCGTCACCCGCACCTACGGGCTCGACGACATCAACCAGGGGTACCAGGACATGCGAGACGGCAAGAACATCCGCGGCGTCATCGTGTACGGGAGCTGACATGACCACCAGAGAAGAGCTCGTCGCCATCTGCGATCGCTACGTGGAGCTGGTCAGCGCCGGCGACACCGACGGGATCATGGCCCTCTACGCCGACGACTGCTGGGTCGAGGACCCCGTCGGCTCGGAGAGGAAGGTGGGCCGCGAGGCCATCCGCGACTTCTACGACGGCATCACCAAGCTCGGGGTCACGCCGGTCATGCGCCGCATCGGTCCCGTCACCGTGTGCGGGGGCGAAGCGGCCTTCCAGTTCCGCATCGACATCGACCTCGGCGAGACCAAGATCGCCATGGCCACCACCGACCTCATGACCTTCGACGACGCCGGCAAGATCACCAGCATGCGGGCCTTCGCCGACGGCGAGGCCGACCCCGACGCCTGACCGACCGCCGCACCTGCACGCCGCCGAGGGCAGCCCCACCGAGAGGGGCTGCCCTCGGCCGCGTCGGGACCATGACACTCGCCGGGCGGAGGCCCGGCCCCGACCGGCCGTTGTGGTTGACTGCCCCCAGCGCACGACCGACAGGGGGAGCTGTGTTCGAGCTCGAGGACAAGGTGGCTCTGGTGACCGGGGCCGGCCAGAACGTGGGCGCCGGCATCGCCCGGCTGCTCGCCGAGCAGGGCGCCGCCGTCGCCGTCAACGACATCCGACCGGAGAGGGCGGCGGACACGGTGGCCGCCATCGAGGCCGCCGGGGGGCGCGCCGTGGCCATCGGCTTCGACGTCACCGACCACCAGGCGGTCGCCGCGGGGGTGGCCGAGGTCGAAGGGACGCTCGGTCCCGTCGACGTGCTGGTCAACAACGCAGGCAACGGCGGCGCCGAGGGGATGCGCCCCACCCAGTTCCGCGAGTCCGACCCGGCCTCGTGGCGAGGTCCCATCGACGTCAACCTCTACGGCGTCTTGAACTGCAGCCACGCGGTCATCAACGGCATGTGCGAACGGGGCTGGGGCCGCATCATCACGATCGCCTCCGGCGCCGGCCTGGTGGGCCTCAACATCGGGGTCTCGCCCTACGCCGCCGGCAAGGGCGGGGCCATCGGCTTCATGCGCCACCTCGCCATCGAGAACGCCCGCTACGGCGTCACCGCCAACACCCTGGCCATCGGCTTGATGACCAACGAAGACCAGAGCGTCACCGAGGCGCTCGCCCGCCAGATCCCCACCAAACGCACCGGGGTGCCCGAGGACATCGGGTACGCCTGCGTGTACCTCGCGTCCCCGGAGGCCGAGTGGGTGACCGGTCAGACCATCCAGATCAACGGCGGGTCGGTCACCACCTGAGGCAACCTCACAGCCGCGACAGCCAACGGTCGGCCTGGTTGAGCCGGCGTTCGAGCTGCTCGACGGTGGCCTCGGACACCCGGCGCACGCTCGACAGGCGGTTGAGCTCGGCGTTCACCTGCGCATGGGTGAGCCCCGAGCGGCGCACGATGTCGCGGGCCCGCTCGGCGTTCTCCATCCGTAGGTGGGCCTTGTGCTCCCTCCGGGTGCGGTGGTGGGTGTGGCTGCCCCCTCCCCCCGGGCGGGGCGGTGGGGCCAGCAGGATGGTCAGGTCCTCGTCCTCGTCACCGTCGTCGAGCGCGAGCACGCCGTCGGGATCGTGGTCCTCACTGACCCACTCCGGCTCGTGGCCGCCGAGGGTGACCGCCGAGAGCGCCGAGAACAACGACAGCTGCTCCTCCTGGGCAGACACCGGCACGGCGTCGTCGATCCCGTCGTCGCCCTCGCGGCCCTCCTCGTCGTCGCGCCGGCGCAGGCTGTGGCGACGCTGCTCGGCGATCCCCGCCGAGAAGCGTCGCAGACGGGGGTCGTCCGGGATGAAGAAGAACGCCTTCTGCGAGCGAAGCCCCTGCGTCCAACGCACCAGGCGGCCGGTGGCCTGGCGGAAAAACAGCTCGGTCACCGTGTTGGTGGCGAAGACCCCGACCCGCAGGCGAGGGATGTCGACGCCCTCGGAGACCATGCGCACCGCCACGATCCACGGCTGATCGCCTTCGGCGAAGTGCTCGATGCGGGCCGAGGCGGTGGGGTCGTCGCTGACCACGAGGGTGGAGTGCACGCCGTGACGTCGACGCAGCAACTCGACGATCCCCCGGGCGTGCTCCTGGTCCATGGCGATCACCAGGCCGCCGGCATGGGGCTGGGTCACCCGGATGGCCTGGAGCTGGGCGTGGGCCTGATCGAGCACGACCGGCAGCCACTCGCCACTCAGCGACAGCGCGGTGCGCAGCCGCTGGCCGGACCGGGCGTGATCGAGGGCGTCGTCGAACGTGTGGGCGTACTCCGTGCCGTCGGGTCCGACCCACTCCATCTGACCGTCGATCCGGGGGAAGTACACGGGGCGCACCACCTTGCCGTCGACGAGGGCCTCGCCGTAGCCGTACTCGTAGTCGGCGTGGGCCTCGCCGAAGTCGTCGTAGTGCACGAACGGGATGGCGGCGGTGTCGGAGCGGAACGGGGTGCCCGAGAGGGCCAGGCGCCGCGCGGCCAGCTCGAACGCGGTGCGCACGCCCTCCCCCCATGCCCGGTCGTCGCCGGCGTGGTGGAGCTCGTCGAAGATCACGAACGCCCCCGCGGCGATCCCTCGGAGAGCCACCGGTTGCATGGCCACCTGCTGGTAGGTGACCACGATGCCGTGCATGTCCGCCGGCAGCCGCCCGTCCCGGGCCGACCACTGCGGCTCGAGGTGCAGGTCGAGGCGAGCGGCCGCACTGGCCCACTGCACCTTCAGGTGTTGGGTGGGCGCCACCACCACCACCCGTCGGTCGGGGTGGGTGGCCAGGTGCTGCACCGCCGCGGTCAGGGCGAAGGTCGTCTTGCCCGCCCCCGGGGTGGCCACGGCCAGGAAGTCGGGATCGCTCGAGGTCTGGAAGCGTTCGAGGGCCTGTTTCTGCCAGGGCCGGAGGCGGACGGAGCGCGACATGTCGAGCGCCGGAGTCTACCGAGGCCCGGGGCCCCCTCCGGATGGCTCAGTACACGTCGACGGGGGTGCCCACGGCCCCTGCTCCCGAGGCCCAGAGCCAGTCGACCGAGGGATCGGGCAGCCGCACGCAGCCGTGGGAGGCCGGGCTGGCCAACACCGGGTAGCCCCCGTGGAAGGCGATGCCGCCCACGAAGTACTTGGGCCGGTAGAGGGGTCCCCAGGGTCCGGGGTCCCACCCGTCGACCTGGCGGAAGATGCTGTAGTCCCCCGGCGGCGTGGCGGTGGCCGCCGCACCGGAGGTGGCGTTGAGGGCGGTGACGTTGCCCGCCGCCTCCACCACGATCACGACCTGGGCCGCCAGGTCGACCTCGATGTGCGGGTGGCGACCGAGCCGGGGTTCCACCGGCCCGGCCGAGGCGAGGGCGCCGAGGGTCTGCGGTCCGGCCACGCCGTCGCGGGCCAGCCCGTGCAGCTTCTGGAAGGCCATGACCGCGTGGCGGGTGCCCGGGCCGTACTCGCCGGGGGGATCGGTCACCGCGAAGCCGCGAGCCGCCAGCTCGTACTGCAGGGCACCGATCTCCTCGGAGGTGTCGGGCACCACCGAGACCGGCTCGGGGACGGTCGTCGTCGTCGTGGTGGGGGCGGCGGTCGTGGTGGGAGTCGCAGTGGTGGTCGGCGCCGCGGTCGTGGTGCTCGCCGACGTGGTGGAGGGGGACGCCGTGGTGGGACTCGCGGCACTGTCGGGAGCCCCGGTGGGCTGCGAGCCGCCACCGCCGGCGCACGACGCCAGGACCACCGCCAGGCCCACGAGGGCGGCGAGACGGAGCAGTCGGGGAGCGAGGGAGGGACCAGACATCGCCCTCCACTCTTCCAGAAGCGAGCCCGGCGGCGGCATCGCGAGCTCCAACCGGGGCCGGCGGGGGGCGTCACGCCCCGTCGGGACCGACCCCGGCACCCGGGCCGGGCCCCGTTAGGCTCGCCGCGTGGAACCGCCCCCCTCGGTGACGGTGCACCTCCCCGACGAGGTGGCCGGCCCCCCCAGCACCCTCATCGGCCCCACCGGCACCGCCCCCGAGCTGGAGCTGATCGTGCCCGCCGACCGAGCCGTGCCCGATTCCGCGTCGGGACGCACCCATGTCCTGCCGCTGTTCGTGGCCGGGGTCGTGCTGGTGGTCGTCGTCACCGTGGTGCTGATCCGGGCCCGTCGAACCCGACGCCCCGACCCCGGGTCGGCCGGTCAGTTGCCCGACGGGTCCGAGGGGTAGAGCGAGAGCCACGCCGTACTCCCCTGCTGGCGACGCAGCACGATGCGCCAGAGGTCGTCGGGGCGGTCGCTCCACAGGTCGGCACCGAGAGCGGGCACCACCAACCAGGCTTCCTGGTCGAGCTCGGCTTCGAGCTGCCCCGCCCCCCAGCCGGAGTACCCGACGAAGACCCGCACCTCCTCGAGGCGAGGGTCGGGGCCGGGGTCGGCGCCCAGGTCGAGCGTGGCCAGCGGGCCGGGCCCGTCGGTGGCCAACGGGATCGGGCTCCAGGGTCGGTCACCGGGGTCGTGCGACCCCGGCGCCGGCCGACCGAGGCCTATGGCCGCGGCCTGCTCGACCGGTCCACCGACGAAGACCACCGCCGGATCCGACGCCAGCGGCGCCCACTGCGGGAGCGATCCGCCGACGTCGACGTCGGTGGGCCGGTTCAGCACCAACCCCAGCGCACCGTCGTCACCGTGGTCGAGGAGCAGCACGACCGTCCGGTCGAAGTTGGGGTCACCGATCACCGGTGTGGCCACGAGCAGGCAACCGGCGAGCGCACGATCGGTCACGCCATCGATGATGGCACGCGGCCGCGGACCACGGACGGTCGCCGCAGGGCGGCGCGGCCCCCAGGGATCGGGGCGTTCAGCCCTCGGTCTTCTCGTCGGCGATCTGCTGGTGCACCTGCTCCATGTCGATGGACTCGATCTGGCGGACGATGTCCTCGAGGGCCTGCTCGGGCAGGGCACCGGGCTGGCTGTAGAGCACGACCTTGTCGCGCACGGCCATCAGCGTGGGGATGGACTGGATCTGGAAGGCTCCAGCGAGCTCGGGCTCGGCCTCGGTGTCGACCTTGGCGAACACCACGCCCGGGTGGGCCTCGGAGACCTTCTCGTAGACCGGTGCGAACATCTTGCAGGGCCCGCACCATTCGGCCCAGAAGTCGATGAGGACGATGTCGTTGTCGTCGAGGGTCTGCTCGAACGTGTCCTTGGTCAGCGTGGTGGTCGCCATGTCCTGGTGGTCCTCTCGTGTGGTCGTGACGGGCCCCTCGCGGGATACCCAGTGGGGTATACAACAACGGGGGGCACCGGGATGTTCCCGCCCGACGATGCGGGCGGCTACTGACGCAGCAGCGACAGCAGCCGGAGGATCTCGAGGTACAGCCACACCACCGTGACGGTGACGCCGAACGCACCGAACCACTCCATGTACTTCGGGGCCCCGGCCTTCGATGCCTGCTCGATGAAGGCGAAGTCCAGGCCGAGGTTGAGGGCAGCCACGATCACGATGACGACGCTGATGCCGATGCCGAGCGCCGAGGGCTCGTTCCAGAACATGATGTCGGCGCCGAAGAGGGTCGCGATCCAGGTCACGGCGTACATGACGAAGATGCCGAGCGTGGCGGCCACGACCACGGCCACGTACTTCTTGGTGACCTTGATGATCCGGGTGGCGTACAGGAAGAACATGACGAAGAACACCGCCAGCGTGGCCCCGATGGCCTGCACCACGATGCCGTTCCACTCGGCGTTGTAGACCGCGGAGATGGCTCCCAGCGCGACGCCGTAGGCCAGCGCGTAGGCGGGCGCCGTGAACGGCGAGAGCTTGGGCTTGACGATGGTGAGGATGGCCAGACCCAGACCCACCAGCACGGAGATCAGCAGCCAGCCCGGCATGGACGTGGTGTTGACCATCACCTCCTGGCCGGTCTCGGGGTCGATGCGGGCCTCGGAGGTCTGATCGACCTGCATCCACCCGAACGAGCCGGCGGCCAGGATGATGGCGAACAGCACACCGATGGCGGTCATGCTGCCGCCGAGCGTCATGGTGGGCCCGTCGTGGGGCACGTCGGGGATCGAGCCGAAACGGCCCCCGCCGGCGGCCTTGGTGCCGGCTGCGGCCTGGGTGGCCGCGCCGGAGGAAGGTCCTGCCGTGCTGGCCCATCCGGGGCCAGTGGCCCCCTCGCGCTCGAAGCGCTGGGGGGTGAGGACGGGGTTGGCCATGACTGCTCCTTGTACGAGGGCTCGGTGCCAGCGGTCTCAGTCTACGGAGCGCGGCGTGTTCGCCGGGCGCGCCAGTACCGCAGGACCAACGAACTGCGACCCGACCCGCTCGCGGCCGGTTCGGACGTCATGTCGGAGTCGATCACCGGGTGGCGTTCGATGTAGGTGGAGCCGAGCGCCTGCACGACCGCGCTGAACGGCAAGGCCAGCAGGGCGCCGATGCCCCCGAGGATCCCGATGCCCGCCAGTACGGATCCGAACGCCACCGCCGGGTGCAGGTCCATGGTGCGGGCGCTGATGCGCGGCGCGAAGACGTAGTTCTCGATCTGTTGGTAGAAGGTGGCGAAGGCGACGACGAGCACGGCGTCGAACGGGCTGCCCACCAGGGCGATGAAGGCGGGCAGCGCGGCGGCCAGGTAGGTGCCGACCACGGGCACGAACTGCGAGACCAGCCCCACGAACACGGCGAGGGCGATGGCGTAGGGGACGCCGATGATCTCGAAGGCGATCCAGTGCGCCACGCCCGAGAGCAGGGCGAGCAGCGCTCGACTGTAGATGTAGCCCCCGGTCTTCTGGATGGCGATCTCCCACGTCTCGAGCACCTGGCGTTGGCGATCGGGGCGCAGGAACGAGCAGATGACCCGACGGAAGCGGGGACCGTCGGCGACGAGGTAGAACGCGAAGAGGGCGACGGTGAAGAACTGGAACACGATGCCGAGCACGCTGGCGCTGATGCCGAGCGCGTTGCCGGCCGCCTGGGTGGCGAAGCTGCGCACCGGGCCGTCGGCATCGGTGAGCTGGTCACGCAGGTCGTCACCCGAGAGCTCGAGGCCGAAGGTCTCGTTGAGCCACTCCTCGGCGTCGGTGAGGTAGCCGGGGGCGCTGTCGACGAGGTTGACGACCTCGTCGGCCACCACCTTGCCCAGCGCACCCAGGAAGAGCAGCGAGAACACGACGAACACGACGAACACCAGGCCGGTGGCCCAGCCCCGCTTCCAGCCCCGTGCCGCCAGCCAGTTGACCGCCGGTTCCATGGCGAACGAGACGAACAGGGCGATCAGGATCGTGATCAGCAGGTCCTTCAGCTCGCCGAGGAGCCACCGGGCCACGGCCAGGCCCACCACCCCGACGAAGAACAGCATGATGGCGCGGGGCACCCATCGGGGCATCGCTTCGCTGGGCTCGAGCGGGGTTCCCCCCAACCGGGCCGCGAGCCCGCTCGGCGACACGGGAGCGTCGTCGGGAGGAGGCGGGCCGTCTGCACCGGCCTGAGGGTCGTCGCCGGCCATGGCCATGACGGTGCCACGTCCGGTCCCCTGCGGCGCGGATACCGCCCGTCGCGCTCCAGACCCCGTCCGGACGCTGGCCGCGACCGCCCTAGCATCGCCCCCCGTGCACCGATTTCGCGACCTCCTCGACGCCAACGCCGACCACGCCGCCCACTTCGCCGATGCCCACCTCGAGGCGCCGCCCCGGCTCGGGCTGGCCGTGCTCACCTGCATGGACGCCCGCATCGACGCCCACGAGGCGTTCGGCCTGCGTCCGGGCGATGCTCACCTGCTGCGCAACGCCGGGGCACGGACCACCGACGACATGATCCGCTCCTTGATCAAGTCCACCAACCAGCTCGGGGTGTCGCGGATCGCCGTGGTGCACCACACCGACTGCGGCGCCGCCAAGATCGAGCTCGGGCGTCTGCGGCGAGCCGTCACCGACGCCACCGGTCACGACCCCGACGACGTCGAGTTCCACCTCATCGCCGACGAGGACCAGGCGATCGTCGACGACGTCGACGCGCTCGTGGCCTGCCCCTGGCTACCGCCCGGCACCGTGGTGGGCGGTTTCATGTACGACGTTGTCACCGGCACCATCGACCCCCGCCTCGTCCGCGAGGTCGAGTAGGCGTGACCATGGCGCCCTCCTCGCAAGCTCGTCGGGACGCGGTGTGGGCGGGTCGCTGGCGCTCCCCATCGCCCACCTGACCGGGAGCGTCAGCCGACTCGAAACAGCCGACGCCGCGCAGCAAGGAGGCTCAGACAGGTCCTGTGTTTCGGCGAAGCCGGCGGAGGGAGGCCTGCCGACCGGAGCAAGATGTCGCGGCTTGCCGACCGGAGCTGTATGTCACAGCCTCAGACGTCGAGGAAGCGGGTGACGGCGATGCCGGCGCCGATGGCGCCGATGAGGATGCCGGCCACCCCGAGCAACAAGAAGATGCTGATCAGCTCGGCCCCTCCGACGGTGAAACCGGCGATGAGCGGGAAGTCGTCGCTGTCGGGGAGCCAGCCGAGGAAAAACGGGCGCAGCACGGCGAGGAAGCCGATGGCCGCGATCGCTCCCAGGAAGCCCTGGATGAGGCCCTCCAACATGAAGGGCACGCGGATGAACCAGTTGGTGGCCCCCACCAACTTCATGACCTCGATCTCGCGCCTCCGAGCGAACATGGCCATCCGGATGGTGTTCAAGATGAGCAGTCCCGAGGCGACGAACAGCACGGCCGCGACGACGAAGATGCCGGTGGTCAGCCGACTGGAGATGTCCTGGATGAATCGGATCGTCTCCGAGGCGAACACCACGCTGTCGACGCCCGGCCGGTCGCCGAACTGCGATCCCAGCGCCTCCACCGCCTCGACGTCTTTGTCGACGGGCTCGACCCGGAACGACGACGGCAGGTCGTCGGGCGCCACGCTGTCGATCATCTCCTGGGAATCGGCGAACAGCGAGCGGAACTCGTCGTAGGCGCCGTCCTTGTCGACGTAGGCGACCGAGGCGATCTCGGGGCTCTCGTCGAGGGCGTCGGCCACGGAATCGACCTGGTCCTGGTTGGCGTCGACGCGCATGAACACGACGAACTCGATGCCGCCCTGCCAACGCTGGGTGGCGTTCTCCACTGCCCGGTTGAACATGAGAGCGGCACCGACCAGCAGCACCGAGATGAAGACGGTGAGCACCGACGCCAAGGTGATGGTGACGTTGCGGCCCAGGTTGGACCCGGTCTCGCGGACGACGTAGTCGAGCTTCGGCATGGCGGCGATCCCTACTCGTAGACGCCGCGTACCTGGTCACGGACGATCGAGCCGCGGTCGAGCTCGATCACCCGGCGCCGCATCGTGTCGACGATGCCGCGATCGTGCGTGGCCATCACCACGGTGGTGCCCGTCTTGTTGATGCGGTCCAGCAGCCGCATGATGCCCACCGACGTCGCCGGGTCGAGGTTGCCGGTGGGCTCGTCGGCCAGGAGGATGAGCGGCCGGTTCACGAAGGCGCGGGCCACCGAGACCCGCTGCTGCTCACCACCGGAGAGCTCGTCGGGGAAGCTGGCGGCCTTGTGCCCGAGGCCCACCAGGTCGAGGATGGCCGGCACCTGGGTCTGGATGACGCTACGAGGCCGTCCGATGACCTCCAGGGCGAAGGCGACGTTCTCGTAGGCGGTCTTGTTGCTCAGCAGCTTGTAGTCCTGGAAGACGCACCCGATGTTGCGCCGCAGGAAGGGCACCTTCCAGTTCGAGAGCAACCCGATGTCCTTGCCGGCGACGTAGATCTTGCCGTCCTCCGGGGTCTCTTCCTTGTTCAACAGACGGATGAACGTGGACTTGCCCGACCCCGAGGCGCCGACCAGGAACACGAACTCGCCCTTGGCGATCTCGAGGCTGGCGTCGCGCAGGGCGACGGTGGATCCCTTGTAGGTCTTGGTGACGTGTTCGAGCGTGATCATGAGAGGTGGGGCACCGCGGCGCAGCAGAGGCCAGGGCCAGTGGCCGAGGGTAGACGCATCGACCGCGCGAACCGCGGCACCTGCGACAGGTCCTGCGTCACCGGCGTGCTCACTCGGCGGCGGGGTCCGAGGCGCTGCGTTCCCAGCGCAGGTAGGCCTCCATGAAGCCGTCGAGCGCACCGTCGAGCACGGCGTCGACGTTGCCCGTCTCGTGCTCGGAACGCAGGTCCTTGACCATCTGGTACGGCTGGAGCACGTACGAGCGGATCTGGCTGCCGAACCCCACCGACCGCTGCTCTCCCCGGATGGCCGAGAGCTCCGCTTCGCGCTCCTCGCGCTGGCGCTCCGCCAGCTTGGCCCGCAGCATCTGCATGGCCACGTCCTTGTTCTGGTGCTGGCTGCGCTCGTTCTGGCACGAGGTCACGACACCAGTGGGCAGGTGGGTGATGCGCACCGCCGAGTCGGTGACGTTGACGTGCTGTCCGCCCGCGCCCGATGAACGGTAGGTGTCGACGCGCAGGTCCTTTTCGTCGATCTCGATGTCGGGGACGTCGTCGAGGAAGGGCGTCACCTTCAGCGCGGCGAAGGCCGTCTGGCGCTTGCCCTGGGCGTTGAACGGCGAGATGCGCACCAGGCGGTGCACCCCGTGCTCACTGCGCAGGCGGCCGTAGGCGTGGCGGCCGCGGACCACGAACGACGCCGACGACAGCCCCGCCTCGGACCCGGCGGACGCCTCCGCCAGCTCGACCTCGAACCCGGAGCGCTCGGCCCAGCGCAGGTACATGCGCAGGAGCATCTCGGTCCAGTCCTGGGCATCGGCACCGCCCTCACCGGACTGCAGCTCGCAGAGGGCGTCGGAGTCGTCGTGCTCGCCCGTGAAGAGGGCCCGCAGCTCGAGCTCGCCGAAGTCGGTCCCGAGCGCCTCGAGGGCCTCGGCGATCTCGGCCTCGACCGAGTCATCCGCCTCCTCTCGGCCCAGCTCGAAGAGCGTCTCGCCGTCGGCGATGCCACCCTCGAGGCGCTCGTAGAGCTCGATGTCCTCGACGACCGAGGAGAGCTCTCCGGTCACCTTGCGGGCCTGGTCGGCGTCGTCCCAGAGGTCGGGCCGGCTGGCCTCGACCTCGAGTTGAGGGCGGGCCTCGCGCAGCTCGTCGATGCGCAGGTAGACGCGCGCCTCGTCGAGTCGGCGCCGGAGCGCGGCGAGGTCGTCGGAGTAGTCCTTCATGGTGGGGGGTCCTGCCCTACTGGCCGTGACAGAGCTTGAACTTCTTGCCCGAGCCGCACGGGCACGGGGCGTTGCGCGGGGTCTTGTCCCAATCGCTCTTCACGACCGGTTGCTGGGTGACCTCGTCGTCGGGGGCGACCGGTGGGGGCTCGACGCCCTCGGCTGCCGCTTGGGCCCGAGCGGCCTCGGCGAGGCTGCTGGGGGCCTCGCTCGGGTCGACCGGTGCCGTGTACATCATGTCCTTGACGGCGACCGGCGCCTGCAGCTTGGGCTGCTCGGCGACGGTGACCTGGGCGTGCATGACGTACTTGACGAAGTCGACGGCGATGCTCTGCATCATCGAGCCGAACATGGCATAGCCATCGCGCTGCCACTCGACGAGCGGGTCCTTCTGACCCATGGCCCGCAGGTTGATGCCCTCCTGCAGGTAGTCCATCTCGTAGAGGTGCTCGCGCCACTTCTGGTCGATGATGCGCAGCATGACCTGGCGCTCGACCTGACGCATGGCCTCGGGACCGAACTCGGCCTCGCGGGCCTCGTAGTGGGTGGTGGCCTCGGCCATCAGGTGCTCGTAGAGGTCGTCGGTGGAGACGCAGTGGGCGCGGAGGTCGTCGACGGTGAGCTGGGACGGCCAGAAGGTGCCCACCTCGGCGACCAGGCCCTCGAGGTCCCACTCCTCGGCGAGGTCGCTCACGCAGAACGTGGAGATCACCCCGTCGACGGCCTCGGCCAGGTACTCGATGGCCTCGTCGCGCAGGTCGGCCTGGTCGAGGATCTGGTCGCGGCGCCGGTAGATCACCTTGCGCTGCTCGTTCATGACCTCGTCGTACTTCAGCACGTTCTTGCGGATCTCCGCGTTGCGCTGCTCGACGGTGTTCTGCGCCCGCTCGATGGCCTTGGTGACCATCTTGGCCTCGATGGGCACGTCGTCGGGCAGGGCCCGACCCATCACCCAGTTCATGGCGCCGGTGGCGAACAGGCGCATGAGGTCGTCCTCGAGGGACAGGTAGAACCGGCTCTCGCCCGGATCGCCCTGGCGGCCGGAACGCCCGCGGAGCTGGTTGTCGATGCGGCGGCTCTCGTGGCGTTCGGTGCCGAGCACGTAGAGACCGCCGAGCTCGCGCACCTTGGCGCCCTCGCCGTCGGTCTCGGCCTCGTAGTGGGCGAGCAGCTCGGCCAGACGGGCCTGTCCTTCCTCGGAGTCCGGCTCGAGCCCCTCGGCCGCCAGGTCTCGCTCGGCGAGCCCCTCGGCGTTGCCGCCGAGGAGGATGTCGACACCACGTCCGGCCATGTTGGTGGCCACCGTCACCGCACCCAGCCGCCCGGCCTGGGCGACGACGTCTGCCTCCCGGAAGTGCAGCTTGGCGTTGAGCACGTGGTGGGGCACGCCCCGCTTCTCGAGGAAGCGCGACAGCTTCTCGCTCTTGGCGACCGAGACGGTGCCGACGAGCACCGGCTGGCCCGCCTCGCTGCGCTCGGCGATGTCGTCGACCACCGCGTCGAACTTGGCGTCCTCGGTCTTGTAGATCAGGTCCGGCTGGTCGACGCGGGCCAGGTCGCGGTGGGTGGGGATGGGAACGACCTGCAAGCCGTAGGTGCCGTCGAGCTCGGCCGCCTCGGTGAGGGCCGTGCCGGTCATACCGGCCAGCTTCTCGTACATCCGGAAGTAGTTCTGGAGGGTGACCGTGGCGAGGGTCTGGTTCTCCTCTTTGATCTTCACGCCCTCCTTGGCCTCGACGGCCTGGTGGAGGCCCTCTGACCAACGACGGCCCTCGAGGATGCGCCCGGTGAACTCGTCGACGATCTTCACCTCGCCGTTCTGCAGGAGGTAGTCCTTGTCCCGCCTGAACAGCTCCTTGGCCTTGAGGGCGGCCTGGAACTGGTGGACGAGGTTCTGGGAGACCTCGTCGTACATGTTCTCGATGCCGAGCGCCTTCTCGACCGCTTCCACACCTTCGTCGGTGGGGGCGACGGTGCGCTTCTCCTCGTCGAACTCGTAGTGGACGTCGCGCTTGAGGCCCCGGACGATCGAGGCGAACTGGTAGTAGATGTTGGCGGCGTCGGCGACGCGCCCGGAGATGATGAGGGGCGTGCGGGCCTCGTCGATGAGGATCGAGTCGATCTCGTCGACGATGCAGTAGTTGTGGCCCCGCTGGACCTGGTCGGCGCGGCTCATCGCCATGTTGTCGCGCAGGTAGTCGAAGCCGAACTCGTTGTTGGTGCCGTAGGTGATGTCGCAGGCGTACTGGGCGCGCTTGTGGGCCGCGTCGTACTGACCGGGAATCACCAGGCCGATGTCGAGCCCGAGGCGGCGGTGGACCTGCCCCATCCACTCGGCGTCGCGTGTGGCCAGGTAGTCGTTGACCGTGACGACGTGCACGCCCTTGCCGGCCAGGGCGTTGAGGTACACCGGCAGGGTCGACACGAGGGTCTTGCCCTCACCGGTCTTCATCTCGGCCACCCACCCGAAGTGCAGGGCGGCGCCGCCCATGAGCTGCACGTCGTAGTGGCGTTGGCCGATCTCCCGGCTGGCAGCCTCCCGGGTGACGGCGAAGGCCTCGATGAGCACGTCGTCGAGGGTGGCACCGTTGTCGAGGCGCTGGCGGAAGTCGGCGGTCTTGGCCGTGAGCTCGGTGTCGGAGAGCGCGCGCATCTCGTCCTCGTAGGACCCGATGTCGGGTACCAGGCTCTGCAGCGCCCTCAGCTTCTTGCCCTCGCCGGTACGGAGGAGCTTGTCGAACATGCCCATGGGATCGCCGAGTGTACCGGCGACCCGGGTGGGAGGCGGGCGGCCTCTCCCCTGCCGGGCCCGGCGGCGGGGTCAGGCCTGCTGTGGCCGGTTGCGCCGAGCGTCGACCAGGCGCACCACCGCCGCCGCCACCTCGGTGACCGCCACGTCGAGGCTCAGGTGGACCACCCCCGGGACGGGCAGCGACCCTGCCCCACCCGCACCGCCGTCGACGACGACGGCCGCGATCGGCGGGTGGGCCCGCCGGGCGGCGACCACGGCCGCTCCGGAGCCCTCCGGGGGCAGGTGCGCCGACACCACCACGGCATCGGGCGTCTCCTGGACCACCACCCCGACCAGCGCCTCGGCGTCGGCCACCTCGACGACGACCACCACCCGGGGGTGCGACTCGAGGGCGAGCAGCAGCTGGCGGCGCAGCAGCGGCGCCTCCTCGGCGAGGACGACGCGTACGGTGTCGGGACCCCACCTCCGCGCCACCCCGGCGAACCCGGGGGCGTCGCTCACGCCGCCACCCGACGCTCGGGGGTTCGGGCCAGCACCAGCCCGTGCACCTCCTGCGCGCCCGCCACCCTCAGCGTGGCTGCCGCCGCCGACAGCGTGGCGCCGGTCGTACAGACGTCGTCGACGACGACCACCTCGGTGGGGACTCGACGCCGGGCCACCACGAAGGTGGGGCCGGCCAGGCGGGACGCCCGCCCCTGCCCCGTCTGGTGCCCCGTGCCCGTGCGCGCCAGGAGCCCGACGACGGGACGTCCGAGGCGACGGCCCACCAGCTCGGCCAACACCCTGGCCTGGTCGAAGCCACGCTCACGCCGGCGGGCCCCCGTGGTGGGGGCCCAGGTGACGACCGCGTGCGGGCCCAGCCGGGGGGCCAGCGACGCCACCGCCGGCGCCAGCGTGCGCAGCGAGGAGCGGGCGTTGCGGTACTTCACCGCCACCACGAGAGGCCGAGCCGCGTCGTCGTAGGCGACCAGCGCGCCGAGCGAGTCGAGCCCGTGGGGCACCGGCGCCGCGGGCGCCGGGCGCAGCGCACGGGTGCACGAGGAGCACGGGGAGCGCCCCGGGAGACCGCAGCAGGCACAGGACTCCGGGAACCACATGTGCTGACCCTAGCGAGGGGCTGCGACGCCGGATCGTTCGACGAGGTGGGCGCTCAGTGCATCAGCAGCGGCGGTGCGGCCCGTTCGAGGATGGCCCGGGTGCGCTGCTCGACGGCACCGGGGGTCTCGTCGTGGGTGAGGATCCAGAACGTGTTGGTGCGCACCGCCTCCACCACGTGCTCGGCCACGTCGGTGGCCTCCATGCCCGTGGTGAGGAAGTGCTCGACGATGGCCGCGATGCCGGCCTGCTCCTCGGCGGTGGGCGCCGAACCGTCGTCGGGACGGTTCCGGGTGGACGTGGCGATGTTGGTCTTGACCCAGGAGGGGCACAGCACCGACACGCCCACCGGCGACTCCGCCATGGCCAGCTCGACGGCCAGGGTCTCCGACAGCGACACGACGCCGTACTTGGAGACGTTGTAGGGGCCCATGAACGGCGCCGAGTAGAGCCCGGCCACCGAAGCGGTGTTCACGATGTGGCCCTCGCCCTGCTCGAGCAGGTGGGGCAGGAACGTGCGCACACCGTGGATGACGCCCCACAGGTTGACACCCAGCACCCAGTCCCAGTCGCTGAGCGTCAGGTCCTGCATGGGCCCACCGCCCCCGACGCCGGCGTTGTTGCAGACGACGTGGACGGCGCCGAACGCCTCGATGGCCCGGTCACGCAGGGCATCGACCTGGTCGGCCTCGGAGACATCGGTGACCACCGTGACGACCTCGGCGCCGGGTGCGAACGAGGCCGAGGCCTCGTCGAGGGCCGGGGCCTCGATGTCGGCCAGGACCAGCCGGGCGCCTTCCGCGGCGAAGCGGTGCGCCACCGCCAGGCCGATGCCGCTGGCCCCCCCGGTGACGATGACGACCTTGCCCTCGAGCTGATCCATGTGCCCCCCTTGTCTCGCGGTCGGTGTGTGTGTGTGTCGATGTCGGGCTCGGCCCGGCAGCGCCGAGCCGAGCCCTCCCCGTTCAGTAGCGGTAGTGGTCGGACTTGTAGGGCCCCTCGGCCGGGATGCCGAGATAGCTGGCCTGGTCCTCGGTGAGCTCGGTGAGGCGCACGCCCAGGGCGCCGAGGTGGAGGCGGGCCACCTTCTCGTCGAGGTGCTTGGGCAGGGTGTACACCCTGCGCTCGTAGAAGTCGTTGTGGGTGAACAGCTCGATCTGGGCGATCACCTGGTTCGAGAAGCTGTTGGACATCACGAAGCTGGGGTGGCCGGTGGCGCAGCCCAGGTTCAACAGCCGGCCCTCGGCCAGCACGATGACCGAGTGCCCGTCGGGGAACACGAACTCGTCGACCTGGGGCTTGATGGTGACCCGCTGCACGTCGCTCATCTTCTTGAGGCCGGCCATGTCGATCTCGTTGTCGAAGTGGCCGATGTTGCCGACGATGGCCTGGTGCTTCATGCGGGCCATGTGCTCGGCCGTGATCACGTTGAAGTTGCCGGTGGCGGTGATGAAGATGTCGGCGGTGTCGAGGACGTCCTCGATGCGAGCCACCTGGTAGCCCTCCATGGCCGCCTGCAGAGCGCAGATGGGATCGACCTCGGTGACGATGACCCGGGCTCCCTGGCCGCGCAGCGACGACGCGCAGCCCTTCCCGACGTCGCCGTAGCCGCAGACCACGGCCACCTTGCCGCCGATCATCACGTCGGTGGCCCGGTTGATGCCGTCGATGAGGGAGTGGCGGCATCCGTAGAGGTTGTCGAACTTGGACTTGGTGACCGAGTCGTTGACGTTGATGGCCGGGAACAGCAGGTGCCCGGCCTCCATCATCTGGTACAGGCGGTGCACGCCGGTGGTGGTCTCCTCGGTGACGCCCTGGATGCCCTGGGCGACGCCGTGCCAGAGCTCGGGCTCCTCGGCCACCGTGCGCCGCAACGTCTCGAGCACGACGGCCCACTCCTCGGAGTCGTCCTCGCCGGTCTCGGGCACCACGCCGGCACGCTCGTACTCCACGCCCTTGTGCACCAGCAGGGTGGCGTCGCCACCGTCGTCGAGGATCATGTTGGGGCCCGAGCCGTCGGGCCAGCGCAGGATCTGCTCGGTGCACCACCAGTACTCCTCGAGCGTCTCGCCCTTCCAGGCGAAGCACGGCACGCCCTTGGGACGCTCGACGGTGCCCTCCGGCCCGACGACGACCGCGGCGGCGGCGTGGTCCTGGGTGGAGAAGATGTTGCAGCTGGCCCAGCGCACCTCGGCACCGAGGACCACGAGGGTCTCGATGAGCACGGCCGTCTGGATCGTCATGTGCAGCGAGCCGGTGATGCGGGCCCCAGCGAGGGGTTGGGCATCGGCGTACTCGGCCCGCAACGCCATGAGGCCGGGCATCTCGTGCTCGGCGAGCTGGATCTCCTTGCGGCCGAAGGCGGCGAGGCCGAGATCGGCGACGCGGTAGTCGAGGCCATCATCGGTGGACTGGGCGGTGAGGGTCATCTGTGCTTCCTGGGTTGCGCGAACGGCACGACCGCCGAGGGCGGTACGGCCAAGGACGGGGGCTGGGGCCGTCTGACCCTCACTGCTCAGCCCGAGAGGGTGGAGATGCTACCGGAGCTGCTACTCGACGGGCTCGGCCAGGCGCCGCTTGATGTCGTCGAGCACGGGGATGGGACCGGGATCGACGCCCTGCTCGACGGCCGCGTGCAGCGACGCCATGTCGCCGAACAGGCACAGGTCGAGCAGCTGGGCGAGCATCCCGTCGCCCTCGGCGGCGACGGTGTGCACCGCCCCCACGACCTCGTCGAGGTAGTCGACGACGAGGTCGAAGCGGCGCATCACCTGGGGGTGCTCGAAGTCGTGGCGCAACAGGACCAGCTGCATGATCTGACGGGTGACGTCGCCGTCCTGGCCCCACCCGGCGATCTCGTTGTGGGTGGCCTCGGGCAGCTGGTTGTAGAACGCCGGCACCTTGGCGTTCTCGTTGAACTGGTTCTTCCAACGCAGCGCGGCCAGACCACCGAGGCCGTTGCCGCCGTAGACCAGCGGGAAGGAGCGGCCCAGCCGGTGGGCCAGCACCTGGGCCTCGTTGCCCTCGTTGATCAGCGCGTCGCGACGGCGATGGAGCTGGGTGACGGCCGCGTCGACCCAGGATCGCCCGCCGGGGAACAGCCCGACGCGCTCGAGCAGGAGCAACGGCGGCACGGCCAGGGCACCGAGGGCCGCTCGCGGCATCGGGATCCCGTCGGCGACGGGGAGGTGGGGCACGCCCCAGTCGGCCGCCAGCTCGGAGAGGGCCCCACCGTTGGACACCGTGACCACCCGGGCACCGTCCATGGCCGCGTCGGCAACGGACTCGAGGGTCTCCTCGGTGTTGCCCGAGAACGACACCGCCACCACCAGCGTGGTCTCGTCGACGAAGTTGGGGACGCCGTAGCCCTTGTGCACCACGACCGGCACGGCCATGAGCGGACCCGCCACCTCGCGGACCACGTCGCCGGCGATGCCGCTGCCCCCCATGCCGACGACCACGACGTGTTGGATGTCGTCGTGGGCCGGCAGGACGGCCGATGCCAGCACCTCGGTGGCGGCGTCGGCGGCGATGGCGACCTGTTCGGGGAACGCGGCGGTGGCGTCGAACATCCCCAGGGAGTCGAGGATCACGGCGCCGCCTCGAAGGTGGGGCGGACGCCTTCGGCCTCGGCCTTGGCCAGGAGCCGCTCGTGCTCGGCGTCGTCGACCGAGCTGGCCTCGTCGATCAACATGATGGGGATGTCGTCGCGCACGTCGTAACGGCGCTTGAGGCGGGGGTTGTACAGCGACTGCTCGTCGGCGAAGTAGAGCAGCGGCCCCTTGTCCTCGGGGCAGGCGAGGATCTCGAGCAGTTGGGGATCGAGGGCCATGGGTGTCGTCCTTGGGCGGGTGGGGGCTCCGGCTCAGCCGGCGGCCTCGGCGATCAGGGTGCGGAGCTCGTCGACGTGGCGCCGGCAGGCCTCGGGCGTGGCGGCCTCGAGGTTGAGGCGGAGCAGCGGCTCGGTGTTGGACGGGCGCAGGTTGAACCACCACGGGTCGTCCAGGTCCGTGCCCGGACCGGATGTCAGGTCGACCGTGAGGCCGTCGAGGCGATCCTGCTGGGCGCCGGCGAAGCGCTCGGCCACCACTTCGATGACCGCCCGGGGATCGTCGACGACGGTGTTGATCTCACCGGAGTCGGCGTAGCGCTCGTAGGGCCGGCGCAGCTCCGACAGCGCCACTCCAGCCTTGGAGAGCACGCCGAGGACCACCACCGCGGCGATGATGCCGGAGTCGGCCCGGAAGTTGTCACGGAAGTAGTAGTGGCCGGAGTGCTCGCCCCCGAAGGCCGCACCGGTCTCGGCCATCACCTGCTTGATGAAGGAGTGCCCCACCCGGGTGCGCACCGGGGTGCCGCCGCGCTCGGTGATGATCTCGGGCACCGCCTTGGAGCAGATCAGGTTGTGCAGGATGGTGGACCCCGGATGGGCGTCGAGCATGGCGTCGGCGACGATGGCGGTGGTGAGCGACCCCGAGACCAGCTCGCCCCGGTCGTCGACGAGGAAGACCCGGTCGGCGTCGCCATCGAAGGCCAGGCCCACGTCGGCCCCGGTGGCCCGCACCCGGGCCTGGAGGTCGACCAGGTTCTCGGGCTGGATGGGGTCGGCCGGGTGGTTGGGGAAGGTGCCGTCGAGCTCGCCGTAGAGCATCTCGAGCTCGATGGGCAGCTTCTCGAACACGGCCGGCGCGGTGAGCCCGCCCATGCCGTTGGCGGCGTCGGCGACGACCTTCAGCGGGGCCAGGGCGTCGGGATCGACGAAGGAGTGCACGTGCTCGACGAACGCCGCCAGCGCGTCGTCGCGGCTCGACACGGAGCCGGGCGTGGCCACCGGTTCCAGCCCGCCGATGACATCGGCCTTGATCTGTTGGAGTCCGGTCTCCTCCCCCACCGGCTTGGCTCCGGCGAGGGCCAGCTTCACGCCGTTGTACTGGGCGGGGTTGTGCGAGGCGGTGAGCATGGCAGCCGGCGCGTCGTAGTGACCGGCGGCCCAGAAGGCCAGGTCGGTGGACGCCAGACCGAGGTGGACCACGTCGACGCCCTGGGCCGTGGCCCCCCGGGCGAAGGCTTCGGCGAACTCCGGTCCCGACGGCCGCATGTCGTGGGCGACCAGCACGTGGCCGGCGCCGGTGGTGTCGGCGGCGAAGCGGGCGAACGCGGCGCCGATGCGCTCGACGAGGTCGGCGTCGAGCTGATCGGGGACCGTGCCGCGGATGTCGTAGGCCTTGAAGATGCGGTCCAGCGCAGCGAGGTCGTGGGGGGCCATGGGCCGGAACCCTACTTGAGGACCGGCCCCACCCCGGCGGGGCCGGAACCGGCCAAGAGGTCGTCGGCAGTGAGGTCGTAGCGACCCTCCGTGG
Organism: Rhabdothermincola salaria; assembly: GCF_021246445.1. Lineage (NCBI taxonomy): Bacteria > Bacillati > Actinomycetota > Acidimicrobiia > Acidimicrobiales > Iamiaceae > Rhabdothermincola > Rhabdothermincola salaria. The sequence continues at coordinate 1,197,039 of NZ_JAJQXW010000001.1, forward strand.
CCCATTGGCGCACGAGGAACAGGTCGCGCACGAGGCGCAGCGCGTCGCGCACCACGTGCACCGACGAGCGGCTCGAGTTGGCCACCGCGACGGGGACCTCGGCGAGGGACAAGTGGTAGCGCTCGATGAGGTGGAACAGCTCCACGTCGAAGGCGAAACCGTCGACGCGGGAGCGCGAGAAGATGAGTCGGGCGGCGTCGGAGCGGAACGCCTTCAACCCGCACTGCGTGTCGCGGTACTGCCCCAGCAGCACGGCCCGGGTGAGCAGGTTGATGGCCCGCCCGCCGATCTCGCGCAGGCGACGGGCGCGCACCAAGGTGGTGGTGTCGGTGTGGCGCCGGCTCCCGACCACGACGTCCCAGCCCTCCTCGACGAGAGCCACCAGACCGGGGATCTGGTCGGGCGAGTAGGCCAGGTCGGCGTCGGTGAACACGACCGTGCGACCGCTGGCCGCCAGCACACCGGTGCGCACGGCGGCGCCCTTGCCCTGGTTGACGTCGTGGCGGACCACCACGTCGGCGCCGGCCCGTTCGGCCGCGCCCGACGTGTCGTCGTTCGAGCCGTCGTCGACCACCACGACCTCGAGGCCGCCGTAGGCCGCCACCACGTCGAGGGCCCGACGGACCTCGGCCACCGAGGCCCCGATGCGGGACTCCTCGTCGAAGGCGGGGATGACCACGCTCAGGCGACGGCTGCCGGGCGCGACCGGGCGGTCGCGCCGCCGCTCGAGGTCGGCCCGCACCGGCGACAGGCCCTGCTGCCAACGCCGGAGGGCCACGACCGTCAACGCGCTGCTCGCGGCGGCCACCGCGACGCTTCGCACCGCGGTCGAGCTCACGGACGGCTCCCGCCGTCGGGATCGGCGGCATCAGGATCGGCTGCAGGGGCCTCGGAAGCAGGGACCTCGGAAGCAGGGACCGGGTCGACGACGGGGGCCGTGCCGTGGGCCGGGGAGACGTCGTCCGTCGGGGGCCCATCGGGACCTGGTGCGGACCCGGGCCCGTCGGGCGCCGGTCCCTCGACCGGCTCGGCCACGCCCGGGACCTCGGCCAGGATCACCGAGGCGGGATCGAAGGCGCCGGCGGGCACGCCGGCGTCCGGCGCGGGTGCCCGCCCGGCTGGCGCCTCCGCCGAGGCCTCGCCGCTCGCACCGGGCGAGGCGAGGTCACCGCCCAGCCCAGGAGGCGGGGGCGCCGGACCCGAATCGGGTCGGGGCCGCCAGGAGCGGGGCTCGGGGAACGAGAGCGGGCCGGCACGCCACAGCGCCACCAGGCCGACCAGGCCGAGGGCCGCCACCAGCCAGCCCAGCCAGTCGACGCCGGTCATGCCGTAGCGCAGCGTGACCTCGGTGTCGGTGGGCACCACGACCATGAGGTTGGGGCTGATGCGCCAAGGGCCGTCGGCCCCCTCGGCCTGCCAGTTGGGGAAGTACGACGTCTTGACCAGCACCGGCGTACCGGGCTGGCTGACCTGGAACGAGATGGTGTCGGTACCGGCCTCGTAGTCGGTGACCGCGACCGGCTCGGTGGGGATCCGTTCGGGCGTCTCCCCCGGTGCGATGCGCTGCCACTCGTCGGGGCCGTCGGCGGCGAGGAACACCGACCACTGGGTGGGGTCCTCGTACCAGGGGACCACGGCGTCGAGCCAGCCGTGCCCGGGGTCGACCCCGGTGAGGACCGCCGGCTGGTCGTCGAGGACGACCACCTGCTCGCTGTCGGCCACGGTGAACACCGCCCACGGCCCGCTGGTCGCCACCTCCGTGAGCGACGGGCTGGCCTGCGCCTTCTCGATCATGGGCTCGGAGATCGCCATGTAGTAGCGGATGCCCAGGAGCTGCATGTGCTGCACGCCGATGTCGAACTCGGTCTGGGTGGGCGCGCCCGGCGAGTAGGGCAGCTCGCGCTGGGCGTTGGACGGGGCTGACGACAGCTCGTCCTGCATCAAGAAGTGGTAGGGGGTGGTGGACGACGACTCGAAGAAGAGCCCCTCGGAGGACCCGATGCAGCCGTCGGTCCAGAAGGGCAGCAGCATCAACGCCATCGGGGTGCCGTAGCGATCGTGGGCCGACTCGTGCTCCCACATGGCTCGACCGCAGCCCTCGGTCTCGCCGAGGTCGGCCATGGTGGAGACGATGCCGTGGTACTCGGGGTAGGCCGGCTTGTTCTCGTAGCCGCTGAAGTTCCAGCGGGCCCACGAACCGAGGAAGCTGGAGTCGGTCGTGGACAGGAACAACCACCGGTAGGAGCCGTCGGCCTGGACGCTGCCGCCGGGCAGCGAGCGCAGGGGCATGGCCAGGGCCACCAGCACGACCAGGCAGGTGGCCACGGCGGTCCCGGCCGTGATCGACCGAGGGGGCTTGGAGGGGTCGCGGGCCACCAGGGTGGCGATGGTGCGACCCAGTTCGGCGATGCCCACTGCCGCCAGCAGGTAGAGCATCAGGTAGTAGAAGGGCAGGAGTCGGGCGTTCCACAGGCGTCCCTGGGGCACCACCACGAAGGCGATGGCCACGCCGATGGAGGCGAGCACGAAGAAGGCACCCGTGCGGCGCTTCCACGCGATCGACATCACCAGGCCGAGGAAGGCCAGCACCAGCACCAGCTCGATGCGGGGGCTGTCGCTGAGACCGCCGTCGAGGTTCTCGCGCCGGAAGAGCAGGTCGACGAACTGGGTGCGCTTCTCCCAGCCCATGTCGTTCATGTAGGGCGACCGCAGGTAGAAGGGCAGCAGCCACCACATGGTGAGCGCCGACCCCACCGCACCGGCGCCGAACAACCACCACACCCGGAGGGGCCAACCGGTCCGGCGGGCGAGGGCGATCACGAGCCACACCAGCGAGGCGCCGATGGCGAAGAGGAACGGGATGAGGTGGGTCAACCCGGTGAGGGTCAACAGCACCGCGGCCAGGGCCCGGTGCTTGCCTGTCTCCATGCCCCGACCGACCACCCCGAGGAACAGCAGGGCGAAGCTGAGCGAGATGGAGAAGGCGAACTCCCCCGCCATGGTCGACGCGATGTTGCCGCCGAGGATGGAATAGGACCGGTCGAACAGGAACGCAGTGGCCCCGACGGCCAGGAGGGGCGGGCCCGGGAAGGGAAGGCGGGTCAGACGACCGAAGGCCCAGGCCGCCATCGGGAGGGTCACCAGACCGCTGATGGCCACCAGCTTGAAGGCCACTCCGTAGGGGATCACGTAGCTCAACAGGGCGATGGCCAGGGACGGCAGGACCATGTAGAAGTGGTAGGCGGGCATGCCGGCGTACCAGTCCGGTGTCCAACCGGTGAGGCGGAACGACGGGAGCAGGTGGTCGCGCATGAACGCCGGCCCCCACACGTGGGCCCCCATGTCGCCGCCGGCGGGGGTGGAGTCCGAGAAGATGTTCCCCGGGCCGAGCTGGCTGAACACGAAGGCCACGCAGCCGAGGACCACGGCGAGCGAGACCCATGCCTCGAGTGGCGAGGCGCCCAACGCGTCCAGAGCCCTGCCGGGGAGCGCCTTCAGGCGCTCCGATCGGCCCGGAGGGTCGATGGCCCGGGCGAGGCGGTCGACGGTCGGGTCGCCGGCCTCGGTGGGGTCATCGGAGATCACGACCCCGGGAGCAGCACCGTGGGCACCGCCCTGCGCGGGGGCGTCGGGGTCGACGTCGTGATCGCTCGTGGTCATGGTCGTCCCATCGTGGCACCGACCGGACCCGGCCGAGTGGCACGCCGAGCGCCCGGTCTCAGAACAGCGTGACGTTCCACAGCAACGAGACCGCGGCCACGACGTTGAAGCCGACGTGGGCCCACAGCGCCGGCCCGAGGCGACCCGACCTCACGGTCAGCACGCCGAGGATCACCCCGAAGACCAACAGGGCGGGGAACTGCAGGGGTTGGAGGTGGGTGGCGGCGAAGAAGGCGGCCGAGGCGAGGATGGCCCACCGGGCCCGGACCCGGCGCCGGAAGATGGGCAGCGCCATCCCCCGGAAGTAGATCTCCTCGGCCACCGGCGCGCCGATGCCGACGATGACGAACACCAAGACGATCGACAGCGGGTCGGTGGCCCGGTCGGTGAGGGCCCGGGCCTCGGCCGAGACGTCCTGGACCCCGATGATCTTGAACACCACCCAGTACAGCGCCGGCACCATGAGCAGCTGGCTGGCGATGCCGATGGCCAGACCGAGCGGGACGTCGGTGGCCTTCATGCGCAGCCCGAGGTCGGCGACGATGCCGCGTCCCTTCTTGGCCGCGAACCACAACGGGCCGGCGATCAGCGCCCCCCACAGGGGCAGCTGGAGCAGGGTGCTCAACCAGAGCGGCACGGGCTGGCTGATGACCACGGCCTGACCGGTGGTGGCCTGGTTGACGGCCTGGCCGACCGCCCCGCCCAGGCCGGTGACGGCGCGCGGGTCGTACTCGCTGCCCGGGATGACCATGGCATAGGCGATGGTGGCCAGGAGCTGGGCCGCGAAGAACACGATGAGGATGGCCCCGGCGCCGTAGCGGCGGCCGTCGGCCGGACCCTCGGCGGCCCCGCCGTCGTCCGCTGAGGCGCTCACCACCTCGACGCGGTCGGCACCGACCGGCCGCGGGGGGAACAGGCGGGCCAGCAGGCCGGTCCGGGCCGGCGGCGCGGCCGCCTCGGACACCCGTCCCTTCGGACGTGACCCGCTCTCGCGAGCCGCCTTCTTCGAGTCCTCGGCTCCGGCCTTGCCGCCCTTGGCGGTGCTCTTGGAACCCGCCCGCGACGAGCCCCGGGAGCGGCCCTCGGCCAGGTCCTTCTTGGACGGCGTGACCCTCGAGGGTCGGTTGTCGGGTCGGGTCACGGGCGCCGAGGCTACCGGTCCGCCGTGGCCCCTCCTGCGCCCGCTACCGTCGGCGTCATGACCCGCTCTTGTGCGCGCCCGGGCTGCGGCGAGCCCGCCGAGGCCACGCTCGCCTACGAGTACGCCGCGTCCACGGTCTGGCTCGACGACCTGGCCCCCGAAGCCCACCCCTCCCTCTACGACGTGTGCCGCCGCCACGCCGACGCGCTCACCGTGCCCAACGGCTGGCAGCTCGTCGACCAACGAGAGCAGGCCATCGCCTCCTAGGACCCTGGGAGCGGGTCCCACACGGCCCTCGCCGACGAATGGATGCCCCGCCCCGTGACGAGCATTTTCGGCAGCTCCATCTAGGCTTCGGACATGAGTTCCGAACGCCCATCCCCCCCGTCCGAGGGCGACGAGCGTCCCACCGGGCGCTTCGGCAGCGACCAGGGCTGGCCCCGCTGGACCATCTGGGTGCTCTTCGCCGTCATCGCCGGCGCGCTCTTCCTGCCGGGGCTGCTCAGCTCGCAGTCCAGCGAGCAGATCTCCTACCGCCAGTTCCTCGACGACCTGCGCAACGACCGGGTGGCCGAGGCCACCTTCCAGAACACCGACGGCGGCATCAGCGGTGAGCTCGAGGACGGCACCAGCTTCAGCAGCAACGGCCCGCTCGAGCCCACCGATGCCGACCAGTCCCTCATGACCGAGAAGGGCGTCGAGTTCACCACCCCCACGGCCAGCATCTGGGCCAGCCTCCTGCCGCTGTTGATCCCGGTCGGGCTGCTCATCGCCTTCTTCGTGTGGATGCAGCGGCGAGCCCAGGGCCAGATGGGCGGCATCATGTCCATCGGGCGGTCCAAGGCCAAGACCTACTCCACCGAGCGCCCCGGCACCACCTTCGACGACGTGGCCGGCTACGAGCAGGTCAAGCAGGACATCACCGAGGTCGTCGACTTCCTCAAGCACCCGGACCGCTTCGCCGAGATCGGGGCCCGCATCCCCAAGGGCATCCTGCTCGTGGGCCCGCCCGGCACCGGCAAGACCCTCATCGCCCGGGCCGTGGCCGGCGAGGCAGGCGTGCCCTTCCTCTCCGTCACCGGGTCGGACTTCATGGAGATGTTCGTCGGGGTCGGCGCCAGCCGGGTCCGCGACCTGTTCCAGAGCGCCCGCAAGATGGGCAGCGCCATCATCTTCGTCGACGAGATCGACTCGATCGGCCGCAAGCGCGGCGCCGGCCTCGGCGGCGGCCACGACGAGCGCGAGCAGACCCTCAACCAGATGCTGGCCGAGATGGACGGGTTCGAGGTGACCACCGGCATCGTGATGATGGCGGCCACCAACCGGCCCGACATCCTCGATCCTGCCCTCCTGCGCCCGGGGCGCTTCGACCGTCAGGTCGTCGTCCCCCTCCCCGAGCTCGAGGACCGTCGGCGCATCCTCGAGGTCCACGTCAAGCACAAGCACATAGCTCCCGACGTCGACCTCGACCTCGTGGCCCGGGGCACGCCGGGGATGAGCGGCGCCGACCTGGCCAACCTGGTCAACGAGTCAGCCCTGCTCGCCGTGCGGCGCGGCGAGTCCGAGATCGCCAAGCGCGACTTCGAAGAGGCACGCGACCGGATCCTCATGGGGCCGCAACGCGACTCCATGGTCCTGTCGGACCTCGAGAAGGAGGCCATCGCCTACCACGAGGCCGGCCACGCCGTGTGCGCCGCGGTGCTGCCCACCGCCGATCCGCTCCACAAGGTCACCATCATCCCCTCGGGGATGGCCCTCGGCGTCACCATGCAGCTCCCCCTCGAAGAGCGCCACATCTACCGCCAGGACTACATCGAGGACTCCCTCGTGGTCCGCATGGGTGGACGCATCGCCGAGGAGCTCGTCTTCGGAGTGATCTCCACCGGCGCCAACAACGACCTCGTGGGGGCCACCGAGCTGGCCCGCAAGATGGTCCGGGAGTGGGGCATGAGCGATCGGGTCGGGCCGATGGCCTGGGGCTCACAGGGCCAGGTCTTCCTGGGCGAGGACCTCATGCACACCCGCGACTACTCCGACGACACGGCCCGGGTGATCGACGAAGAGGTCGAGCGCATCCTGCGCGACCAGCAGGACCGCTGCCGCCAGGTGCTCTCGGAGAACCGCTACGGCCTCGATCTGGTGGCGCGGGGCCTGCTCGAGCACGAGACCATCGACGGCACCGAGGTCACCCGCCTGCTGGAGCTGGCCAGCCCCGGCGCCACCGCGGCCAACCCCCACAGCGTGCTCGTCAACGCCAACGGCTCCTCGGGTTCCGAGCACGCCGACGCCGACGGCCACGAACCGCACCCACCGGCCTGACCCCCGCCCGCTCCCGGACCCCGGCACCGCCGGCGTCCTCCTCGGCCCGGCCCGGGACGATCGGCGGGCCGCGGGTGGGTCAGGGGCTCTCGGGACGAGGGTTCTCGTCGGCTGCCGTCTCGTGGGCCTGGCACTCGCCAGGGGTGGAGCCGGGCGCACGGGCCTCGGCCACCGCGGCCCACAGGTCGGTGGCCGTCACCGGGCCGAGGAAGTGCCGCACCACCACACCGTCGGCGTCGGCGATCACCACGAGGGGCACGGCATCGATGCCGTAGCGCTCGTGCAGCTCGGCCTCGGCCCCGACCTCGAGCCCTTGGACCACGACCGGGCCTCCGGGTCCGGCGTCGAGGTGCCGGGCCTTGTCCCACACGCCGGCGCAGGTGTCGCACGTCGCCGAGGTGAACACCGCGACCAACCAGGGGGCGTCGGGCCGATCGAAGTCGCGGCGGTCGAGCTGGGCGGGAACCTGGAAGGCCGCACGGGTCGGGGGGTCGGCCTGGCGCCGCTGGAGCACGAGCGCGACCACCACGGCCACCACGACCACGATGGCGGCGATCACCAGCCGCTCCACGTCAGCCGCCTTCGCCGGCGTCGGACGGCGGCTGGTCGGCCACGGACGTCGTCGACTCGTCGTCCCCCTCGGCCGGCGTGGCGTCGGCGTCGGTGTCGGTGCCGGGGGCCTCGCCATCGGTCGATGTGTCCGGGGCCTCGGTGACCGGAGGCTCGGTGACGGGAGGCTCGGTGACGAAGGCGTCCGGCCCGGCCAGGGAGGTCGGCATCGACTCGGTGCCCGCCACCGGCATGGCCACGGCCGCCGATCGATCGTCGCCCACCACCGCGGCGGACGACACGACGACGGGCTCGTCGGCGGCGACCACCACCGACAGGCCGGCGAGCTCGAGAGCCGGGCCCTCGACGGGGATCACCACCCGCGATCCGGCCGGGACCACCACCTCGCCCATCCCGGGCACCTCCACGTCGCCTCCACCAGAGAGCGCCCGCAACGTGACGGTCGCCTCGCCCACCGCCGAGGGGTTCACCACCACGATGGCGGCGCTGTCGGCGTCGGGCACGGCCGGCACCGGAGCGACCCACTCGGTGGCCACCAGCGGCGAGCCGACGGAGGCGACAAAGCCGGACGCGTCGGTCCCTTCGATCCCCCCCTCGAGCCGGCCGGCGACGATGGGCACGTCGTTGACGGACCGCACCAGCACCCAGCTCGCCACCCCTTCGGGGAAGAGCCGCTCCTCGGTGAAGACCTCGACCACGTCGTGGCGACCGCCGGGCACCGTCAGGGTGAAGGGCTCGACGCTGCCGTTGGTGGCGGGGTCGTCGAGGAAGACCTGCACCTCGACCTCGGCCTCGTCCTCGGTCGGGTTCAGCACGCTGTAGGAGACGGTGCGGCCCTCGGCCGGCGGGCTGCCATCGGGGAAGATCCACGACGGCGACGGCGACGGGGCACCGAGGCTGGCGGTGAGGCCGACAGGGGCGTCGTCGGTGCCGTCGCTCACCATGAGCTGCTCGGCGATGATCCGGCCGCTGCGGGCGGTCACGGTGATGGCCAGCTCGGCGCGGAGCGTGACGATCGCACCGACGTCGATCACGGTCACCGCACTCCCCGGGACGAGGACGGCCTGGAAGCTCGGCGAGGCGCGGGTGCCTTCCTCGGTCTCCACCGAGATGTCGACGGACGCCTCCCCGGGGAAGGGGTTGAACAGGGCGAGGAGCGTGGTCGTGCCGGCCCGTGACGTGCCGGCCGGGAAGTACCACGACGGCGAGGGGTTCGATGCGCAGGGGCTCACCGAGCTCCCACCGGGACCGACCAGTTCGTGGTCGACGGCCACCGATCCGGCGTCGAGCTCGACGACCGCCCCGGCCCAGGGCGCCACGAGCACCTCGGACAGCACCACCTCGGAGCGGTCCTGGGCACCGACCTCGACGTCGACCATCACCGGATCGCCATCGTCGGGATAGGCGGTGAGACGCCCCTCGACCGGCTGGTCCGAGACGTTGGTGAGGACCACCGTGTGCTCGGCCGCTCCCGCGCCCTCGCCCTCGGTGATTCCGGTGGCCGACCCGGCCGCGCAGTACCAGGTGGAGCCTTGGGCGTCGTCGGCGGCGACCACGGGAGCGAGCTGGTCGACCCTGACCCCGGACCTCCCGCGGCCATCGTCTCGATCGACCACCACCGCCGCCACGAGGAGCGCGACGAGCACGACGAGCATGGGCACGCGCCACGCGGAACGGCTCATCGGGCGTACTTCCCCTTGCCACGGCGCCCTCGACGGCCCCGCGGTGCACCTTCGACGGTGATCGCCGGGACGACCCTCGTGACGTCGTCGGGTGCCGGCTCCTCGGCCATCGGCTCCTCCGCCACGGTGTCGGGCCCGGTGTCGGCCTCGGGTCGGTCTCGGGGTGCGCGCCGCGGTGTCCGGCTCGGGCGTTCGGTCGGCGGTCTGACGACCACCCGCTCGGGCGCCAGCGGCGCGGCCAGCTCGAGCTCGTCGCGCTCGTCCTCCACCACCCGGACCCGGAGCAGGTAGCCGAGCGCGAGGACCCACAACAGCACCTGCCCGGCGAGCGCCAGCCAGCGCGAGGCAGGGGTGGCGAACGACAACGTGGCCGGCCCCGAGGTGTCGACCGTGAAGGCGCTGGCCCAGCCGAAGGCGTCCGATCGGGGAGCGTCGCGGCCGTCGACCTCGAGGGTCCAGCGGTCACCACCGCCCTCGGCCAGGTACACGACCCCCGGACTGTCGAGCGTGCCGGTCGCGTGGGTGCCGACCGCGTCGAAGGACAGCGCGGGGCCCGCGCCGGCGAGGCCCGGGATGGTCTGCGCGACCGCGCCCTCGTCGGTCGCACCATCACCGATCGCCGTGTCCGGCGGGAGCAGCGCCGGGCTGGCACCCCAGACGGCGTTCTCGAACACGCGCACCCCCGGGTTGACGGTGACGCCGTCGAGGTCGAGCTGCGACTCCAGCACGGCCACCAGGTCGGCGGGGTCGTAACGGCGGTCCTCGGCATAGGGATCCGGAGCCGGGCCCAGGGGGACCACCACGTAGCGCACCCCCATGGGGGCCAGCAGCTCGCCCAGTCGCGAGGTGTCGCCACTGGACGCGGCGCGCACCGCGTCGGCCAGCTCAGGGGTGGCGCCGGTCGCCGCACCGGGCCACTGACCGGCCAGGGTGGGGACGCCCGCCTCGGTGGTCAGGTAGGCGAGGGTGCGTTCGGGACCGAGGTCGTCGATCTCCGGTGCCTCGAGCGCCCACCCGACACCCGGCAGCACGCCAGCGTCGCCGAGCCACAGGGCCCGGAAGGGCTGCTCCTCCGCTTCGTCGCTCATGAAGGTGAGAGCGCGCCGGAAGTCGCCCCGGGGCAGCTCCCACCGGCCCGACCAGGTGGAGCCGATCGCCGGCACCAGCGCGACCAGGAAGGCGCCGGCGGCCACGAGCGAGACGATCTGGCGCCACCCGAAGTGGTAGTCGGGCAGGTCCACCTCGAATGCCACCATCCCGAGCCCGGCCGCCAACGCCAGCCCGACCGCCGCCGGGGCCAGCAGGACCTCCGGGGTGGGCTGGTCGAAGGAGAGCCAGCCCTGGGCACCGACGAAGACGGACGCGAAGCCGACGAGCGCCACCCCCCAGGCCCGCACCGCCCACCCGACCCGCCACCGCCGACCGATGAGCAACGGGAGCACGGCGGTGAGGGCGAACAGTCCGGACGCGACACCGGCGCCCAGCGGGCCGGTGCCGAAGCGGAGCAGGGCACCGAGATCGAGCTCTCGGCCGGCGAGGGAGGTGGGCGCCACGATGGCCGACCAGCCGTCGAGGAAGGTCAGGCTCCAGGGCAGGTGCAGCACCAGCGCCAACGCGGTCCCACCGACGGTGGCCACGACCAGTCGGACGGCACCGGCGAACTGGCCGGCCAGGAGCCCACCGAGCACCAGGCCGGCCCCGCACAACGGCAGCACCAGCAACAGCGAGGGGTCGACGACGGCGGCCACGGCCACGATCGCACCGAGTGCCACCACCCGTTGGAGCAGCGGACGGCGGCGGACGCCAGGTCCCGCCGCCCCGCCGTCCTCACCGTACGGAGCGACCTGGCTCACCGAGGCGAGGACCGAGATGACCCACGGGGCCATGCCGAAGGCGACGATGCCCGCCCAGCGACCGGTGGACAGCGCGTTGGTGCCGACGGGCACCAGGGCGTAGACGGCGGTCGCGACCAACCGCCCCCGGCGAGAGCCGATGGGCCGGGCGAGTCGGAACATCCCGAACAGCCCGAGGAACAGTGGGGCGAGCACGGCGACGGTCCGCAGGAACCCGGTCGCCCCGAACAGGAGGGCCCCGAGGCCACCGAAAACGCCGAGGCCGGTGGCGGACGCATCGGTGGACCCCAGCCCGGTGGCGTCGTACCCGCTGAGCCAGCGGCCGAGGAGCTCGCCGGGAGCGTCGAACCTCGGGAGGTCCCCGACTGCGGGGAGCGATCCCCAGAGCAGCTCGCGACTGCCCACCACGAGGAAGAGCACGAGCAGACCCATGACCAGCAGCGAGGTGGTGGCCCGGGCTTCTCGCACGTTGGAGACCACGTCGCGGGCGTGGGTGCTGTTGCGCCCGAGCTGGCCGCGCAGGTAGGCCGAGAGTCGAGCGCTCCCCCGCACCTGCAGGGCCCGAACCTCACGGTCGGACACCTGGCGCAGGCCTGCGAGCGAACGGCGCCGGGCGCGGGTGCCCTTGGCGTGGCGGGCGTTCCACGTCCAGGCCGACGCCACGTCGCGGGCGTGGCGGAAGCGTCCCAGCACCACGGACTGCACGACCTCCACCAGCGCGATGAGGAAGGCGACGGGGGTGGTGCGCAGACGGGTGCCGGTGGTGGTGCAGGCCCGCATGGCCCGGAGCCGGTGCCGGGCCTGGAGGCGACGACGGTCGTCGAGCGGGCGCCGGAGGCCGAGCGCCTCGAGGTGACCGACCCGAGCCGCGGGGGCCACGACGACACGGGCCCCGGCCACGTGGGCCCGCCAGCACAGCTCCAGATCCTCGCCGTGGAAGCCGATCTCGGGGTCGAAGCCCCCCAAGGCCTCGAAGAGGTCCGCCCGCACCAGGGTCGCAGCCCCCGGCAGGTAGAAGACGTCGCGGACCCCGTCGTGCTGGGCCTGGTCGAGGTCGCCTCGCTCGACGTACGGCGACGGCTGCCCGAAGCGGTCGGCACCCATGCCGACCTCGAGGAGCCGGCGGGGATCGTGCCAGTCGACCACCTTGGCTCCCACGAAGCCGGCATTGGACCGGAAGGCCTCCTCCACCATGATCTGCACGGTGTCGGGTTCGAGGCGGACGTCGTCGTGGCACAGCAGGTGGAAGGCCGCCCCCTGCACGGAGCGCACGCCCTCGTCGGCCGCGGGACCGAACCCCGGGTTGTGCTCGAGGCGCCGCAGGTGAGCACCGGGGAGGGTGGCGGCCACCCGGGCCCGGAGGCCTTCGGGGTCGGCGCTGGCCGCGTCGACGACCAGCACCGACGTGTTGGCATAGCGCTGGGAGCCGATGCTCGCCAGGGTCTCCTCGAACCACCAGCCCGGGTCGTGGGTGACCAGGACGACCACCACCGGAGGCACCGCCTCGGGCAGCGGTCCGGTCGAATCGGACGCGACGTCACCCGCGGCCGGATCGGCGGGCTGGGGGTCTCGGCCGGGCAGGCTCGAGTCCCGTTGGGGGTTCTCATCCGGGACAGTCACGACGGGAGGCGAGGGTACTCCCCTCTCCCTGACACGGGGTTCACCCCCGATACGCTCTCGACATGGCCGACGATCCCCTGCACGAGGCCGGACGCGTCGCTCGCGAGACGCTCTACGTGGGCGTCGGGCTGGGGCTGTTGGGCTTCCAGGCGCTCCAGGTGCGCCGACGCGAGCTCGAGCGGGAGCTCGGTGTCGCCGTCCCTCCCCGACCAGCCGACCTGACCCGGCTCCTCGATCGCATCGCCGGTCGGGGCGAGCCGGGGTGAGGGTCGCCCTCGACGCCACCTCGCTGCTCGGACCCCGCACCGGCGTCGGCACCTTCACCGCCGAGCTCCTGGCCGCCCTGGCCGCCCGCCACGACGAGCCCCCGCTCGAACTGACCGCCTTCGGCCTCACCTGGCGGGGCCGCGAAGACCTGCGCCCCCTCGTCCCTGCCGGCATCGACGTGGTCCGCCGACCGATGGCGGCCCGCCCGCTGCGCGAGCTCTGGCAACGGATCGACCTGCCCCCGGTGGAGTGGTGGACCGGACCCGTCGACGTGGTCCACGGCCCCAACTTCGTGGTGCCTCCGGCCCGCCGGGCCGCCGAGGTCGTCACCGTGCACGACCTCACCTGCGTCCGCTTCCCCGAGATGTGCACCCGCGACGTGCTGGCCTACCCGGGCCTGCTCCGGCGCGCCATGGCTCGCGGCGCCTGGATCCACACCGTGTCCACGTCCGTCGCCGACGAGGTGGCGGCCACCTTCGCCATCGACCCCGCTCGGGTCCGCACCGTCCCCAACGGCGCACCGGCCCCGCTGGACCCAGACCGGCTCGGTCCCATGGCTGCCCGGGGGCGGCACCTGGCCGGCTCCACCGACTACGTCGTGGCCCTCGGCACGCTCGAGCCCCGCAAGGACCTGCCCACGCTGGTCCGCGCCTTCGACGTGGTCGCCGCCGAGCAGCCCGACATCGGCCTGGTGATCGCCGGGCCCGACGGCTGGGGCGCCGACGCCGTGGCCACGGCCATCGCCGCCGCCCGCCACCGCAACCGCATCCGGCGCCTCGGATGGGTCACCGACGCCGACCGCGACGCCCTCCTGGCCGGCGCCCGCGTCTTCGCCTACCCCTCGCTCTACGAGGGGTTCGGCCTCCCTCCCCTCGAGGCCCTCGCTCACCGCACCCCTGTCCTCGCCACCCGGGCCGGGGCGTTGCCCGAAGTCCTCGTCGACGCCGCCGAGTGGGCCCAGCCCGGCGACCCCGACGACCTGGCCGCCGGCCTGTTCCGCCTGCTCGACGACGACGACCGATGCCGAGCCCTGGTGCACGCCGGGCTGGCCCGCCTCGACGCCTTCTCCTGGGAGCGCACCGCCGATGGCCTGGTCACGCTCTACCGCGACGCGTGGCACGGGTAGTGTCGGCACCACGCCCCCACCGAGCAGCGGGGCCCGTCCCGAGGGAAGCGAAGAGTCGATGAGGGTGCTCGTGACCGGTGCGGCCGGGTTCGTGGGGAGGCACTTGTCGGCGTACCTGGAGGCTCAGGGCGACGTGGTGGTGGGGGTGGACCGTTCCGATGGTCCGGACCTCGGCGATGGTGCGGGGTGGGCGTCGTTGGTGGAGCGGGTGGCGCCCGATGCGGTGTACCACTTGGGTGGGTGGAGTGATGTGGGGGCGTCGTGGGACGACCCGGCGGCGGCGTTCCGGGTGAATGCGGAGGGCACGTTGCACGTGTTGCAGGCGTGTGTGGGGTCGGGGTCGAGGCCGAAGGTGTTGGTGGTGTCGTCGGCCGATGTGTACGGGCAGGTGGCGCCGGAGCGGTTGCCGATCGGCGAGGGTGCGGAGTTGTGTCCGATCACGCCGTATGCGGCGTCGAAGGTGGCGGCGGACTACCTGGGGGTGCAGGCTCATCGGGGGTATGGCCTGGAGGTGGTGCGGGCGCGGGCGTTCAACCATCTGGGGCCGGGGCAGACGGCGCGGTTCGTGGCCCCGGCGATCGCGGCGCGGATCGTGGCCAACGAGGCCACCGGCGCTGATGTGGTGCCGGTGGGCAATGTGACGCCGCGGCGGGACTTCACCGATGTGCGTGATGTGGTGCGCGCCTATCGGGCGTTGATCGTCGACGGGGTTCCCGGGGAGGCCTACAACGTGTGCTCGGGGGTGGATCTGGCCATCGGGGAGCTGGCCGAGCGTCTGGTGGGCCTGGCGGTGGCGCCGATGCGGTTGGTGCCCGACCCGGACCTGCAACGCCCGGTGGAGACCCCGGTGCTGCGCGGCGACAACACCAAGTTGCGCGCCGCCACCGGTTGGGCGCCCGAGATCGATCTCGACACCACGCTCGCCGACATCCTCGACGAGCACCGTCGGGCCCGGCGTCCCGCCTCGAGCACCCCGTGACCGCCGACCTGTCGGTTCCGGGCCCCGGGGCGGTCGCTCCTACACTCGTCTGCTTGCCCTGTGCTGCTCGTCGGCACCCGATCGTGATGGTGGTTCCATGTCCAAGCGCGCGCTGATCACCGGGATCACCGGTCAGGACGGTTCATACCTGGCCGAGTTGTTGTTGGCCAAGGGCTACCACGTGGTGGGGATGCTGCGGCGTTCCTCGACGGTGAACTTCGAGCGCATCGGGCACCTCCAAGACGACCTCGAGTTGGTGTCGGGCGATCTGTTGGACGAGGCGTCGATGATCCAGGTGCTGCGGGCCCATCAGCCCGAAGAGGTCTACAACCTGGCCGCCCAGAGCTTCGTGCAGACGTCGTTCACCCAGCCGGTGCTCACCGGTGAGACCACCGCGTTGGGCGTCACCCGCTTGTTGGACGCGGTGCGCATGGTCGACCCGGGGATCCGCTTGTACCAGGCGTCGTCGTCGGAGATGTTCGGCAAGGTCGTCGAGGTCCCCCAGTCCGAGTCGACGCCGTTCCACCCCCGCAGCCCCTACGGGGTGGCCAAGGTGTACGGGCACTGGATCACGGTGAACTACCGCGAGTCCTACGGCATGCACACCAACTCGGGGATCTTGTTCAACCACGAGTCGCCCCGACGGGGCCTGGAGTTCGTGACCCGCAAGATCGCCAACGGGGTGGCCCGCATCAAGCTGGGCCTCGACACCACCATCGCGTTGGGCAACCTCGAAGCCCAGCGCGACTGGGGCTTCGCCGGCGACTACGTCGACGCCATGTGGCGCATGCTGCAACAGCCCACCCCCGGCGATTTCGTGGTCGCCACCGGCGAGACCCACTCGGTGCGCGAGTTCTGCGAGTTGGCCTTCGGTCACGTCGACCTCGACTGGTCCGACCACGTCGTCATCGACGAGCGGTTCTTCCGCCCCGCCGAGGTCGACCTCCTCGTCGGTGACCCTTCCCAGGCCCGCGACGTCCTCGGCTGGACCCCGCGAACGGGGTTCCGCGAGCTCGTCGAGATGATGGTCGACGCCGACCTCGACGCCGTCGCCCGCCAACAACGCCACCTCGCCTGACCCCGCCATGACCCCCACCCCATGATCACCGTCATCGCCGGCGGCGTCGGGGCGGCCCGCCTCCTGGCCGGGCTCGTACGGGTCGTCGACCCCGCCGAGGTGGTCGCGGTGGTGAACGTGGGCGACGACCTCGAGCTGCACGGGCTGCGCATCTGCCCGGACCTCGACACCATCACCTACACCCTCGCCGACGCCGTCGACCCCGATCGGGGGTGGGGCCTCCGGGACGAGTCGTGGCAGGCCATGGAGATGGTCGGCCGCTACGGCGGCGAGAGCTGGTTCGGGCTCGGCGACCGTGACCTCGGCACCCACCTCTACCGCACCCAACGCCTCGCCGAGGGAGCCGACCTCGTCGCCGTCACCGAGGAGATCACGCGGGCATGGGGGCTGGCGCTACGCCTGCTGCCCGTCACCACCGATCGGCTGCGCACGATGGTCACCCTCGGCCAGGACGACGCTCCCGGACCCGACTCCCCCGGGCTCACCGCCGGCACCGAGGTGGGGTTCCAGGAGTACTTCGTCCAGCGCCGCCACGCGGTTCCCGTGGCCGCCGTGCGCGTCGACGGGGCCGACCTGGCCCGACCGGCCCCGGGCGTCCTCGAGGCCATCGCCGACGCCGACGTCGTGGTCGTGGCACCGTCCAACCCGATCGTCTCGATCGCTCCCGTGCTCGCCGTACCCGGGGTCCGGCGGGCCCTGGTGGCCCGACGCGACGACGTGGTCGCCGTGTCGCCCATCGTCGCCGGCGCCGCCCTCAAGGGCCCGGCCGACCGGCTCATGACCGAGCTCGGTCACGAAGCCTCCGTGGTGGGTGTGGCCCGGCTCTACGCCCCCTTCGCCGCCACCCTGGTCGTCGACGAGGCCGACCTCGACGCCGCGAACATCATCGAGGCCGAGGGCATCCGGCCGGTCGTCGCCCCCACGGTGATGCGCACACCGCAGATCGCCGCCGAGCTCGGCCGCGTCGTCATCGACGCCGGGCGGGGCCTCGCATGAGCCGCCTGAGCGTCTTCGGCCTCGACGGGATCGGTGAGATCCGCCCCGGCGACGACCTGGCCGGCATCATCGCCGCCGCCGCTGCTGCCTCCCCCGACACCCAGCTGGTCGACGGCGACGTGCTCGTCGTCACCCAGAAGGTCGTCTCCAAGGCCGAGGACCGCCTCGTCGCCGTCGACCCCGACGACCCCCTCGCCCACAAACCACTGGTCGAGCAGGAGTCGGTGCGGGTGCTGCGCCGCCGGGGCGAACTGGTCATCAGCGAGACCGCACACGGCTTCGTGTGCGCCAACGCCGGCATCGACCTGTCCAACGTCGACCGCGGCTACGCGGCCCTGCTCCCGGTCGACTCGGACCGCTCCGCCCGACGCATCCGCGACGGGCTGCGCCACCGCATCGGTGTCGACGTGGCTGTCATCGTCTCGGACACCTTCGGGCGTCCGTGGCGGCGCGGGGTCACCGACGTGGCCATCGGTTGCGCCGGCATCGCCGCCGTGGTCGACCTCCGGGGCACCCCCGACGCGCTCGGTCGCGAGATGCAGGTCACCGAGGTCGCCGTGGTCGACGAGATCGCCGCCGCCGCCGAGCTCGTCATGGGCAAGTCCAGTGGCGTCCCGGCGGCAGTCGTGCGTGGCGTCGACCCATCGTGGCGACGCGACGGCAGCGTCCACGACGAGATCGTCCGCTCCCCCGCCGACGACCTCTTCCGTTAGATCGGCGCCCTCCTCCAACGCACGTCGGGACGCGGTGTGGGCGGGTCGCTGGCGCTCCCATCGCCCACCTGACGGCAGGCGTCAGCCCACTTGCGACAGCCGACGCTGCGCAGCAAGGAGGCTCAGCACGCGGACGCGCTTCGCCGAAGGCGGCGCAGGGAGGCTTGCCGACCGAAGCAAGATGTCACGCCCGCCGAGCCGCACTCGCTCCCGTGCGCGCGTCAGAACCGTGGCACGGGCCACCCCCCGGAACCCACTCGGCCCCGAAAGGACAGACCAGGTCCGTGCCGGCTCGCAACAGGCGACGACCGCAGGGAGGAGCCTCAGACCGGCCACGCGCTTCGCCGAAGGCGGCGAAGGGAGGCTTGCTGTGCCCATGGCGCCCTCCTCGCGAGCTCGTCGGGACGCAGTGTGGGCGGGTCGCTGGCGCTCCCGTCGCCCACCCGGCTCCACGCCTCGGCCGACTCCCGAACAGCCGCAGGAGCGCAGCGACGGAGGCTCAGCCAGCTCTCGCGTTTCGGCGAAGCCGGCGGAGGGAGGCTTGCCGACCGGAGCTGAGTGTTACGGCATGTGGACGGCGTGGAGCTCGGCGGCGGGCTCGACGACGACATCGTCGCCGAGGACGCTGAGCTCGTCGACGATCGCACCCGCACCGACAGTGGCGCCGGGGCCCACCAGCGACGCCGTGACCCGGGCGCCGGCCGCGACCCGTGCCCCGGGCATCACGACGGCGTCGCGGACGACGGCACCGGCTTCGACGCTGGCGCCGGCCATCACCACGCTGTGGGTCACGTCCGCACCGTCGGCCACCTGTGCCGACGGGTGCAGCCCGACCTCGGGGTCGCCTCGCACCCCGTCGATGAGGTCGAGTTGCACCTGGAGGTACGTGGACGGCGTGCCGGCGTCGACCCAGTACGCCTCGCTCCCCACCGCGTACAGGCGGGCGTCGTCGACCATGGCCGGGAACGTCTCCCGCTCGATGGAGACCTTGCGGCCGTCGTCGATGCGGTCCACGACCGACGGCTCGAGCACGTAGGTGCCGGCGTTGATCCAGTTGGTGGGGGCGGTGCCGGGAGGAGGCTTCTCGATGAAGGCCCGCACCCGTCCGTCGTCGTCGGTGTCGACGACGCCGTAGCGCGAAGGATCGTCGACCGGGGTCAGGGCGATGGTGCCCTCGGCCCCCCGCTCGTGGTGGAGCTTCCACAGGATGCTCACGTCGAGGTCGGTGAGCACGTCGCCGTTGACCACGACGAACGTCTCGTCGATGCCGGCCGAACGGGCGGCGAAGCGCACCGCCCCGGCCGTGTCGAGCGGCTCGGGTTCGACTGCGTAGTGCAGGTCCACGCCGGCGCACCGGCCGGTCGGGTAGGCGTCGACGAAGGCGTCCGGGCGATAGCCGAGGCTGAGCACTGCTTCGCTGACGCCGTGGGCGGCCAGCGAGCCGATCACCCGCTCGATCATGGGCCGGTCCACGATCGGCAGCATCTGCTTGGGGGTGGCGAGGGTGAGGGGCCGGAGCCTGGTGCCGAAGCCGCCGACCAGGACGACGGCCCTCACGGAGCGACCGTGGTGCCCGGGTCGTCGCTGGCGGTGGGTGCCTCGGTGGGGTCGGTGGACCCGCTCGGGACCTGCTCGACGGGTGTGTCGAGGCCGTCGGGGATGTCGGAGGTGACACCTCCACCCGGCATGTCGCTGAGCTGATCGAGCTGGGGCACGCTCGGCGGGCGCGGGATCTCGGCGCCGGCGGGGGCCACGGCGATGGTGACCGCCAGGCGATCCTCGTCGAAGCGCACACCCCCCATGTCGTCGGTGACGACGGTGCCGGGGTCGTCGGGATCGTCGGCCGGCCAGACGGTGACGCTGACCTCGGCGGGTTCGCCGCCGCAGTCGTAGCCGTCGTCGTAGGTCGTGCCCTGGTAGGTGAACGAGCCGGAGCCGAACGACCACCCGACCATCTCGCCCAAACCGCCGAGGGTGGCGTTGCGGCCGGCGTAGCCGTTCACGAACGGGTGGAGGTGGGCCACCCCGTCGTCGTGGGTGTGCAGGCCCGTGGTGTCGGGGCCCACATCGGAACCCGCGGGCAGGAAGGTGTCGCAGACGTAGATGCCGTAGGCGGCGTGCCAGTGCTCACCGACGCGAGGGCTCTCGGCGGCGGCTTCCTGGTTGGCGCCTCGGGCGACGACGACCAGCACGGCGCCCACGACCACGATGGCCAGGATGCTCAAGGGGAACGCCAACTGGCGCTTGGGTGCGGATGGTGAGCCGCCGGCGCGTGCAGCGCGGGCGACTTTCTTGGCCGAGGACGCTTTGCCCATAGGGCGGACAGGCTAGTGGCCCGCAGCACCGCTGCCGTCGCGCCGCCGACGCCCGGCGAGCTCGTCGAAGAGCTCCTCGTAGGCGGCGGCCACCGCCGCAGGTGAGGCCCAACCCTCGACGAACTGCCGGCCCGCCGCACCCATCGCCGACGCCCGGGCCGGATCGTCGAGCAGCTCACCGACCGCACCGGCGAACGCATCAGGGTCCTCGGGGGGCACGGACAGCCCGGCACCGGCTCGCTCGACCGTGCGCTCCACCTCGGTGCCGGGGTCGACGCTGGCCACCAGCGGCCGGGCGGCGGCGAGAATCGAGTACAGCTTGGAGGGGACGCTCGACCAGGCCAGACCCCGCTTCAGCGGCACCACGTGCACGTCGGCGGCCGCCAGCACCTCCGGGAGGTGTTCCTTGGGTTGCATGTCGACGAAGCGGACGTTGGCGAGCCCCCGCGCCTGATCCTCGAGCTCGGGGCGCGCCGCGCCACCGCCGTTGACGACGAACACCACGTCGGGGCGTTCGTCGGCGAAGCGCCGGGCGGTGGCCAGCACCATGTCGAGGGACTGGGACAGGCCCACGTTCCCGGCGTACATGACGACCTTTCGGCCCACGAGGTCGTGGTCGCGCCGATAGGCGTTCTCGGTGGGGCCCGGTCGGATCCAGTCGGTGTCGACGAAGTTGGGGATCACCCGCACCTTGGCGGCCTGGCGGGCCGAGCTCGACGGCTCGACCCCTGCGGTGATCTTGGCCCGGACGTTGTCAGCCAGGTCGTCGGACAGCACGGTCACGGCGTCCGACAGGCGGTAGGTGGTGCGCTCCAACCACCGGGCGGCGGCGATCACCCGCTCGCCCTGGAGCAGACCGAGCTCCACCGCCACGTCGGGGAAGACGTCCTGGATGTTGAACACGAACGGCACCTGTCGGGCCCTAGCCACCGACCACCCGGCTGGCCCCAGCGTCAGCGGCGGCGACATGGAGAGCACGGCATCGGGACGGCGGGACAGCCCCCCGACGACGGTCGCCAGGGCGGTGAACCCCCCGAAGGCCAGAGCTCGGGCCGGGATGTTGCGCTTGTCCGTGGGGAACGGGTGCACCCGGCTGACGCGACCCCACCCGGTGTCCTCGTTGCGGACCAGGCGTCCTTCCCATCCCGGCTCGATGGCATGGCGCTGGTACCAGGGCAGCGACGTCACCACGTGCAGGTGGTGGCCTCGCTCGACCAACTCGTGGGCGATGCGGGTCATCACCTCACCGGTCGGGGCCACGTCCGGGGCGAAGTGGGGGCACAGCACGACGAGGTTCACCGGGGCTCCTGGTGGGCGGGGTCGATCGGGTGGGACCCGAGGTCGGGTCGGGCGGCGTCGTGGTAGGCGTCGGCCAGCGCGGCGGCGGAGCGGGGCCAGGCGAAGGCGAGCGCCCGGCGGCGGCCGGCGGCGACGAGGGCCTCGGCCCGTGCCGGGTGGTCGAGCACGTCCGCCAGCGCCGTGGCCCAGGCCGTGGCGTCGTAGGGGTCCACGATCACCGCCGCACCGCCGGTCACGTCGGGGAGCGCCCCGGCGTCGGAGGCCACGACGGGGCAGCCGCGGCTCATGGCCTCGACCACGGGCAGGCCGAATCCCTCGTAGGCGGAGGGGAAGGCCAGCACCGAGGCACGGCGATAGAGCACCTCGAGGTCGGTCGCGGGGATGCGGCCAGTGCGCACCACGTGCTGTTCGAGGCCGTAGGCGGCCACCGCGGCGTCGAGGTGCGACTCGGCCGGACCGGCCCGGCCGGTGAGCACCAGCGCCAGGTCCGGACGGGCGCCGACGAGGAGGGACAGGGCCCGAACCAGGGTCTCGTGGTTCTTGTGGGCGTAGGTGATGGCCGGGTACAGCACCACCCGCCGACCGGCGAGGCCGAGGCGACCCAGCACCGCGTCGGGGTCGACCGAGCGGGGCAGCGGGCCGGGCCGATCGACCCCGCTGGGCACCAGACGCAGGTGGCGCGGGTCGACCCCGCAGCGGTCGACGGCGTCGCGACCCGTGAACGTGGTCAGGGTGATCACGATGCGGGCCCGCCGCAGCGAGGGAGGGGCCACGGCTCGGATGTAGGTGCGCTTCAGCGCCGAGAACCGCTCGGGGTGAGCCAGGGGTTGCAGGTCGTGGAGGGTGACGACCGACGGCACCGGCGACACCCACGGGATGGTGCCGCCGGCGTGGTGGACGACGTCGAGGCGCCGACGACGGCTCTCGGCCGCCAACCAGGTGGACTCGGCCAGCACCCGCCGGGGCCGGCTGCGCCCCGAGACGGGCGCCACGACGGTGCGCCAGGCGCCCGCCAGGTCGGGATGGGCGGACGAGAACGAGCCGTTGACGAACAGGGTCACGTCGAGGTCGCGGGGGGCGGCGTCGGCGAGGGCCTCGAGGAGGCCGACCGTGTACTCCTCGCTGCCCCCGACGTCGCCGGGGACGAGCCACAGCAGGTTGACACCGACCGCCAGGGCGGCGCTCACGACGGCCCTCCTCGGGAGGCTGCCTCGTGGTACACGGCTTCGAGGGCGGCCGCGGTGGCGGCCCACGAGAAGTGGTCGCGGGCCCGGTCGTGACCGGCCGTGCCCAGCCGGGCCCGACGGTCGGGATCGTCGAGGAGGCCGCCGAGCGCGTCGCCCAGCCCGCCCACGTCCTCGGGGTCCACGAGGACGCCCGTCTCCCCCGCCACCTCGGCGGTGGCGGTGCCGGCCGACGTCACGACCGGCGTGCCCTGGGCCATGGCCTCGAGCACGGGGAGGCCGAAGCCCTCCTGGCGGCTCGGGAAGCAGAAGACGTCGGCACCGGCGTAGGCCGCCCGCAGGTCGTCCTGGGTGAGGAAGCCCACCGGGCGCACGCGCTCCCCCAGCGCCGCCAGGCGGGGCGTCAGGTCCTCGTTCCAGCCCTGGGGGCCGGCCAGGACCAAGGTGACGTCGCGGCGGGCGAGGGCGGCGAAGGCATCGAGGAGGACAGGGAGGTTCTTGCGAGGCTCGATGGTGCCGGCCCACAGCACGTAGCGCCCCTCGAGGCCGTGGCGGGCCCGGAAGGCCTCCACCTCGCTCCCGGCGACCGGTCGGGGCTCGATGCCCCAGGGCACCAGGCGGAGGCGATCGGGGTCGAAGCCCTGCGCTCGGCACTCGTCGAGCGTGGCCCGGGACGGGGCCATGACGAGGGTGGCGTCGCGCCGGGCCAGATCGATGGCCCGCCGGAAGAACGCCACGCCGCGCCGGGTGAACTGCGAGGGGTCGTGGGTGAAGGCCAGGTCGTGCACCGTGACCACCAGCGGCGCCGACGGCGGGGGCACTGCCATCCCGGTGGCGTGGATCACGTCGACCGGACCGGTGGCCCGCTGCACCGGGGGGCGGCGCAGCCGGTGCCAGGACTCGTAGAGCGCCAGGCGGGGAAGCGGCAGCGGCACCACCGGAATGGGCGGCACCCAGCTCGTCGCCGGATCGTGGCGGTGGCGGGCGCTCACCCCGATCTGAGCCACCTGCCCGTGCACCTGCAGGGCGCGCACCGACTCCAGCGCGGCCTGCGCCGTGCCGCCCGGCACGCTGTGCCAGCACTGTTCGAGGGTCACCGCGACCCGTAGCGGTCGGTCCACGACGGGCGAGTCTCCCACGCCCGCCGGGACGCCCCGGGACGGCCCCGGCTCGTCGGTAGGGTGGCGGCCATGGTTCCTGTTCCGGGGTTCGAGCCCGATCCGGCGTTCTGGCGTGACCGCACCGTGTTGGTGACCGGTGGCAACGGGTTCCTCGGTCGAGCGGTGGTCGACCGCCTCCAGACCCGCGGGCCGCGGGCGGTGGTCACCCCGACCAGCTCCGACTACGACCTGCGCGACCGCACCGCTGTGGCCTCGATGTTCGCCGACGTCGAGCCGGACCTCGTGATCCACCTCGCCGCCCGGGTGGGGGGCATCGGGGCCAACATGGCCCGCCCCTCCGACCTCTACCTCGACAACCTCCTGATGGGCACGTACGTGCTCGACGAGGCCCGCCGGCGCGACACCGAGCAGACCGTGATGCTCGGCACCATCTGCTCGTACCCCAAGTTCACGCCGGTGCCCTTCACCGAGGACTCCCTCTGGCAGGGCTACCCGGAGGAGACCAACGCCCCCTACGGGATCGCCAAGCTGGCCCAGCTGGTGCAGCTCCAGGCCAACCGCGCCCAGTACGGCCAACGCGCCGTCTACCTGATGCCCACCAACCTCTACGGGCCCCGCGACAAGTTCCACCCGGCGGTGTCGCACGTGATCCCCGCCCTCATCAAGAAGACCGTCGACGCCACCGAACGGGGTGACGAGGCCATCGAGGTCTGGGGCACGGGCTCGGCCAGCCGCGAGTTCCTCTACGTCGACGACGCCGCCGAGGCCATCTTGCTGGCGACCGAGTTCTACGACGACGGCGAGCCCGTGAACCTCGGTGCCGACCAGGAGCTCCCCATCCGCGATCTGGTCGACATCATCGTCGAGCTGGTCGGCTTCACCGGTGAGGTCCGTTGGGACACCTCGAAGCCCGACGGCCAGCCCCGCCGGGGCGTCGACGGCAGCCGGGCCCGGGACCGCTTCGGCTTCGTGGCCGGCACCTCGTTCGAGGAGGGGCTGCGCCTCACCCTCGACTGGTACCTGGCCAACCGCGAGGAAGCCGAGGCTCGCGCCATCTGAGCCTGCTCGGCGGGGTGGTCACCCCGGGCCCGGGGTGACCGTGGGCGCGGGCCGGCTCACCGACCGGCTCAACCGCTGGTGGCGTCGTCTCCCAGCTGCCGGCGGAAGTGTGCCGCGGTGCGCTCCAGACCGTCGCGGAGCCCGACGGTCGGTTCCCAGCCGAGCAAGGTGCGGGCGAGGGTGAGGTCGGGCCGCCGCTGGGTGGGGTCGTCGACCGGCAGCGGGCGGTGCTCGATCGTCGACCCGGACCCGGTGACCTCGAGGACGAGCTCGGCCAGCTCGAGCATCGTGAACTCACCGTCGTTGCCGATGTTGATCGGTCCGGTGTGATCGCTGTCGAGCAGGGCGAGCAGGCCCCGGATCTCGTCGTCGACGTAGCAGAAGCTGCGAGTCTGCGTGCCGTCGCCGTAGATGGTGAGCGGTTCGCCCTTGATGGCCTGCACCAGCAGGTTCGACACGACCCGGCCGTCCTGGGCCCGCATGCGCGGGCCGTAGGTGTTGAAGATGCGCACGATGCGCACGTCGAGGTCGTGCTCGCGGTGGTAGGCGAGGGTGATGGCCTCGGCGAAGCGCTTCGCCTCGTCGTAGACGCCCCGCGGCCCGATGGGGTTCACCCGACCCCAGTAGGTCTCCGGCTGAGGATGGACCTCGGGATCGCCGTAGACCTCGCTGGTGGAGGCGAGGAAGAAGCGCGCCCCCTTGGCCCGGGCCAGGCCCAGGGCGTTGTGGGTGCCGAGGCTGCCCACCTTCATGGTCTGGATGGGCAGCTCGAGGTAGTCGATGGGCGACGCCGGGCTGGCCAGGTGCATCACCGCGTCGACCGGGCCCGGCACCCAGATGTAGGTGCTCACGTCGTGGTGCACGAAGGTGAACCCGTGCCGTCCGAAGAGGTGCTCGATGTTGGTGACCGATCCGGTGAGGAGGTTGTCGAGCACGACGACCTCCTCACCGCGGTCCAACAGGGCCTCGGAGAGGTGCGATCCGAGGAACCCGGCGCCTCCGGTGACAACGATGCGAGCCACGGTGCTCCTACCGGCCGATGCCCTGGTGGGTGAAGCCCCGCCGCAGCAGGGCGCCGCGGTCGAGGAGGTTGCGGGCGTCGACGACGTGGCGATCGGTCATGGCGTCGGCGACCTTGTCGAGGTCGACCCACTTGAACTGGTCCCACTCGGTGAGCACGGCGAGGACCCGGGCCCCCTGGCAGGGGGCGTAGACATCGTCGCAGACAACCACCTCGGGCACCTCGGGAAGCGATCCGGTGACGGTGGGGTCGTGGGCGTGGACCTCGGCGCCGGCGGCCACCAGGCGGCGCACGATCTCGACGGCCGGGGAGTCGCGGCGGTCGTCGGTGTTGGCCTTGAAGGTCAGCCCCCACACCCCGATGCGCACGCCGTCGACCGTGCCGCCGGCGGCCTGGGTGATCTTGGCCACGACCCGGTCGAACTGGGCGTCGTTGATGCTGAGCACGGCGTCGAGCAGGTCGAAGTCGTAGCCCGCCTCGGTGGCCATGAACCGCAACGCCCTGGTGTCTTTGGGGAAGCAGTTGTGCGCCACCAACCCGCCGGTGGCGACCACGGTGTGCGGCCCAGGGACCTCGATTGAGTAGACGGGCCCGACGTGGTGCCGGCTTTCGACGCGGGCGACGCGGGCCCACACCGCCCCCTTGCCCAGTCGGCGATAGCCCGTGGGAGCGATGCGCTTGGCCTGGCGGTCGAGGGCTGCACGGATCTCGAAGGCCTCGCCTTCCGGGACGAGGAACAGGGCCTGCTCGACCTGATCGGCTCCGGAGATGGTGAGGAAGTACGCGTCGGTGGTGGCTTTGGCGGACCGACCGACCTTCAACCGCGCCACGATCCCGAGCCCACCGAGCAGCCGGAGCATTCCGTCCGCCAACTCGCGTGAGACGGTTCCGTACTCGAGACACACGCTCGGCCCGCCGTTGACGTAGGACCAGGATCCATCGCCGTCCCAGAGTCCGCGAAGGAACGCCTTCTGCCGGCTTTCGGGCAACCCCCACAGCACGTCGGGCACCCGCTTCGTGTAGCTCGTGGACCCCAGCCCGAGGCCCGACTCGAACCATGCGGCGAGCACTCGGGAGCTCACGGCGACCTGCCGCGTCGTCGAGACCCGGCGGGCCTCGGCCTTCACGCCCTGGCCTTCCCAGTAGGCACGCACTCTCTCGACCAGGTCGTGCTCCAGGTGAGGATGGAAGCTGCACGCTACGCGTCGCCGCGATCCGTCCCGGGTGACGTGGCCCTCGGCGGCGTAGATGCCGAGCATCCACCACAGCTCGTCACCATCGGGCACCAAGGCCGGCACGTAGGTCCCGTTCGTCGTCGTGCCGAGCAGTGCTCCGTCGACGTCCATCCCCAGGCGCTCCAGCTCGTCCAGGCGCAGGGTGCCGGAGCGCAGCACGTCCCGCCGACGCCCGGCGGGAAGTTCGTCGGCGACCTCGAAAAGCCGCTGCCGTTGGACGGCGGACAGTCGACAGATCACCTGTGACGGATCGAGGTCGGCGTGTCCCAACGTGGCGGTCAGGTCATGGATGAGGAAGTGGTCTGGCGCGAGGGGCGCTCCCTGGGCGATCGGGAGCCAGTCATCGGTGGTGAGATCATCGGCCAGGCGCAGACCGGTGCGCTCGGGATCGACGCCGTCGCCGACCACCATCGGGTGGTCGGCGGTCACAGTGAGGCGCCGTCCCATCTTGGTGACGATGTCGACGACCACGCCGTCGTAGTCACGCACCGTGAGCTGTGCCACAGGGAAGAACTCAGGGGCCGGGTCCCCGGGGTTCCACGCCAGGACCTCGACACCGGCGATCCCCCGGGACTCCACCTCGCAGGCAAGCTGCTCGAAGGTGATGAGGGACGTCTGCCAGCCCCGGCGCACGAGGACGGTCTCGGCGCCCTCGAAGCAACTTCCACCCCATCCGGGGCCGGGGCGCAGGAACTTGTTGCCGATTCGGGTGTCGTACCCCATGCCCAGCATCACGTCGTCGGCATCGGCGCCGAGGGCCTCGCACAGCGCCGCCACCGCGTTCACGAACGACAGCTTCATGGCCAGGAAGGCGTTCGAGGCGTACTTGATCGTCTCGGCCGACGCCGGGTCGGTGACCATCAGCGGCGCCGGCACCCCCAGGTACAACGAGGCCACCCGGATGGCCGCCCCCTGGTCGTCGGAACCGATCACCACCCGGTCCGGGTTCAAGAAGTCGTGCACCGCCGAGCCCTCGCGCAGGAACTCCGGGTTCGACACCACGTAGAGGTCCGACCGCCCCAGGGCCTGCTCCACCCGTCGGGTCGATCCCACCGGCACCGTGGACTTGTTGACCACCACCGCCTCGGCCGGCAGGTGCGGGGCGATCTGCTCGGCGGCCGCCTCCAGGTAGGTGAGGTCGGCCGAACCGTCCGCCCCCTGCGGGGTCGGCACGCACAGGTATGCGAACTGGGCGTCCGCGGTGGCGGCACCCACGTCGGTGGTGAAGCGCAACCGGCCCGCGTCCATCCCCTCACGGACGATCTCCTCCAACCCCGGCTCGTGGATCGGGATCCGCCCCTGCTGCAGCGACGCCACCTTGTCCGGGTCGATGTCGACGCACACCACCGTGTGCCCCAGGCTCGAGAAGCACGCACCCGTGGTGAGCCCGACGTAGCCGGTCCCGATCACCGCGATCGTCTGGTCCACTGAAGTTCCGCCTTCGGTCGTGGGTGGCCGCTCGTCAGCCGCACGAGACGCCAGGAGGCGCCTCGGGCAGGAACGAGTAGCTGGTGGTGGTGGACGTGGTGCTCGGCTCCCCGATCCCAGGGGTCGCGGGCTCCGCCGGGGCCTCGGGTTCGGTGCCGGGCTCGCCGGTCGGATCCTCGGGCTCGGGTGGGGCTGCACCCCGGAAGATCTCGAAGATCGGCTCGGCTGCGGTCGCGTTCAGCTCGACGACGCTCGCCGCCCCCACGAAGACCGGTTCGCCCGGGACCCGGTAGGTGGCCAGGCTCTGCGGGTCGAAGTCGCGGAACTGCGTGCCCAGCGAGACGATGTCGGAGACCGTGTACTCGCTGTCGAGGGTCACGTTCTGCTGGGCCACGCCGATGAGGTCCTGGAGCACGAACGGGTTGCGCACCCCACGGGCGACGGCCTTCTCGAGCGCCGCGGTGATGAACAGCTGCTGGCGATCGATGCGGCCGAAGTCACCCGTCGGGTCGGTGCGCCACCGACCGTCGACCTTGATCTCGAACGACCGGGAGCGGGCGAAGGCCAGGGCCTGGTCGGCATCGAGGGTGACGCAGCCGGGGTCGTACTGGAAGAGCCCCGTCTTCTGGTCCCGTGCTTCCCACGGGAAGTAGACCGGCACGCCCCCGACGGCGTCGACGAGCGACCGGAAGCCGGCGAAGTCGACCATGGCGTAGTGGTTGATCGGGATGTCGAAGTTGAGGCGGATGGTCTCGATCAGGCGCTCGGGACCGCCCAGCGCCAACGCCGCGTTGATGCGATCGCGTCCCCCGCCCGCCAGCGGGACGTAGAGGTCCCGCGGGATGGACAAGATGGCGGCTTCCTTGGTGCGAGGGTCGATGCGCAGGACCATGATCGTGTCGGTGTTGAGCGAGCTGGTGCGCCCGAACAGCACCGGGTCCCCCTCCTCGAGGCCGTCGCCGTTGTCGATGCCGACGAGCAGCACGTTCTGGGGCTCACCCCCCTCGACCGGCTCGGAGAGGGCCCGACCGAGATCGATGCGCGGCAGATCGCTCGCCTGGGCGTAGGTCCAGGTCAGACCGCCGGCGGCGACGAGGCACACGATGACGAGCAACGAGTTGAACGTGAGCAGCAGACGCTGCGACCACGTGCGGTGGGGGCGGCGCACGGCGGCGAGAGTACTACCGGCCCGTCGCCGCAAGGGGGTCCCCCGGGGCGCGGCGCCGGCGGCCCGGAGCTGTCGCGGCCCGCACGCGTACGCTTCGGAGGTGACCCGCTGCGCCCCAGGCCGACACCTCGACGATGCCGTGGCCGTCGTCGGCGGGATGGTCGCCACCGGCCTCGTCGACGTCACCGACGATCCCGACGCCCTCGACGGCCACGGTTGGTGGCTGGTCGTCGCCCCCTTCGAGGGTCCGCCGCTGCTGGCCCGCTTCGCCGAGCAGCGCCTCCTCCGCCCCGGCGAGCTGTCCTCTCGTCGATGGCGCGGGCCCCGGCGGGACGGGTGGACCAGCTCGCTCGACGAGACCGGGTTCCGCCGCGCCGTGACCTCCGTCCGTGCCGGCATCGGCCGCGGCGACGTCTACCAGGTCAACCTCACCCGCCGGCTCTCCGCCCCCCTGGCGGCCGACGCCTCCATGCTGGCCCTGGGCGGAGCGTTGGCCGCGGGCAACCCCGCCCCACACGCGGCGATCGTCGAGCTCCCCACGCACGGGGTCAGGTTGGCCTCCGCCTCCCCGGAGCTCTTCCTCGCCCGAGATGGCGACCGGGTGTGGTCCTCACCCATCAAGGGCACTGCCGAGCACGTCGACGGCTTCCTGGCCAAGGACAGCGCCGAGAACGTCATGATCGTCGACCTGGTCCGCAACGACCTCGGACGGGTCTGCCGACCCGGCTCGATCTCGGTCCCGTTGCTGCTCGGCCGCGAGGAGCACCCGGGCCTGGTCCACCTGGTCAGCACCGTGGAAGGGCGGCTCCGCGCCGGTGTCGGGTGGGCCGCCCTCCTCGACGCCACCTTCCCGCCGGGCTCGGTCACCGGCGCCCCCAAGCTGGCGGCGCTCGAGCACATCGCCCGCCTCGAACCGGTGCCCCGCAACGTGTACTGCGGTTCGGTCGGCTGGGTCGACGCCGACCACGACCGCGGGTCGCTCAACGTGGCCATCCGCACGTTCTTCGTGGACGACGGGCGGCTCTGCCTGGGCACCGGCGGGGGGATCACCTGGGACTCGACCCCCGACGGCGAATGGGAGGAGACCGAGCTCAAGGCCCGGCGGCTCCTCGACGTGGTGTCGGCCCCCGTCCCGGCCCGGGCCTGACATGAGCCCTCCGCCCCCGGTCGTATGGGTCGACGGTTCTCTGGGCGACGAGGCCGGAGCCCGCATCGCTGCCCTCGACCGCGGGTTCACCGTCGGCGACGGCGTGTTCGAGACCATCCGCGTCGCCCGCGGCCGACCGGTCTTCTGGACCCGCCACCTGCGCCGGCTCCACCACGGGCTGCAGGTCGTCGGCCTCGAGGACCCCGACGATGATGGCGCGGCGCTGGCACTCGACGAGCAGCTGCGGGCCGGCGCCGAGGCGGTGCTGGCCCATCGGGCCGGGCCGGATGCCCGGCTGCGGCTCACGGTGACCAGCGGACCGGGCCCCCTCGGCCCCCGCCGCTCACCCGGCCCCCTCACGACGGTGGTGGCCGCCGCCGACACCGGCCCGACGCCCACCTCGATCACGGCCTGCACCGTGAGGTGGGCCCGCAACGAACGATCCGTGCTGGCCGGGGTGAAGTCCACCAGCTACGGCGAAGGCGTCGCGCTGCTCGACCACGCGAGCCGCATGGGAGCCGACGAGGCGATCCTGGCCGACACGACCGGCCGGCTGAGCGAGGCGGTCACCGCCAACGTCTTCGTCGCCGTCGACGGGCGTCTGGCGACCCCCGGCCTCGACACCGGCTGCCTGGCCGGCACGGTACGCGACGTCGTGCTCGAGGCGGGGCTGGCGACGGAGCACGACCTCCCCATCGCCGTGCTGCACGACGCCGACGAGGTCTTCGTGACCTCGGCGACCCGCGGCGTCGTCCCTGTGTCGATCGTCGACGCCCACCCGGTGCCGTCGGTGGGTGGCCCCCTCACCCTCGCGGCCCGGGAGGCCTACGACCGGGCGGTCGACCAGGACCTCGTCACCGACTGGTGAGGTGCGAGGCGGCGTCGGCGACCCCGCCGCCCGCCGCCTTCACCGCTGACGGAGGTGCACGATGTCGCCGACCGCGATCTCGAGCGGCGGGCCGCCGTCGGAGGGGCTGACGACCAGGTGTCCGTTGGCGGCGACGTCGACCGCCGTCCCCTCGACGGCGGTGCCGTCGGGCAGCTCGGCCCGCACGGGCCGGCCGATGGTGGCCGAGACCCGGCGCACCGACTCCAGCAGCCGCACGCGGCCGTCCGGTTCGTCGAGGTCGGCGAGCACGGCGTCCAGACGGGTGAGCCACGCCACCAGCAGGTCCTCTCGGTCGATCGCACGCCCGCTGACGTGGTTGAGGGCCACGGCGACGTCGACCAGCTCCGGCGGGAGGTCGAACGGCCACTCGACGTTCAGGCCCATGCCCACGACCACGGCCTCGACGTCGGGACCCTTCAGGCGGGCCTCGGCGAGGATCCCTCCCAGCTTGCGGCCGGCGAAGCGGTGACCGGCCAGCACCACCAGGTCGTTCGGCCACTTCAAGCCCGGCGTGATGCCGTCGAGCTGACGACAGGCCTCGACCGCGGCCACACCGGCGGCGGTGGTCAGCAGATGGGCATCGCCGGCAGCCATCGTCGGGCGCAGCAACACCGAGACCAACAGCGACGCCCCCGCCGGGGCGCTCCACGTGCGGTCGAGTCGGCCCCGGCCCGCGGTCTGATGATCGGCCACCAGCACGAGGCCGTCGGGAGCGCCCTCTGCCGCTGCCGCGAGCAGGTCGGCGTTGGTCGAACCGGTCTCGTCGACCCACCGGACCTCCCCGAAACGAGTGCCCTCGAGTCTCGATGTGGCGGAGGACCCCTTCACACATGCCACCATATGGCGTGCTCAACAAGGTCCTCATCGCCAACCGCGGCGAGATCGCCGTACGCGTCATCCGTGCATGCCAAGAGATGGGCATCGCCACGGTGGCCGTGTACTCCGATCTCGACCGAGATGCCCTACACGTCCGCCTCGCCGACGAGGCCTACGCCCTCGGAGGCCAGAGCGCCGCCGAGAGCTACCTCAACACCGAGGCCATCCTCGACGTCATCGAGCGCTCCGGCGCCGATGCGGTGCACCCCGGCTACGGGTTCTTCTCGGAGAACACCGACTTCGCCCGGGCCATCACCGAACGAGGCGTGGCCTTCGTCGGCCCGCCGCCCGAGGCCATCGAGGTCATGGGCGACAAGGTCTCGTCCCGCAAGGCGGCCGAAGCCGCCGGGGTGGCCGGCGTACCGGGTACGTCCGAGTTCCTCACCTCCCACACCGAGGTCGTCGACTTCGGCGAGGAGTTCGGGTGGCCGGTCGCCATCAAGGCCGCCTACGGCGGCGGCGGGCGCGGCATGCGGGTCGTGCGCTCGGCCGAGGAGGCCGAGGAGGCCTTCAACTCGGCGCAGAGCGAGGCGCTCAAGGGCTTCGGCCGCGACGAGTGCTACGTCGAGAAGTACCTGACCTGGCCCCGCCACATCGAGATGCAGATCATCGGCGACACCCACGGCGACGTGGTGTGGGTGGCCGAGCGCGATTGCTCCGCCCAACGCCGTCACCAGAAGCTGGTCGAGGAGAGCCCGGCTCCGGCCTTCCCGGCCGAGATCCGCCAGGCCATGGGCGAGGCCGCCGTCAAGGTGGCCAAGGCCTGCGGCTACTACAACGCCGGCACCGTCGAGTTCCTGTACCAGGACGGCGAGTTCTTCTTCCTCGAGATGAACACCCGCCTGCAGGTCGAGCACCCCGTCACCGAGATGGTGTCGGGCCTCGACCTGGTGGCCGAGCAGCTGCGCGTCGCCGCCGGGGAGAAGCTCTCGTTCGGCCAGGACGACATCGTGCTCTCCGGCCACGCCATCGAGATCCGCATCAACGCCGAGGACCCGGCCGAGGGCAAGTTCCTGCCGTCCCCGGGCCACATCGAGACCATCGTCCCGCCGGCCGGCTTCGGCACCCGGTGGGACGGCGGCTACGAGTCGGGCGACACCGTCAGCCAGTACTACGACAACCTGGTGGGCAAGCTCATCTGCTGGGGCGCCGACCGCGAGACGGCCATCCTGCGCACCCTGCGGGCCCTGCGCGAGTTCCGCATCGACGGCATCGCCACCACCATCCCCGCCGACATCGCCATCCTCGAGCACCCGGACTTCGTGGCGGCCACGCACTCCACCAAGTGGGTCGAGGACGTCCTCGACCTCACCGGCGTCACCGGGGGCGCCACTGGCTCCGGCGAGGACGGCGAGACCAAGGTCCAGCGCGACGTCGACGTCGAGGTCAACGGCAAGCGCTTCTCGGTCAAGATGTACATCCCCGAGTCCCAGGCCGGCGCCGTCGTCGCCGCCGGGGCGGCAGGCGCCGGGGCCGCTCCTGCCCGCGCCCGCCGTGGTGGCGGCTCGGGTGCCGGTGCCGCCGGCGGCGGGTCCGGTGCCGTGTCGGTCCCGATGCAGGGCACCATCGTCAAGGTCCTGGTCGAGGTCGGCCAGGAGGTCGAAGCGGGCGCCACCGTGTGTGTGCTCGAGGCCATGAAGATGGAGAACAACATCACTGCCGACAAGGCAGGCACCATCAAGGAGATCAAGGTGGCCGCGGGCGACTCCGTCGGTTCCGGCGACGTCGTCGTCGTCATCGAGTAGCCGCCACCTCGCACCGAGACGAGCGCGACGGAGGGCCGGCCCCGGGGGCCGGCCCTCCGTCGCGTCCGGGCGGGACACCACCGCCGCGGTTCGGTCGATGGCGACCCTCAGCCGGGGACGACGATCAACGGGTGGCGACCACGATGGTGCCGCCGGCCTGGTCCGGCAGCCCCCGGTGCAGCGCCCCCCCACCGATCCCGGTGAACCACACGGCGAGCAGCATGGCCCCGGAGAACGGCACCGGGACGGCGTACGCCGCCCACGGGAGCAAGGCCCGCAGCAGAGCCTGGTCGGGCTTGGGGCGTTGTCCGTCGGTGTAGCGAGCCACACGGAGCCCGAAGAGCCACTTGCCAACGGTACGGCCCCACAACGCCACGGTCACGACCTCGTAGACGAGGCCCACTCCCAGCACGAGCCAGGGCAACCACGAGGGCAGGTCGACCTGCACCTGCCCCTCGATCTCCGACACCGAGAAGGAGGCCACGATGAGGGCCGGGACGGCCACCAGCAGGAGATCGAGGCCTCGGGCACCGAAGCGGGGCCCGGGCGCGGCCAGGGCGTTTGGGCCCCGCGCCGGGAAGTCCTCGGGCCCGGGCACTCGCCGCGAGGAGGTGGACGTCACGGGTGGCACCCCGACGTCGCGGTGCTCTTCGCCATCAGCCACACCGCCACCCTCTCACTCGGCGGCGTCGGAAAGGGCCTCGGCGAGCGTCGGGTGCACCAGCAGGCTCTCGTAGATGTCGTGCACCCGCAGACCGGCCGTGACGGCGAGGGCGATGACCGAGATGAGCTCAGCGGCGCGGCGGCCCACGATGGAACCACCCAGGATCACTCCGGTGGCCGGGTCCGAGATGATCTTGACGAACCCTCGGGGGTCGTTCTCGATGAGCGCCTTGGCGTTGGCCGAGAACGGCACCTTGGTGACCCGGATCTTGCGTCCCTCGGCGAAGGCGTCGGCCTCGGCGAGGCCCACGTCGGCGATCTCGGGCACCGTGAAGATGGCCGAGGCGGCCTTGTCGTAGTCGAGGTGGCGGTGGGCTCCGCCGTGCAGGCCCATGGCGTGCTCGGCGATCTTGCGGCCCTGCATGGAGGCGACCGATGACAGCGGGAGCTTGCCCGAGAGATCGCCGGCGGCGTAGATGTTCGGAACCGACGACTGGCAGTTGTGGTTCACGACCACGTAGCCGTCGCGCTGCTCGACGCCGGCGGCGTCGAGACCGAGCGTCTCGGAGTTGGGGACCGAGCCGATGGCCAACAGCACGTGGGATCCCTGCGCCTTGCGGCCGTCGTCGCACTGCACCGTGACCCCGTCGTCGTCGGTGTCGATGCCCACCGCACGGGCGCCTTTGTAGAGCCGCACCCCTCGGGCGATGAAGTCGTCCTCGAGGGCGGCCGCGACCTCGGGGTCCTTGTTGGGCAGTACCTGTTGACGGCTCACGATGAGGGTGACCTGGCAGCCGAACGACGAGAACATGTGCACGAACTCGACGCCGGTGACTCCGGAGCCGACCACGACGAGGTGCTCGGGGAGCTGGGGCGGCGGGTACGCGTCGCGAGTGGTGAGCACCCGCGTGCCGTCGATGGAGGCCCAGTCGGGGATCCGGGGGCGGCTGCCGGTGGAGAGCACCACGGTGTCGGCCTCGATCTCGAGGGGACCGGCGGCCGTCTCGGCGACCACCTGGTTGGGCCCCACCAGCCGGCCGGCGCCCTCGACCATGCGGACGCCTTGGCTCTCCAACAGCTCGACGCCGGAGGTCTCGAGGCGCTCCTCGATCGAGCGGATGCGTTCGGCGAGGGCGTCGAAATCGAGCTCGGCGCTGACGTTGCGCAGGCCCATGCCCTCGGCCTTGCTCAGTCGCGCCAACGCCCCGCCGGTGGCGATCATGGCCTTGGACGGGATGCAGTCCCAGAGGTGGGCGGCTCCGCCGACCACGTCCTTTTCGATCATCGTGACTTCGGCACCGAGTCGGGCCGCGTGGGTGGCCGCGGTGTTGCCCGCCGGTCCCCCACCGATGATCACGAAGCGTTTGGCCATGGGCGAGAGGCTACTGGCGGCACCACCGCTGTCGGACCGCCCCCGCGAGGCCCGGATGCGGCCGAGGAGCCCGCGAGGCCCGGGTGCTCAGCTGGCGACCCGGGCGAGGGGGACCAGGCGGTGGTCGCGGGTGAACAGGCGCCGGGTCAGCCCCAGGCCGATGACGGTGACGCTGCAGGCCACCGATCCGAGGATCAGGTACATGATCGCCAGCTGCACCAGCACGGCGTCACCGGCGTCGACCCCCGCCAGGATGAGGCCGGTCATCGCTCCGGGGAGGAACACCAGCCCCACGGCCTTGGTGGACTCGATCTGGGGCACCAACGCGGTTCGCAGGGCGGCGCGGACGTAGGGTCGGGCTGCCTCGGGCCATGGCTGCCCGAGCGCCAGGCGAGCCTCCACCTCGTCGCGCTTGTCGGCCAGCTCGCCCACGATGCGACGGGCGACGATGACGCTGGCGGTCATCGAGTTGCCGATCATCATCCCGGCGAGAGGGACGATGGTGCGTCCCTCCATGGGGAAGATCTCCAGCCCGAACACGACGCTCAGGCTGACGATCACCACCACGGCCATGGCCAGCACCGCCAGCCCGGCCAGGCCGGGCACCTCCCGGGCCCGATTGCGCACGGTGACCCCGGCGAACACGACCATGCCGACCACCCACAGCCAGGACCAGGCCAGCGGGGCATCCGGATCGAGGACGAGGACCAGGGCGGCGCCGACCGCGAGCAGCTGCACACCGGCCCGGGCCGACGCCCACAGGATCGAACGGTTGAGCCCGAGCCGCTGCCAGCCCGACAGGCCGAGCGCCACCGCCACCAGCACGAGCGAGGCCGCCAGCCCGCCGACGCCGATGGCCGCCGTCGAGCTCATGCCGCCTCTCCCGCGTCTCCGGGCGAGCCTCCCGGGCCTTCGGGCGCCTCCCCCGGGTCGTCCTGGTCCAGGTAGCGGCGCCGCTCGTCGTCGTCGGCCCGCCGGCCGTCGACCAGCACCACGACCTCGTCGGCGATGCGGCGGGCCTGGCGCAGGTCGTGGGTGACCCACACCACGGTGATCCCGTCGTCGACCAGGCGCCGGGCCAGGTCCTCCACGCCGTTGCGGGAGGTCGGGTCGAGCGATGACGTGACCTCGTCCATCAACACGATGTCCGGTCGGGTCAGCAGCGTGCGGGCCAGGCACATCCGCTGGGCCTCGCCGCCGGAGAGGTCGTCGGCGCCCCGTTCGAGCAGCGAGACCGGGAGGCCCACCCGTTCCAGGGCCCGAGCCAGCTCCTCGGCGGGAGCGGTGGGCGCGGCCACGGCCAGGTTGTCGCGCACGCTGCCGGGGAAGGGCGTGGGCCGCTGGAACACCATCCCGACCCGGCGCCGCAGGGCCAGCGGGTCGGTGCCGGCGGTGTCGAGCCCGCCGACGAGCACCCGTCCCGCCGAGGGGACCTCGAGGCGGTTGGCGAGGCGCAGCAGGGTGGACTTGCCCGACCCCGAGGGACCGGCCAGGACCGTGAGGCGCGCCTCGAACACGTCGAGGTCCACCCCGCGAAGGATCTCGCTGCCGTCCGCGGCCGTCACGTGCACCCCCTCGAAGCGCAGCACCGGCTCGGGCATCGGCGGGTCGTCCACCAGCCCAGCGTTCCAGCCCACGCCACCGCGCGCCACGCTGATCCGACCACCATGCCCCCCCACGAGAACCACCCCACCCCGGCGCCCACCCAGGCGGCCGATGGGAGCGCCAGCGACCCGGCCGCACCGCGGGGCCCCGCGCCGCCATGGACATGACACCTGCCGGGCCCGCCTCTTAGGCTGCGAGACCGTGAGCAACGACGCCGAGACCTCCGAGACCGCTGCGCCCACCCTCGACGACTGGAGGGCAGCCGCCAGCAAGGACCTGAAGGGCGCCGACCCGTCGACGCTGGTCACCACGACCCCCGAGGGCATCGAGGTCAAGCCCCTCTACACCGCGGAGGACGTCGCGGAGCTGTCCACCGACACCCTCCCGGGCTTCGCCCCCTTCACCCGGGGTGTGCGAGCGACGATGTACACGGGCCGGGCGTGGACGTTGCGCCAGTACGCCGGCTTCTCCACCGCGGAGGAGTCCAACGCCTTCTACCGCCGGAACCTCGCCGCGGGCCAGATGGGCCTGTCCGTCGCCTTCGACCTCGCCACCCACCGGGGCTACGACTCCGACCACCCCCGGGTGGTGGGCGATGTGGGCAAGGCCGGGGTGGCCATCGATTCCGTGGAGGACATGAAGATCCTGTTCGACGGCATCCCGCTCGACAAGATGAGCGTGTCGATGACCATGAACGGGGCCGTGATCCCCGTGCTGGCCATGTTCGTCGTGGCCGGCGAGGAGCAGGGCGTCGACCGCTCGGTGCTGGCCGGGACCATCCAGAACGACATCCTCAAGGAGTTCATGGTCCGCAACACCTACATCTATCCGCCCGAGCCCAGCATGCGGATCGTGGCCGACATCATCGCTTTCACGGCCACCGACATGCCGAAGTTCAACTCGATCTCGATCTCCGGCTACCACATGCAAGAAGCCGGCGCCACGGCGGTGCAGGAGCTGGCCTTCACCATCGCCGACGGCAAGGAGTACGTGCGGGCTGCGCTGGCCAACGGCCTCGACGTCGACGCCTTCGCCGGGCGCCTGTCGTTCTTCTTCGCCATCGGCATGGACTTCTTCATGGAGGTCGCCAAGCTGCGCGCCGCCCGGGTGCTGTGGCATCGGGTCATGTCGGAGTTCGACCCGAAGAACCCGAAGTCGCTGATGCTGCGCACCCACTGCCAGACGTCCGGCGTCTCGCTCACCGAGTCCGATCCGTACAACAACGTGGTGCGCACCACCATCGAGGCCATGGCCGCGGTGCTCGGCGGCACCCAGAGCCTTCACACCAACGCCTTCGACGAGGCGCTCGGCCTGCCCACCGACTTCAGCGCCCGCATCGCCCGCAACACCCAGCTGGTGATCGCGGACGAGTCCGGCGTGACCCGCACCGTCGACCCGCTCGGTGGCAGCTACTACGTCGAAGCGCTCACCAACGACCTCGTCGACGCCGCCTGGGAGCTCATCTGCGAGGTGGAGGAGCTGGGCGGGATGACCAAGGCCGTCGAGACCGGCATGCCGAAGCTCCGCATCGAGGAGTCGGCCGCCCGGAGGCAGGCACGCGTCGACCGGGGTGAGGACGTCGTCGTGGGCGTCAACAAGTACGTCCCCGAGGACCCGGAGATGGTGGACGTCCTCGACATCGACAACACCAAGGTGCGTGAGGGCCAGATCGCCAAGCTCGAGCAGATCCGGGCCAGCCGCGACGACGAGGCCTGCCGAGCCGCCCTCGATGCGCTCGCCGAAGGGGCCAAGGGCGACGGCAACGTCCTGGCCCTGGCCATCGAGGCCGCCCGGGCCCGGGCCACGCTCGGCGAGATCTCCGATGCGATGGAGGCGGTGTTCGGCCGCCACACCGCCGAGGTCCGTACCATCTCCAACGTGTACAGCGAAGGCTACGAGGAGGACGAGGACTTCCTGGCGCTCCAGAAGGAGATCGCCGCCTTCGCCGAGGCCGAAGGCCGTCGACCCCGCATGTTGGTGGCCAAGATGGGCCAGGACGGGCACGACCGGGGTGCCAAGGTCATCGCCACCGCCTTCGCCGACCTGGGCTTCGACGTCGACATGGGCCCGCTGTTCCAGACCCCGGCGGAAGCGGCCCGCGACGCCGTCGAGCACGACGTGCACCTGGTGGGCGTCTCCAGCCAGGCCGCGGGCCACAAGACGCTGGTGCCCCAGCTCATCGAGGAGTTGGACAAGGCCGGAGCCGGCGACACGCTCGTGGTGTGCGGAGGCGTCATCCCCCCGCAGGACTACCCCATGCTCACCGAGGCCGGGGTGGCCGCCATCTTCGGCCCCGGCACCAAGATCCCTGCCGCGGCCCGCAAGGTCCTGGCGTTGCTCTCCGACGGCCGCCCGGCCGTCTGAGCGCCTGAGCGCCTCCCCGTCGTGACCGTCCCGATCCCCGACCCCGGCCGCCTCGTCGAAGGCATCCGGGGCGGAGATCGACGGGCCCTGGCCCGGGCCATCACCCTGGCCGAGTCGACGCGGGCTGATCACCGCACGGTGGCCGACGAGGTGCTCGACACGTTGGCCCCGGAGACCGGGGGGGCCCGCCGGGTGGGCATCTCCGGCCCCCCCGGGGTGGGCAAGTCCACCTTCATCGAGGCGCTCGGCACCCACGTCATCGACGAAGGCCACCGCGTGGCGGTGCTGGCGGTCGACCCGTCGAGCCGGCGCACCGGTGGGTCCATCCTCGGCGACAAGACCCGCATGGGCGAGCTCTCTCGTCGCGCCGATGCGTTCATCCGGCCCTCCCCCGGCGCCGGCCAGCTCGGAGGGGTGGCCCGCCGCACCCGCGAAGCGATGTTGCTCTGCGAGGCCTTCGGGTTCGACGTGGTGATCGTCGAGACCATCGGAGTCGGCCAGTCCGAGGTGGCGGTGGCCGACATGGTCGATCTCTTCCTGCTCCTCGTGGCCCCCGGCGGCGGCGACGAGCTGCAGGGCATCAAGCGGGGCATCATGGAGCTCGCCGACCTGGTGGTGGTCAACAAGGCCGACGGCGATCTGGCCTCCGCCGCGGGTCGCACCCGGGCCGACTACGCGGCCGCCGTGCACCTGTTGCGCCCGAAGTGGCACAGCTGGGCCACCGAGGTGCTGGCGTGCTCGGCTCTCACCGGCAGCGGCGTCGACGACGTGTGGGACGCGATCGACCGTTTCGACACCGCCGTGCGCAGCTCCCGAGAGCTCGACGACGCCCGCGCCCGCCAGGCCACCGCCTGGCTGTGGAGCGAGATCTCCGATGCGCTGATCGACCGGTTCCGCGCCGACCCCACCGTGGCCGGTCTGGTGGGTGCGGTCGAAGCCGACGTGGCCTCCGGCCGGGTGTCCCCCACCGTGGCCGCCCGCCGCCTCCTCGACAGCTTCGGCGGGCGTTGAGGCACCACGCGCAACGAACCGAGCCCCGCCTCTCGCGGCGTCATCGGGGCGCAGAGGGCCCACTAGGGTGCGTCCGTCGGTGTACGCGTCCATGGTCCGGCGGAAGGTGCAGATGAGCGACTCGACGGTTTCCGTCGTCCTGGTGAACTACCGAGCGGCGGCGGACACCACCACTGCGGTCGAGGGGCTCCTGGAGCTCGACTGGCCGGCCGACCGTCTCGAGATCGTCGTCGTGGACAACTCGCCCGGTGCGGCGGAGGCGGACACGCTCCGCGAGGCGTGCCCGAGCGCTCGCGTGGTCCCCGCAGAGCGCAACCTCGGCTTCGCCGGAGGCTGCAACCTCGGGGTGGCGAGCTCGTCGGGCGAGTTCGTGGCCTTCTTGAACAACGACGCCCGGCCGGACCCGCGATGGGTGACGGCGGCCGTCGACCGCCTGCGCAACGACACCAGCATCGGCATCATCGCGTCGAAGGTCCTCGACTGGGAGGGCCGCACCATCGACTTCGCGGCCGCCGCCATGGCCTTCGACGGGCAGGCCTACAAGCTCCACGTGGGCGCCGACGACGGACCGGAGTTCGACCGCCCTCACGACGTCCTCTTCGCCTCCGGTGCGGCGATGGTGATGCCCCGCCACGTGTTCGATCGGCTCGGCGGGTTCGACGAGCGGTACTTCATGTTCTTCGAGGACGTCGACCTCGGTTGGCGGACCTGGTTGGCCGGCCTGCGGGTCGTCTACGAGCCGACCTCGCTCGTCTACCACCGTCACCACGCCTCGATGACGTCGATCGATCCGGCCTACGAGCAGTTCCTCCTGCAGCGCAACGCTCTGTTCACCGTCTACAAGAACTACGACGACGCCAACCTGCGTCGGGTGCTGCCGGCCGCCCTCCTGCTCGCCGTGCGCCGGGCCACCACGCTCGGGGGCATCGACCGCCACGGCCTCGACATGGAGGTGTCGCCCCCCGTCGCCCTCGAGCCGGCCATCGGCACCCCCCCTGCCGCGCTGGCCCACCTGTCCGCCGTCGACGCCTTCACCGAGGCCCTCCCCGACCTGCGGCGCCAGCGGGCGGAGATCCAGGCGCAGCGCCTGCGACCGGATGCCGAGATCACCCGCCTGTTCCGCCTCCCCCTCCAGCCGAACCTCGCCGAGGCGTCGTTCCACGACGTCTTCCGGCCGGTGGCCGAGGCCTTCGGCGCCGATCAGGTCTTCGCCGAACGGCGCCGGATCCTCATCGCCACGGGCGACACGCTGCGCCCGGCGATGGCCGGGCCGGCCATCCGCGTCTGGCACATGGCCAAGACCCTGAGCCGGGAGCACGAGGTCCGGCTCGTCACCAAGGCCCGGTGCGAGATCAGCCACCCGGACTTCTCCGTCGAGCACTTCGACGACGCCAGCCTCCACGAGATGGTCGGGTGGGCCGACGTCATCGTGTTCCAGGGGTTCCTCCTCGACGAGCACCCCTGGGTGGTGCACACCGACCGCATCATCGTCGCCGACCTCTACGACCCGTTCCACCTCGAGCAGCTCGAGCAGTTCCGGGACCTGCCCCTGGCCCAGCGCTCCGACGCGATCGGGCACACCGTCCGGGTGTTGAACGAGCAGATCCGGCGGGGCGACTTCTTCCTGTGCGCCAGCGAGAAGCAGCGGGACTTCTGGCTCGGGCAGCTCTCGGCCCTCCAGCGGGTGAACCCCTACGTCTACGAGGCCGACGAGAGCTTGCGTTCGCTGCTCGCGGTCGTCCCCTTCGGCGTCGAGGACGATCCGCCTCGGCGCACCGGCCCGGGCATCCGCGGCGTCGTGCCCGGCATCGGCAAGGACGACAAGGTCATCATCTGGGGCGGTGGCATCTAC
The DNA here is from genome assembly GCF_021246445.1 of Rhabdothermincola salaria. Lineage (NCBI taxonomy): Bacteria > Bacillati > Actinomycetota > Acidimicrobiia > Acidimicrobiales > Iamiaceae > Rhabdothermincola > Rhabdothermincola salaria. The sequence continues at coordinate 1,240,397 of NZ_JAJQXW010000001.1, forward strand.
AACTGGTTCGATCCGCTCACGCTCATCGAGGCCGTCGATCGGATCCGTCACACGCTGCCCGAGGTCCGCCTGGTGTTCATGGGGACCAAGCACCCCAACCCGGACGTGCCCCAGATGCGGGTCGCCGTCGAGGCCCGCGCCCTGGCCGACGCCCTGGGCATCAACGGCACCCACGTCTTCTTCAACGAGGGCTGGGTGCCCTACGACGAACGTCAGAACCACCTCCTCGACGCGGACCTCGGTGTGAGCACCCACTTCGAGCACGTCGAGACGGCCTTCAGCTTCCGCACCCGCATCCTCGACTACCTCTGGTGCGGGCTGCCCGTGGTGTCCACCCAAGGCGACACGCTCGCCGGGATCATCCACGAGCGAGGTCTCGGCATCACGGTCCCACCCGAGGACGTGGAGGCGCTCAGCGAGGCCCTGCTCACCACCCTGACCGACGTGGAGTTCCGAGACTCCTGCCGCACCGCGTCGCTGCAGCTGGCCTCCGAGATGCGCTGGAGCGACGTGCTCGAGCCCCTCGCCAGCTATTGCCGCAGCGCCGGGCGATCACCCGACGCCTGGTCGCAGCAGCCGGTGGAGAAGCAGCCTGCGCCCGTCGGGCTCGTCGAGCGGATCGTCCGCGCCGCGGTGGGGTCTCTGCGGGGGGCCAAGCGGGCCCGCCAGGAGGGCGGGCTCGAGCTCCTCGCCCGCCGGCTCGTCAACCGCGGTCGTGCGCTGACCAGACGCTGAGCGCCCGACCTGGTCGTCGCGAGACCGGGCCGGCGTCAGCCAGCTGAGCGCCGGAGCAGCCCGACGACCCGGCGCAGCCCGTCGGCGATCGGCTCGGGCAGGCGCGCCGCCTGGGCCCGCAACCACGTCAGCGTGCGCACCTCCACGATCTGGCGGGCCCGAACCCCGAGCTCGAGGAGTCCGAGGGGCTCCTCCGCCAGCCGTCGCTGCCGCTCGGCCTCGGCCTCGACCTCGACCACTCTGGCCTCGGCGAGGCGCCGGCGCTCCACGCACTCGGCCAACCGCCCCGCGGTGGCCTCCAGCGCGCGGCGCTGATGCTCGAGCTCGGCGTCGCGCCGTTCGAGCAGGTCCAAGGCTTCGTTCAGCTGACGCCGAAGGTCGTTCTCGGGGTCACCCATTCACCACACCTTCCCCAGAGTGGCCGCCACGAAGGCCGCCGATCGCGCCAACGAGTACCCGGCGAGGATGTCGCGCCGGGCGCGCTCACCCTTGGCTCGACCGTCGTCGGGGTTCTCGAACAGGTGGCGCATCCATGCGGCCGCCTCGTCGATGTCGGGCTCGGCCCATGTCGCCTCGGGCGGGTACGGCCACGAACCGTCGCCGACCGGCGTGGGGGTCCAGGAGACCAGATAGCCGTTGTCGGCGTGCATGTAGTCGAGGTTGGCCGAGTACCCGGTGGCGATCACCGGCTTGGCGTGGGCCATGGCGTCGGCCAGCGTCTGGCCGAACCCTTCGGAACGGTGCAGCGAGACGTAGGCATCGATCAACGCGTACAGGGCCCGCATCGCCGTCCCGGAGAGGTGATCGTCGATGACCACGATGTCGTCGCGGTCGCCGATGGCGAGGCGCAACCGCTCGACGTCGGTGGCCCGATGCTGGCCGTTGATGGACTTGAGGACCAGTGCCGCACCATCTGTCGGCGCGAACGCTCGCTTCCAGGCCTCGACCAACCCGACCGGGTTCTTGCGCTCCATGATCGACAGGTGGTCGAAGAAGAAGCCGAAGAGGTAGCCCTCCGGGAGGCCCAGATCGGCCCGGGTGAGGTGGGTGGGCCCGCCGGGCAGCACCGGGTGAGGGAAGACCTCGACCGGGGTCTCCGTCCAGGCGGCGAAGAGCTCCTGGTTGTAGCGGCTCGCCACCCAGATCTCGTCCACGACATCGAACGCCGGGACCATGAACTCCGGCAGCCGGTCCACCTCCCAGAACCACAGGCCGATGTTGCGGCGGTCCTCCAGTATCGGTCGATGCGCCGCGCTGGCGGCGAGCAGGGCGACCTCGTTCGGGTTCACCGAGAGGAGGTTGACGTCGTAGGGGCCGACGTCGACCTCGAGGGCACGCCGCCCGGGGGGGAGACCGGGGTCGGGGAGGTCGAGGCGGTGGACCGGGAACCCAGCGGCCTCCACGGCGGTGCCCAGGGCGCGGGCGGCCTGCCCGACGCCGCGGTCGAGTCCGAGGAACCCGACGACGTTGCATCCCGGTACGGGCTGCGGTCGGGGGTCGGGCTCCACCCCTGCCGCGATGAGCCCGTGCTCGGCTCCCTCCGGGGGTGCCCACTCCTGCAGCCACGCGTGGAAGCGAGCGGCATCGGCACCGTCGGGGTGCGGGAAGGTGATGCGCAGGTCGATCCGCTCGTCGAGCAGGCTCTGCCCCCATCGGCTCCGGGGATGCTCGATGGTGCCGCCCACGGGTTCGGCGAGCCACCTGCGATAGGCGTCGGGATCGCGGTCGTCGAACGGGTCCGGCGGAGGTGCTGTCCCTGCCGCCTCGGCGGCGAGGAGCTCTCGGCGGTAGGTGCTCCTCTGACGCTGGTCGATGTCGAGGCCGCAGGCCGCCGTGGCCAACGGCCAAGGGGCAGGGGGTGAGGGAAGGGACCGTTGCGCGGCCGTCAGGGCGTCGAGCCGGCCGGCCAGGAGCGCCCGCAGGGGCGGAGCGTCCGACAGCCGCACCCGGGGACGGTCGCCCTGGTGCGCCGACAGCAACCACGGTCGCTGCGGATCGAAACCGCCGAAGTCGACGACGTGCAACGGCTCCCCGTCGACCGTCCAGCCGGTCTCGACGGACCCGTCCAACCGGCGCTCGTGGAGGTTGACGTAGCTCACCCCGACTCCAGGATCGGTGACCAACCGGGCCCCGAACACCACGAGGGCCTCGAGCCAGCGTCGGTCGAGCAGGAGTCCGCCCGGCGGGTCGAGCAGGCAGTCCCGTCGGGCACGGGCCTCCCACCACGCGAGCAGCTCGTCGGCGGCGCTGGTGACGGCCACGCAGCCGGGGTCGACCAACCCTTCGGTGAGCAGCGAGGCGTCGTCGATGCGCCGTCCGTCGTCCGGGAGCGGAGCTCGGACCCGGGGGACCAGGGCCAGCCCCTCGCCGGCCGCGGCGTCGAGGAGGGGTGAGAGGTCACCGTGGAGCTCGGAGTCGGCGTCGAGCCACACGGCCGTGTCGAAGCCGCGCTGCAACGCCAGGCGGAGCAGGGCGGGCTTGAGCGAGGTCAGGAGCTCGTCGGTGCCGGAGAAGGCCGCTCGGCGGTGCACCTCGGTGAGGCTCACCCCGACGGCAGCGAGATCGCTCCACGCCAACAGCTCGGCCCCGGGGACCGACGCGCCGCTCGCGGTGGGGGCCAGGCACGACATGGAGCTGTCGGGCATGTGACGAGACACCGACTCGGCCAACACCACGAGCGAGGGCAGGCTGGCCGGCCCCGCGGCCGACACGACCGCGACCGATCGGCCGGTCGCGCCGACGCTCACGACCCTGCGGCCCCGCGAGGCGTGTCCCAGGTACCGCCGAGATCCAACAGGCCGGGGACGAGCCGCTTCCCCGGGCGCACCCACAGGGTGGCGGCGTTGTCGATGCGGTCGACCACCTCGACGCCGCGCGGGTCGTGGGCGGCCACGTTGAGCACGAAGCTCCCCGGCGCCAGGGGGAGGCGATCGATCCGGTAATCGACGATGCCCTCGCCCCGGAAGGGGCCGACCCCTTCGACCCGACCCTGCATCCCGGCGGTGGACAGGTGCTGCCCACCCTCGGAGTCGACGGCGAAGGAGAAGATCGGCCATTCGACGGTCTCACGGGCCCGCCAGTGGATGCGCACGGTGAGCGGTTCGCCGGTGAGCCCGAACTTGGTCGCTTCGCCGCTGCCGGTGAGGAACTCGACGCCTTCCACCGTGAGGGGTGTGGTTCGCTCCTCGGTGCGCTGCTTGGGGGCCTCGGCCGGGTGCGCCTCCTCCTCGTTGCGGTTGACCAGCTCGAGGTACTCGCCCACCACGTCGAGCGCCGCTCCCGTGGCCTTCACCTGGCCGTGGTCCATCCAGGTGGCGTGGTCGCACATGGTCTGCACCAACGGCAGGCTGTGGGTGACCAGGACGATGGTCACCCCGCGGTTGCGCAGGGACGCCAGGTGCTCGAAGCACCGCCGCTGGAACTCCTCGTCCCCCACGGCGATGACCTCGTCGATGAGGAGGATCTGAGGGTCGACGTGGACGGCGACGGAGAAGCCCAGGCGCACGAACATGCCGCTGGAGTAGTGCTTGACCGGCGAGTCGATGAACGCCTCGAGACCGGAGAAGGCGACGATGTCGTCGAAGAGCCGATCGGTCTCCTTGCGCTTGAGGCCCAGGATCGACGCGTTCAGGTAGACGTTCTCCCGCCCGGTGAGCTCGGGGTGGAACCCGGCGCCGAGCTCGAGCAGCGCCGAGATGCGCCCTTCGGTGCGCACCGTGCCCTTGGTGGGCTTGTAGATGCCGGCCATCAGCCGCAGGAGGGTCGATTTACCGCACCCGTTGTGGCCGATCAGGCCGTAGACCGTGCCCTCCTCCACCTCGAGGCTCACGTCGCGGAGCGACCAGAAGTCCTCGTAGCGCTTGCTGGCGAACTTGGTGAAGATCTCCTTCACGCTGCCGGGACGGTCCTTGTAGAGCTTGAACCGCTTGGAGACGTCGTCGACCTCGATCACACCCACGCCTACAGCTCCTCGGTGATGTTGCGTGACTTGCGCACGAAGATCGACCATCCCACGACGAACGTGACAACGGAGGTCAGGATCACCCCGAGGAACGACGAGAGGCTCGGCCACTGCAGCAGGTAGAAGGCGTCGCGGGACCACTCCACGAACTGGCTGATGGGGTTCAACGAGATGATCCGCCGCATGGGCAGGCCCCACAGCTGCTCGGGGACGATGCTCAGCGGGTAGATGATGGGGGTGGCGTAGAAGAGGAGGTTCATCAAGATCCCCACCAGGTAGCCCACGTCGCGGTAGTAGATGTTGTAGACGCTGAGGGCCAACCCGATCCCGATGGCGAACATGGTGACGAACACCAGCAGCAGCGGGAAGAGCAGGAAGGTGATGCTCACGTTCCCGATGATCACCATGACCAGGGCCAGGATGGCGCCCTCGATGATCGCCTGCAGCACCACCGTGATGGTGTTGGCGATGGCCGGGCAGGCGGGCGGGAAGTACACCTTGTTGAGCAGACCCCCGGCCTGCAGGGCCGCGATGGCCCCCATCACGGTGCCGTTGAAGAGGTTCCAGACGTAGAGCCCGGCGAAGAGGTACAGGGCGAAGACGTCGGTGCCGTTGCCCATCGGCGGGGGGGTCTGGCGCAGGAAGACGCCGAACACGACGCTGTAGATGAGCAGCATCGACGCCGGGTTGATGAGCGACCAGAGCCAGCCGAGCAGGCTCTTCTTGTACCGAGCTCGGAGCTCGCGTTGTGCGAGGTTGTAGATCAGGCTTCGGTAGGCCCAGATCTCGGTGACAGCGGTCAACTTGGGGGGTCTCCTCGGGGCGGGCCGCGCCGGGCGGAAGCCCCCGATCCAGCCGGGTGTGAGCCCCCCGAGGGTAGCAGCGGCCGCTCAGCGCTCTCGCGGCCTCGCATGACCTTCAGGCCGCGGCACCCGATGCCGATGTCTCTCTCATGAACGCGCACTCGCGTGCCAGCCGGGCGCTGGTGGTTTCCGTCTTGGCCACAGCTCTGATCGCCGGCCTGCCGGAGATCGCCGCTTCCGCCGGCACCGCGAGCGCTACCCCGTCCACCACGACGTACGTGGAGGCACCCGACTGGGCCGGGGAGAACCTCGCCGACTCGTTCGACTTCGACAATCCCGAGGACCTGCCACCGGCGTCGACCAGCGGCCTCACGAATCCGGTCGTGGCTGACGGCCGAATGAGCTTCGGAGCCACCAGCGGCGGGTTCTTCCAGCCGGTGAGGACGCTCGGCAGCATCCTGCGGGGGCGTGACAGCGAACAGTTCCCGATCACTGCGACGCGCTACAACCGGATCTCGATCCGGATGTACTCCGGTGCCAGCACGCCGCAGGCGGGGGGCGTCACGTGGTTCACCTGTTGGGGCCAGGTCCCGGGCTGCGCCGCCGCCAAGGCCTTCACGGTGTTCCCGGGTTGGAACACCTACGAGATCGATCCCACCCAGGGGCCCTACCTCTTCGACAGCATCGGGGGCTGGTCCGGTGCCATCACCGGGCTTCGAGTGACCCCGAGCGGCTCGACACCGAGCAGCTTCCCGGTCCACATCGATTGGCTGCGCATCCACGAGGCCACCGCACCGGTGACGGTCTCGGTCGAAGGCGGCGCCGGCAGCGAGGTGTGGTGGGACTCCGATGCGGATCCCACGAACAACGACCCGTCGCGGCTGGAAGGCTCGAGCGCGGGGCGTCTGGGCACCGGCCTGCCTTCGGGGGGCTCGGTGTCGTTCAACGCCGCCGCCTACCCACCGGGCGAGTATCGCTTCTACACCAAGGAAGGTGGGCAGGTCGGCGCCTACAGCGATCCACTGGTCATCGCGCCTCGACCCCAACCGGAGATGCTCACCCCCTCCGTGCTCGGGGGCGACGACTACGCCACGACCCTCAGGGGCGACGCCTGGGACTTCTCACAACCAACCGACGCCGTCGGCATCAACAACTTCCGACCCACGTTCGGTGGTGGCCTGCTGACCGGGTCCGGCAGCGGTCTGGCCGCCGCTGGCGATCCCTACTTCTACCTGCCGACGGCGGGGCCGATCGACGCCACCACGTGGCATCGACTCAGCTTCCGGATCTCCTACGACGGACCGATGGGACTCGACGACGCTCCTGGTGGGGGGATGGTGATGCGCCTCATCTGGGGTGTGGACAACGGGTCGGGCGGCATCAGCTGGCATGACGGCCGCGACGTCGTGGTCACCCCGGGATGGCAGACGGTGAGCTTCGACCTCAAGACCGATCCGCCCTCGCTGATCGAAGACGAGACGTCGGCCGACCCTGTGGGCTGGGGAGGGCCGAGCAGTCGCCGGATCCGATACATCCGCTTCGATCCCCATGAGGACCCGGGGGGCCGGACCTGGCGGATCGACCATGTCCGCCTCGCCCGCAACGAACGGGCCGACCCCAACTTCACCTTCACCTTCCGGGACAACGCCTGGCAGTCGGGCACCACGGCCGAGGTCTGGATCGACGACGATCGCGCCGGATTCGACGGCACCAAGCTCGCCTCGGGACTGTCGATGAACCCGGGAACCAACAGCTTCCAGTGGAACGCGAAGGGCACACCGTCGGGGACCTATTGGCCCTACCTGGTGTTTCGTTCACCGGACGGGACGGTCAGCCGCGCCTATGCGACCGGCTCGCTCGACGTCGACGTGCCGAGCGGGATCCCCTTCGGCTCGCTGGACATGGTGAGCGCTCCCCCAGGGACGGTTCGCGTCGCCGGCTGGGCGATCGACCCCGACACCGCCGTCGATGAGCCGATCGACGTGCACGTGTACGCCAACGGACGGTTCCTGGGAGCCGGCACGGCCTCGCTCCCCCGTCCCGACGTAGGCCGTGCGATCCCCGGCTGGGGCTCTCTGCACGGCTTCGACATGACGTTCCCGGCTTCCGCCGGAGCCCAGACCGTTTGTGCGTATGCCATCAACGTCGGCAGCGGGGGCAATCCGCTCCTCGGATGCCGGACCGTGACGGTCCGCTCGGGGAGCCCGTTCGGAACAGTCGACGCGGCACGGCCTTCGGGGCCGGGGAAGATCGGCGTCGCCGGCTGGGCGATCGATCCTGACACCGCGGCCTCGATCGGCGTCCACGTCTACGTGAACGGCAACTTCAGCGGTTCCACGATCGCCAGCAACCGGCGCGACGACGTGGCCGCGGCCTTTGCGGGCTACGGGCCGAACCACGGGTACTCCCTACAGGTTCCGTCCCGAAGTGCGAACAACGTCGTCTGCGCCTACGGGATCAACACCGGCCGAGGAGGCAACGCGCTACTGGGTTGTCGCAACGTCCGGATGCCGGTCGACCCGTTCGGATCCCTGGACCTGGTCCGGCGCACGGACGCTCGGTCCGTCACGTTGGCAGGGTGGGCGATCGACCCCGACGCCACGGGACCCAACGAGGTGCATGTCTACGTGGACGGAGTCGGCGCGGCCGCGCTGACGGCCGACCGGCTCCGCTCCGACGTCGGCCAGGTGTATCCGGCGTTCGGTCCTCGCCACGGGTTCGCCGCCACCCTCGGGGTGACCCCTGGCCCGCACGTGCTCTGCGCCTACGCCGTCAACAGCCCCGGGACGGCCGGCGGGAACGCCTTGTTGGGCTGCCGGAGGATCTGACCCGGGATGTCGCCTCGGCGCGGCGAATCGGACAGCGGTGCGTCTCGGAGCCGAGCTCAGGCGGGAGGGGCAGCAACGAGCGCCAGCGCCAGCGACCCCACGGCGAGGACCGCAGCAGAGCCGGCGACGACGAGGGAGGTGCGATAGCGCAGTGCAGGCACCGCAGCCGCGAGCAGCGCTGGTATCAGCGCAAGGCCATACCGGCTCGGGATGACCACGTAGAGGCCTTGCACGATCGCGTTGAAGAGGACGAGGAGCGGGCCCAGCAGGGGCAAGAGCACGAGGGCGCAGACACCGAGCGATCGTTCTCGGCTTCCCCGCACCGCGAGGATCGTTCCCGCCACCGCACCGACGACGATCAACATGGCGACGATGGCCGCCATCGCCATCACGCCGTCGGTCTGGAGGATGTCGGGCAGGTAGGGCGTCTGCAGGGGGCTGACCGTCTGGCTCCAGGAGCTCGCCATCTCGACGAGCGGGAAGCTCGTGATCTCGTAGCGTGACACCATCGGAATCGTCGATGGCGGTGCTTCCTGGAGCACGCGCTGCGCGACGAACCAACCGAACGACACCACACCGACGACGACGACGAGACCGCCGGCCATCGTCAAGAGGCGCCGCGCGCGCGACTCCGGTTGCCAGAAGCGCTCCTTCAGCCCGAAGCGGGTGGAGCGCAGCCCTTCCTCATCCGTGCTGTTCACGGCACGGACGACGAGGTAGGCCACGACGACGGCGACACCCACCAGGTTCGTCACCTTGATGGCCGCGGCCAACCCCACCAGTGCGAGGGGCACCCACGTCGTCATCCGGCCGCGTTCCCATCGCAGAGTCGCCCACAGCAGCGCCGCACCAGTCAGCAGTGCGGTCCCATCCGGGTTGATCGTGGCGCTCGCGTGCAACACCGTCGGAGCGGTGACGGCCAGCAGGATGAGACTCGATCGCCCGAGGAGTCCGGCCCCCAGCTCGGCGAGCAGCAGCCACAGGAAGACGACACTGCCCACCACCCAGGTCAGCCCGGCCAGCCTCCCGGTTGTCAGCAGGTCGTGGTCACCAGGAAGGACGACGTCGATCCCTCTCGCGAGGACCCCGCCGACCATGTAGTAGGTCGGGGGGTGGATGAACGCCGTGTTGTATCCCTCTTCCTGGAAGGTGGCAGGGTCGAGGTAGGGACCATCAGCGGGCTGACAGGGCGGTACTGCTTCGTCGAAGGGGGAATCGATGCGTTGACAGGTCTGGATCCGAAGCGTCTCCTGCCCCATCCGCTCCCCACTGCCGATGAGATCGCCCCGGGGGATGCGGATCAACGAATCGAGATGCTGAGCCTCGTCGATCGGCGACAGCTCGGTGTAGCGCAACATGTGGGCCACGTTGATCCCGCACGCAACGACGAGCAGCGCCGCGAGGGTGAGCCCCGCCCGGGTCCGCGCCGAGCGTTCCGGGTGGCCGGTTGCAGGGAGGTGCTCGTCGTTCACCAAGAGATGACGATGGGTCTCGGCACGGGACGCGACCCTAGCTTCCGGGCCTGAGGTCGCCGGGCAACGCAGACCGGTCGGCGGCCAACCGTGGACGTGTGCACCAGTCCGCGAGCGGAGCGGCGGCGCTCGACCACGTGGACCGGGCCGCCCGCGAGGCGATCCGCGCCGACCGCCGCCGAGCTGTCTCGGCGGTCTCGCCGGCGAGCGACCGCAGCGCCGCCGCCACGGCCCCGGCGCTCCCGAAGGGAACGACCGCGCCGAGCTCCTCCCCCTCCACGATGTCGGCGAAGTGATCACCCTGCGTGCACAGGATCGGAAGACCGGCCCACAGGTAGTCGAGGATCCTGGTGCGGAACGAGAACGTGGTCTCGACGTGGTCGTGGTGGAGGCTGACCCCGATGTCCGCCGAGAGCAACCAGTCCCCCCGCTCGGCGTAGGGCACCCATCGTTCGACGAGCACGACCCGCCGACCCAGCACGCCGAGGTCGTCGGCGAGCTGCCGGGTGCGCTCGACCAGCGGCGAGGCCCCCACTGCCGGGGTGGGGTGGGGTCCGGCGAGGAAGACGGCGACCACCCGCTCGTCCTCGCACCGCGCCACTGCCCGGACGAGGGTCAGGGGATCGAGCCAGCCGTAGAGCCCCCCGCCCCACAGCGCCACCACCGCGTCGTCGGCCACCAGCCCGGCCGATCCGCGCAGCGGATCCCCCCCGGTCGGCTCCGGTGGGTCGCTGGGGGTCCCGAAGGGCACGACGGCGCAGAGCGACCGCAGGGTGGGGTCCTCGGCCACGGTCCGGGGGTTCACCCGTCCGGCGGCCACGAGCAGGCCCAGCACCAGGTGGCGCTGACGTTCGCTGGCGACCAGCACCAGGTCGGCCCGCTCGAGCGGATCGAGGAGGTGACGGCGGGCGGCCGACACCCAATCCCGCTGCTCGTTGACGGGTGAGCCCTGGAACCGCACCAGCGTCTCGAGCAGCCCGGGATCGTAGGCGTCGACCACGACCGGGATCCCCAGCTCGAAGATCCACGGCCGCTCGGCCAGCACCGCGGAGAACCCCACGACAGCGTCGGCCCCCTGCAGCCTCGCCCGCACGGCCTCGTCGTCCTCGACCGCCGAGACCGGCGGTGTCCCGGCCGGAAGGGGGCCGCTGACCTCGGGGGCCAGGACCTCCACCGGATGCCCTTCGGCGGCGAGCGCCCGGGCCAGTTCGACCGCCCTGATGGCCGGCCCGGCCATGAGGGGCCCGACCGGGTCCCCGGTCAGGAAGCAGATCCGGCCCGCACCCCTCGCCGTCGCGTTCAAATCTCGATGGGTTCGTGCTCGATGGCCTCGACCAGCGGTTCGATGCCGATCCCCTCGGCCAACCCGATCCGCGACCAGGTGGCGAAGCCCATGGCGGTGGCCGCGGCCGCCGATCCGACGATGAAGCCGATCTCGACCCTCAGCTCCAGATCGGGGATGATCGCGATCACGGCGAGGCAGGCCAGCAGGCCGAGGGCCCAGGAGCCCGCCATCAGCTTGTGCCCACCCAGGGCCATGAGCGCCTGGGCGAGGGTCATGGCGACGATGAACGCGCCGCTGCCGGCGGCCAGTAGACCGAGGCCGGTGGCTCCGAGGTTGAAGTCGTTGAACAGGATGCGCCCGACGAAGGGGCCCACGGTGAAGGCCCCGATGGCGCCCAGGACGGCCACGCCCACGACGACGAGCAACAGCTTCTGGAGCCCCACGCGGAACTCGTCGTGGCGCCCGGACCCGGCCAGCCCGGCGAGCTTGGGCAGCAGCGTGCCCTGTATCGCCTGGAACGCCAGCACCGGCACGCGGGCGACGAAGAACGCGGAGGCGAACCCGGCGGCCAGGACGGCTTCGTCCGGGCCGCTGAGCAGGTTCACGGCCAGCAGGGGCGAGTAGGCCAGCGACTGGGTCAGCACCGACCCCAGCATCAGCCAGCCCAGGGCGGCCGAGAGCTCGCTGTACGGCGCGTCGGGTCCCGTCTCGAGCAGACCTCGCTGGCGCCGCAGGGCGAAGGCGGCGGCGAAGAACGGGGCGATGGCCAGCACCATGGCGTAGGCGCCGGCGCGGTCCACCCCGACCCCCGCCAGCGCGAGGGCGCCCACGAGGCGCAGGATGCCCTCGGCGGCCAGCAGCTCGCCGTAGGCCCGGAACCGACCCTGCCCGGCGAGCACGCCGCGCGTGAGGTGCACGACGTAGAACCCGATGAGGCCCACCACGATCGCGGGCACGAACAGCATGTCGCCGTGGTAGAGGCGATCGTTGAGCAGCGGCGTCGACGCCACCGACGCGATGATCAGGACCAGGGTGATGAGGCCGCCCAGGCGGGCCGCCCGGTGCACCAGGGGGCCGCCGCCGAGGCCCTGCGCCCGGCGGTGGGCGACCGCTCGGCCCACCTCCTGTTCGAGGGGGAGGAAGAAGCCGGGCCCGGCCACGAAGATGACCGCCCAGAACGCCGAGAAGGCCGCGGCTGCGCCGCCGACGAGCGAGTTCAGGGAGATGACGACGAAGACGTACGAGGTGAGGGCGGCGACGGCCAGGCCGGCACCGACCGACGTCGTGCCCTCGGGCAGCGTCTGACGGGCCTGGGCGGCGATCCGCGTGGCCTTGGCCTTCATCGGGTGGCCTCGGCGACCCGGGCCGAACCGACGATCTGGTCGAGGACCTCGTGCGGAGGAAGGATGGAACGGCGCTCCGCGTCGACGTCGCCGGCGCCTGCGGCCAGTGCCACGAAGTGCTCGAGCTGGGTGACCAGGGGCTCGCGGGCGTCGAGGATGGCCGGGATGTCGATCACCGTCTGCTGGCGGTAGCCGGTCTGGCGGCCCTCGAGGAAGTCGGCGCCCACGTGGTGGTACACGGTGATGTCACGCCGGAGCAGGTCGACCTCGATGAGACGTTCGAGCTCGGCGACCTGCAGGGTGCGCAGCTTGCGCTGGGAGACCCGGCTGGCCGAGAGGCCCGCCACCAGACCCCGGGGGAACGACAGCGCGATCTCCGCGATGTCCTCGGAGCCCGGCGGGGACGTGGGGTGGCACCTCGAGAGCTGGGCCTGCACGCGATCGGGGCGCTCACCGGCCAGCCGGATGGCGAGGTCGACGTCGTGGATGGCGAGGTCGAACGCCACGCCCTGGGTGATGCGCGGCGTGTGCGGCGAGTGGCGCACCACGTTCACGTGGACGGGGTTCTCGACGATCTCGTGCATCTTGAGCACTGCCGGGTTGAACCGCTCGAGCAGCCCGCAGACGAGCGGGACGCCGTTGGCCTCGGAGGCCTCGACCAACCGACGGGCCTCGTCGAGATCCTGCGACAGCGGCTTCTCGACCAGCGTGGGACGACCGGCGTCGAGCGACCGCAGCGCCCACTCGAGGTGGGTCTCGCTGGGCGTGGCCACGACGAGGGCGTCGATCGCGCCGAAGTCATCGAGGTCGGGGACCCACTTCGAGCCCCACGTCTCGGCGGTGGCCAGTCCTCGCGTGGCGTCGGTGTCGACGACGAAGGTGAGCTCGGTCGAGAGGTGCTGGGCGATGACCCGGGCGTGCAGCGAGCCCATCATCCCCGAGCCCACGAGGGCGATCCGTAGTGGCGACATTCGTGATCGAAAGTACCACCGGCGCGTCGGCGGCCCGGGAACCCCGGCGGGTGCCGTGGGGCGCCGTTGGGCGCCCCGGAGCGGGCTAGGGCCGGTTCTCGGCGATCGCCCGTTCGTAGAGGTCGAGGTGGGCGGCGGTCACGGCCTCCATGGAGAAGCGCTCCTCGATGAGGCGCCGCCCACCCTCTCCGACCTGGCGCCGTAGAGCCGGGTCGTCGAGCAGCCGCACGAACGCGTCGGCGATGCCTCGGAGATCGCCGGCGCGGGCCAGCAGCACGTTCTCGCCGTCGACGAGACGACCGGTCGGGTAGTTGTCGGGGAGCGCGGTGGTCACCACCGGCACCCCGGCCGCCAGCATCTCCAGGCTGGCGGTGCCGAAGCCGAGATCCTGCAGGTCGTGGGCCTCGACGTCCGCCGCCGCCGCGAAGTCCGGCACCTCGTGCTTGGGCACCGCGCCGGTGACGATGAGCGACCCGTCCACGCCCAACTCCTTCGCCCGCCGCTCGAAGCGGTCGTCGTAGACGTGACCGACCACCACCACGGCCACGTCGGGAACCTTCTCGAGGATGCGAGGCATGGCCTCGACCAGGGCGAGACGATCGCGGAGCGGGATGACGTGGCCCAACGACAGGATCGTCGGGCGGTCGCCGATGCCGAGGCGATCTCGCACCGTCGCCCCGTCGCCGGTGGTGAAGCGGTCGGTCTCGACCCCCACCGGGATGTCGACGACGTGGTCCTCGGCGATGCCGTAGCGGGCTCGCACGTACGTGTGCACCGGACCGTCGACCGCCACCACCCACGGCCGCGACGCCCGCACGAGGGCCCGCACCACCGTGAGGTCGCCCGCGGCCATCACCCCGCCGTGCAGGCGGCTGGGGCTGATGAGGCGGGTGTGCACCGACAGTACGACGGGGACGTGGCGACGCCGAGCCCACAGGGTGCTCATCCAGGTCAGGTCGAAGAACTGCCCGTGCTGGTGGACGACGTCGGGTGCGAACTCGTCGAGGAGCCGGAACGCCCGACGGATGTTCCGCGGGGAGGCTGCGAACGGGATGTCGTAGTTGAACGCCAGCCGCGACGTGGGCGCGAACCCCGGGAGTCGCACCACCCGCAACCCCCCGACCGTCTCCTCGGGCGGGGCGTCGGGGAACGACGAGGTGATGACCATCACCTCGTGGCCGGCCTCGGCGCAGTGGCGGGCCACCGCCTCGCTCAGGTGGGCGCTGCCCCCGGCCCGCGGCGGGAAAAAGGCGTTGACGACGGCGATGCGCACGGTACCGGTCTAGTTCCCGAAGGCTCGGCGCACTGCGGTGACCACCTGGTCGAGGTCGCCGGAGGTGAGGTGGGGGTGCACGGGCAGGCTGAGCACCTCGGCGGCGGCGCGTGCGGCGTTGGGGGTCTCACCGGCGACGACCCCCGGGTGGTCCTGGTAGCAGGCGTAGTCGTGCACCAGCCGGGGGTAGTAGATGCCGCTGCCCACACCCGCGTCGGCCAGGCGCTCGCCCAGCTCGTCTCGGGTGAGCGGGGCGTCGTCGGTCACCCGGACGGTGTACTGGTGGTAGACGTGGCGCCGCCCCGCGACCTCGGGGGGCGTCACCAGCCCCTCGAGGCCACTGAGGCCTTCGTCGAGGGCGGCGGCGTTGGCCCGCCGGGCCTCGGTGATCTCGTCGAGACGTTTCATCTGGGGGATGCCCACCGCCGCCTGCAGGTCGGTCATGCGGTAGTTGTGCCCCGCCAGCTCGTACTGGTAGCGGGCCCGCATCCCCTGGTTGCGCAGGAGGCGGAGCCGATCGGCCAGGTGGTCGTCGTCGGTGGTGACCACTCCCCCCTCGCCGGTCGTGACGTTCTTGGTGGCGTACAGCGAGAAGCAGGCCTGGCCGAACGCACCCACCCGGCGGCCGTGGACCTCCGCCCCGTGGGCCTGGGCGGCGTCTTCGACGACGGCGAGACCGTGGCGCTCGGCCATCGGGACGAGCGCGTCCATGTCTGCGGCCTGGCCGTAGAGGTGCACCGGCATCAGGACCCGGGTCCGGTCGGTCAGCGCACCCTCCACCGACGCCGCGTCGAGCCCGAAGTCGTCGAGGTCGATGTCGGCGAAGCGCACGGTGGCCCCGGCCTCGAGGGCGGCGTTGAGGGTGGCCACGAAGGTGAACGGGGTGGTCACCACCTCGTCGCCCGGTTCGAGCTCGAGCGCCTGGAGCGCGGCCACGAGGGCGGTGGTGCCGTTGTTGACGGCGACTGCGTGACGAGCACCGGTCATGGCGCTGAAGAGCTCTTCGAGGCGGGCGACCTTCGCACCCTGGGCGAGCATCCCCGATCGGAGCACCTCCAGCACCAGCTGCTCCTCGGCCTCGCCGAAGCGCACGGTGGTGATGGGAACAGTGATCGTCATGTGATGGCCCGCATAGCGTCCAAGATGGTAGTCACCCGCCGTTCCGGTCCAGACGACCGGTCCACCACCTGAGGGATGCGATGCCCCGTCCTGCCGCCATCCACCGCACGGCCATCGTCGCACCCGAGGTCGAGATCGGCGAGGGGACGGTGATCGGCCCCTACGCGGTGGTCGTGGCACCGTGCCGCATCGGCGACGACTGCTGGATCGGCCCTCATGCCGTGGTGGGCACCACCGCCGAGCACGTCGGCGAGATGGTCGTGCAGACAGTGGCATCGGAGGGTCCAGCTCCGACCGACGAGGAGATGTGGTTCGGTCGTCACGGCCGAGGGGTGCAGATCGGTTCGCGGACGATCCTCCGAGAGCGCTGCACGGTCCACTCGGGGACCGCCGGCCCGACCGTCATCGGAGACGACGTGTTCATGATGAACACGTCGCACGTGGCCCACGACGGCGTCCTCGGCGATCGGGTCCGGATGGCCAGCTACTCGACGTTGGGGGGCCACGTGACCATCGGCGACGACGCCAACATCGGCCTGGCGGCTGCGGTGCACCAGTGGCGGGTGGTCGGCGCCGGCGCCATGGTCGGCAT
The DNA here is from genome assembly GCF_021246445.1 of Rhabdothermincola salaria. Taxonomy (NCBI): domain Bacteria; kingdom Bacillati; phylum Actinomycetota; class Acidimicrobiia; order Acidimicrobiales; family Iamiaceae; genus Rhabdothermincola; species Rhabdothermincola salaria. The sequence goes on from NZ_JAJQXW010000001.1 coordinate 1,256,779, forward strand.
GCAGGCTGCCGTCGTGAAGGACGTGGCGCCGTACCAGCTGGTCAAGGGCGTGCCCGCCGCCCCCGGCGGGGTGAACGCGGTCTGGCTGGAGCGCGCAGGCTATTCCGCGGCCGACATCGCCGGACTGACCCGCTTCTACGAGGGCGAGGCCGACGCCCTCCCGGCCGCGTTCGCCGACGCGCTGGCGTTGTGGGAGGCGTCGCGCCGAGCCTGAGGCTTCCCGGCCGCCCGACGCGCCGTATCGGGGTCACACCGTTCCCGTCCGACGCGCCGGCCTCGGCCAGGCCCTCGTGCCCCGTCAGCTGCTGGGCTGTCCCGGCGGCTCCGGCGACTCGTCGCTGCGGGTCGCAGGTCCCCCCGAGGATCCGAGTGCGGGCGGCTCAGCGTCATCGCTCGAGAGCAGTGCCACTTCCTGGGCGAGGACCTCGACCCGCTCCTCCAGGCGGCTCACGTGCACCGTGAGGTTGATGCAGACGATCAGCAGGAAGACGAAGGCCAGAGCGAAGACCAGGCTGGTGCCGTACACGATGCCGATGGCGCTCGAGAGGCGGTCGACGAGCGGTCGAGCGAGCCCCAGGAGCACGCCCATGACGCCGACCCCGAGCCACAGCAGGGCGTAGTTCTCCGAGAGGCGCCGCCGCCGCACCACCTCGAGGATCACGACCAACAACACGATGGCCAACGACAACACCGCGATCTCGAGCTTCACGATCCCCCTCCGACGAGTGCAGGCCGACGGAACCGATGGATGGAGACCACCAGCATGAGCCGTACCAGGTGGAACACGCTCTTGATCCTGCCCGCCGACGCGCGACCGCCCATCCGTTCGCGCATGCGGACGGGCACCTCGGCGATGCGCAACCCGTCGTCGTGCGCCAGCAGCAGAGCCTCCACCGTGTCCGACAGGTACTGCGACGGGTAGCTCGCAGCGAAGCGGTCGACGGCGCGGGCGCTGAAGGCCCGGAACCCACTCGTCGTGTCCGTGATCTCGACACCGAGGCGCCGCGACACCGTGCGCGACAGGGCCCGCATGCTCAGCCGGCGCAGTCCCGAGACCTGGTATCCCTCGGCGAACCTGGACCCCACGACGAGATCGACGCCTCCGTCGACGACCGCCGCGACCAGAGCATGGGCTCCCGCGGTGTCGTGCTGGCCGTCGGCATCGACCTGGATCACGACCGGGTACCCGGTCCTTCGCGCGTACTTGAAACCGGTGCGCAGCGCCGCCCCCACCCCGAGGTTGAAGGGGTGTCGGACGACCACGGCCCCGGCGTCCCTCGCCAACAGGGCCGTTCGGTCGCTCGAGCCATCGTCGATCACCAGCACATCGGCCTCGAGATCGCCGATGATCGCTTTGACGACGTCGCCGACAGTCGCTTCTTCGTTGAGTGCGGGCACGATGGCGAGCAACGTGCCATGCGGGTCGGCCACCGCCAGACCCTAGCTGGCCACCTCTACCGGCCCATCTCGGGGACGACCGCGGGGGCGACCTCCGTCAGCCTCACGTCGGGGTCCCGGAGGCGATCCTGACGGACCAGGACGACGATCGTCGACGCTCGAACGCGGTGCGCGCGTCGGTGAGGAGCGCTTCGTAGTTCTCCATGACCACATCCCAGGCATAGTGCTGCTCGACGTAGCGACGGCCGGCCTGCCCGAGGCGCTCGGCCACGGCGGGCTCTGCCAGCAAGATGTCCAATGCGGCCTCGAACTCCGCGAAGCCGACATAGGGGATGGCCCCGCCCGACCTACGGCTCTGGCCGACCAGGACATCGCACCGCCCCTGCACCAGGGCCGCTCGTTCGAGGGCCCACGCCTCGGTGAGCGCCATCGAGAAGCTCTCGAAGTACGACGGTTGGAGAAAAGCCAGCGAGCCGGCCAAGGCGTCGGTCTTCGCTTGCTCGGACAGGAAGCCGGTCAGCACGACATCGGGATGCGGTGGCAGCGGCACGACCTGGTCTCCCACGACCACGAGCTTCAAGGGCCCCGGGTTCCGTTCCTTGTAGGTCAGGAAGTACTGGTAGGCCTCGAGAGACCCCTTCCCAGGGTCCACTCTCCCCACGTAGACGAGGTACGGCTCGTCGCCGAGCCCGTGGGCCGCCCTGAACGTCGACCCGTCGCCCTCGACGTCGAGGTCCACCCCCACTCCCAGCACGTCGTTGAGGGTCTGCACCCCGCGGCTCTCCTCGACCAGCCCGCGCTCTTCGACGGTGAGGTAGCCGATCGCATCCGGCAGGCGGAAGAGTCGATCGTAGAGGGGCACGGTGAAGCCCGGCTCGTGGTGGGCAGTCGGGTGGAAGACCGTGCACACCTTGCCGGCCACTGCCTCGAGTCCGCGCACCGTGGGGAAGTAGTGGTACGTGAAGAAGACGATGACGTCGAGGTCCGAGGCGCGCTGGACCAGGTAGGCCGGAAGGTCCACGGTGCGGGGGCCCATGCGGTCCACCCACTCCTCCTGCAGGAAGAGCGGCACCGGTCGGTTGGTACCCACGTTCACCCAGTTGATGTCGGAGAAGTGTGCATCTCGAGGCCGATCGACCGGGAAGCGGTGAACCGTCACCCCGTTGACGTCGGTGGGGCCGGCCGGGAACTCGTTCACCCAGTCCGTGTAACGCCGAGCACAGCTCGTCGCCACCTCGACGTGGTGCCCGCGCTGCAGCATGTGCTCGGCGAACAGCCGGCAGCACTGCTCCGATCCCCCGGCGATGTCCTCTCCATAGCGTTGGACCACGAACATCAGCCGCATCAGATGACCTCGGCCAGTTCGTCGAGGAACGCGCTGATGTTGCGGTCGAGCACGAGCTCGTCAGCCCGCCGGCGCCCGTGCGCGCCCAGCTCCTGGGCGAGGCGCCGGTCAGCGTGGACCTCGCTGACCGCCTCCGCGAGCTCGACCGCCCCCGTGTCGGCCGGAAGGACCATGCCGCCGGCGCCGACCGTGTCGGCCAGGCCCCCGGAGTCTCGAGCGATGACCGGTACTCCCATCGCCAGCGCCTCGAGGACCGCGGGCGACGACCCCCGGTGCTCACTCGCCGTGACCACGATGTCCGCTCGGCGCATCACCGCGGCCAGCGCATCCTCACCCAGCGCACCGAGCATGAGGCACATGGGGATCCCCAGGTCCCGGGCGTGCTCCTGCAACGCCCTCGCGGTCACCGGGTCGGTCGAGGGACCGACGATCGCCAGCGTCGACGAGAGACCGATCCGGTGCAGAACGAGCTGCGCGTGCAGGATCACGTCGAGCCGTTCGTGCGCCAGCAGCTCGCCCACGGCGACCACGAGGGGATCGCCCACATAGGCGCTCAAGGTCTGCATGGCGTTCTCATCGGGGTCGACACGCCGCAACCGCCCCACGTCCAGCCCGACCGGGATCGTCACCACGTCGACGTAGCCGAGCGCCTCGAGGTCCTGGCCCGCTGGGCGGGAGTCGGCCACCGCGAGGGCCACCCGGGGACGCAGGAGCTCGAGTTCCCGCTGCCCCCAGTGGATCATCGCCGCCCGGTGAGGATCGTTCAGCTCGAACGACTCCATCGGTGGTGGACTCCGGTAGATCAGCACGAGGGGCTCGGGTCGCTCGAGCAGGAATCGCAATGCGGCAGGGTTCCCCTCCCCGCCGTGGAAGAGGATCACCCCGTCCTGGGAACCCACCGAGGGAAAGGTCCACAACGGCTCGATCCCGGCATCGACCGGCGCGTCCCCCACGACGAAGACACGTGACTCCCCGCACTGGCTCAGCACCGCGCCGAGGTTGCGGGCGCAGCTGATCCTGGGATCGTCGGGTCCCGCAGCGGCCACGACCTGGTGGAAGTACACCTCGTCAGGCCCGTGGGTCGCCGTGGCGGGCCTCGCCGGGAGGGAGGCGGGCCTCGATGTCGTCGAGGCGCCGGGCGATCTCCTCCAGCGAGGAGAGGCGGTCGGCGATGGTGGCCACACGACGCTCCGTCTCCGGGTGCCCGTGCAGAGCCAGCGTCTCGACCACATCGCTCATGCGGTCGACCACCCGACGGACGGTCACGGCGTAGTCCTGCATCTGGGCCAGCACCCCTCGGGTCTGGTGTCGGGCCAACCGGGCCCAGATCCGCTGGTACATCCGTACCAGCCGATGGCGCGACGTCCGCTCGATCCGGGAGGCGCCGAACGGCTCCATGCGGTCGAGCTCTGACACGGCCTCCTGGAGGATCTCGACCGCGGCGTGCTCGGTGGCCAACGTGGAGACCAGCGCCCGGTAGTGGTGGTCGAGCTGCTTCTCCATCCCCGGGGGGTAGTCACCCATGGCCCGACGTTCGGCGACCCTCTTGCGGATCCGTTCCAGAGCCGCCTCCACCTCGGACGAACCGGACTCTCTTGCAGGACCGTCGTCATCGTGGTCGCTCATCAGCTCGTCTCGATTCGCCGTCTGGCACCGGGGCCGGGTGCGGCGACCCCGCCGGCCGCCGCACAGGCATTTAGTACATCACCCGGAAAGCCGTTCGACCAGACGGCTCAGGGGAACGCGGAAGTCGTCGAGGAGGGGGAGTCCCGACATGCGCAGGGCGGCGTTGTCGAGCACCGAGTTCGCCGGCCGCGGCGCCGGCCGGGGGGGCTGCAGATCGGCGGTGGCCACCGGCCGGACCCGGTCCGGGTCCTGGCCGCTGGCAGCGAGGACCTCGCGCGCGAACTCGTACCAGCTCACCGCCCCTTGGTTGGTGACGTGGAACGTGCCCGGTCGGTGCTCGACCACCAGACGCATGATCATGGCGGCCAGGTCGTCGGCGAAGGTGGGGTGGCCCCTCTGATCGTCGACGAAGCTGAGGGTCTCGTGCTCGCCGGCCAGGCGCAGGATGGTCTTCACCATGTTGCCGCCGTGGTAGCCGCACACCCAGGAGGTGCGGATCACGGTGGACCCGGGGTCGAGCTCGTGCTCCCCCGCCAACTTCGACGCGCCGTAGACCGAGGCCGGCGAGGTCGGGTCCCACTCGGTGTAGGGGCTCGCCTTGGTGCCGTCGAAGACGTAGTCGGTCGAGACGTAGAACACCGGCGCCCCGACGCGGCGGGCGCCCTCGGCCACGTGGCGGGTGCCGAGGGCGTTCACCAGGAAGGCCCGCTCGGGGTCGCCCTCGCAGGCATCCACCGCCGTCCACGCCGCCGGGTGCACCACGGCATCGGGTCGGGTCGAGGTGATGGCGGCCAGCACCGCGTCGCGGTCGGACACGTCGACGGTGGCGTGGTCGGCGGCCACCACCTCGTGGTGCCCGGCGGCCTCGAAGCAGGCCACCAGCTCCGAACCGACCTGGCCGCCGGCGCCGGTGATGAGGACGCGCACGGTTCTCAGGCCCCCTTCAGGGGTTCCCACCAGGCGCGGTTGGCCCGGTACCAGTCGACGGTGGCCGCCAACGCCTCGTCGAGGCTGCGGCTCGGGTTCCAGCCCAGGGCGTTGGCCTTGGAGCAGTCGATCGAGTAGCGGCGGTCGTGGCCGAGGCGATCGGTGACGTACTCGATCATGTCGTCGCCGGCGCCGCACAGGGCCAGCACCTTCTCGGTGAGTTCCCGGTTGGTGGTCTCGTTGCCCCCGCCGATGTTGTAGATCTCGCCGATCTCGCCCTTGCGCAGGACCATGTCGACGCCGGTGCAGTTGTCCTCGACGTAGATCCAGTCGCGGATGTTGAGTCCGTCGCCGTAGAGCGGGACCTTCTTGGCATCGAGCAGGTTGGTGACGAACAGCGGGATGACCTTCTCGGGGAACTGGTAGGGCCCGAAGTTGTTCGACGAGCGGGTGACGATGACCGGCAGGTCGTAGGTCTCCTCGTAGGACAGCGCGATGAGGTCCGAGCCCGCCTTGGACGAGGAGTACGGCGAGCGGGGGCCCAACCGGTCGGTCTCGACGAACGACCCCTCCTCGATGGAGCCGTAGACCTCGTCGGTGGAGATGTGCAGGAACCTCTCGACGCCGATCTGGCGGGCCACGTCGCACATCACGTTGGTGCCCAGGCAGTTGGTGCGCACGAAGGTGTCGGGGTCGACGATGGAGCGATCGACGTGGCTCTCGGCCGCGAAGTGCACCACCGCGTCGTGCCCGGCCATGGCCGCGGCCACCGCCTCGCGGTCGCAGATGTCGCCCTGCACGAAGCGGTACCGGGGGTCGTCGGCCACGTCGGCCAGGCTGGAGAGGTTGCCGGCGTAGGTCAGCGCGTCGTAGACGGTGACCTCGTCGTCGGTGGTGCCCAGCACGTGACGCACGTAGTTGGAGCCGATGAACCCGGCCGCGCCGGTGACGAAGAGCTTCATGGACGAGGAGACCTTTCGAGCGGGTCGAGCGCATCGCGCTCCCGGGCCGGGAGCACCGCGCGATCTAGGGACGCAGGCCGTAGTGGGGTTGCCACTGGGGCTCGATGTCGGCACGGCGGGGGTTCGCCTGGTCGCGCCCCGACAAGATGGGGTCAGTGACCCCCCAGTCGGCGGCGATGGCCGGGTCGTCCCACGCCACGCCCAGCTCGTCGGTGGGGTTGTAGTAGCCGTCGACCAGGTAGGTGATGGTCATGTCGGTGAGCGCGGCGAAGCCGTGCGCGACACCCGGGGGGATGAACACGCCGCGGTGGGGGTTCGTGCCGTCGGGCTGCACCCCGAGATCGAGCCACAGGGTGGCGCCGTCGGTGGGCGAACCGGTGCGCAGGTCGTGCAGCACCACCCGGGCGGTGCCGAAGGGCACGTACCAGTAGTCGGCCTGGTGGAGGTGGTAGTGCAGGCCGACGATGGCACCCGCCTGGCGATCACCCCGGTTCCCCTGGATCATCTCGCGGCCCTGGGGGAACCACTCCCGGCGATAGGTCTCGACGAAGAAGCCCCGGTCGTCACCGTGGACCACGGGATCGACGACGTGCACGCCGGCGATGACATCGGAAGGGTGGACGACAGCCATGGGAACGTGCCTCGAGGTGGTCCGAAGGGGGTTCGTACGGGACCGGAGGCTAGCGGAAGCGCCACCGCGCTCCGTGGGCACCACCCATCCGCCCCGGTCCGGCGGCGATGATGCTGCCGAGGTACGCGCCGGGGGCCGTCTGGCCGGGCGGTAACCTGCGACCCGCCTCTGACCACCGGAGGCCCCAGTGGCGGTGCTGGGCGCTCGACGCCATCGGGGCGAAGGAGGCGGACGTGCCGAACGAACCCGTCCTGGCGGAAAGCACGAGCGTCGACGGCCCCTCTGCCGGTCGGGGCGGCCGCGTGGGATCGACCGCCGCTCGCTGGCTTCCCTTCGTGGTGCTCGTCCCTCCCACCCTGGTCGCCACCGTGGGCCTGATCGGACTCACCCAGGCCTTCCTCGGCTCCTTCTCTGCCCTGTGGGCTCTGGCCGGTGGCCTGGTCGTGACCGGAGCGATCCTCGGGGTGGGAGTCCGAGTCGTTCGCGCGACGCCCACCGCACGTCGAGAGGTGCCGCCCTTCGGAGTCGCCCTTCTCATCTCCGTCGCGTTCGCCCTGTGGGCCGGCTGGGCGCCGGCCCAGCACGTCCTCATCGATCGTGACCCCGGCTCGTACGCCAACACGGCGGTGTGGTTGGCGAACGACGGAGACCTGGCGGTGGAGACCGATGGCGAGGTGTACCAGACCCTCCGCGACGAGGAGCTCCGGCTCCACTCGGCAGCCGTGACCACCGCCGGGCCCGACGAGCTCCAGTTCCAGTTCAACCACCTCACCAGCGTGATCCTGGCCGTCGGCTACGAGGTGGGCGGCTACCAGCTGATGGTGCGCGTCCCGGCCCTGGCCACGGCAGCCGGGCTCTTGGTCGTCTACGCGTTCGCAGCGCGAGCCTTGCGACGACCGTGGATCGCCCTTCTGGTGCCCGGAGCCCTCGCGTTGATGGCTCCGGTGCTGTTCATCGCTCGCGACACCTACTCGGAGCCGTTCGCCTTCCTGGTCGCCTGGGGAGCCTTCTTCGCCCTTGTCTCCGCGTACGAACGCTCCTCCCCGCTCCTCGCAGCCTGGGGTGGGTTCTTGCTCGGCGCGGTCACGGCGATCCGGGTCGACGCGCTCTTGTACGTCGCCCTCGCCGTGCCGTTGGGCGCCCTGGCCGTCGCGATGCGCTTCCACTCACCGCGACGACGGCGGACGTTGCTGGCCGTGGGAGCGGCGGCGGTCGGCCTCCTGCCTGGCCTTCTCATCGGGTGGGCCGACCTCGAGTGGCACTCCAGGGTGTACGCCTCTGCGCTCTCCGGCCAGATCGCCTCTCTGCGGATCCTGCTCGTGGGGGCCACCCTGGTGTCGGCCGTCGGGGCGTGGGCGGTGATCTGGCTCTCCGGTCGCCCCGACGTACTGGAGCGGGCCCGCCGGGTCGCCCGACGGGCGGCTCCCTTCGCCGCGATCCTCCTGGCCGTCGGCCTCCTCGCGGCGTGGTTGCTCCGACCGTTCCTGTTCGAAGCACGAGGTGCGAGCAGAATCCGCTACCTCGAGCACTATCAGGCCCTCGAGGGCCTGGAGGTCGACGGCCGTCTCCGCTACACGGAAGAGACCCTCTGGTGGATGGCTTGGTACCTCGGCCCGATCGGGCTGGCGGCGGCGATCGCCGGGCTGGCAACGACAGCGGCGCGGGCCCTCCGCAGCCGCGTCACGCCGGGCGCTCTCGTCGCCCTGGTCCTCTGTCTGGCGGCCGGTTCGCTCTACTGGCTCCGGCCCAGCATCACGCCCGACCAGCTCTGGGCGTCACGTCGGTTCGTCCCTGTCGTGTTGCCGGCGCTGAGCATCATGGCGACGGTCGCCGTCGCGGCCGTCTGGTCGGTACGGACCCGCCCCATGGTCATGCGGGGGCTGGCGACGTTGCTCGGCCTCTCCTTGCTGGTCGGTCCCCTGCTCGTCACCTTCCCGATCCGCGACGGCGTCCAGCAGGCCGGCTACGTCCAGGTCGTCGAAGAAGCCTGCGCCGCAGTGCCCGACGACACCGTCTTCTTCGTCGTCGGTCCCCACGCGTCCATCGTCCTGCCCCAGACACTCCGTTCCTGGTGTGGTCACCCAGCAGCCATCGTCAGGGGTCCCGACGAGCTGGCCACCGCCACCGCCGCGGCCGATCGAATGCGGGGCCTGGGCCGGGCCCCGGTGGCCGTCTCCACCGATCCGGGGGCGCTCCAGATCCTCCAGCCCTTGGCCGGGGCCGACACCATCGTCACCTCGACCGCAGTGTCCTCGAACGAGATCGTTCCCACCATCAGCGGGCCCCCGACCGACTACGCGGAGAGCACCTTCACCCTCTACCTCCTGCCGTTGGACTGAACGGCTGGACGGCTGGACGGCCCCGACCCACCCGACCACTACGCTCGCCCCATGGCGGTGGACGACCGAGGAATCACGAGAGACGCCACCGGCGATCGAGCCGACGGACGCAAGCTGATCATCCAGATCCCGTGCCTCAACGAGGAGGAGCAGCTCCCGGCGACGCTGGCCGAGCTCCCCCGCCACGTCCCCGGCTTCGACGTCGTCGAGTGGCTGGTCATCGACGACGGCAGCACCGACCGAACCGTCGAGGTCGCCCGCGAATGCGGCGTCGACCACATCGTGAGCCTGCCCTACAACCGTGGCCTGGCCACCGCCTTCACCACGGGCCTCGACGCGGCCCTTCGAGCCGGCGCCGACGTGATCGTCAACACCGATGCCGACAACCAGTACGACGCCGCCTGCATCCCCGACCTGGTCGCTCCGGTCGTCGCCGACGAGGCCGACATGGCTGTCGGAGAACGACCGATCGAGTCCATCCAGACGTTCTCGTTCGTGAAGAAGCGCCTCCAACGGCTCGGCAGCTGGACGGTGCGCCTCTTCAGCCGGACCGAGGTCCGCGACGCGGCCTCGGGGTTCCGGGCCTTCTCGCGAACCGCCGCCCTCAAGGTCCAGCTCAACGGCCGCTACTCCTACACGATGGAGACCCTGATCCAGGCCGGCTGGGAGAACCTCCGGGTGGCCACCGTTCCGGTCCAGGTCAACGGCGAGACGCGACCCTCGCGCCTGGTCCGCAGCATGCCTCGCTACGTGTTCCACTCGGCACAGACCATCCTGAGGAGCTTCGTCCTCTACAAGCCGTTCCGCTTCTTCTTCGTCCTGGGCGCGCTCCCGTTCCTCCTCAGCACCATTCTCGTCGTGCGCTGGTTCGCGCTCACATGGTTCGGCGATTCATCGGGGAGCCGAGTCCCCAGCCTGGTGGCAGCCGCGGTGCTGATGCTGATGGCGTTCCAGCTCTGGATCTTCGGTGTGATCGCCGACCTCATGTCGGTCAACCGCAGGATCCTCTCGGAGCTTCGGTTCGCCGAGCGCCTTCGAAACCTCTCCGGGCCGGAAGCCGACGACGGACCGGCTACCCGAACAGCCACCGCGACAGAGATGAGCAGCCGTGCCCCCCGATCCTGACAGGGACTCCGACCCGATCGACTACCAGGAGTACCTCGCCTGGACCTACTTCGGCGAGGGGGGACTCGACGCGTCCGAGTTCGAGCGGTTCGGCGCACTTCTCGACGGGGTCGACACCTTCATCGACGTCGGAGCCTCGCACGGCGTGTACACGTTCCATGCGCTCCGCCACATGGCCACCGGAAGGATCATCGCCATCGAGGCCGACCCGGCCCGCTTCGCGCTCCTGCAGAAGAACGTGGCCGAGTGGACCACCGACACCGACGTCGAGGTGGAGTGCCGATTCGCCGCCGTCTCGGACGACGAGGACCTCCGCGACGGGCCCACGGTCGAGTTCTACACGACCGGGACCCAGATCTCCGGTGGCCTCTTCCCCGTCGAGGAGCGCTCCAACGAGTACGCACCCGTCGAGGTCCCGTTGATCAAGCTGGACGACCTGCTCGACGCTGATCACCGGTACCTCGTCAAGATCGATGTCGAGGGTGGGGAGCTACGGGTCCTCAAGGGCGCTCGAGAGATGATCCGGTCCGGCGCGGCGACCTTCTTCGTGGAGCTGTCCTGGTGGGGCGACCGCGACCGGGGGACGTCGGTCCTCACCTCCATCCGCTTCATCCACCGCCAGGGCCTCGGGATCCGTCGAAGGCTGCGATCCGACTACCTGCTGTTCCCCGAACCGTCACGGCTGCGAGCGATCGGCCAGACGGCGCGTGTCGTTCCACCCCTGCTCCCGCGCTACCTCTTCACCACCCTCGTGCCGGCGCGGCTGCGTCGTGCCTACATCCGCCGCCAGAACCGCCAACGCCTGTCTCGGGCACCGCGATCGTCCTGAGCCAACGCCGCGTCGCCACCGCTCACCTCCGTGGCGTCGCCGTGCCTGCGCGTGCCGTCAGCGCGCGCCGAACGGGCCTCCGCCGACCGGTGCAGCGCCCGTGAAGTCACGATGAAGCTCGGGATCCCCGCGATCAGCACGACGGCGAGGCTGATCGCCCGCTCCGCGGAGGAACCCAGGATGCCGTCGCTGAACGGCCGACCCAAGGCAACGACCGCTGCTGCGATGGCCAGCTCGCGGATCCCGAGGCCGGCGGGGGTGATCGCCACGAAGGTCGCCAGCGCAGCGATGGGGGCGATGGCCAGGAAGAAGAAGTAGGAGTCGTCCACTCCGAGCCAGCCGAAAGCGATGTCCAGCCGCCAGGCGGCCAGCCCATAGCGGGCCGCCTCGAGCACGAAGACCACTGCGGCGGCGGCGCGTGCCCGACGGGCCCTCTCCCATCCCTGTCCGAGGCGCACCCAGGCCGACCCGAGACGGGTCTCCCGGGGTTTCGGCGACACCGGCACCACCGCGGCCGCCCCTGCCACTGCGATCAGGAAGACCAACCCCACCGTCAGCAGCAACGACCAGGTGCCGTCGGTGAGGCCCAAGCAGACGAGGGCGAAGAGCCCGGTCACGCCCGTGGCGAAGATGGTGATCACGAAGTTGGCGCTGTAGGCCGCTGTGGAGATCGAGTACGGCATCTCGTGGACGTCGCGGAGGTACTTGAACCGATAGAGGGTGCCGATCTGGCCGGGCAGGTAGTTGCCGGCCTGGCCGGCGGAGTACAGCAGCCAGTTCTCGCCGTAGCCGATCCGCGCTCCCATCACCCGGTACAGGAGCCCGAACTCCATGGCGTTCAAGAGGAATCCGAGTGCGCTCAGCACCGCCACCAGCAGGATCTGGGTGGGAGGGATGTCCCCCAGCGCCTCGAACTGCGAGCGTCGGCTGTAGACGTAGCCGCCCAGTAGGCCCACGGCCACCGTGGGGACCACGACGTTGTACAGCCACCAACGTCGACCCCGGACCGAGCGAGTCAAGTGACGAGCCGGCTGAACGATCCGTAGGACGCCAGCAGCCCGATCGCCTGGAAGGCGTGCTTGGAGATCGCCACTCGCTCCCGATAGACGCGTTCGGCCACCTTCGGTCGCAGGATCTCCTCGACGTAGGCCCGGTCGTAGGCAAAGGGAAGGTCGTCGAGCAGTTCGAGGACCGTCGATCGAAGGGGACCGGCATACCAGCCGTCCACCGGCGCTTCCGTGGGTGACTGCTTGGGTTGGTAGACGACCTCCTCGGGAAGTAGCCCTGCTGCGATGGCGGCCTCCTGGAGCACAGGCTTGCCCTCGGCCCCGCGCAGCCGCCCATGGGGTTGCTGGCGGTGGGTCGGCAACGCAGCGAACGCCTCCTTGAACCGCGGTGCGACGAACGGAGAGAAGACAGGGAGCCCGGTGCGCGCCACGACGCCCTCGACCTTCGACTGGCTCTGGCCGGTGAGGGTGTTGCCCTCCACCGCCAGTCGTGCCGAGGTGGTCTGGCGCGAGGCCTCGGCCAGACGACGCCGGACCTGGTCGACCGGTTCACTCTGGGTCGGTCCGGTCCCGCCCACCCGCAGACGGTGCAGGGCGACCTCGTCGAGGTAGCGCGTCGGGAGGTGGAGCCCGGCGGGGCCGTCCAGGAGGCTGGCGGACACAGCGCTCCGTCCCACCCGGGCGACGTGGCCCAGACGACGGTCCACCGGTCGCGTGCCGAGGAGACGCAAGACGGCCTTGCGGACAGGAGCCGGCACCCGCCGCAGCGACGTGGTGGCGTTCGCCCGGGCGTTGATGGTGGGGTAGGCCGCGAACAGCGCATCGCAGCCGTCGCCGGTGAAGATCGCCTGTGCCCCGGCTGCTCTTGCGGCCTCGGCCGCGATGATGGTCTGGAGCTGGTAGTGGGGTTGGGGGCTCGGCTGGTTGAGCCTGGCGGGGAGCGTCGTCAACGCCTCCCCCATCAGGTCCGGGGTGAATCGCACCCAGTGGTGCTCGGCTCGAGCGGCGGCGACTGCGGCCTCGACGTGGCGCTGCTGGAAGCCGGGTTCCGCGTACGAGAATGTGAACGTGTGCACGGCGCGGCCGGTGCGGTGCAGGGCCGCCGCCACCAGGGCCGAGTCGAAACCGCCGAGGAGGACCCCGACCGTGCGTGCCGAGCCGGCCTGTTGGTCGACGACCTCGCACACCAGCTCGGCGAGATCAGAAGCATCGGCTGGCTCGGTGGGCCCGGACTCCGCCGGTACCGCCTCCAGCTCGTCACCCGAGGCGACATCGAACACGGCCGGACGAGCCAGCACGGCGACGCCCTCGAACACCGTTCGGCCATCGGGGAGGAACCCGAAGCCCAACAGGAAGTCCTCGTAGGAGCGGTCCAGGGAGAGGTCCGGCCCGAGGGCCGCCGCCAGAGCGCCGACGTGGGTCGATACCAGCACCCCATTCGGCCCTCGGTGCTGGAAGAGACGCTGGTTGCCCTCGCCCGACCCGACCAGGAGCGTGCCTGCGTCGAGGGCCACGGCGACGGTGCCATCGGGCACTCGTCCGAGGCGCAGATCGGCGATCGGTGGTCCGGCTCGCACGCCGAGCGACGCCACGGCACCTTCAGGCGCTCGGCGGAGCTGGGCCATGGGCCCACCGCTCGAGGCTAGGGCGATGACCCCCCGACCGCCCTCGACCCGTTCGACTCCGGTGGCACCCTGTTCACCTGCCCACGACAGAGCCCGCTCGATCGCGCCAGGGGCGAGATCGATCCCGGCGACGATCACGTGCACGAAGCGGCCCCCTCGGTCGTCGTACCCACCAACGCGACCACCTGATCTGAGATCGCCTCAGCCGACTGGCGCAGCTCGGGGCTCCGATCGCGAACGGTGGCCCGCACCTCGTCGAGGCGCTCGATCAGCTGTGAGATCGCGATCGACAACCGGTCGCCGTCGAGGTCGGCGGGGTCGACGACGTAGTCGGAGAGTCCCGCCGAGGCGGCGAAGCCACTCGCCTTGTGCTCGTAGGGGATGGTCACCGCGGCCACTCCGGCGGAGACGGCGAAGACCAGGGGGTGGTAGCGCCCGGCCAGCACGAAGTCGCTGGCCGCGACCAAACCTCGTTGCTCGTCACTGCTCAGGTCCTCGGGCACCACCACCACCGAGCCACCCCGCCGACGGGCCCGAACCGCAAGCTTCTCCAGGTACGGCTGGTCACGATGGCGCGGCCCGTGCAACTGCGGGAGCAGGAGCACCGTGCGTCCTGCATCGCCGACCTGGATCAGGGCATCGACGACCGCGTCGTCGTGCATCTCTCTCCCATCGGGACCGGGATCTCGGAAGGTCGCAGTGACGATCGGCTGCGTTCTGGGGGTCCCGTCGTCGAACCAGGGCGACGGATCGACGGGCTCCACCGACTGCTGGAGAGCGGAGTCAGAGCCGAGGTGCACCTCCCGCCCCGTGAACGACTCCAGGTGACCCACCGAGATCTGCTCTCGGGCGCTCAGGAACCGAAACCATCCGAAACCCCGTCGACGCAGGGGGTTCAGCAGCCGATTGCGCAACGGCCCGGCAGAGGGCTGGTACAGGCACAGGGGCTTGCGGTGGAGCCTGGCGAGCCAGGCGTAGAACCAGTGCACGGCCTCGTGGTTCGCATAGAGGTCTCCGAAATACGGACCACCGGGCGCCGAGATCACCAGATCGGCGCGTGCGTAGGCCTCCACGATCTGGAGACCCAGCGGCCCCAACAGCGACCTCGGCGCAGCTCCCACCCGCCGGAGGAGGGCCCAGAGCGAGAGCCGAAGCGCCTCCGGTATCGGCAGGCGAAGCGGCAGGTAGTCGACTCGTTCGTAGTCGATCGCGCTCTTCGGGTCGGCGAACTGGTGGAGCACCGTGATGTCGGAATCCGGAACTCGGCTCCGGAGTGCGGCGAACAGCCCCTTCATCGCGGCCTCGTCGCCCCGGTTGTCGCCGTGCTGGTTGATCACCAAGAAGCGCGTCGCCATGGGAGGTCGAATGCTAGTGGCCCCAGTAGCGATGGCGGCCACGAAGGCTCGCGGCTCGCAACGCCTCCCCGATCTGATCTCGGAGGGCCTCCGGCGAGAAGGCCTCGAGAGCCCGACTGCGAGCGGCGCTTCGTCGCTCCTCCAGGTACTCCGGATCCGAAGCGAGCGCCACGATGGCGTCCGCCAGGGCCTCGGCATCGCCTGCAGGGACGTAGATCCCGGCACCGCCCAGGACCGCTCGCTGGGATTCGGTTCCCGAAGTGACCACGGCGCAACCGGCCGCAGCGCCTTGGTAGACCTTGTTCGGCACCACCCGCATCGCCTTCGGAGTGGTGCCGAAGATCCCCAGGCACACATCGTGAGCTGCCACCGTCCGAGCCAGGGCCTCCGGCTCCAGCCAGTCCACCCATCGCACCGATGGGTTCGGGCCCACCGTCTCCTCGACGAGTGCCCGCTGCTGCCCGTCTCCGATGAGTGTCCAGGTGACGGCCGCCCGGGCGTCGACCCGGCGGATGGCCTCGGCGATCACGGTCGTGCCCTGCAGCGGGGTGTAGAGACCGAAGAAGCAGACCTCCAGCGGACCGGTCGGGTCCGGCGCCCCACCGTCGCTGTGGAACCACTCGTCAGGAGCACCGACGTGGACCACGAGGGCCTTCTCGGTCGCCTTGGCGGTCGTCGACCCGAGGATGCGGTGAGCCTCGGTGTCCCAGACCACCACGGATGACGCCGCTGAGGCGACACGATCGATGACACGGAGCAGGCCGCCCAGCGGCAGGTCCCGATCCTCGGCGATGCCTCCCAGAGGCGCCATGTTGTCGAGGATGACTGGCGCTGCGAAACAGCAACGAGCCAGGTGGACGTCGAGCACACCGAGGTAGCCGACCAGCACGACATCGGGCGTCTCCCGCCCGATGCGGCGAGCCCGCCGAGCGAGCCTCCACCACACCTTGAGAAGCTGGAGCAGGACCGGGCCGGCCAGCCACGGCCGCCTCACGAGGCGAACCCGCTCCGCCGTGGAGACGCGCAGCGGTTCGTTGCACTTCACGACGCGATGACCGAGGCCTTCCATGGCCTCGACCAACACCTTCACCCGAGGGTGGCTCGCCTCGTCGAAGGTACCGAAGACGACGACGGTCAGCGGTGAAGAAGAGCCCTCGACTCGCCCAGCCGACGCCGATCCGGACCAGGATCGGGGGTCCGTCAACTCGGTGACCCTTCGCGACGGATCGGAGACCGGCGGGTGGGCACTAGAAGGTGCGACAGCCGATCAGGGCGTTGGCGCCGGGCGGGGCCACGTCGATCGCGAACACACACATCTGGTTGGTGCCAGGGGGCCCCGGCGTGACCGGAACCAAGCCGTCGTAGCCGTGCGCGTTGCCGAACCCCGGGTAGGCCTGTCCCACGTCCGCTCTCTGGCGGTCGGCCGTCAGGACGTAGCCTTGACCGTTGACGTAGACGTGCACGGGGATGGACGCCGAGGTGTTCGGGTCGATCGCCCACCCGGCCACCCGGAGGCCGCTGGGCACCTCCGAGACCAGGTCGAGCGAACCGAACGGGCTCCCCGACCCGGTGACGGTGACCGTGCGGCATCCGAGGAGGCGGTTGGATCCCGAGCCGGAGGCGTTGATGGCGTAGGCGCACACCGAGTGGACGCCGGCCTCCGCCGGGATCGATCCGCGGAACCCGTGGTTGTTGCCATAGCCGGGGAATGCTCGCCCGACGTCGGAACGCCCACGATCAGCGGTGAGGGCCAACCCGGTGCCGGCCCCGTAGACGTGCACCGGGATGGGAGCGGCGGTGTCCGGGTCGATCGCCCAGCCGCTCACGTCGATGCGGCCGTTGCCACCTCGGACGACGTCGAGCGAGCCGAACGGGTCGCCTGTCGGGAGCACCACGGTGCGGCAGCCCAGGTACGTGTTGCCGCCCGGACCGGCCTTGTTGATGGCATAGGCGCACACCTGCTGCCGGCCGCCCCCTGCGGGGAGCACGACGTCGAAGCCGTGGTTGGCGCTCCACCAGGGGAAGGCGGACTGGACGTCGGAGCGGGCCTTGGAGGCGGTGACAGCCGTCCCCACACCGTTGACGTAGATGTGCACGTCGGGGGACGAGACGGTGTTCGGATCGAGCGCCCATCCCGCGACGCGGACCTGCCCCGGGCCTGCCGACCTGACCGCATCGAGGTTCCCGACCGGGCTCCCGCCCAGGTTCCGGCAACCGAGGCCCACGTTGCCACCGGGGCCGGTGTTGATGGCGTAGACGCACACCTGACGAGCGCCGTCGGGCACCGGCACGGTCGTGGAGTAGCCATGGTCGGGCCCGAAGCCTCGATAGGCGACGCCGACGTCGTTGCGGGTCTTGGACGCCGTGGTGGAGTGCCCCTGGCCGTCGACGTAGACGTGCACCGAGATGGGGTCGGTCGTGTCGGGGTCGATCGCCCAGCCCGACACCCGCGCCGAGTTGGGTCCTTCCATGGCCACCGCGTCGACGCTCCCGAAGGGGTTTCCCGCGCTCCCACCCCCGCCTGCCAGCCCGGTCAGGTTCGCGAGCGAACAGCAGAATCGGTTGAGATCGACGTTTCCGACGATGCCGGGCACGCTCCCGGTGGAGGTGTACTGCCAGAACGTCCACGTCGCCCACCCCGATGGCACCAAGGGCGTGAAGGTGGTGCTGTCGGGGTTCAGCGGGTAGCTCGGGAGCCAGAGGCGGTACTTGGCGCCGATGTCGGTGGGGTTGCCCACGGCGTCGCGCCAGAAGTAGTAGCCGGTGTACACGATGGGGGCCCGCCCGGTGAGACGCTCCACCTCGGCCAACCAGATCCGCGCCCACTGGGCGAGATCGCCCTTGGAGAGGCCACCCGACTCCTC
This sequence comes from Rhabdothermincola salaria, assembly GCF_021246445.1. Taxonomy (NCBI): domain Bacteria; kingdom Bacillati; phylum Actinomycetota; class Acidimicrobiia; order Acidimicrobiales; family Iamiaceae; genus Rhabdothermincola; species Rhabdothermincola salaria. Next base: position 1,274,812 of record NZ_JAJQXW010000001.1, read on the forward strand.
GAGGTCGAGCACCGCTGGGAGGTCACGGGCGCCCGACAGCGACCCGGTGGCGGAGACGAAGTAGCGGGCCTGATCGACCGCGCTGGAGAGCGGCAGCTTGGGTCGGGCGTAGTGGTAGGCGCCCCGGTACAGCCCGGCCGCAGCGGCGCCGGCGAAGTCGGTCGTGTAGAAGGGGTTGCGGTAGGTGGTGCCCTCGGTGGCCTTCACGAAGGCGAACGAGTGCCCGGCGTTGCGCACCTGCGACCAGTTGATCGGCGCACCGTTGGGATGCTGGTCGGTCGGCGGATGCTGCCAGCTGGCCACGTCGACCCCGGTGAGCTGCGCCGCAGCCGGGATCGCCGCTCCGCCGACGATCGCCACCACCACCACGAGCGCCGTCGCCAGTCGACGCCGCGCCCGGGATGGCCACGCCGTGGCCTTCGGTCGGCCACTTGTCCGAGCGGGAGGATTGCTCATCGGTGCACCATCTCTGCCTTCGGTATCGACGCCGCAGGGACGTCCCCACGACATCGGCACGATCGGACCCCGCCTGAAGTGTGGCAGATGGACGGCCGTCGGTACCGGCCGAGGCCCGTCGCGGATCAGGCCAGGTCCACGACCGAGTGGTCACCCACCATGAGCCGCGTGGCCCGGGGGCGCGTCTCGGAGCGCCGCACCAGGACCTGCTTGCCGATGAGGGAGTCGGCCACGCGGGCGATGTCGAGCACCTTGGACTCCTCGAGGACGACCGAGTGCTCGATCTCGGAGTCCACGATCTCGCAGTCGAAGTACACCGAGGTGAACGGTCCGATGTAGCTGTTCACCACGCGGGTGCGCTCGCCGATGATGGCGGGGCCTCGCACCGTGGAGTTGATGATCTGGGCGCCCTCCTCGATCACCACGCGCCCGTCGATGAGCGAGTCGGCGTCGACGCTGCCGCGAACCTCCGGCTCGATGGTCTCGAGCACCAGGCGGTTCCCCTCGAGGAGGGGCTGGAGCTTGCCGGTGTCCTTCCACCAACCGTCGAGGACCTCGTGACGGACCCGCTTGCCGGCGTCGATGAGCCACTGGATGGCGTCGGTGATCTCGAGCTCCCCCCGATCGGAGGGCTCGATGGTGGCGACGGCCTCGTGGATGCTGGGATCGAAGAGGTACACCCCCACCAGCGCCAGGTCCGACGGCGGTTCCACCGGCTTCTCGACCAGACGCACCACCTCTCCGCTGGCGCCGATCTCGGCGACACCGAAGCGCTGCGGATCGGAGACCTTCGCCAGCAGGATCTGGGCCGAGGGGGCCGCCTCGGACTGATCGAGCGTCGGCGCGTCGAAGCGTCGGCGATCGGCTTCGAAGCGCTCGACGAACTCGGCGATGCCCTGGCGCAGCAGGTTGTCGCCGAGGTACATCACGAAGTCGTCGTCGCCCAGGAAGTCGCGAGCGATCAGCACGCAGTGGGCCAGCCCCAGGGGTGCGTCCTGGGGGATGTAGGTGACGGTCGCGCCCCAGCGGGAGCCGTCACCGACCGCGGCCCGGATCTCGGCGCCGGTGTCGCCGGTGATGATGCCGATCTCGGTGATGCCGGCCTCGACCATGTCCTCGATCCCGTAGAACAGGATCGGCTTGTTGGCCACCGGGACGAGCTGCTTGGCACTCGTGTGGGTGATCGGTCGCAGTCGGGTGCCGGCGCCGCCGGAGAGGATGAGGCCCTTCACAGGCTTCTGTCTACCATCGCCCCACTACGCCACCGGCCCTGCGGAACTCACACCGTCCGACAGCCGAGCAGGACGTTGCCACCACCTCCGGCGACGTTGATCGCGTACACACACACCGGCACCGCCGAGCCCGGGGCCGGGAGCGTGCCCGCGTAGCCGTGGGCATCGCCGTAGCCGGGGAAGGCCGCTCCGACGTCGGGGCGCGGACGATCGGCTCGCAGCGCGTAGCCGGCCCCGCCGACGTAGACGTGCACGTCGGCGGCTCCGGTCGTGTCGGGGTCGATGGCCCAACCGGCGACGGCGATCCCCGAGGCGGTGCGGCGAACCACGTCGAGGGAGCCGAACGGGGAGCCCCCGACGACCGTCACCGTCCGGCAGCCGAGGGAGACGTTGCTCCCTCCCCCGACGTTGATGGCGTAGGCGCACACCGTGGTGGGCCCTGCTCCGGTCTCGATCCGCGCCGAGTAGCCGTGCTGCGAGCCGTAGAGGGGGAAGGCGGCGCCGACGTCGCCACGGGTCCGATCGGCTCGCACAGCCACGCCGGTGGACCCGGCGTAGACGTGGACGTCGATCGCTGCGCTCGTGTCAGGATCGATCGCCCAGCCCGCGACCTCCACACCCCCCGAGACGGGGCGCACGACATCCAACGAGCCGAACGGCGGCCCCGTCGGGAGGGTGACGGTGCGGCATCCGAGCGCCTCCGGCGGTGCCCCCACCGAGCTCAGGCACACCCGGTGGGTGCCCCCCTCGGACGGGATCTGCACCGAGAAGCCCGCCGTGGCGCCCGCACCGGGCACCGATGCCTGCACGTCGGAACGGGTCAACGACGGCGTGAACCGGGCCCGCTCGACGCCGTTGACACGGATCACGGCCTGGGCGGAGAGGTCGCCCTCGACGCTCATCCAACCCGCGGCCCTCAACGACCCGGGACGGCCGGTGACGACGTCGAGGCTGCCTCGCGGCGGGCCCAGCACGGTCACCGACCGACAGCCCAGCAGCACGTTGCTCGAGCCACCGACATCGATGGCGTAGGCGCACACGTCATGGGTCCCCACCGGGGCCGGCAGGACGGCGTCGAAGCCGCGCCGGTCGCCCGTGCCGGGGTAGGCGCCGGCGACGTCGGCGCGCGGCTTGTTCGCCGTGATGGCGTGGCCCGAGGAGCCGATGTAGACGTGCACGGGGATGCCGGACTGCGTGTCCCGGTCGATCGCCCACCCCTGGACCCGGACCTGGTTGGGTCCCGGCGACCTGGCGGCGTCGAAGCTGCCGAACGGGACGCTGTTGCCGCAACTCCCCCGACCGAGGGTGCGGTCGCACAACGGTGCCGACCGCACCCAGGTCAGCGACGTCCGTGCGTTCCCCGTGATCGACTTGTGGGCGGTGATCCCGGTGTCGTAGCCGGTGTCGACGGGCAACCAGTAGCGGTACTCGCGACCGTTGTGGGACACCACGTAGAACGGCTCGGGCAGTGGCGTGACGCCTCCCGGCTTGGCCGGGTCGTACGAGCCGTAGCGCCATCCGGTGGACCCCTGGGCCCGCGCCGGGTCGACGTACCAGCAGGTCAGCGCCGTGCCGAGGCCCGAGATGTCGCAGGTGCGCTGCTCCATGCCCCCGTAGCGACCCACCCGGTCGTCGACGCTGACATCGAGCATCTCGGACTCGTACAGGTCCTGGTACAGGGCCTCGCAGTCCCAACCAGACCACGAGCTGCAGCCGTACCACGGTCCCCAGGCGTACGCCCGGCGAGCCGCATCCTGGTCGGCCACCGACGAGGGCGGGTTGCAGTAGCGGAAGGCGATCGTGGTGGCCGCCTGTTGGGCGGCCTTCACCGAGTCGATGGCGTCGGCCGCCGTGAGGTTCCACCCGCCGGCCGAGTCGAACTGCCACATCCCCACCCCGGCCGTGAAGAAGGCCCCGACGTAGGGCCCGCTGGTCTGCCCGAACGCGAAGAGGTTCGAGTTGAGCGACCACACGTTGACGTTGTCCCAGCGCCCGAGCGTCATGGGGGACGGGACGGGCCCGCCGGTCTCCGGGTAGGTGGGCACCATCATCATGGCGGCGAGCTCGGCCGACGTGAGCCCGGAGCACTTGGCATGGGCGTCGGCGGCCGCCCAGACGGCGTCGATCGGACCCTGGCCGTAGGTCCGGCCCGAAGTCGACGGCGAGAGCAGCGGGACGCACGCGCTCAGCACGAACGAGGCGACCAGCGCCAGCGAGATCGTCGACACCCGCCACGCTCGGCGGGTCGAAGAGAGGTGCGTGGGGTTCGCTCGTTGCGGACTCTTCGGAGTTGGCATGCAGACCTCGAGGGTGACGGCGCGCGCGACGCCGGGTCTCCGCCCGGCGCCAAGCTAGCAACCGTGCGCACGCCAGAGGCGGAGGCCCAGCCCATTGCTCATCGGGCGTCAGCGGTCCGACCTTGAGGAAGCGGTCGCATCGTCGACAGTCGTCGGCGGCCGCCGACGGCCCGAGGCCGCCATGACCACCGCCTCAGCTCCGCGGTCAGCCGACGGCGGCCGGCACCGGGTGCGGGGTGCAGAACTGGTCGTACTCGGCGATGACGAGGTCGTCGGGATCGATCGAGCACGCCGGGCAGTTCGGGTCCCGACGGATCTTGTAGTTCATGAACGACTGGTCCGTGCTGTCGTAGGCCAGCAGCCGCCCGGAGAGGGACTCGCCGAGGCCGAGGAGAAGCTTGATGGCCTCCATGGCCTGGATGGAGCCGATGATGCCGGGCAGCACGCCGAGCACGCCGGCCACCGAGCACGAGGGGGCCAGCTCCGGCGGCGGGGGCACCGGCAGGAAGCAGCGGTAGCACGGCCCGTCGTGGGGCTTGAAGACCGTGGCCTGCCCCTCGAAGCGGAAGATCGAGCCGTGCACCACCGGGGTGCCGGTCTTGAGCGAGGCGTCGTTGAGCAGGTAGCGGCTGGGGAAATTGTCGGCCCCGTCGACCACCAGGTCGTACTGGCTCAACAGCTCCACCACGTTCGACGCGTCGAGGCGCGTGTCGTGGGTCTCGACCTTGACGTCGGGGTTGAGCTTCTCGATCGTCTCGCGCGCGGAGTCGACCTTGCGCATGCCCACCCGATCGAGGTTGTGGATGATCTGGCGCTGGAGGTTGGACTCGTCGACGACGTCCATGTCGATGATGCCGATGGTGCCCACCCCGGCGGCGGCCAGGTACAGCGCGGACGGCGCACCGAGGCCTCCGGCGCCGAGGAGCAGCACCTTGGCGTCGAGCAGCTGCAGCTGGCCCTCTTCGCCGACCTCGGGCAGCAGCAGGTGGCGTTGGTAGCGGTTGCGCTGCTCTGGGGTGAGGGTGCGGGGAGCGGACCAGGGCCGGTCCTGGTCCTTCCACTGGTTGAACCCGCCCGACATCGACACCACGTCGGTGTAGCCGAGCTCGGACAGCGTCTTGGCTGCGAACGCCGACCGCACCCCACCGGCGCAGAAGACGACCACGGGGGTCTCACGGCCGGGGATCCGGCTCTCGACCTGGGCCTCGAGGTGCCCGCGGGGGATGAACACCGCCCCGGGGATGGCGCCCTGCTCGAACTCGTCGGGCTCGCGCACGTCGAGGAAGACGGTCTCGGGTTCGGTGTCGCGCCGGGTGTCCGCCTCGGCCGGGGTGATCTCGCGGATCTGGGCCTTGGTGGCGGTGAGGAGGTCTCGGAAGGTGGGCATCGACATCGCCTTCGCAGGGGGGGTCGTGTCAGGGGCGACGACGACCGACGGATCCGGTGGAAGCAAAACCCTACCTAGTTGGTCGACATTTCGCTACCCCCGTCGGAGCGGGGGGCGAAGAGCAGCGGGAGCACGTCGCTCGCCGAGCCCCTGACCACCACCGTGACGGCATCGTCGAACGGGGTGGGTTCGGCGTTCACGATCACCACGGGGCGTCCGAGCTCGAGGGCCAGCGGCACCATGCCCGCCACCGGATAGACATTCAGGCTGGTGCCCACCGCCACCAGCACGTCGGCCTCGATGGCGGCGCGCTCGGCCCGGGCCAGATCGGCGGGCACGAGAGCCTGGCCGAACATGATCGTCGCCGACTTGAGGATCCCCCCGCAGGCCGCGCAGGGCGGGTCGGGCTCCCCCTGGCGCACCCGTTCGAGCACGGGACCCATGGGCCCCCGGTCGCCGCAACCGAGGCATTCGACGGCGTGCACGGTGCCGTGCACCTCGACCACGTGGTCGGCGGAGAGCCCCGCCGCCGAGTGCAGGCCGTCGATGTTCTGGGTGACCAGCGTGTGCAGGCGACCCTGGCGAGCCAGATCCGCGACGGCGTGGTGTCCGGCGTTGGGCTCGGCCGCCCACATCTCGGACTCGAGGCGGATGCGCCAGGCCGCCTCCCGCACCGTCGTATCCGAGAGGTAGTGATCGATGGTCGATCGCTTCTCGGCGGCGGGGTCACGCGTCCAGATGCCGTTGGGCCCCCTGAAGTCCGGGATGCCCGAGTCGGTGCTGATGCCGGCGCCGGTGAGCACGGCGACGCGTCGGGCACCGTCGAGGACCGCGCGTGCGGCGGCGAGGGCAGCGGGGTCGACCGGGTCCATGGCTCGAGCCTGCCTCAACCGGCCGCGTCCTCCTCGGATCGGGGGGCGATGTGCTCGACGTCGGCATCGACCATGGCGCCGACGATGACCGCCAGGGCGCTGAGCAGCAGCCACAGCATGAGCACGAGCACGGAGCCCATCGTCCCGTAGGTGGCCTCGAGGTCGGCGACCCGCGAGGCGTAGAGCGCAAGGCCCGCCGAGCCCAGCAACCAGATGGCGGTGGCCACGAGGGACCCAGGGCTGAACCAGCGCCAGCGGGCATCCTCGGCCGCCGGGGCGATCCGGTAGAGCACCGCCATGGCGGCCAGGAACACCAGGGCGACGAGCGGCCATCGCAGCCAGGCCACGACCGAGCCCAGCACGTCGCTCGCCTCCCGGACCAGCGGGGGCACGACCGTGAGGACACCGAACAGCACCGCCAGCAGGACCACGGCGCCGACGGCCATCCCCAGGGCGCGGAGCCGAGCCTGCACGAAGGTGCGCGGGGCCTCGCCGTACGCCGCCCGGACCGCCTTGGTGAGGTGGCCGATGCCGCTCGACGCCGACCAGAGGGCCACGACGAGGGACACGACCAGGGCCACACCGAGGCCGGTGGGTGACGTCTCGACGATGCGGTTCAGCTGGTCGTCGAGGAACTCCTTGCTCGCCTCGGGGAGGCCCGCGGCCAGGTTCTCCACCTGGCGGGCCACATCGCTTGGATCCGACACGAGCCCGTAGATGCTGACCAGGGCGACGAGCGCCGGAAAGACGGCGAACAGCCCGAAGAAGGCGACGCCGGCCGCCAGGAGCACGACGTTGTCGTCTCGGACCCTGCCCTTCACCCGCATGGCCACCGAGCGCCAGTCCGTGGACTCCTCCGGTCCCGTCGAGGCCGGGGCCGATCGCTCGTCCGCCGGACCGGGGTCCGCCCCGGCACGGGCGTCGGCGCGGTCGGGGGTCCGGGCGGAGGCGGCGGCCGGTGGCGATGACATGCCTCGCGTCTACCCCACCGATGGACCCCGTTGCCCGCCGGAAGAGACATCTCGGTGCATTTCGATCCCCCTTGACACACCAAGAACCATCTGGAACATTGACGTTCACCGAAATCCTCGGAACGCACCGACATGCATTTCGAGGTCGCCGCGGGCTGGACACCGCGGCGCTCTCACGAAGGAGGCGACGTGCCCCACATGATCGATGCCGAGTCACCACTGCCCGTCCTCACCGTCGAACCGTGGGCCGACCCCCTGGTCGACGAGCTCGGTGTGGACCCGAGAGCGCCGTACGTCGAGCGCTTCTGGCTGCCGGTCCTCGGCCCCTCGACCGTGTGGCTCCTGCGCCGAGTGGCCGACCGCCTCGACGCCGAGCCCGACGGCTTCCGCCTCGATCTGGGCGACACCGCCCGCTGCCTGGGGGTCGGGATGCGCGGTGGCCGCAACGCCCCGATCCTCAAGACCGTCGAACGGTGCTGTCGCTTCGGCGCCGCCCGGATGTTCGGCCACGACCACCTCTCGGTGCGCCGGCGGCTGGCTCCGCTCAACCGCTCCCAGGTCGAACGCCTCCCCGACTGGCTGCAGGCCGAGCACGCCGAGTGGGTGGCCCGCCCCTCCGAAGTGCCCGCCGTCGAGCAGATGCGCCAGCGGGCCCGCCGGTTGGCCCTGTCGTTGCTCGAGTTGGGCGAGTCACCCGAGGCGTGCGAGCGCCAACTCCACGCCTGGCGGTTCCACCCTGCGGTGGCGTTCGACGCCGTGCGTTGGGCCCGATCGTCGAGCGACGTCGACGGGGCGGCTCCCCCGGCGCCGAGCCGCGAGCCGGCCACCGCGGTCGCTCGCGCCGCGATGGCCCGCGCCGAGAACCTCTCCACCCGCGTCGCCGCACCGCCGGCGCCCCCTGCACCCCGGTCGGCGCCGACCGACGACCCCACCCCCGGGTCACGGTCGCCGCGACCCCCGCTGCCGAGGACCGTCCCGCCCCGGTCCTCGGCAGACGGCGGGTCGAGCGGGATCAGCCCCGGGACCGGCGGCGACGAGGCGGCGTGAAGGTGCGGGCCAGCTCCAGGAGCGTGCGCACCCCGTAACCGGTGCCGCCCTTGCTCCACTCGCCGTCGTCACCGTCGCCCCACCATGCGGTTCCGGCGATGTCGATGTGCGCCCAGGGGATCCCGTCGGCCACGAACTCGGCGAGGAACAGCGACGCGGTGATGGTGCCGCCGTCCTTGGTGGTCGAGATGTTGCGCAGATCGGCCACGGTCGACTCGAGCCGAGAGCGGTAGTCGGCGGGAAGGGGCAACGGCCAGATGCGCTCGCCTGCTCCCCCGGCCGCGGCCTCGACCTGATCGAGCCACACCTCGTCGTTGCCCAGCACGCCGGCGATCCGGTTGCCCAGCGCCACCTCCACGGCCCCCGTGAGGGTGGCCAGGTCGACGATCGCATCGGGCTCGCTCTCACTGGCCAGGCACAGGGCGTCGGCCAGGATCAGGCGGCCCTCGGCGTCGGTGTTGAGCACCTCGACCGTGGTGCCGTTGCGGATGGTGAGCACGTCGCCGGGGCGGGTGGCGTCGCCGCCGGTCATGTTGTCGGTCATGGGCAGGTACCCGAGGACGCGACAACGTGGTGCCACCGCCCGCAGGGCGGAGAAGGCCCCGATCACCGCGGCGGCGCCGCCCATGTCCATCTTCATGGTCATCATGCCTTCGCCCGACTTGATGGACAGCCCACCGGAGTCGAAGGTGATGCCCTTGCCGACGATGGCGAGGGTGCCCCGGGGTCGCTCGGGTTCGTAGGCGAGCTCCACGAACCGTGGCTCCTGGTTCGACCCCCGGTTCACGCCCAGCAGCCCTCCCAGCCCTGCCTCGGCGATCTCGTCGGGGCCGAGGACGGTGACCTTGAGGTCCTCGCGCTCGGCGATCTCGACGGCGACCTCGGCCAGCATCGCCGGGGTGAGGGTGCCCCCGGGGGTGTTCACCAGGTCACGGGCCAGGCACTGGGCCTCGGCGATGCGAGCCCCCAGTTCGACCGCTGCCGCGGTCTTGGCCCCACCCTTGCCGATCACCACCACCCGCTCGAGGACCTCGGGGGTGGGCTCGGAGCGGAAGTCCACGAAGCGGTAGGCGCCGAGGCCGGCACCTTCGGCGACGGCGCGGGCGGCCTGCGCCCGTTGCCCAGCGGTGACGTCGGCGTCGAGCACCTCGAGGAGGCGGAGGCCGAGTGAGCCGACCCGACGACCAGCGCGCACGGCCTGGGCGGCCGCCCGGCGGAGGCGGTCGGCGTCGACCTCGGCCGCCGGCCCGACGCCGACCACGACCCGAGGCGGGCCCGACTCCGACCCCGGCACCAGGGCCACCTGGTCCGCCGCCCCGGTGAACCCCTGGGCCGCCAGCAAGGTGGCGGGCAGCTCGTCCTCGCCCAGTCGCGGTTCCTCGGCGCCCTCGGTGGTGACGGCGACGGCGAGCAGGTCGAGCCCCTCGGGCACGTCGCGGCTGACCTCGATCACGGGTGGCATGGGGGCTCCTGGAGCGACGGTGAGGGGCGGGTCAGGACGGCTCGACGGAGCGGGTGGGCACCGAGGTGCCCTCCTCCCATCGGGCGATGGTCCACAACAGGTCGGACAGCCGGTTGAGGTAGGGCACGACCGAGCTCCCCGGCACCGCGGCGGCCAGCGCGTCACGCTCGGCGCGGCGGGCGACGGTTCGGGCCACGTCGACCGATGCGGCCACACGGGTCTCTCCGGGCACCACGAACTCGGTGGGTGGCTCGAAGCGCTCGCTGATCTCGTCGATCAGGCTCTCGAGCCGGCTCACCATGTCGTCGGTGACGAGGGTCTGGCCCTCGACCAGCCGGTCCCGCTTGGCGGGGTCGGTGGCCAGCTCGGCCATGAGCACCCAGAGGTCGCGCTGGATGCCGATGAGGAGGCCGGTGAGCTCTCCGTCGTCGGTCTCGGCTCGGGCCACCCCCAGCGATGCCTGCAGCTCGTCGACGGTGCCGTAGGCCGTCGGCGCCGCCGAGTCCTTGGGCACCCGCCCTCCGTAGAGCAGGCCGGTGGTTCCGTCGTCGCCGGTGCGCGTGTAGATCTTCACGTTCGCCGACACTACCGACCCGGCGGTGCCGACCCGGGCTCGGGCCTCGTCTCGGAAGGGCTCGGCGGGACTCGCACCGTTCCGGAGCACCGCTGCTAGCGTGGGCCGCTGCCTCGAGCTGTCCTGATGGGGAGGGCGTGTTCGCCCCGGCTCCGGCGATGATGGAGATCCGTCTTCGACGCGCCAGGAGTACCCACGAGATGAGCAGTTCCTTCCTCGACGCCGCCCGCCAGCGAGTGGTCGTCTACGACGGTGCCATGGGCACCGGCATCCAGTCCGCCGGGCTCACGGCCGACGACTTCGGGGGTCCGGACCTGGAGGGGTGCAACGAGCTCCTCGTGGTGACGCGTCCGGAGTTCGTCGCCGATCTCCACGCCAGCTACCTGGAGGTGGGGTGCGAGGTGATCGAGACCGACAGCTTCGGCAGCCTCGGCCTCACCCTGGCCGAGTACGGCATCGCGGAGCGGGCCCACGAGCTCAACGTGGCCGCCGCCCGCGTCGCCAAGGACGTCGCCTCGTCGTACGCCACCCCGGATCGCCCCCGGTGGGTGGCCGGCTCCATCGGCCCCGGCACCAAGTTCCCCTCGCTGGGCCAGGTGCGCTACGCCGAGATGCGCGACGAGTACGAGGTCCAGGCCCACGGCCTCATCGAGGGTGGCGCCGACCTGCTCATCATCGAGACGTTCTTCGACCTGCTCTCGGTGAAGGCGGCCATGAACGGCGCCCGCCGGGCCATGCGATCGATCGGCCGGGAGGTCCCCCTTCAGGTCCAGGTCACCATGGAGCTCACCGGGCGCATGCTGCCCGGCACCGAGATCGCCGCCGCCCTGGCCGCCATCGACCCGCTGCGCCCCGACGTGATCGGCATCAACTGCGCCACCGGGCCGGTGGAGATGGGCGAGCACCTACGCCACCTGGCCGCCCACGCCCGCGTCCCGATCTCGTGCATCCCCAACGCCGGCCTGCCCAGCGTGGTCGACGGCGAGATGCACTACGACCTGACCCCCGCCCAGCTGGCCGAGCACCATGCCCGCTTCGTCACCGAGCTCGGCGTCAACGTCATCGGCGGCTGCTGCGGCACGACACCCGAGCACCTCGCCGCCGTGGTCGAGCGCTGCCGCGACCTGGAGGTCGCACCACGCTCCCCGCAGCACGAGGCCGGGGCGACGTCGATCTACTCCCTGGTGCCCTTCGAGCAGGACACCTCGTTCATGATCATCGGCGAGCGAACGAACGCCAACGGCTCCAAGAAGTTCCGCGAGTCGTTGCTCGAGGGCGACCTCGACACCTGCGTGCAGATGGCCAAGGACCAGGTCAAGGAGGGCGCCCACGTCCTCGACCTGTGCGTCGACTACGTCGGGCGCGACGGCACGGCGGACATGGACGAGCTGGCCAAGTTGCTCGCCACCCAGGCCAGCGTCCCGCTGGTCCTCGACTCCACCGAGGCCCAGGTGCTCGAGGCCGGCCTGCAGTGGCTGGGCGGACGGGCGATCCTCAACTCGGCCAACCTCGAGGACGGCGACGCCGAGGGCAGCCGCTTCGACAAGGTCATGAAGCTGGCCAAGGAGTACGGCGCAGCGGTGATCTGCCTGCTCATCGACGAGGAGGGCCAGGCCCGTGACGTCGAGTGGAAGATGCGGGTCGCCCACCAGATCCACGACCTCGCGGTGGACCGCTACGGGCTGGAGTCGAGCGACCTGATCTTCGACGCCCTCACGTTCCCGTTGTCCACCGGCGACAACGACCTGCGCGGCGACGCCATGGCCACGATCGAGGCCATCCGGCGCATCAAGTCCGAGCTGCCGGGTGTCTACACCACCCTCGGCGTGTCCAACGTGTCGTTCGGCCTGAAGCCGGCTGCCCGCCACGTCCTGAACTCGGTCTTCCTGCACGAGTGCGTGCAGGCCGGCCTCGACTCGGCGATCGTCCACGCGGCGCGCATCATGCCGCTCAACAAGATCCCCAACGAGCAGCGAGAGGGCTGCCTCGACCTCATCTACGACCGCCGTCGCGACGACTACGACCCCCTCACAGCGCTGCTCGACACCTTCGCCGACGTCCAGACCAGCGAGGTCGTGCGCGAGGACCGCACCGACTGGTCCGTGGAGCAGCTGCTGAGCCAGCGCATCATCGACGGCGAGCGAGAGGGGCTCGAGGACGACCTCGACGCCGCCATGGCCAAGGGCCTCGCGCCGTTGGCGATCATCAACGACGTGCTGCTGGCCGGGATGAAGGTGGTCGGTGAGCTCTTCGCCACCGGCGAGATGCAGCTCCCCTTCGTGCTGCAGTCCGCCGAGACGATGAAGACGGCCGTCGCCTACCTCGAGCCGCACATGGAGAAGGACGACTCCGGCGGCAAGGGCCGCATCGTGCTGGCGACCGTCAAGGGCGACGTGCACGACATCGGCAAGAACCTGGTCGACATCATCCTCACCAACAACGGCTACGAGGTGGTCAACCTCGGCATCAAGATCTCGATCGCCGAGATGATCGAGAAGGTCCAGGAGGTGAAGGCCGACGCGATCGGCATGAGCGGCCTGCTCGTGAAGTCCACCCTGATCATGCGCGAGAACCTCGAGGAGCTCAACGCCCGGGGCCTGGCCGAGATCCCGGTGCTGCTCGGCGGGGCCGCCCTCACCCGCAGCTACGTCGAGCGGGACCTGCGCGAGGTGTACGAGGGCCGGCTCTTCTACGGCAAGGACGCCTTCGAGGGTCTGCGGGTCATGGACCGCATCGCCGACATCAAGAAGGGCGGTGACGACGACGCCGACTGGGGCCGGGTCCCGAGCGAGAGCACCGTCCCGGCTCGTCGCAGCACGACCACCGCCGACCCGGCCGAGCCGGTGGTGCTCCCGGCTCGCTCCCCCGACGTCGAGACCGACAACCCGGTGTTCCGGCCCCCGTTCCTGGGCACCAAGGTCGTGAAGGGCATCCCCCTCGACGACATCGTCGACTACGTCAACGAGACCGCCCTCTTCCGCAACCAGTGGGGCTTCCGTCCGGAGTCGACGGCCGACGGGAGCACCGAGACCGACGAGGAGTTCAAGGCCCGGGTCCGGTCGACCCTGCGCTCCCAGCTGGCCGAGGCCAAGGCCGCCGACATGCTCGTCCCCCAGGTGGTCTACGGGTACTTCGCCGCCAACGGCGACGGCGACGATCTGGTCGTGTGGAGCGACGAGTCCCGTACCGAGGAGTTGGCCCGCTTCCACTACCCGCGCCAGAACAAGGCCCCGTTCCTGTGCATCGCCGACTTCTTCCGCCCGGTCGACTCCGGTGAGGTCGACTACGCCGCCTTCCACATCGTGACGATGGGCCAGCGGGTCAGCGACGTGACCGCCCGGCTCTTCGCCGAGGACCGCTACCAGGAGTACCTGCTGGTGCACGGCCTCGGGGTCGAGATGGCCGAGGCCCTCGCCGAGTACTGGCACCGGCGCATCCGGGAGGAGTGGGGCTTCGCCGACGAGGACGGGCCGTCGCTGGCCGGTCTGTTCCGCCAGCAGTACCGAGGGGGCCGCTACTCGTGGGGCTACCCCGCCTGCCCGGACCTCGAGGACAACGAGACCGTGGGGCGCCTGCTCGACGCCGGCCGGGTGGGCATCGAGGTCGGTGAGGAGACCGGCTTCCAGTTCCAGCCCGAACAGACGACGTCGGCCATCATCTGCCATCACCCCCGCGCCAAGTACTTCGTGGCCCGCTGACCGGGCTGGTCAGCGGCCGCGCCCACTGCCGACCGCTATCGGTCGGAGGCCTCGGGTTCGAGCAACGGTGCCACCAGCGCCTGCACGCGCTCGGCGAAGCGTTCGAAGCCGAACTCCTGGGCGCGGGCGATGGCGGCCCGGGACATCTCCCGGCGGAGGTCGGGGTCGCCCACGAGCTGCGCGGTCACGGCGACCAGCCCGTCGAGGTCGCGGAACACGAAGCCGTCGTGACCGTCGCGGACGATGTCGGGTTGACCGCCCGCCGCCATGACGACCGGCACCGCACCCGCCGACATGGCCTCGACGGTGGTGATGCCGAAGTGCTCGGCGCGGACGGGGTCGGCGTCGACGTCCTCCCCCAACCCCGTCGCGTGCCAGTAGACCGAGGCTCTCCGGTAGAGCGCGTCGAGCTCGGCGCCACTGGCATCGATGTGGATGGTGACCGCCAGCCCCTCTGCGGCAGCTCGCACCTCGTCGAGGTAGGCATGGTCGTGGGGATCGCAGCCCCCGACCAGGTGGAGCTCCCAGCCCGGGGCCAGCCCGGTGCGGACCAGGCGGGCGAAGGCGTCGACCATCTCCCGTTGCTTCTTGGCATGGCCGCGGCCGGGAGCGAAGAAGCGACCCACCGAGAGGATGATCGGGTCCTTGGCCGCCGGTTCGCGAAGTCGCACCGGCGGTTCGAGCACCGTGCTGGTCCGGCCCCACCATCGCTCGATCCACCGTTGCGTGAACGGCGAGTTGGCCACGATCCGGTCGTAGGAGTCCAGCCAGGTGGTGTCGGTCGGGTCAGCGGCGAGGAGCGAGGCCCGGCCCAGGACGTGTCGACGCCACCCGTGGCCTCGTGTCACGGCCACCAGCGGCACACCCAACCGGCGCCGGTCGCCGTTGCCGAGCACCTCGTGAGCGACGTCGCTGTCGCTGTGGATCTCGACCAGCGCTCCGCCCGGGCGGCCCGGAACGACGATGTCGAGGGAGAACGGGTCGATCAGGTCGCGCTTGCTCCGCGGGGGGCTCAGGGTGCCTTCGGCGACGACCTCACCGTCCACGAGGACACCGAT
Organism: Rhabdothermincola salaria; assembly: GCF_021246445.1. NCBI lineage: Bacteria > Bacillati > Actinomycetota > Acidimicrobiia > Acidimicrobiales > Iamiaceae > Rhabdothermincola > Rhabdothermincola salaria. The sequence continues at coordinate 1,289,866 of NZ_JAJQXW010000001.1, forward strand.
CTGTCGTTCAGGGCCGCCCGGCACGTAGCGCCCGAACCACAGGGTGATCGGCTCCACCCCACCGGCCTGACCGTGCACCCGTAGGACCCCGTGGCCGTTCGTCCAGTGGACCTCCTGCCACCTGATCAGATCGGAGCGGTGCAGGCCACGCACCGCGTCGACGCGCAGCGAAGGCCGAGCCCACCGTCGTCCGCTGCGGACCAGAGCCCGTTGCCACGGTCGCAGCTCGCCACCGGGCTGATCCGGGAAGTGCACGACGTAGACGCCACGGGCGGCGCCGCAGCGGCCGTGGTCCCGATAGGAGAGGTTCACGAGGAGGTCGAAGCCGGCCGTCGTGGCCACCAGGGGCTCGGTCGGGTCGACGACCTGCACCGCGACCCGGGAGAGGTCCGCGGTGAGCCGCTCTCCCATCCAGCCGGTGTCGACGGCGTCGTGGGCGAGGAGGGTGACCTCGTGGTCCCGGCTCAGGACCTCGGCGACCCCTGCCGCGTACGCCTCGCCTCCACCGGCGGTCGGCCAGTAGGCGTCGTAGACAGCGACCCGGCGTCGCGACCCGCTCCCCGTCACGACGCCACCCCGACTGTGAACGCGCCGAGACCAGCCATCGCCACGACCCTACCGGCGCGACCTCGCGGCCCGAGGACGCCGGTGGCGCTCAACGAGCGACGAACCACGCGACCAGCTCGCGGTCGGCGACCCGCTGTCGGCGCCGCAAGCCCCGGCGCTTCGCCAGCATCCGGGGCAGAAGGCGGACGAAGCCGAGGAACGAGCCGACGCGACGACGGACCTGCACCGCCGTCGGTCGGCGAGCCCGGAGCACCGGGAGGACGACGTCGCGCCGGGCGTAGGAGGCGGTGACCAGGACGAAGCGCCACACCTCCCGCCACGCCATGGCGCGGGGCGCGTTCTTCACCAGCATCAGCAGCCGGTTCCGTTCGACGTAGTAGGCGAACAGCGGTGACGTGGCGTCCGAGCTGGCCGCGTGCACGTGGCGGGCCACCGCTCCCGGGGCCGTGCGATAGCCCCAGCCGAGGGCCCGACCCCGCCACGCCAGGTCGGTGTCCTCGTAGTACAGGAAGAAGTCCTCGTCGAAGAGCCCGGCGTCGGTGAGGTAGCCCTTGCGGAGCAGCACACCGCCTCCGCACCACGCGAACACGTCGCTCGGCTCGTCGAACTGGCCGAGATCACGTTCGAGCCAACCCCGGTCGGCGCCCGCCCCGTCCTCGTAGAGGATGGACCCGACGTTGTTCACCACGTCGTAGGCGGTGCCCGCCACCGGCACGACCACGTCGCACGCCCGACGCCCCACGACCACGGTCACCTGGCCCGCCCCTCCGTCGATCACCACGTCCTTGGTCCGCTCGGCCTGCAACCGCAGCGTCACCGACGTGGGCTGGTCCTCACCGACCGGCACCCTCAGCACCGACGAGCCGCTCGCCCACTCGAAGATCCCGTCGCGATCGTGCTCGATGCCCCAACCGCCCCGGCCGAAGTGGGCGTCGCGTCGACAGGACCGCCCCTCGACGACGACGTCGCGGAGCATGACCGCCAGCTCCCGCGAATCCCCGGTGCCGGGCACGAACGCAGGCGCACTGAGCGAGAGCTCGAGGAAGCGGGGGGCGAGCACCAGCTTCGAGCAGGCGGCCCCCAGCGCTCCATCGGCCTCCAGGGTGTCGACGAGCGCCGCCAGCCAGCCGGGTTCGACGAACGCGTCGTTGTTGATGAGCGCCACGTGGTCGACGCCCTCGAGGTCCCGCATGGCCAGGTTGTTGGCCGGGAACCCGCCGTTCACCGTGTTCGCCCGGATCTCGACCTCCGGGAAGCGCTGACGGATGGCCTCCAGGCTGTCGTCCGCCGACGCGTTGTCGACCACGACGATCTCGTAGCGATCATCGGGGTAGTGCACGCGCCGGAGGTGCTCGACGCACTTGGCCGTCATGGTGCCGCCGTTGAAGTTGAGCACGACGACGCGCACGAAAGGTCTCGATTGGGGCACGAGGCGAGCGTAGATCCCCTCTCGGGGCCCGAGGACCTCCCCTGTCGAGGCCCGAGGTCACCGCCCGCGGCGCGCCGGTACCCGGTCAGGACGCCTTCGACCGAGCCTCCCCCGCCTCGTCCGCCTGGCCCTCGTCGTCAGCGTCTCCGGTGTCGGCGCCACGCGCCGTGGGATGGCGCTTGCGGGTCTCCTTGGCGGCAGCCACCGAGGCTTCGAGCGCCGCCATGAGGTCGACCACCCGCTCGGGCTCGGCGGTGGCCGCCGGGACGACGACCTCCTCACCCGCCGCCTTGCGGTCGATCAGGTCGAGCACCGCCTGGCGGTAGGTGTCCTGGAAGCGCGCCGGCTCGAAGTCGGCCGAGAGCGACTCGACCAGCTGGGTCGCCATGGCCAACTCCTTGTCCGAGACCTCCACCTCGGCCACCTCGGCCAGATCGGGGATCTCGGCCGGGTCGTTGATCTCGTCGGCGTAGACCATGGTGGAGAGCACCAACCGGCCCTCCTGGGGACGGATGGCCGCCAGGTACTGCTTGGTCCGCATCACGAAGTGGGCGATGCCGACCTTGCCCTCTTCCTCCATGGCCCTGGCCAACAGGGCGTAGGGCTTGGAGGACTTGTCGGGCACCAGGTAGTAGGCGGCGTCGTAGAAGATCGGGTCGATCGAGGAGAGGTCGACGAACTCCTCGAGGTCGATCGTGCGGACCGCCTTGGGGTCGAGGGCCGCCAGCTCGTCCTCGCTGATGGTGACGTAGGCCCCGGAGTCGAGCTCGTAGCCCTTGACGATCTGGTCCCACGGGACCTCTTCGCCGGTCTCGGCGTCGACGCGACGCTGCTTCACGCGCGCTCCGGTGCGGCTGTCGAGCTGGTTGAAGTGCACCGTCTTGCGGCTCACGGCGCTGTAGAGCTTCACGGGGATGTTGACCAGCCCGAAGCTGATCGACCCACTCCAGATGGCACGGGGCATGGCGCTCTCCTTCCCGCCCGGTCCTCAGGAAAGTAGCGCCCGGGCGACCAGATCGGTGCTGAAGGCGGTGAGGATGGCCAGGTAGAGCAACCCGGTGGCGGCCATCACCGCGCTGTAGGCCCGTTCCTTCAACGCCAATCGGGTGACGACGACCAGGCCCAGGGTGGTGACGGCCGACATCACCCAGTACCAGCCGAGCAAGCCGTTGTACCCGTCGTCGATCGTGCCGTTCAGGGCCGACACCATCCCGACCGGCACCAACAGCAGTGCGACCTCCGGGAACCACATGATGCCGGTCCAGCGCACCAGCTCGAGCAGGGGACCCCGGGCCATCCCCGGCTGCACGAGGTACCAGTGCCCGAGCAGCATGGCGTCGCTGACCGCTCCCAGGAAGGCCGCCCCCACGAGGAAGCGGGCGATCGCCAGCCACAGCTCTCCGTCGCCCGCGTCGGCGGCCACCGCCGCCGCGGCCAGGATGCCGGGCACGCCCAGGATGGGGGCGATGAGGTCGAGGCGAGGATCGAACTCCCGGACGGTCTCGTCCTTGCTGGCCGCCGATCGGTCGATGCCCGTCATGGCGGCCACCCGGGCCGAGCGGGCCTCGGCCAGCTCGACCTGGCCGGCGACGCCCGCCTGACGGCGCACCACCGACGAGACCAGGGCCGCGGTGGCCGCCACGGCGACCGCGACCGACGACAGGTCCCGCACGAGGTTGGTGTCGATGATCGCGAAGCCGATGTAGGCGGCGCCGGCCGCCATGAGGGCATACGTGCCCCGCATCAGCCACCCGTAGCCGAGGGAGACCTCACGTCGCCGGGTGGTCACCCACAAGAAGAGCAGGCCCCCGACCGACCACTGCAGCAGCACCGAGGCCGCGTCGAGGCTGATCACGAGGCGACAGGGCTCACGCGTCGACGACGACGAGGTCGTGGTCGGCCCGGTTGAGCGGTTCCGGCCCGTCGCTGGTGGTCACCACGATGTCCTCGAGTCGCAGTCCGAACCGTCCCGGCAGGTAGATGCCGGGCTCCACGGAGTAGGCGTGCCCCGCGGCGAGCGCGGTGGTGTTGCCCGTCACGATGTAGGGGTCCTCGTGCTCCTCGACGCCGATGCCGTGACCGGTGCGGTGGATGAAGTGGGCGCCGAGGCCGGCTGCTTCGATGACCCCCCGGGCGGCGGCGTCGACGTCCTCGCAAGGCGTGCCCGGCGACCCGGCGGCCACGGCGGCGGCCTGGGCCGGCTGCAACACGGCGTAGGCCTCGGCCACGTCGGCCGGCGGCGCGTCACCCGCGACCACGCAGCGGGTGATGTCGGAGCAGTAACCGGCGCCGCTCTCGGTGGGGAAGGTGCCTCCGAAGTCGCAGAGCACCACCTCGCCCCGACCGATGCGCCGGTCCCCCGGCTCGTGGTGGGGGCTGGCGGCGTTCGGTCCGGCGGCGACGATGGCGAAGTTCACGCGCTGGTGGCCCTCGGCCAGGATGCGCCGCCCCAGCTCGGCGGACAGCTCGGCCTCGGTGCGGCCCACGAGGGGGATCTCGCCGCTCTGCAGGGCGAGGGCGATGCGGTCGACCGCCGCCGCCGCGGTGCGCAGGGCCTCGATCTCGGCTGCGTCCTTGATCGCCCGCAGCGGGCCGGTGACCCGGGATGCGGCGCCGAAGCGGGCCGAAGGGAGCGCCTGTTGCAGGGCGAGGACGAACTGGGCCCAGGTTCGGTCGCCGATGACGGCGTTGGTGGCGGGGCCGACGAGGTCGGCCACCAGGGCGATGGGGTCCTCGGTCTCGCCCCACGGCCGCACGTGGAACACATCGGGGCGCTCGACCACCCGAGGCTGCTCGAGACGGGGCACCACGAGGGTGGCGTCGCCGTCGCGGGGCACCACCAGCATCGTGAGTCGCTCGAGGGGCATGGCCTCGTAGCCGATCAGCCAGGGCAGGTCGGGCCCGACCGAGAGCAGGCACACGTCGACACCCTGTTCGTCCATGGCGGCCCGCACCCGGGCCAGTCGCTCTGCGTGCACGCGGTGAGGCTACCGGGGGGTCTCACCGCGTCCGAACTCGAGGTCAGGGCCTGACGCCCCGACCCGACGCCACCCCGGCGGGGGCGGCGACGAGGCTCAGGCGGTGACCCGGGTGTCCTCGACCGCGGTGCCGGCCGCCGCCGACGCCTGCCGGGCGTGGTAGCTGGACCGGGTGAGCGGGCTGGACTCCACGTGGGCCAGGCCCATCGACTCCCCTGCCCGTCGGTACTCGTCGAACTGGGCGGGCGTCACCCACCGGTGCACGGGGAGGTGGTGCGACGTGGGCCGCAGGTACTGCCCGATGGTGACGATGTCGACACCGACCCCGGCGAGGTCGGCGAGGGTGGCCGCCACCTCGTCGTCGGTCTCGCCCATGCCGACCACGAGCCCCGACTTGGTGACCAGGCCGGCATCCTTGGCCCGAGCCAGCACCGACAGCGATCGGGCGTAGCCGGCGGAAGGACGGACCGCCCGCTGGAGGCGAGGGACGGTCTCGACGTTGTGGTTGAGCACCTCGGGCCGGCTGGCGAAGATGGTGTCGAGGGCGTCGCGGCGACCACGGCAGTCCGAGATCAGCACCTCGACCTGCACCCCCGGGGTGCGGGCGTGGATGGCCGCCACGGTGGCGGCCATGGCGGCGGCCCCCTCGTCGGGGAGGTCGTCGCGGGCGACCGTCGTGACCACGGCGAAGCCCAGCCCCATGCGGGCCACCGCCTCGGCCACCCGATCGGGCTCGGTCGGGTCGAGGGGCTCGGGCCGGCGGGTGTCGACGAGGCAGAAGCCACAGGCTCGTGTGCAGCGCTCGCCGTTGATCATGAAGGTGGCGGTGCCGTCGTCGCCCCAGCACTCGGACCGGTTGGGGCACCCGGCTTCCTCGCACACGGTGACCAGGCCCAGGTCTCGCACGGTCTGCTCGAGGCGTCGCACCCCGGGCCCGAGCCGCACCGGGGCCCGCAGCCAGTCGGGCTTGCGGTCGCGCACGGCGAGACCACCGGCCACACCGGCCTCGGCCAGCCGCCCCCGGAGGCGCAGGGACGGACCGGCCACGGCGGTCTCGGGCGGGCCCTCGACGAGCGGAGGAGGCGCCACCGGCGCGGCCCCTGGCTCATCCGGGCCGTGGTCGGCCGCCCGACGGACGGGGGTGCCGGCGCCCTCGCCCCGGCTGAAGGGGGCCAGGTCGTCGTCGCCGGCCCGGGGGCTGCGCCACACCACGTCGGCCCGCTCCACCGGGCGGCCGTCGGGCGCCCATCGCGCGATGGCGTGCTGGGCCAGCACGTCGACGACCTCGGCCATCGACGCGTCGATGCCTTCCTCGGCCAGGCTGGTCACGGCCTTGTCGGCGATGCCGCAGGGCACGATGTGACCGAACATCGCCATGTCGGGGGCCACGTTGAGGGCGAAGCCGTGCATCGAGCGGCCCCGTGTGAGGCGGACCCCGATGGCCGCGATCTTGCGGGGGGCGGAGCTGTTCGGCTCGACCCACACACCGGGGTAGTCGCGCAGGCGACCGACGTCGGTCAGCCCCAACGAGGCGAGGGTGTCGATGACCAGCTGCTCGACCGAGCGCACGTAGGCGACGGTGTCGGCCATGCCTCCACCGCGCTTGCCCGGCACGGTGAGGATCGGATAGCCGACCAACTGCCCGGGGCCGTGGTAGGTGACGTCGCCGCCCCGGTCGGTGGGCACGAGCTCGGCGCCGACCGACGCCGGATCGACCAGCACGTGCTCGGTGCTGGCGCTGGCCCCCAACGTGTAGACGTGCGGATGCTCCAACAGCAGCAGCCAGTCGTCACGACCGTGCGTGAACAGCCCGTGCTGGAGCGCGTGCGCCTCGTGGTAGGGCACCGTGCCCAACCAGCGCAGGCGAAGGGGACGCGACGACGCCCGCTCCCGCTGCTCGGTCGGACCGAGAGGGGGGAGCGGGACCGTGCTCACGGCCGGGCGACCGCGCCGCTCACAGCTCGGCGTCCCAGTCGCGGGTCTCGAGGATCTCCTTGACCTCGCGCATGAACGAGGCGGCGTAGGCACCGTCGAACGCCCGGTGGTCCCAGGCCAGGCCCAACAGGCCCACCGAGTGGATGGCGATGGACTCGCCCCCGTCGGCGTCGGTGACCACCACCGGCTTGCGGCTCACACCGTCCGTGCTCAGCACGGCGACCTGAGGCTGGCTGATCACCGGGAGCACGAGGTGGCTCCCGAACGACCCGGAGTTCGACAGCGTGAAGGTGCCGCCGGAGATGTCGTCCATGCTGAGCTTCTTGGACCGGGCCCGGCTGGCGAGGTCGTTGATGTCGCGGGCGATGGCCCGCAGGCGCTTGTCGTCGGCGCCCTGCACCACTGGCACCAACAGGCCCTGGAAGTCGAGATCGACGGCCACGCCGAGGTTGACGTAGTTGTGCACCACCAGCTCGCCGTCGCCCACCGAGGCGTTCATGTGCGGGTACTGGCGGAGGGCGTCGATCACGGCCCGGGAGATGAACGGCAGGTACGTGAGGCTGAACCCCTCGCCGGCCTTGAAGTCGCCACGGTGGCGACGCCGCACCCGCTCGACGTTCTCGTAGTCGACCTCCACGATGGTGTACGCGTGCGGGGAGGTGGCCTTGGACATGACCATGTGCTCACCGGTGCGACGCCGGATGTTGTTGAGCGGTTCGACCGTGTCGCCCGTGCCCGAACGAGGGGCGGGGGCCGGACGCCGAGCGCCTCCGGACTCGGTCGGGGCCGGGGACGCCGCCGCGGGACGGGCCGGCGCGGCCGTGCTGGCCGCCCCCTCCCGGATGGCCCGGTCGACGTCGGCGCGGGTGATGCGACCGCCGGGGCCGGAGCCCTCGATGCGGGCCGGGTCGAGCCCGTAGTCGTTGATCAGGCGACGCACGATCGGTGACAGCAGACGTCCGGCGGTGGCCTCGGCCGGCGCCTCGGGCGCGGATGCGGATTCGGAGGCGGCAGGAGCGGGGGCCGAGGCAGGGGTCGGTGCCGGCGCCTCGGGCTCGGGGGCCGGCTCCGGGGCCGGCGACTCCGCCGGCGCCTCGGGCTCGGGCGCCGCTTCGGGCTCCGGGGCGGTCTGCGTCTCGGGGGTGGCGGCCGCGGGGGCGCTGTCGGCCGCACCGGCGTCGCCGACGACGGCGATGACCGTGCCCACGTCGACGGTGTCGCCCTCGGGGACCCGGATCTCGGTGAGGGTGCCGGTCACCGGCGACGGGACCTCCGAGTCGACCTTGTCGGTCGAGACCTCGAACAGCACCTCGTCCTCGGCGATCTGGTCGCCGATCTGCTTGAACCACTTCGTGATGGTGCCCTCGGTGACCGATTCACCGAGTTGGGGCAGCTGGATCTCGGCCATGGGGCGGGGTTCCTCCGTCGATGGGGGGTGGGTTCCGGTCTCGGCGGGAGTGGTGGGACCGGGCGGCTGGGGGATGTGGGGGGCGGATGGTCGGGAGCGCCCGGTGACGAGGGCGAAGAGGGTGGCGGCGGCGCGGCCTAGGGCAGCCAGCAGGCGCACCACGTCAGCCCGTCACTCGTAGGAGCGACCGGTGAGCGTGAAGGCACCATGGCCGAAGACCTCGCTGAGGGTCGGATGGGGCTGGATGAACTGGGCGATCTCCTCGGCGGTGGCCTCCCAGTTCACCGCCAGGTAGGCCTGCCCGAGCTGTTCGGTGACCCACGGGCCGACCATGTGCACGCCCAGGATGCGGCCGCCGGTGCCGTCGGACTGCTTCTCGGCGATGACCTTCACCATGCCCTCGGCCTCGTCGAGGATGATGGCCCGGCCGTTGCCGCCGAAGCGTCGCTTGGACACCACCACGTCGTGGCCGGCCTCCTTGGCGCTGGCCTCGGTGTGGCCGACGAAGCTGACCTCGGGGTGGCAGTAGATGCACCACGGCACGCGCCCGTAGTCGACGGGCACGGGGTCCTCGCCGAGGATGTCCTGGATGGCGAGGACGCCTTCGGCGAAGCCGACGTGGGCCAGGGCGGGCGTGGCGATGACGTCGCCGATGGCGTAGACGCCGGCTTCGCCGGTGCGGCACCACTCGTCGACCTCGATGTGCCCGCGGTCGGAGACCTTCACCGCGGTGCCGTCGAGACCGAGGTTCTCCGACAGCGGGCGGCGGCCGACGGACACGACGACCATCTCGACGTCGATGGTCTCGTCGTCGCCGAAGCGGACCTTGGTACCGCCGTCGTGGTCGTGGGGCTCGTGGCCGGTGACCGCCACACCCGTGCGCACGTCGATGCCCTGCTTCTTGAACGACTGGAGCACGACCCGGGTGATGTCGTCGTCGAGGCCGGGGAGGATCTTGGGCAGGGCCTCGAGGATGGTGACGTCGGTGCCGAGGTCGCTCATCATGGAGGCGAACTCGCAACCGATGGCCCCGCCGCCGATCACCACGGCCGACGCCGGGAGCCGCTCGAGGGAGAGCAACTCGTCGGACGTCACCACCCGCTGGCCGTCGACCTCGAAGCCGGGGATGGTGCGCGGCACCGAGCCCGACGCCAGGATGACGTGGTCACCTGTGAGCTCGACATCGCCGGACGAGCCCCCGGACACCCGCACCAGGTGGTCGCCGTGGAGCGTGCCGGTGCCGTCGAGCACGGTGACCTTGCGGGACTTGAGCAGGCCCGACAACCCACCGAAGAGCTTGTCGATGACCTCTTGCTTGCGCTGCTGGGTGACGGAGAAGTCGAGGGAGGGTTCGCCGGCGGTGATGCCGAAGGTGGAAGCCCCCACCACGGCGCGGTGCACGGCGGCGGTCTCGAGCAGCTCCTTGGCCGGGATGCAGCCGACGTGCAGGCACGTGCCGCCGACCTTGTACTTCTCGACCAGGGCGACGTCGAGCCCGGCTGACGCGCCGTACAGGGCTGCGGCGTAGCCACCGGGGCCGCCACCGATGATGACGACGTCGTAGTTCTCGGCCGTGGGGACCACCTCCTCGGGGTATCGGTCGGAGCCTACCCAGGCCAGAGGGCGGCGCCGACCGGGCCCGCACGCCGACCCCCGGCACCGACCGACGGGATCGGCCCGGTCGGTCCTATTGCTGCTGCAGCGCCGAGGTGGGGCGCCCGGCGGCGGCGGGGAGGCGACGGATCTCGACGTGGGGTTCGACCGTGGCCCGGGTGTTCCCCGAGAAGATGCCCCGCAGTGGCTGCACGTCGTCGTAGTCGCGGCCGTGGCCGATCTTGACGTGCCGGGGCCCGACGGGCTGCTGGTTGGTCGGGTCGAGGCCGAGCCACCCCACACCGGGGACCGCGGCCTCGAACCAGGCGTGGGTCTGGACCGACACGACGTCGTCGTCGCCGTCCTCGGAGGGGTCGAGGTTGGTCGTCTCGTCGCGGGTGAACAGGTACCCCGACACGTAGCGCGCCGGGATGCCCTGGCTGCGACAGAGGGCCACCGCGAGGTGGGCGAAGTCCTGGCACACGCCGTGCCCGTGGGCCAGCACGTCCTCCACCGACACGCCGATCTCGGTGGAGCCGGGCGTGTAGCGCAACGAGGTGCCGACGAAGCGGTGCATGGCCAACACCATGCCGACGGTGTCGGGACCCACGAGCGCGGCCTGGGTGGTCGCCGCCTGTCGCACCCCTTCGTCCCACTCGGCGTGCGGCGACGGGGCCAGGTACTCGGCGTGCTCGTCGCGGAAGGCAGGGGCGTCGAGGGCGGCACGGTGGCTGGCGGAGCTGAACAACGGCCTCGGCAGCGTCTCCACGGTGGCCTCGGCCACGACCTCCATCGCCACGTGGGGGGACCGCAACCCGAAGGCGTCGACCCTGGTCCCCCAGTAGTCGACGAAGGAGGAGACCTTGGCCGAGGGGAAGGTGGTGACCCGATAGCTGACGAGCTGTTGGTGCTCGTCGGTGATGGGGCAGGCCCGCAGCTCGTTCTGGGACTCGCGCACCAGGGCGTCGTAGGTGAAGCTCGTGCGGTAGCGGATGTCGAGCCTCATGACGCCCACTGCTCGCCGGGGAGCACCTTCAGGGTGTGCATGTCGAACTCGTGGCTGTTGGTGAAGTACTGCAGGCCCACCGCGGTGCCGACCTGGGCGATGGCCGCCTCCACCCGGATCAGCTCCGCCGAGAGGTCTCCCGCCATCAGCTCGCCGACCTCGGCGTACTCGAGGTCGGCTCGGAGCCGGCCGAGCAGGCGCAGCGGGCGAGAGAGCTCGCCGTGGGGCGGCGACAGCAGCGTGAGGCTCTCCTCCGCGGTGCGCACCGCGTGCAGCACCGACCGGGGGAAGGTCCGCGACAACAACAGGAAGGCCACCACGTCGGCGGGGGCCATGGAGGCCCGATGGGTGCGGCGGTACGCCTCGAGGGCCGAGGCCGAGCGCAGCGTGCCCACCCACTCGTGGAAGCCCGCCGAGGCCAGCTGACCCTGCCGGACGCGCAGCAACCGGCAGGCCCACGCCGCCCGCTCGAGGTGCCAGCCGAGCTCGAGGAAGCGCCACCCCTCGTCGCGGGTCATGGTCTCGTGAGCCATGCCGGCGACCGCCTGGCACTCGCGTCGCACGAAGCCGTAGAGCTCGTGGGGCTGGAACTCGAGGTCGAGCTTGAGGTTGCGCCCCCGCAGCTGCAGACAGAACGAGTTGATGGCGCCCCACAGCTCGGTGGAGAGCCAGCCCCGCACCGTCCGGGCGTTCTCACGGGCCTGTTCGACGCTGGCCAGGATCGAGCCCCGGTTGTCGCGATCGACCACCAGGAACTCCGAGACCATGGCCGCCGTGAGGGGGCGCTCGGTCTCGTCGAACGTGCCCCGCAGGCCCACGGCCGCGAGCACACCGCCCCACGCCGCCCGCTCCTCGGCGGCGGTCGTCTCGAGCAGCCCGTGGTAGGTGACGTCGAGCAGCCGGGCGGTGTCCTCCGCCCGCTCGAGGTAGCGGCCGATCCAGAACAGGCTCTCGGCGTCGCGTGCCAGCATCAGCGCACCGCTTCGATCGTTGCGTCGCTCCGGGCCCCCGAGAGGCCCGAGCCCTCGGCCGCCTCGGCCAGCTCGGCTTCCTCGGCGGCCACCTCGGCGGCGGTGCGCGCCAGCACCCAGGTGTCCTTGGAGCCACCTCCCTGCGAGGAGTTCACCACCAGCGAGCCGGCCTTCATCGCCACCCGGGTGAGGCCGCCCGGGATGACCTCGACGGTGTCGCTGGTGACCACGAAGGGCCGCAGGTCGACGTGGCGGCCCTCGAGGTGGTCGCCGACGAGCGTGGGGTGCCGGGACAGCGAGACCACCTCCTGGGCGATCCACCCCCGGGGGTCGGCCAGGATCGCGTCTCGACAGGCCGCCAACTCGGCATCGGTGGCGGCCGGGCCGATGGTGATGCCGTAGCCGCCGGCCTCGGCGACCGGCTTGATCACCAGCTGGTCGAGGCGTTCGAGAACGGCCGCGCGTTGCTCGGGGTCCCAGAGCAGGTAGGTCTCGACGTTGGGCAGGATGGGCTCCTCCCCCAGGTAGAAGCGGATCATCTCCGGCACGTAGGGGTACACCGCCTTGTCGTCGGCGACGCCGTTGCCGATGGCGTTGGTCACGGTGACGTTGCCGGCCCGCACGGCCGCCAGCAGGCCCGGGACGCCGAGGGTCGAGTCGTGGCGGAAGACGACGGGGTCGAGGAAGCTGTCGTCGATGCGGCGGTAGATGACGTCGACGCGCTGCAGGCCCTGGGTCGTGCGCATGTAGACGACGTGGTCGTCGACGACGAGGTCGCGGCCCTCGATGAGCTCCACCCCCATGTGGGCGGCGAGGAACACGTGCTCGAAGTAGGCCGAGTTGTAGACGCCGGGGGTGAGCACCACGATCGTCGGGTTCTCGCCGGCGGCCGGCGGCGCCACCCGGGTGAGCGCGCCGAGCAACGACCGCCCGTAGTGGTCCACCGGGCGGACGGGCGTGTTGGCGAACACGTGAGGCAACAGGCGGGTCATGGCCACCCGGTTCTCGACCACGTAGGAGATGCCGCTGGGGCTGCGCAGGTTGTCCTCGAGCACCCGGTACGTGCCCTCTGCGTCCCGCACGAGGTCGCTGCCCGCCACCAGCACCCGGGCGCCCAGCGGCACCGGCACCCCGAACGCCTCACGGGCGAAGCCGTCGGAGCTCGACAGCAGCCACCAGGGGATGATCCCGTCTCGCACGATGGCCCGGTCGCCCACGTAGAGGTCGTCGAGGAAGCGGTTGAGGGCGGTCACCCGCTGGGCCAGGCCGTCCTCGACCACCGCCCACTCGTCGGCCGGGACCACGCGGGGCAGCAGGTCCATGGGGAAGGTCCGCTCGATACCCTCGCCCTCCCCGTACACGGTGAACGTGATGCCCTGGCTGCGGAAGGCGGCGTCGCGCCGCAGCTCGCGCCGGGCCAGGTCGTCGGCGTCGAACCGCGACAACCGCTCGACCAGAGCGCCGTAGTGGTCGCGCACCTCACCGTCCGGGGTGAAGACCTCGTCGAAGAACCCCTCGGTTCGGTACTCGCGGAACAGATCGCCTACCACGACGTCACCGTAGCCACCGTCGCCTGTCCCGGCGGACCCTCGACGCGCACGTTCACGAGTCGTTCACACGCAGACGGCGCGCCGATCGCCATGCCGGGCTCAGCTCAGCGCGTCGAGCAGCTCCTGCTTGGTCATCCCCGAGCGTCCCTCGATGTCTCGCGCCCGGGCTCGCTCGTAGAGCTCGTCTCGGGTGAGTCCGGAGAGATCGTCCGCGTCCTCACGGTCCGGTGAGGCGACGATCACGGCGTAGCTGCCGATGCCGAGCAGGCGGTTGCCCTGCACGTCGTCGTCGGGGAGCAGGAGGCGTCGGATCTCGCCGGTCTCGGCGTCGAAACTCACGTCGGCGACCTTCCCCAGCGCCACACCGTCCTCGGTGAGGACGCGCCGTCCGAGCGGGTCGCTGCGACCCTGCACGGCGGCCTCCTCGGCATCGGTGGACGGCTCCCGGACGAGGTCTCGCGAACTGATGGTGACGGCGTCGCGGCCCACCCCTCCGGAGTCGTCCCAGCCGATGACACCGGCGCCGGTGACCACACCGACGCACCGGGAGGAGTCGACGTCGACGACGATGCCGTCGACCGATCCGACCTTCGACGCATCCGACGTGTCGATCACGTCGATGCCCAACGTTCGTCGCCAGCGCATCAGGCGTCCTCCCCCAACTGGTTGCGGAACTCCTCGACGGCCGACCCGAACCCGGCCAGGTCGTCACGGATGTACGAGGTGGCCCCGTCCGGGACGATCACACGCGCCCCCGACACGGCCAGGGTGTCGGGCAACGGCAGGAACACGTGCCGGTCGCCGCCGCCGGAGAACTCCTCGGCGGGCTCGATCTCGAAGCCGACCACGTCGGCTTGGGCCCGGCCCACCTGCACGATGGCCTCGACCACCTCCCCGATCACCGACCCGGACTCGGTGAGCACCTCTGCGCCGAGGACGTCGCCCCGTCCTCCGTCGAGGTCGGCCCCCGGGCCGAACACGTCCTCGTCGGCGACCACGACAGCATCGGGTCCGAGGCCGTGCACGCCCTTCCACAACAAGACGTCACCCACCGGGCCACCCAGGAACCCGTGCTTGCGCAGGGTGAAGCCGAGGATCTCTCCCGAGTCGGGACCGAAGACGACGTCCTTCACCTCGAGGGGGGACTCGCCCGACAAGGTCACCACCGGGGTACCGGTCAGCGTGCCCGCCCGCAACAAGCGACTCACGAGCCGCCTCCCTCGTCCCCTGACACGACGACGCCACCCTTGCGGCGTCGCTGCTGCACCAGCACCAGGGCGACGACGATCGCCACGAGCACCACCACAGCGATGGCGATGATCACCAACGGATCCACGAGTGCGTCCTTTCGATCGGTGACGGGCCAGCGGCGCACCTGATGCGCCGCGCGACCCCGCTTCACTCGTATCCGCCGACCACCCGATCCAGACCTCGGCCCCGTCGTGCCCCGGACCGACGGCCCGCTACCGGGCGATGAAGAGCTGGAGCGCGAACGCGCCCAGGATGGCCAGGCCGCAGGCGAGGGACAGCAGGATCAGCTTCCGGGTGCTCATCGACCGTGGAGCCTACCGGGCGGCCCCGTCGGGCATACCAGCGCGCCGACGGCGGTTGTGCCTGGCATGAGGATCGCCATCACCGGCTCGACCGGTCTCATCGGGACCGCCCTCGGCCGTTCCCTCGCCGCCGACGGCCACGAGGTCGTGCCCGTGGTCCGACGCCCCCTCACCGCGGGAGAGGTCGGCATCAGCTGGGATCCGTCGGGAGGCACGATCGACACGGCCGCACTCGAGGGCCTCGACGCCGTGGTGCACCTCGCGGGAGCCGGTATCGGCGACAAGCGCTGGACCGACGAGTACAAGCGCACGATCCTCGAGAGCCGCACCAAGGGCACGGACGTGCTGGCCCGCGCCCTGGCGGGGCTCTCCGACCCCCCGTCCGTGCTGGTGAGCGCGTCGGCCATCGGGTACTACGGCGACACCGGCGACTCGGCCGTCACCGAGCAGGCGCCGGCCGGCGACGACTTCCTCGCCGACGTGTGCGTGCAGTGGGAGGGCGCCGCCGCCCCCGCCACCGAGGCCGGCATCAGGGTGGTCCACCCCCGCACCGGCATCGTCCTCAGCCCCGAGGGCGGAGCCCTGGCCAAGCTGCTCCCGCTGTTCAAGGTGGGGCTCGGCGGACGCATGGGCTCCGGACAGCAGTGGTGGAGCTGGATCACGCTCCCCGACGAGGTGGCTGCGATCCGCCACCTGATCGACCACGACGTCTCCGGTCCGGTCAACCTCACCGCCCCCGACCCGGCCACCAACTCTCAGCTGACCAAGGTGTTGGGCTCGGTGCTGCACCGCCCCACCCTCGTGCCCGTGCCCTCGTTCGGGCCGAAGCTCCTGCTCGGCGGCGAGCTCGCCGACGCCT
This sequence comes from Rhabdothermincola salaria, assembly GCF_021246445.1. Taxonomy (NCBI): domain Bacteria; kingdom Bacillati; phylum Actinomycetota; class Acidimicrobiia; order Acidimicrobiales; family Iamiaceae; genus Rhabdothermincola; species Rhabdothermincola salaria. Next base: position 1,305,715 of record NZ_JAJQXW010000001.1, read on the forward strand.
TGTTGTTCAACAGCCAGCGGGTCCTCCCGGGGGTGCTCGACGCCCAGGGGTTCTCCTTCGCCCACCCCGACCTCGAAGGGGCGCTGCGGGCCCTGCTCGACCGGCCCGCCGACGACGCCGCGGCCTGACGCACCCCGTGCGGCGCGAGGTGTCCGGTACCGTGACGATCTCGTGAGCGATCGTGCCGGGCCCGGCCCGGAGCCGCCACCGCGCCTCGCGGCGCTCGGGTGGGACCAGGACTGGGCCGACGCGCTGGTGGACTTCGGTCCCGGCGCCCAGCCCGCCCGTGTGCTCCAGCACCACGGAGCCGGACTCGTGCTGGCCCTGGCCGACGAGACCCGCACGTTCATGTTCACCCGCCGCCTCGATCCCGAGCCGGCGGTGGGCGACTGGATCGCGGTCGTCGACGGAGAGATCAGCGCCGTGCTCCCCCGTCGTTCGCTCCTGCGGCGCCGAGCCCCGGGAGGCGGTGAGCAGCAGCTGGCCGCCAACGTCGACCGCCTGCTGCTGGTGTGCGGGCTCGACCGGCCGGTGAAGGACGGCCGCATCCAGCGCGGCACGGCCATCGCCCACGACGCCGGCGCCGAGCCCGTGGTCGTGCTCACCAAGGCGGCCGACCCCAGCGCCGCCGACCCCGACGAGGCCCGGGCCGAGGCGCGCGCCGGGAACCCGGGGATCGAGGTCGTGGTGACCTCGGTGATGGAGGGTGAAGGGCTCGGCGCCCTCGAAGAGCTCGTCGCCGGACGCACCGTCGCCCTGCTGGGCGAATCGGGGGCGGGCAAGTCGTCGATCGTCAACGCCCTGTTGGGCACCGAGGTGGCCCTCGTCGGCGACGTGCGCGGCGGCGACAGCAAGGGACGGCACACCACCACGACCCGCGAGCTGCACCTGCTCGCCAACGGCGGCATCCTCATCGACTCGCCCGGCATCCGCGAGGTGGGCCTGGTGGGCGACACCGAGGCCGTGGAGGAGACCTTCGCCGAGGTGGCCGAGGTGGCCGAGCTGTGCCGCTTCAGCGACTGCGCCCACGAGACCGAGCCCGGCTGCGCGCTACGGGCCGCCCTCGAAGCCGGCGAGCTCGATCCGGTTCGGGTGCAGCGCTGGCAGGACCTCATGGAGGAGACAGCTGCCGCCGAGGTGCGGGCCTCTCCCGTCGAGCGACGTCGCCACGACAAGCGCTTCGCCCGCATGGTCAAGGACGTCAAGCGCCAGAAGGGTCGCGACTGATCCCGGCCGCCCGACCGGGCGCGCTATGCCTCGACCGTGACGCCTCGCCAGAAGGCCACGTAGCCGGCGATCTCGGCCGCCGCGTCCTTGGGCTCCGGGTAGGACCAGGCGGCGTCGCCGTTCACCTGGCCGTCGACGACGACGTTGCGGTAGCTCGCCGTGCCCTTCCACGGGCACACCGAGTGGTGGTCGCTGTCGGTGAAGAGCTCGTCGTTCACGCTCGCCGGAGGGAAGTAGTGGTTGCCCTCCACGACGATCGTGTCGTCGCTCTCGGCCAGCACCGCACCGTTCCAGATCGCCTTGGCCATCTCGTCCTCCTCGACACTCCCGGGACGCGAACCGGCCCGGTCCCAGGAGAGAACCCCTGAGCCGGGCCGGATCTTCCCTACCTATGGCGCCGCGGAGCGACGCGGTGTGAGCGGGGTCGCTGGCGCTCCCGACCGCTCACCACCCCGAACCACACCACCCACCCCACCCCACGGCGGAGCGACGCGGTGTGAGCGGGGTCGCTGGCGCTCCCGACCGCTCAGCGGCTCACTTCGGGGCGAGGCGGGCGCCGCCGTCGACCCGGATGGTCTGGGCGTTCATGTAGGAGTTGGTGACCAGCTCGACCACCATGCTGGCCAGCTCGTCGGCCGACCCGAGGCGCTTGGGGAACAGCACGTCCTTGGCCAGGTTGGCCTTGAACGCCTCGGAGCCCTCACCCTCGCCGTAGATCGGGGTGTCGATGAGGCCCGGTGCGATGGTGTTGACCCGGACGCCGACGACCGCGAGGTCGCGGGCGATCGGCAGGGTCATGCCCACCACGCCGCCCTTGGATGCGGAGTACGCGGCCTGGCCGATCTGGCCGTCGAAGGCGGCGACCGACGCCATGTTCACGATGGCGCCACGCTCGCCGGACTCGAGGGGCTCGGTCTGGCCCATGGCGGTGGCGGCCAACCGGATGACGTTGAAGGTGCCGGTCAGGTTGATGTCGATGACCTTGCGCCAGTAGTCGAGGTTGAACGCCGAGTCGTAGCTGCCGTCCTTGCCGATGGTGCGGCTGGCGGCGCCGATGCCGGCGGAGTTCACGACGGCGCGCAGCGGCCCCATCTCCTTGGCGGTCTCGACGGCGGCGATGACCTCGTCGACGTTGGTCACGTCGACGTGGCAGAAGGCGCCACCGAGCTCGGAGGCGACGGCGTTGCCCCGCTCGTCGTTGAGATCGGCGATGACGACCTTGGCGCCGCGGGCGGCCAGCTGACGGGCCGACGCTTCGCCGATGCCACTGGCCCCACCGGTGACGATGGCAGAGGTTCCATTGATGTCCATGGGAACCGATCCTACGGATCCGACGATCCGGGGACCGCATCCACCGTGTCCGGCGGGGCGGAGTCCCCGACGGCGAGGGACCGGTCGTTCAGGCGGGCGGGCCCCAGCCGCCACCGCCGGGCGTGCGCAGACGGACCACGTCGCCGGCGTCCACCACGACCGTCACCTTGTCCGGCAAGGGCTGGGCGGCGCCCTCGTCTCCCCTCGGCAGGAGCCAGTTCTCGCCCGTCGCGCCTGCCGCGCCGCCCTCGTGCCCCCACGGGGCCGAGCGCCGGCGCTCGGTGATGAGCGAGACCACGGCGGGGGCGAGGACCTCGAGGTCGCGCTCCACCCCGTCGCCGCCGGCGTGGAGCCCGGCGCCGCCACTCCCCCGCCGCAAGGTGAGCCGTCGCACCCGCAGCGGGAACGCCCGCTCCAACGCCTCGATGGGCGTGTTCTTGGTGTTGGTCATCGCCGTGTGGACGCCGCTCATGCCGGGGCCGTGCACCCGGCCGCCCTGCCCACCGGCCACGGTCTCGTAGTACACCCAGGGCCGCTGCGCCTCGGTCGCGTCGGCGGCGCGTCGTCCCCCGATGAGCAGGTTGTTCATGGTGCCCTGCGAGGCCGCCCCCAGACGCCCTGGTCGGGCCAGGGCGAGGGCGCCCAGGCAGATGTCGGCCACCCGCTGGCTCACCTCCACGTTGCCCGCCCCCACCGCGGCCGGTTCGGAGGCGGCCACGATGGTGCCCGGCCGGGTGACGACCCGCACGGGTCGCAGGGCACCGCCGTTGGCGGGCATGGTCGGGTCGAGGGCGCACCGCAGGGCGTACACCGCGGCGCTGACCGTGACCGCCTCGACCGCGTTGACGTTGCCCGGCCGTTGGGGGTCGCTGTCGGACAGGTCGAACGTGATGCTGTCACCCTCGACGGTGACCGCCACCCGCACATGGGTCTCGACCTGTTGGTCCGGCGCCGGCCCGAAGCTGTCGACCACGTCGGCGAAGCGCCAGGTGCCGTCGGGCATCTCGGACAGGGCGGCCCGCATGCGCCGTTCGCCGTGCTCGAGCACGGCCGCGAACGGGGCGTCGGACAGCTCGGCGAGGCGAGCCACCCCCCGGCGGTTGGCGCCGACCTGGGCGTCGAGGTCGCCGGCCCGCTCGTCGGGGGTGCGGGAGTTGGCCAGCAGCACGGCGCGCACCTCGTCGGTGAGGCGCACCGGCGGCAGACGGAGTCCTTCCGCGTAGATCTCCGTGGCCTCCGCCGGCATCGACCCGGGAGCGGCGCCGCCGACGTCGGCGTGGTGGGCGCGGTTGGCTGCCCATCCGACGAGCCGGCCGTCGACAACGCACGGGGCGACGAGGGTGATGTCGTTGAGGTGCGTTCCTCCGCGGAACGGGTCGTTGAGCACGACCTGGTCACCTCCGGCCAGCGCCTCCCAGCCAGCTGTCCCCGGACCGAACCGGTCGATGGCCGCCGCCACCGACGCCGGCATGGAGCCGAGGTGCACCGGGATGTGCTCGGCCTGCACCAAGAGCTCGCCCTCGGCGGTGAACAGCGCGGCCGAGTGATCGTGACGCTCCTTGATGTTGGGGCTGAACGCGCTGCGACCCAGGACCGCCCCCATCTCGGTGGCGATGCCGGTGAGGCGGGCGATGAGCACCTGCAGGGCGGCGGGATCGAGGGTCACGAGCGCTCCTGCCCCACCCGCCGCAGCACCAGGGCACCGGCCGCGCCGAGCTCGGCGACCCATCCGTCGGGGACCCAGATCGTGCAGTCCTCCTCGGCGAGCACGGCCGGCCCGACGGCACCGACCCGGTCGGGCGCCGGCAGGTCGTCGACCCCGACGGGCGACTCGATCCAGGCCTTGACCCGCACGGCGATCACCTCGACGGGGTGCTCCGGACGCTCGTAGCCGTTGCGGAGCCGGTGCTCGCGGTGGAAGCGCCCCGGGTGGCGCACCGCCAGCTCGTGGCTCTGGCCGGCGTAGCGGCAGTCGAAGGCCACGTCGCTGTGGACCCGGTGCTCGGCCGTGGTGACCCCGACGAGGCCGGCCCCGAGGTCGTCGTGGCGGTCAGCCGGTGGTGGCGGCGCCTGGGCGAGGAGCTGCGTCGTCGCCTCCTGGACGAGCTCGTGGCCCAAGAGGCGGGCGCCGGCGTGGTCGCGGGGGTCGACGACGGAGCGCACCAGGTCGACCCGCAACGGCGCGCCGAGTATGCCCACCGCCGAGAGCACGCCCGCTCGGGCCGGCACGACCACCGCGGCCATGTCCAGGGCCTCGGCCAGGGCGCACGCGTGCAGCGGACCGGCGCCCCCGAAGGCGACCAGGGCCAGACCCGACGGGTCGACACCGCGCTCGACGGTGACCACCCGGATGGCTTCCTCCATGGCGGCGTCGACCACGGCCAGCACTCCGTCGGCGGTGACGCCGGCGGCGGCCAACGCCGTCTCGGCCGCATCGCGGTCGAGTGGACCGAGACCGGGGAAGGCGGCGTCGGCCGGGATGCGGCCGGCGACCAGGTCGGCATCGGTGACGGTGGGACGCCGACCACCCCGGCCGTAGCAGGCCGGCCCGGGTTCGGCCCCGGCGCTCTCGGGCCCCACGACGAGGGCCCCACCGTCGTCGAGGTGGGCGATGGACCCCCCGCCGGCGCCGATGGTGTGCACGTCGAGCGACGGCATTCGCACCGGGAAGCCGGCGACCTCCCGTTCGGCGGCCGGCTCGGGGGTGCCGCCGAGCACGAGGCACACGTCGGTGGACGTGCCCCCCATGTCGAAGGTGACCGCATCGGGGAACCCGTTGGCCGCGGCGGCCACGGCCCCGGCCAGCACCCCGCCGGCGGGGCCCGACAACAGCAGCGCCGCCGGTCGCTCGGCCGCCCGCCTCGCCGGCACCAGGCCCGCCGCCGAGGTCATGACGAGCACGCGGTCGGCTGCGTCGTCGAGGTCGCGCAGATAGGTCCGACAGGCGGGCCGCAGGTAGGCGTTCACGACGGTGGTCACCGTGCGCTCGTACTCGCGGAACTCCGGGCTCACGTCGCACGAGCAGCTCACGTCGTGGCCCCGGAACTCCAGCTCGGCCCCGACCACCCACTCGTGCCCTGGTTCGAGGTCGCTGTGCAGCAGGCACACGGCGACCGCGTCGACGACGTCGGGGATGACCGGGATCTCGCCGAGGGGCACCAGCTCGGTGCCGTCGGCGGCCAGGCGCTCGTCGACCTCGAGGCGCAGGTGGCGGGGCACCAGCGGCTCGGGGCGGGTCGCCGACTGGTCGTACAACGCGGGACGGTCCTGGCGGGCGATCTCGATGACGTCGGCGAAGCCGGCCGTCGTCACCAGCGCCACCCGGGCGCCCTTGCGTTCGAGCAGGGCGTTGGTGGCGACGGTGGTGCCGTGGGCCAGGGTCTCGGCCTGCTCGTCACCGAGCAGCAGGGCCAGACCGTCGCGCACGGCGCGACCGGGGTCGTCTCGGGTGCTGGGCACCTTGGCGATGCGACCGTCGGCGGTGACCAGGTCGGTGAAGGTGCCCCCGGTGTCGCTGCCGACGCGCGTCATGGACCCGGAGGCGCAGGCGGAGGAGGGGGCGGCGGCGGGGCCACGACGACCACGGCGGTGGACCCGAGGTGGTCGACGAGGGTGCGGTGCAGGCGCCCCATCGCCTCGTCGTGGCCGTCCCACACCAACAGGGCGGCGCGGGCCCGGCGGGCCAGCCAGTCGTCGCGCCGGGCCATCGCGGCGCGCTGGTCGTCGACGCTTGCCGGCACGTCGGGGCGCAGCACCCGCACCCCGTCGGCCTCGCCCACGAGCTCCTCGAAACGCTCGCGGTCCGCCTCGGGCCACCCCGTGGCCGGGTCGGGCCACGGGAGCACGGCCACGTAGGGCACGCCCGCCCCCACGGCGGCCTCGGCGGCCAGCTGCTCGGCCCCCCGGCGCAGCCCGGTGACGACCACCAGCTCGGGGTCGCGCTCGACCAGGGTGACCAGCTTGGTGAGCAGCTCGTCGAGGAGGATGCCGGCCCCCTCGGGGTCGGCTTCGGGATCCACGACGGGAGGGCGATGCCCGAGGATCACCACCGGATGGCCGGGCAGGTCGCCGTCGGTTCCCGAACCGGTGTCGTCGGTGCCGCTGGTGCCGACCGAGGCCGCCGACCGCGTCGGTGCGCCCGGTCGGTCGGGTGCCCCGACCTCTTCCGGGGGCGAGTCGCCCGACCGGCCCTGCTGGGTCTCCGCGGCCTCCACGGCCAGGCGATCGACGAGGTCGTTGCCCGGGTCGCCGCCGTGCCCCTTCACCCAACGGAACCTCACGTCGCCGCGAGCGACGACGAGGTCGACGAAGGGCTCCCACAGATCGCGGTTGGCCACCGGCTTGCGCTGGGAGTTGAGCCACCCCTTGCGCTTCCAGCCCTCCCACCAGCCGTCACGGAAGCAGTGCACGACGTAGGTGGAGTCGCTCACCACCTCCAGCGGCCCGGGGTTGGCCTTCACCGCCTCGAAGGCCGCCGTGATCTCCATGCGCTGGTTGGTGGAGTGGGCCTCTGCGCCGCTGGCGAAGGCTCCGCCCGGCACCGCCCAGGCCCAGCCCCCGGGGCCAGGGTTCCCCTTGCAGGCACCATCGGTGTAGGCCACGGTCGTCACCCGCCCAGCGTCGCACAGACCGGTTCATGCACAGTTCTCCCGAACTACCCACCGGTAACCGACCGAGGGGCGGCATCATGGAAGGCGCCCTGCCCCTCGAGCCCGGAAGGGTCTCCCCCCGTGAACCTCGACCAGCACGTCTCGCAACTGCCCGATGCCGACCCCACCGAGACCGGCGAGTGGTTGGACTCGCTGGACGCGGTGATCGGCGAGCGGGGCAAGACTCGGGCCCGCTACCTGGTGTCACGCCTCACCGAGCGGGCCCGGGAGCGCCAGGTCGGGACCCCGGCCGAGGTGTCCACCCCGTACGTGAACACCATCCCCGTGAACGAGCAGCCCTGGTTCCCGGGCGACGAGTACGTGGAGAAGCGCCTGCGCCGCATGCTGCGCTGGAACGCCGCGGTCATGGTGATCAACGCCAACACCCAGGCCGAGGGCATCGGCGGGCACCTGTCGACGTTCGCTTCGTCGGCGATGCTCTACGAGGTCGGGTTCAACCACTTCTTCCGGGGCAAGGAGGACGGGCTCGCCGGCGACCACGTGTACATCCAGGGCCACGCCGCGCCGGGCATCTACAGCCGGGCGTACCTCGAGCGCCGCCTCGACGAGTCCCACCTCGACGGGTTCCGTCGCGAGATCGACGGACCCGGGCTCTCCTCGTACCCCCACCCGTGGCTCATGCCCGACTTCTGGGAGTACCCGACGGTGTCCATGGGCCTGGGGCCCATCAACTCGATCTACCAGGCCCGGTTCAACAAGTACCTGCACAGCCGCCGCGTCGACGACACCGCCGCCAGCCGGGTGTGGTGCTTCCTCGGCGACGGTGAGACCGACGAGCCCGAGACGCTGGGCGCCATCTCGCTGGCCGGGCGCGAGGGGCTCGACAACCTCACCTGGGTCATCAACTGCAACCTGCAACGCCTCGACGGCCCGGTGCGGGGCAACGGCAAGATCATCCAGGAGCTCGAGAGCTCGTTCCGCGGTGCCGGCTGGAACGTGATCAAGGTCATCTGGGGCGCCGGGTGGGACGACCTGTTGGCGCGCGACGTCGACGGCGTGCTGCTGGCCAAGATGAACGCCACCCTCGACGGCGAGTGGCAGCGCTACGCGGTCGAGTCCGGCGAGTACATCCGCGAGCACTTCTTCGGCCCCGACCCGCGGTTGCGCAAGCTCGTCGAGCACCTCTCCGACGACGAGCTGCGGGCCCTGCCCCGAGGCGGTCACGACTACAAGAAGGTGTTCGCCGCCTACAAGGCCGCGGCCGAGACCAAGGGCGTACCCACCGTCATCCTGGCCAAGACGGTCAAGGGCTGGGCCCTGGGCTCGGAGGTCGAGGGCCGCAACTCCACCCACCAGATCAAGAAGATGTCGATGGCCCAGCTGCGCGAGCTGCGCGACCGGTTGCACCTCGACGACGTCATCCCCGACGACGCCCTCGACGACGAGGACACTCCGCCCTACTACCGGCCCGACACGGACTCGCCCGAGTACAAGTACCTGATGGACCGGCGGCGCGCCCTCGACGGGCCGTTGCCCATCCGCTCCACCGAGGTCCGCCGTCCGCTCACCCTGCCCGATCCGGCCGCGTTCGCCGAGTTCGACGCCGGCTCCGGTGGGCAGGCGGTGTCCACCACCATGGCCTTCACCCGGATGCTGCGCGGCCTCGCCCGCGACGAGGGCTTCGGCGACCGCGTCGTGCCCATCATCCCGGACGAGGCCCGCACCTTCGGCATGGACGCCCTGTTCCGCGAGCTGAAGATCTACGCCAGCCATGGCCAGCTCTACGAACCCGTTGATGCCTCCTTGCTGCTCAGCTACGTGGAGGGCAAGGACGGCCAGATCCTCGAAGAGGGCATCACCGAGGCCGGGGCCATGGCCAGCTTCACCGCGGCGGGCACCAGCTACGCCACTCGAGGCGTGCCCATGGTGCCCTTCTTCATCTTCTATTCGATGTTCGGATTCCAGCGGGTCGGCGACCTCATCTGGGCGGCGGCCGACGCCCAGGCCAAGGGCTTCCTCATCGCCGCCACCGCGGGGCGCACCACCCTCATGGGCGAAGGGCTGCAGCACCAGGACGGCCACAGCCTGGTGCTGGCCTCCACCGTGCCCACCTGCCACGCCTACGACCCCGCCTTCGCCTACGAGATGGCAGCCATCATCGAGCACGGCCTGCACGAGATGTACGGCGGGCCCGAGGGCCGCGCCGCCGGCGACGGGCCCAACGGCGGCGACGGTGGCTTCTACTACCTCACCGCCTACAACGAGAACTACCAGATGCCCGCCCGACCCGATCACGTCACGGCCGACGACATCGTGGGTGGCCTCTACAAGTGGGCCGACAGCCCCGAGGGGGTCGAGGCCCAGGCCACCCTCGTGTTCTCGGGCACCGCCCAGGCGGCGGCCCGCGACGCCCAGGCGGCCCTCGCCGAGGCCGGGGTCGGGGCCGAGCTGTGGTCGGCCACCAGCTACAAGGCCCTGCGCGAGGACGCCCTCTCCGTCGAGCGGTGGAACCGGCTCCACCCGCTCGACCCGCCCCGCACCTCCCGCGTCGCCCGCCTCCTCGCCGATGCCCCCGGTCCCATCGTCGCCGTCACCGACTTCATGAAGTCGGTCCCCGACCAGGTCGCCCGGTTCCTCGGCGAGCGCACGTTCGTCCCCCTCGGCACCGACGGCTTCGGCCGGTCCGACACCCGCGAAGCCCTGCGCCGGCACTTCGAGACCGACGCCGCCCACGTCGAGGTGGCGGTGCTCTCGGCCCTGGCCCACGACGGAGCGGTCGACCCGACCAGGGTGGCCGACGCCATCAAGCGCCACGAGCTCGACCCCGACACCCCCGACCCCCGCACCATCTGACCGGCCACCGTCACCGCCGTCTCCGGCGGCGGACGGCACCGACGGGTTGGGTAGCGTGACCGCCATGGCCGCGCCATCCATCCCCGTCACCGGCGACCCCGAGGCCGACCGCCTCCTCGTCACCGATCCTCTGGCCCTGCTCATCGGCATGCTGCTCGACCAGCAGGTGCCGATGGAGTGGGCGTTCAAGGGGCCCCTCACCTTGTCGCAGCGCCTGGACGGGCTCGACGCCGCTGCCATCGCGGCCATGGACCCCGACGCCCTCGTCGAGGTCTTCGTCACCAAGCCCGCCCTGCACCGCTACCCCGCCGCCATGGCCCGCCGCACGCACGAGCTGTGCCAGTTCCTCACCGAGCACTACGACGGCGACGCCGCCAAGGTCTGGAAGGGCGTCCGCTCCGGCGACGAGCTCTACCGACGCCTCCGCGAACTCCCCGGCTACGGCGAGGAGAAGGCCAAGATCTTCATGGCCATCCTGGCCAAGCGGCTGGGCAAGGCGCCGGCCGGATGGGAGGCAGCCGCCGCGCCGTTCTCCGACGACGTGCCCCGGTCAGTGGCCGACATCTCCTCGCCCGAGGCCCTGCTGAAGGTCCGCGAGTGGAAGAAGGCCCAGAAGGCCAAGGGAAAGGGCAAGGCCGACAAGGCGTGACGACCCCGCCGGGCCGAAGGCGCCCGGCCACCCCTGGACACCGGGCGACGCCTCGACGCCGCTACGACGACGAACCCTCGTCCTCCGCCCGTTCGCGGGCGACGTGAAGGGGCACCGACACCTCGGTGCCGGTGGACAGCGAGGGCCGGTCGGGCTCGATCTCGGCGAGCGGCTCGCACCGCAGAAGCGAACCACGGCTGCGTCGGGCGAGCTCTTGGTACACGCGCACCCCGTTGGCCTTCCATCCCAGGGCGGTGTCGTCGAGCTCGCGCACCACCTTGGCCGGGTTCCCCGCCGCCAGGTGCCGAGCCGGCACCTCCATGCCGGCCGGCACGAAGGCGTTGGCCCCCACCAACGCCTCGCCACCGATGCGGGCGCCGTCCATCACCACGGCGTTCATGCCGATCATGGCGAAGGAGCCGACCGTGCAGCCGTGGAGGATGGCGCCATGGCCGACGTGGGCCTCGGGTGCGAGCTCGCAGGCCTCCCCCGGGAAGCAGTGCAGCACGCAGCCGTCCTGCACGTTGGCGCCCTCGCCCACGACGATGCGACCGAAGTCGCCTCGCAGGCTGGCCAACGGGCCCACGTAGGCGCCCTCGCCGACGTGCACGTCGCCGATGAGCACGGCGTCGGGGTGCACGAACGCCCCGGGGTGCACGACGGGCCGGACGCCCTCGATCTCATAGGCCGGCACGCGGTCCTCCAGTCGGTCGGGGTCGGTCAGCTCGACCGGTCGGCCGAGCTGAGGGCCCGCTGACGGTTCAGCCAGCCGAGCAGGACGGCCACCGCACGGGGATCGTGGCGCAGCTGGTGCCCACCGCCGTCGATGATGCGCAGGTCGGCGTCGCCGTGGGCGTCGGCCAGGACCCGGGCGTCGAACACGGGCACCACGTCGTCGTCCGAGCCGTGCAACAGCAGCACCGATCGAGGTGCCACCTTCGGGATGGCCGCCACGGCCCGCACGTCGCGGATCTCACGGGCCCAGGCGTCGAACGCCGGCGGGTAGGCCGCCGAACGGATGATGCCGGTGTCGCGCGCGTGCTGCAGGAGCCGGCGTGGGTGGCTGGCCCAGTCGTCGAAGTCGGCGGGTGCCCCCACCGCCGCCACTCCTCGGATCTCGGGATCGGCCGCGGCGGCGCAGACGCTGAGGGCCCCACCCGTGCCGAACCCGGCTGCCCACACGCCCCGCACGGCGTCGACCTCGCGCAGGAAGCGGGCTGCCGCCAACAGGTCGTCGAGCCATCCCCGCAACGAGAAGTCGCCGCCGGAGTCGCCGCAGCCACGGAAGGTGAAGGTGAGCACCACCCACCCCATCTCGGTGGCGATGCGCTCCGCCAGCTCCGGGAAAGACCGCGCCGAGAGCCGCCCGCCCTGGTTCATGTGGGGGAACCCGTGGGTGATCAACAGCCCCGGCACCTGCGTCCCCGCCGCGATGCTGGGCCGGGCCAGGTGCCCGGCGATCCCGATGCCCCCCGAGGTGAACAGCTGCTCCATGACTATGGGCGACGCGGAGCGCCGCCGGTGCGAGACGGGTCGCTGGCGCTCCCGACGTCTCGCCACCCCCCACCCCGACACGAACCCACCCCGGAACGCGGAGCGCCGCCGATGCGAGACCGGCCGCTGGCGCTCCCGACGTCTCGGCCGATGCGGGTCACTCGGCGACGCCGGCGCCCGAGCCGTCGCCCTTGTAGGGCTTGTAGCCGCGGTTGCGGGCCTCGGCCAGGGTGTCGGGGCCGAAGCCGATGAACGTCTCGGCCGCCATGAGCTCGGCGATGATCTCGGGCTCGGTGAGGTTGTCGACGTCGTAGACCACCTGGGTGCGCTTGTCGCCCACCCATCGGTGCTCGGCGTACTTCCCGGGACGTTCCATTGGTCGTGCGCACCTCCGCTGCAGGGAGCCTCATCGTAGGGCGGGCGCGAACAGGGGAGGGCACGAAGGCCCTCCCCTGTCACTGAGTAAGTGGAATGAGACCGGTGGGACGTTGGCTACCGGGCGGGACGAGCTCCCGGCCGTCGTCACCGGCGGTGGCTGGGTGGGATTCACCAGCCGGCCCAGCTCGCCGCGCTAGCGACCAGCCACCTCCGAGGTCCCACAACAACCGTCGTTCATCTGGTGGACCACCTCCTTTCCTCGGTCCGAGCAGTGTGCCAGCTCTGCCCCGCCGAGTGCACGCGCCTTTCGGCTCCGTTCACACGCCGTTCGCAGGGCTCAGGAGCTCGCCGAGGGATCCGGCGGCTCGGGAACCTGACCGCCGATGGCGCCGATGGCCTCGAGGTACTCACCCGAGGCGTCGAGGACCCGCACCACCCACACGTCGTCGAGCTCGAGACCGCCTTCGGCCGCCTTGCCGAGCACGTAGGCCAGCCCCTCGTCCTCGGCGGCGACCAGCGGACCGCTGGTGTCGTTCTCACCGAAGTCGCGGGCCACGCCCCGATCCTCGAGGTAGTCGAGGTGCCACAGCAGCAGCGCCCGCACGTCGTCGTAGGTCAGCTCGGCGGTCATCTCCTCGGGGAGGCGGTCGGCCACGAACTCCACCGCCTCCTCGAGGTCGTACACCGACGTGGGCGGCTCGTCCTCGAGGCGGTAGGTGAGGCGCCCGATGGTGACCAGGGCGATGACCAGCACCGCCACCACGGTGAGCACGACGAAGACGATGAGCACGACACGAGACTACGGAGAAAACGGCGGAGGCCCGCACCGGCGACGGTGCGGGCCTCGCGGTCGTGGTCGGCCCCGAGGGCCCGACGACCGGCTCAGATGCCGATGCGCTGGGCGAGGAGCTCGCGGTGGTAGGTGGGGTCGCCGAAGAGCAGTTCGGAGCTCTTGGCCCGCTTGAAGTACAGGTGGGCCGGGTGCTCCCAGGTGAAGCCGATGCCGCCGTGGATCTGGATGTTCTCGGAGGCGGCGTGGAAGTAGGCCTCCGAGCAGTAGGCCTTGGCCAGGGAGGCGACCGACGGCAGCTCGTCGTTCATCTCCGAGGCGCACCAGCCGGCGTAGTAGGCGGCCGACTTGGCCGACTCGACCTCGAGGAGCATGTCGGCGCACTTGTGCTTGATGGCCTGGAACGAGCCGATGGGCCGGCCGAACTGCACGCGCACCTTGGCGTACTCGACGGCCATGTCGAGGCACATCTGGGCGCCGCCGACCTGCTCGGCAGCGAGGCCGACCGCGGCGAGGTCGAGGACGGTGGACAGGGTGTCCCAGCCGGCGCCGTCGGTGCCGAGGAGGGTGGCCTCGACGCCGTCGAAGTCGAGCTTGGCCTGCTTGCGGGTCTGGTCCATGGTGGACAGCGCCGTGCGGGTGAGCCCAGCGGCGTCGCCGGGGACGTGGAAGAGGCTCACACCGGCGGCGGTGCGGGCGGCCACCACGATCAGGTCGGCCACGTGGCCGTCGAGGACGTAGCTCTTGGTGCCGCTGATCTTCCAGGTGCCGCCGTCGTCGGTGGCGGTGGCCTCGATGCCGGACTCGTCCCAGCGACCGTTGGGCTCGGTGAAGGCGAGGGTGGCGATGGTCTCGCCCGAGGCGATGCCCGGCAGCAGGGCGGCCTTGGCGTCGTCGTCACCGGCCTGCAGGATCGTGTTGGCGGCGAGCACCACCGTGGAGAAGTACGGGGCGCACAGCAGCGAGCGGCCCATCTCCTCGAGCACGACGATGAGCTCGACGTAGCCGAAGCCCTGGCCGCCGAACTCCTCGGGGATGGTGAGGCTCTGCAGGCCGAGCTGCTCGGCCATCTGGCTCCACACCGTGGGGTCGTAGCCCCGCTCGGTCTCCATCTGCTCGCGCACGGTGGCCTCGGAGGACTTGGCCTCCAGGAACTGACGGACGATGTTGCGGAGCTCTTCCTGCTCCTCGGAAAAGGCGAAGTTCATGGGCCGGGACGCTACGAGGCGGCGCGCCGGGCTGCAAACCATCTTGTGTACACACGCGTCCACATCTACGGTGGGTGCCGTGCAGATCGGCGTGCGAGAGCTCCGGGCCAACCTCGCCGGCCTCGTGCGACGGGCCCAGGCGGGCGAGGCCATCGTGGTGACCGTCTCGGGTCGACCGGCGGCGGTGCTCGGACCTGTCGGCGGCGGCCACGAGGTCGGGCTCGACGACCTCGTGGCCATGGGCGCGGTGCGGGCACCGCGGGCCCGCACGGGGCGGCCGGACGTGGCCCGCACTCCCCTGCCGGTCGACACCCGGTCCGACATCGAGCTGCGCAAGGTCCGCTGAACCGTGGCGCTGGCCATCGACTCGAGCGCCCTGGTGAAGCGCTACGTGGACGAACCGGAGAGCGCCGCGGTCACCGCGCTGATGGACGCCGAGGCCCAGTGGTTCGCCTCGGACCTCGTGCGGTGCGAGACCACGATCCTGCTGGCCCGTCTGGCCACGAGCGCTCGCCAAGCCGAAGACCTCACCGCCCGTTTCTACGCCGACTGGGACGCCTTCCACGTGGTGCCCGTCGACGAACGCTGCCTCTCACGCGCCGCCGAGATCGGCGCCGACTTCGGCCTGCGGGTGGTCGACGCCATCCACCTGGCCGCCGCCACCCGGCTCCCCCGCCCCGTGCGCCTCTTGACCCTCGACCCTCGCCAGGTGCTGGCGGCGGTGGCCCTCGACCTCGAACCGGTACCCACGCCCGAGGACTGACACCTCGGCGGCCGGGCGGACCCGGGTGCGAACAGGGCCCGGAGACGAGAGGATGGTCCCATGACGCTGCTGCTCTCCGACACCGGCTGGGAGCTCCACAACGTGGTGGTGGGGCCCGTCGACAACAACGTGTACGTGCTGCGCTGCACCGAGACGGGCGACGCGCTGCTCATCGACGCCGCCAACGAGCACGACCGCCTGCTCGACCTGTGCCGCACCCTCGAGGTGCGCACCGTGGTGGAGACCCACGGCCACTGGGACCACATCCAGGCCATCCCCGAGATCCGCGACGCCGGCTACGAGGTCGGCGTGACCGCGGCCGACGCCGGGATGCTGCCCAGCTACGACTACCTGCTCGAGGACGACACCGTGTTCGACGTGGGCCGTCTGAAGCTGCGCACCATCCTCACGCCGGGCCACACGCCGGGTTCGATCTGCTTCAAGGTCGAGGGCACCCCCCTGCTCTTCACCGGCGACACCCTGTTCCCGGGCGGGCCGGGCAACACCAGCTTCGAGCACAGCGACTTCGACACGATCATCGAGTCGATCGACCGGCGTCTCTTCACCCTCCCCGAGGACCTCATCGTCCTGCCCGGCCACGGCGACCGCACCACGATCGGCACCGAACGGCCTCACCTGCAGGAGTGGGTCGACCGGGGCTGGTGAGCCGACAGCTCTTCGCCGCCGAACCTCTGGTTCGGTGTCGCCGCTCGGTCGAGGTGAACGACACCTAGGATCGCCGTCCGTGCCTGTTCCTCGACGAGCTGCTCGCATGCTGCGCGCGCTGCTGGTGGCCTCGACGGTCTTGATCGCCTCGGCGTGCGGGACCTCGGGCTCAGCTCAGGTCGAGGCGCCGGGGAGCGACCGCTCCCTGGTGCACCCCGATGAGCTCTGTGACGAGGCACTCGAGAGCGACGACACGGTGCTCGTCACGGCTGCCCACGTCGTCACCGACGGGCGACTCGGCGCGCTGTGCTTCGGCGAACCCGACGACACCCTCGTCGAGGCGTGGGACGAGCTCGTCGCCATCACCCCACCCGGTCAGCTCTCCGACCTCGCCGTCGTCGTCGGCTTCGTCGCGGACGAAGACGACGACAGCCAGACCCTCGCCTTCGTGAACGCCTTGGACTCGGAGGGCCTGGCGTTCCAGATGTCGATCAACCTGCCCGCCTTCGACGCCGACCGCGACGAGGCGTCGCTCACCCTGGCCCACGAGTTCACACACGTGTTCACGCAGACCCCCGACCAGCTCGACCGTTCGGTGGCCGATCCTGCTGCCTGTGAGACCCACTTCAACGGAGACGGCTGCTATCGGCCGGGATCGCTCATGGCGGCGTGGATCGAGGAGTTCTGGTCGGACGAGGAGCTCGCCACGGTGGATGTCGACGCCGACCCGTACCCGGAAGACGGCGACGACCGCTGCGACGTCGACGACAGCTTCTTCGGCTCCTACGCGGCCACCAACCCCGAGGAGGACTTCGCCGAGGCGTTCAGCGCCTTCGTCTACCGGGTCGCGCCGCTCACCGCGGGACAGCGGACCAAGCTCGACTGGCTGGCCGGCCAGGCCGGACTGGCGGAGTTCCGATCTCAGGCCCTCGACGCCGGTCTCGGGCCGCTCGAGAACACCTTCGAGGTCTGCGGGTCCTGATCCCGGGGAGGGCCGCCACGCTCGGGGCGAGCCGACCGGCGGCGGAATTTCTCCTACGGCGATAGTGCGAATGCGGGGGGCCGCCTAGACTGGCCTCATGGCTGCAGCTCCCCTCTTCGCCATCGAGGACCTCCACGTCAGCACGACCGATGACCGCCCCTCGGCGATCCTCCACGGCGTCGACCTGACCATCGGCCCCGGTGAGATCCACGCCCTCATGGGCCCCAACGGTTCCGGGAAGTCCACCTTGGCCTCCTCGCTGCTCGGGAGCCCCGAGTACCAGGTCACCTCCGGGCACATCCGCCTCAAGGGCGACGACATCACCGACTGGCCCGCCGACGTGCGCGGCAAGGCCGGGATGTTCCTCGCCTTCCAGTACCCCCAGGAGATCGCCGGCGTCTCGGTGCTCAACTTCCTGCGCCAGGCCCTGAGCGCCCGCAAGGGCTTCGACCTGTCGATGCTCGAGCTGCGCCTGGCGATCATGGAGTGGATGGAACGCCTCGACATGGACCCGGCCTTCGCCGACCGCTATCTCAACGAGGGCTTCTCGGGTGGCGAGAAGAAGCGCAACGAGATCCTCCAGATGGCCATCCTCGAACCCGAGGTCGCCATCCTCGACGAGACCGACTCCGGCCTCGACATCGACGCCCTCCGCGTGGTGGCCAAGGGCGTGCGCGAGGTCAAGAGCGCCCGCCCCGAGCTCGGCATCCTGGCCATCACCCACTACCAGCGGCTGCTCACCGAGCTGCAGCCCGACGTCGTGCACGTGCTCATCGACGGACGCGTCGTGGCCTCGGGCGGCATGGAGCTGGCCGAGACGCTCGAGACGGAGGGCTACGACGCATGGCGCTGACCATCTCCGATCCCCTCGACACCGCCGTCGTCAAGGCCGACTTCCCCCTGCTGTCCCGCTCGGTGCACGGCAAGCCCATCGTCTACCTCGACTCGGCAGCCACCGCCCAGAAGCCGACCTTGGTGCTCGACGCCATGGACGCGTACTACCGGTCCATCAACGCCAACGTGCACCGCGGCGTGTACGCCATCGCCGAGGACGCCACCAACGCCATGGAGGGCGCCCGCGAGAAGGTGCGCCGCTTCATCGGAGCGCCGTCGGTCAACGAGATCGTCTTCACCAAGAACGCCACCGAGTCGCTGAACCTGGTCGCCCAATCGTGGGGCCGGGCCAACCTGGCCGAGGGCGACGTGGTGGTGCTCACCCACATGGAGCACCACGCCGACATCGTCCCCTGGCAGATGCTCGCCGCCGAGAAGGGTCTCGAGCTGCGCTGGATCCCCCTCGACGCCCAGGGCCGCCTCGACCTCACCGACCTCGACCGTCTCCTCGACGGCGCCAAGGTCCTCGGCGTCACCGCCATGTCCAACGTGCTCGGCACGCTGACCCCGATACCCCTCCTCACCGCCGCCGCCCGCGCCGCCGGCGCCATCAGCGTCGTCGACGCCTGCCAGTCGGTGCCCCACACCCCCACCGACGTGACCGCCATGGGCGCCGACTTCGTGGCCTTCTCCGGCCACAAGATGGTGGGCCCCACCGGCATCGGCGTGCTCTGGGGTCGCCTCGAGCTGCTCGAGGCCATGCCCCCCTTCCTCGGCGGCGGCGAGATGATCCGCGACGTGCGCCTCGACGGCTTCACCACCAACGAGGTGCCCTGGAAGTTCGAGGCGGGCACCCCGCCGATCGCCGAGATCGTCGGCCTCGGTGCCGCGGTCGACTACCTCGAGGGTCTGGGCATGAGCGCCGTGCGCGAGCACGAGATCGCCCTCACGACCTACGCCCTGGCCACCTTCGCCGAGCGCTTCGGCGACGACCTCGTCGTGCACGGGCCACCGGATCCCGCCGAGCGTGGGGGCGTGTTCAGCTTCGCCTACAAGGACCTGCACCCCCACGACATCTCCCAGGTCCTCGACCAGCACGCCGTGTGCGTCCGGGCCGGACACCACTGCGCCAAGCCGCTCATGCGCCTGATGGGCGTGGGGGCCACGGCGCGGGCGTCGGTGTACGTCTACAACGACACCACCGACATCGACGCCCTGTGCGACGCCCTCGACGCCGCCGGCGACTTCTTCGCCTGGTGATCGTCCCGGCCGGGAACCCTCGGCCCGGTCCGACGCCCGCCTAGCCTGTCCCCCGCCCCCTCGACCATCCGCCAGGAAGTGCCCTCGATGCCCGGCCTCGAAGACCTGTACCGCGAGATCATCCTCGACCACTACCGCAACCCCCGGAACCGGGGCGAGCTCGAGTCGCCGCCCGCCCATCGGGTGGAGGGGTTCAACCCTCTGTGTGGCGACGAGATCGTCGTGTACCTCGACGTGGCCGACGACGGCACCGTCGACGACATCAAGATCTCGGGTCAGGGGTGCTCGATCAGCCAGTCGTCGGCGTCGATGATGTCAGCCGCGGTGAAGGGCAAGACCGTCGAGGAGATCCGTGACCTGACCCGGGCCTTCAAGGCCATGATGTCGGTGCACGAGAGCTCGCTCGAGGGGGCCGAGGGCACCGACGCCGCCACCGGCGAGACCACCGATGTGCCCGACGTGAAGCTGGGCGACCTCGAGGCGCTGCGCGGCGTGGTCAAGTTCCCGGTGCGCATCAAGTGCGCCACCCTGGCGTGGAACACCCTCGGCCAGGGCCTCGACGAGTCCGCGGCCGGCGAGGACGCCTGAGGCGGCGCAGGACCGAGCGCCACGCCAGCCGGGCCGATCAGCCCGATGCGGCCTCGTCCGCCCTCCGGGCCAACTCGAAGCACTCCGGGGTGAGTCCGCCGGCGTCGTGGTTGACGATGTCGATCACGACGCGGTTCCAGCTGTTGGACCAGTCCGGGTGGTGATCGAGCTTCTCCGCCACCAACGCCACGCGGGTCATGAAGCCGAAGGCCTCGACGAAGTCGGCGAACTCGAGCTCGCGGTGCAGACGACCGTCGACGACCTCCCACTCCGGGCGCTCCCGGAGCTGGGCGTCGACCTCGGCGGACGTGAGCGGGGTGGATCGGGCCATGAGACGACCTCCTGGCGGTCGGTGTCGCGGATCGGTCAGGCCAGCGGATCGGCGAAGGGGTCGTCGAACATGCCACCGGGGCCGCCCGCTCCTGGGTGCATCGAGGGGTCGAGGACCCGGGCCTTGGGGACTGCGTCCGCCATCTCGGCCTCCTCCTCCTGGTACTCGGCGTAGCCGGTGCGCTCGAGCTCGTCGGCCAGCTCGGGACCGCCCGTGGCGATGATCCGCCCCTTGACCAGCACGTGCACGACATCGGGCTTCAGCTCGTCGAGCAGCCGCTTGTAGTGGGTGATGGCCAGCACGCCGAGGCCGAACTCCTCGGTGGCCGCCTCGACCCGTCGGGCGCACGCCCGCAGGGCGTCGACGTCGAGGCCGGAGTCGAGCTCGTCGAGCACGGCGAAGCGGGGCTTGAGCACCGCCAGCTGCAAGGTCTCGTTGCGCTTCTTCTCGCCGCCGGAGAGGTCGACGTTGAGCGCCCGGGTGTGCAGGCGCTCGGCGAAGCCGATGCGTTCGGCCTCGGCGGCGATCTCGGCCGGCACGACCGAGACGTCGTGCCCGGCGGCACCGCGCGACTCCATGAGCAGGTCCTGGAGACTCACGCCGGGCACCTCGACGGGGTACTGCATGGCCAGGAAGAGGCCGGCCTGGGCTCGCTTCCAGGTGGGCAGACCGAGCAGGTCGACGCCGCCGACGGTGACCGAGCCACCGGTCACGGTGTAGCCGGGCTTGCCCATGAGCACGTGCGACAGGGTGGACTTCCCCGAGCCGTTGGGTCCCATGACGGCGTGCACTTCACCGGCGCGCACGACGAGGTCGATGCCGTTGAGGATCGGCTTGCCGTCGACCTCGGCGGTGAGGTTCTCGATACGGAGCTCTGCCATGTCAGTCGATCTCCACGAAGACGTCGTCACCGTCGACGGTGACGGTGTAGGTGGGCGTGGGCTTGGTGGCGGGCATCGAGCTGGGCTCGCCGGTGACGAGCGAGAAGCAGCTGCCGTGCTTCCAGCACTCGATCTCCAGGCGGTCCGGGTCGACGTCGCCCTCGGCGAGCGAGATGTCCTGGTGGGTGCACCGGTCGCCGATGACGTACCAGTCGTCGCCCAGGCGGACCACGGCGAGGCGGTGGCCGGCCACGTCGATGCGGCGGGCCTCGCCGTCGGGGACGTCGGTGACCGAGCAGAGGCGCTGGGCGCTCATGGCTGCTCCCGCCGGTCCAGGCGAGCCTCGATGGCGGCCTCGATGAGGGGTCGCACACCCGGCACCGGGAACTGCTCGAGGACCTCGTCGAAGAACCCGGCCACGATCAAGCGGTCGGCGATCTCGGTGGGCACGCCCCGGCTCTCGAGGTAGAAGCGCTGTTCCTCGTCGATGGGCCCGACGGTGGACGCATGGCTGCAGTGCACGTCGTTGTTCTCGATCTCGAGGTTGGGCACGGACTCCGCCCAGGCGTCCTCGGAGAGCTTGATGTTGCGGTTGGTCTGGAAGGCGTTGGTGCCCCGCGCCTCCTTCTCCACCCTGATGCGCCCGGTGTACACCGAGCGGGATTGGTCGCCCACGACGCCCTTGAACAGCAGGTTCGAGGTGGTGTCGGGGGCCACGTGGTCCTGGAAGGTGCGAAAGTCGAGTGTCTGGCTCCGTTCGCCGAAGTACACGGCCTGGAGGTTGCCGGTGGCTCCCCTGCCGACGAGCCCGCAGTCGGTGCGCACCCGGGCGTAGTCGCCACCGAGGCCGGCGTGCGAGCCGGTCAGCGTGGCGTCGGCGTCGGCCCGCCCCACCTGGGAGGTGATCTGCCAGACGCGTCCGGTGCGGTCCTGCACCTCGCCGTAGGACAGGCGGGCCGCCCGGGCCACGTCGAGCTCGACCACCGGGGCCACGAAGGCCGCCACGTCCTCGGACCCCTGCCACACGACCACCTTGGCCTCGGCGTCCTCGCCGACGCGGACGACGAGCCGGGGGAACACCGCCGCGCCGTCCTGGTCGACCCAGTCGGCGATGACGATCGGCACATCGACGGTGAGCCCCCGCGGCACCGACACGAGCAGCGGCTCGGCCGTGCAGGCGTCGTTGAGCGCGGCGAACACGTCGATGGGATGCTCGGCGACCGCACCCAGAGCAGCCTCGGCGTCGGGGCCGTCGACCAACGGGCCCACATAGAGGCCCTTGGCCTCCCACGCGGGGTCGAGGTCGGCGCGGACGACGAAGCCGTTGCGCACCACGACGGTGGCGGCCCGATCGGGGACGGCGTCGAGCACGGCGGTCACCCCGGCCGGCGTGGCCGGGGCGGGGCTGTCGGTGGCCAGCTCCCACTGGTCGAGGTCGAGGTCGGCGATGCGGCTGTAGCGCCAGACCTCCTCCTCGGTGGACGGGAGAGTGGCGTCTCCCAGGAGTTCGACGGTGCGAGCCCGGCGCTCGTTCAGCCAGGCGGGGCCGCGGAGCTCGCGGGCGGCGGACGTCAGGCGGTTCAGGGCGATACCTCGGCGAAGGGGCGCTGGGGGCGCCGGCGGGCTGGGAACGAATTCACACTACCGCCGTAGGAGAAATTCCGGCCAGCCCGGACCGAGATCGGCGCCGCCAGGTTCAGCGGTCTCGGCGGAACCGGCCGAACAGGCGGGCCAGGCCCTTGCGCGATCCACGGGCCCGTTCCGCTTCCACCTCGGCGAGCACCGTGGGCCCGACGGCGTTCACGATGTCCTCGGCCGCGTCGAGCAGGGCCCCGATGTCCTCACCGACGGGTTCCGGGGGCGTGGCCGGGGTGACCAGGGTGCCGTGTCGCCAGTCCACGTCGACGAGGCGCGGCTCGTACTTGGCGCAGTTCGACGGGCACCGCCACGGTGCCTCGGGGGCCAGATCGAGGTTGCACTTCCGGACGGTGTCACCAGTCGCGTACGTCCGGCTCTCGAACTGCTTGCACTCCTCACGCATGGGCATGGGTCGAGTCTGCCTCGCGGACGAGCGTCGTAGATGTCAGGCGTCGGGGACCGGCGTCAGCCGACCGAGCCCTCCATCTGCAGCTCGATGAGGCGGCTCCACTCGACCGCGTACTCCATCGGGAGCGTGCGGGTGACGGGCTCGATGAAGCCGTTGACCACCATGCCCATGGCTTGCTCCTCGGAGAGGCCGCGGCTCATCAGGTAGAAGAGCTGCTCGTCGGCCACCTTGGACACCGTGGCCTCGTGGCCGACGATGGCGTCGCGAGAACCGACCTCCATGTAGGGGAAGGTGTCCGAGACGGAATCGTCGTCGAGGATGAGGGCGTCGCACTGCACGTGGCTCTTGCACCCGTAGGCGTCGTCCTCCACCCGCACGAGCCCTCGGTACGAGGTGCGGCCGCCGTCCTTGGAGATGGACTTGGAGACGATCTTGGAGGTCGTCTCGGGCGCGGCGTGCACCATCTTGGCGCCGGCGTCCTGGTGCATGCCGTGGCCGGCGTAGGCCACCGACAGGACCTCACCGGAGGCCTTGGGCCCGACCATGTAGACCGCCGGGTACTTCATGGTGAGGCGACTGCCGATGTTTCCGTCGATCCACTCCATGTGGCCCTCGGTCTCGACCCGGGCCCGCTTGGTCACCAGGTTGAAGACGTTGTTCGACCAGTTCTGGATGGTCGTGTAGGTGACCCGGGCGCTGGGCTTCACGACGATCTCGACCACTGCGGAGTGCAGGGAGTCCGTGGTGTAGGTGGGTGCCGAGCACCCCTCGATGTAGTGCACCGAGCTGCCCTCGTCGGCGATGATGAGAGTGCGTTCGAACTGGCCCATGTTCTCGGCGTTGATGCGGAAGTAGGCCTGCAGCGGCATCTCGACGTGCACGCCGGGCGGCACGTAGATGAACGACCCACCGGACCACACCGCCGAGTTCAACGCCGCGAACTTGTTGTCGTTCTTGGGGATCACGGTGCCGAAGTAGGCCCGCACGATCTCGGGGTACTCGCGCAGCGCGGTGTCCATGTCGGTGAAGATGACGCCCTGGGCCTCGAGGTCCTCGCGGTTCTTGTGGTACACGACCTCGGACTCGTACTGGGCGGTGACCCCGGCCAGGTACTTGCGCTCGGCCTCGGGGATGCCCAGCTTCTCGTAGGTCTGCTTGACCGAATCGGGCAGCTCGTCCCACGCGTCGACCTGATGGTCGGTGGGCTTGATGTAGTAGAAGATGTCGTCGAAGTAGATCTCCGACATGTCGCCGCCCCAGTTGGGCATCGGGCGCCGCAGGAAGTGCTGGTAGGACTTCATGCGGTAGTCGCGCATCCAGTCCGGTTCGCCCTTCATCCACGACATCTCGCGGATGATGTCCTCGGTCAGCCCCTTCTTGGGCTTGAAGACGTAGTCCTCTTCGTCGGACCAACCCAGCTTGTAGCGGCCGAGGTCGAGATCGAGATCGGTGGTGGCCATGCGGGCTCGCTCCTGGGATCGAGGGGGCGGGAGGACGGGGACGTACCCGACACCCGAGAATTTCTCCTATGGCGATAGTAACAAACCCCGGGGCCGGGACCACCAGTCCGGCGGGGATTTTCCCGGCATCCCCCGTGCAATCTCCGCGTGGCGGCGGGGAGAGCCCCGTCCGGCGGCGCGGTCGAACTCAGCCGAGCAGGGCGGGGGCCAGACGACGCCACTCGTCCATGGGGATGGCCGTGGGCTCGGCCGGCAGGACCTGGACGCAGACGTGGTCGGCACCGGCGGCGTGGTGGGCCGCCACCCGTTCGGCGATGGCGGCTTCGTCGCCCCAGGCCACGATGGCGTCGACCAGGGCGTCGCTGCCCCCGTCGGCGAAGTCGTCGTCGGTCCAGCCGAACCGCTTCAGGTTGTTGGTGTAGTTCGGCAGGGTGAGGTACATCGACATGTGGCCCCGGGCGATCTCGCGGGCCTTGGCGGGGTCCGTCTCCAGCACCGCCGCCTGCTCCGGGTAGAGCTTGGCGTCGGGACCCATCTGCTCGCGGGCGAAGGCCGTGTGCTCCACCGGGATGAAGTAGGGGTGGGCCCCGTCGGTGCGCTCGGCGGCTAGGGCGAGCATCCTGGGACCGAGCGCGGCGAGGACCCGGTGGGTGTCGGTGGTGGGCGGCGAAGCGGTGAACATGCCGTTGTCCATGGCCTCGAGGTAGGCCTGCATCGCCGAGAACGGGCGCGAGTAGTCGTGGCCCCGGAGGCCCTCCACCATCACCTGATGGCTCACCCCGAGCCCCATGAGGAAGCGATCGGGGAAGGCCTCGGTGATGGTGTGCAGCGCCGAGTTGGCGTTGAGGGCGTCGCGGGCCCAGATCGAGGCGATGCCGGTGGCGATGACGATGCGCTCGGTGCCCGAGAGCAAGAGAGTGGAGTTGACGAACGACTCCCGCCCCACCATCTCGGGGATCCAGATGGCCCCGTACCCGAGCTCCTCGATCTCGGCGGCCACCTCCTGGCTCTGCGCCGAGGGCACCTGGTCGAGCTGGTACTGCCACAGTCCTACGCGTCCGAGATCCATGCCCCGACCCTACGCAACCAGCGCCGCACCGAGGGGATGGCCCGCGACCGCGGGATCCCCGTGCCTACACTCGAGGACGTGAGTCTGGCGCCCCCACCCCCACCGCCGCCGCCGGTGCGCGACGACGACCGTGCCGATGTCGACACCGCCGGCGTGGGCACCGTTGCGCCGGGTGGCGTGTCGTGGTGGAGGATCGGCGCGCTCGGTGCCACCGCCCTGGCCGGGTGCGCCTACGTGGCCCTCTACGACCCCAACAGCTCCTCGTCGCTCTACCCGGCGTGCCCCTTCTTGGCCGTCACCGGCCTCGACTGCCCGGGCTGCGGCATCACCCGGGCGCTGCACGCCCTGGTCACCGGCAACCCCCTGCAGGCGCTCGACCACAACGCCCTGTTCGTGCTGGCGCTGCCCTTCTTGCTCTTCTGGGCCGTGCGCAGCCTCCTGTTCGGGACCCAGCCCCGGAACCGGGCTCCCACGTGGCGCTGGACGCCCACCATGACGTGGGCGGCCGTCACGCTGGTGGGCGGGTTCTGGGTGATCCGCAACCTGCCGTGGTCGCCGTTCGACTGGTTGGCGTCCGGGTTGCTCTGAGCCCACACCGCTCCGGCGCCGACGCTCGTGGTGCGAGCGCCGCCGAACCGGAGCACCTCGGACCGAACGATGCGAGCGCTCAGTCGAGACGACGCAGCTCGGCCCTGTAGCGCTGGCCCTTCTTCACGTAGTCGCCGGCGGCGTAGAGGATGCCGTCGAGCTTGCCAGTGCCCTCGCGCAGCTTGGCGGGCACGCCGAGGGCCATCATCCCGGTGGGGACCTCCATGCGATCGGGCACGACTGCGTTGGAGCCGACCAGGGCCCCCGAACGCACGATGGCCTCGTGCAGCACCACCGAGCCGTTGCCGACCAGCGCGGCGTCCTCGATGGTGCACCCCTCGAGGTGGACGATGTGGCCGATCACGCAGTCGTCGCCCACCAGGGTGGGGCGGGTGGGGATGCAGTGCACCACCGAGCCGTCCTGGATGGACGTGCGCGCCCCGATCACGATCCCCCCGTTGTCGCCCCGAAGGACCGAACAGGGCCAGATCGTGGACTCCGCGCCGATCTCGACGTCGCCGATGACGACGGCGTCGGGGTGCACGAACGCCGACGGGTGGATGCGGGGTTCGACGTCGCCGAGGGCGTAGATCGCCATTGGGCGATCTAGATGGTGTAGCGGCCGTAGCCGCCACGGAAGAACAGCAGCGGCCCGCCCTCGTGGCGCACCTCGAGGTCGTGCACGGCCCCGATGACGACGTAGTGGTCGCCGGCCTCGACGACGTCGGCCACGGTGCAGTCGACGTAGGCGAGGACCCCGTCGATGATGGGCGAACCGTTGCCCGACTTCCGCCAACCGACCTCGGCGAACTTGTCGGCGGCGCTCGACGCGAAGACCCGGCAGACGTCCTCTTGGTCCTCGGCCAGGATGTTGACGCAGAAGGCACCGGACTGCTGGATCTTGGGCCACGTGCTCGACTGCTTCCCCGGGCAGAACAGCACCTGCGGGGGCTCGAGCGACAGCGAGGCGAACGATCCGACGGCGAGGCCGACCGGCGTGTCCTCGTACATCGAGGAGATGACCGTCACCCCGGTCGGGAAGTGCCCGAGGACCTGACGGAACTTGGCCGAATCGAAGCTGGGGACGTGTTCTGGGCTCACAAGGAGGCGAGTCTAGGCCCCCACCGATGCCCGCTCGACGGAGACGGTGAGCCCCTCGGCGGCGGCGAACACCTTCGGGACCCCCCGTTCGCGCGCCCTCTCGGCTGCGGCGAGCTCCAGCAGATCGACGCTCTCGTCGTCGTGGCCGGGGTCGTGGTGGAACAGCGCCAGCGCCCGCACGCCCGCCTCCGCCGCCACGTGCACGGCGTAGTCGACGGTGCAGTGGCCCCAGTGCGCCCGCAGGACGAACTCGTCGGGCGTGTACTGGGCGTCGTGGATCAAGAGGTCGGCACCCTGGCACAGCGAGAGCACGGCCGGAGCGATGTGGCTGGGGTCGTCGACCGGCTGTTGGTGGTCGCTGATGTAGACGACGGCGACGCCGTCACGCTCGATGCGGTACCCGAACGTCTCGCCGGTGTGGGGCACCAGGGCGGCGGTGACCGACGCCCCGGCGATCTGGTGGGTGCCGGCCGGGAGGGTGACGAACACGATGTCGCCGGAGAGCTCGTGGGCCCGTACCGGGAAGAACGGCGGGGCCATGAGCTGGTCGAAGGCCTCACCGAAGCTGCGGGAGCCGTCGGCCGGACCGTAGACGGTCAGCTCGGCCCCCGGCGAGAGCAGCGGAGGGCAGAAGGGCAGGCCCTGGACGTGGTCCCAGTGCAGGTGGGTGACGAGGGCGTGGGCCCGCATCATCTCGCCCTCGGCCTGGTCGAGACCGAAGAAGCGCAGACCGGTGCCCAGGTCGAGCAGGATCGGATCGGCACCGGGAGCCCGCAGCACCACGCAGGACGTGTTGCCGCCGTACCGACGGTTCTCGTCGCACGAGCAGGGAGTGGAACCTCGGACTCCGTAGAACGTCACGTCCAAACGAGTAACTCCCCCTCGCGAGTGCCCGGCCGAGGGTAAACCACCGTGTCGAGCGCGTGAACCCCGAGTGACAAGTCTCACATCGACTCCGGGACCGGTAGCTTCGCGCACCATGCAGGGGGACACGATCCGCACCGGACGAGCCGGGGGCGCCGGCGGCCACCCCAGGGGCACCCGCGCCGGGCGCGAGAGGGAGCCAGGATGAGCGACGACGCACCAGCCGCCGTCTCGGCGGAGACGACCCCGCCGGACCTGCCCGACGACGGCCTGGTGGTGGTCGTCAAGCGGGACTGCCCCACCTGCCTGCTGGTCGTCCCCGTCCTCGAGCAGTTGGCCGACGACGGGGAGCTCACCGTGCTCGTCCAGGACGACACCGAGCCCTTCGCCCATCTCCCCCGCTGCTCGGCCGACGACGACCTCGACGTCTCGTGGGCGCTGCAGGTGACCACCGTGCCGACCCTCGTGCGGCGCCAGGGCGGTCAGGAGGTGGCCCGCACCGAGGGGTGGCTCCGCGAGGAGTGGCAGGGCCTCACCGGGCGGTCGGACCTCGGCCCGCAGCTCCCCGACTTCCGTCCGGGGTGCGGCTCGCTCAGCGAGGAGCCCGCCCGATGGGCTCGTCTCCAGGTCCGCCACGAGGGCGGCCGGCTCCGCTCCCGCCGCATCCAGATCTCCGCCCTCGACGACGAGATGGAGTCGCTGTTCGAGCGGGGCTTCACCGATGGCCTCCCCGTGGTGCCACCCACGCCCGAGCGCGTGCTGCGCATGCTCGACGCCACCTCCCGGTCGCCCGACGACCTGGTGGCCGTGGTACCACCCGACCTGGTGGAGTGCACGGTCGAGAAGGTGGCGATCAACGCGGTGATGGCGGGCTGCAAGCCCGAGTACCTCCCCGTGGTGCTGACCGCCGTCGAAGCGGCCTGCACCGACGAGTTCAACATCCACGGGGTCCTGGCCACGACCTGGTTCGCCGGGCCGCTCGTGGTCGTCAACGGCCCGATGGCGCGAGCCATCGGCATGAACAGCGGCATCAACGCGCTCGGCCAGGGCAACCGGGCCAACGCCACCATCGGGCGAGCCCTGCAGCTGGTGATCCGCAACGTGGGCGGCGGCCGGCCGGGCGGCATCGATCGGGCCACGCTCGGCAACCCCGGCAAGTACACCTTCTGCTTCGCCGAGGACGAGGAGGGGTCCCCCTGGGAGTCCCTGGCCACCGAACGCGGCGTCGCCGAGGACCGCTCGGCGGTCACGCTCTTCGCCGCCGAGGGCGTGCGCGGGCTCGCCGACCAGGACTCCCGCACCCCGGAATCGCTGGCCCGCACGTTCGCCGCCTGCCTGCGCACCGTGGCCCACCCCCGGGCCCTCGTCGCCTTCGACGCCATGGTGGTCGTGAGCCCGGAGCACGGTCGGGTCTTCGCCGAGGCCGGGTGGAGCAAGGCCCGCCTGCACCGGGAGCTCGCCGAGCTGTTGATGACCGACACCGACTCCGTCCTCAAGGGCCTCGACGGCATGGCCCCGGGCCTCGACCCCTCCCTCGCCGGCCTCCGGCTGCCCAAGTTCCGCGACGGCGGGCTGCTCATCACCTACGCCGGCGGCGGGGCGGGCATGTTCAGTGCCATCATCGGCTCCTGGGCCTCTGGCGCCATCGGCAGCCAACCCGTCACCTTGGAGGTGCGTCCGTGACCGACCACGAGGGACTGACCGTGCTCGACCCCACCGGCGAGCTCCGGCCCACCCCGCGGGAGCGGGCCCCGCGGGTCGCCTCCCTCGAGGGTCGCCGAGTGGGCCTGCTCGACATCACCAAGGCACGCGGCGACGTCTTCCTCGATCGGGTCGAGGAGCACCTGGCCCGCCGGGGGGCGGTGGTGAGCCGCTACCGCAAGCCCACCTTCACCAAGCCGGCGCCCGTCGACCTGCGCCAGGAGATCGCCATGCAGTGCGAGGTGGTCATCGAGGCGCTCGCCGACTGAGGGAGCTGCACGTCGTGCAGTGTGCACGACATCGTGGATCTCGAGAGCCGGGGCGTGGTGGGCGTGTTCGTCGCCTCCACCGAGTTCGTCGACGCCGCCGCCACCCAGTCGTCGGCCCGGGGGGCCGACCCGGCTGCGGTCTTCGTCGCCCATCCCATCCAGGACCGCACCGACGACGAGATCCGGGCCCTGGCCGACGACGCCGTCGACGCCATCGTGGCCGCCCTCACCACCGAGTCCTGACCGGCCCGGCCCTCCCGGGCCGCCCGGGCGGCGACGCGGACGCCGAGGGATCGGCGACCCGGTGTGGCTCTGCGCTACGACGGCAGGGTGAGACGCCCGTCGGCGGTGAAGGTCGCCAGGCGATCTCGCACCAACGACTCGGCGGCGCGGGTCGCCGAGTCGTCGGTCCACTCGTGGGACGCAGCGGAGCCGTCGGCGGGGCCGACATCGGCCTCGGTGTCGGCTCGACCGTCGCAGAGGGCCCGCCACTGCGACGGGTCGGGCCGCTGACCGGCCCGCAGGGCGTCGAGCAGGCGGGCCCGACCCTGGCGGAACGACCCCTCGAAGCGGCTCTGGGGCCGGCTGACCGCATGGGAGCCGAGCGCGGGGTCGGGGTCGGGACGGCCGGCCTGCCACCACCGGCAGGTCGACGCGACCGGGCAGCGTTCGCAGGCCGGCGACCGCTTGGTGCACACGGTGGCGCCGAGGTCGAGGAGGGCCTGGTTCCACTGCCAGCCCTCCCCTTCGGGCACCAGCTCGTCGGCGGCCGCCTGGGCCTGGCGGGCGGTGAGCGCCGTCCCGGCCGTGCGGGCCAGGATGCGACCCACGTTGGTGTCCACCACGGCGACGTCGCGCTCGAAGGCGAAGGCCAACACTGCCCGAGCCGTGTAGGGCCCGACCCCCGGGAGAGCCAGGAGGGCGGGGAGGTCGTCGGGGAAGGTGCCGTCGTGGTCGTCGAGCACGGCGGCGGCACACCCGTGGAGGGCCACCGCCCGGCGGTTGTAGCCGAGCCCGGCCCATTCCTCGACGACCGCGCCCGACCCGGCGGCGACGCAGCTCTCGACGTCGGGGAAGCGGTCCAGGAAGCGGCGCCAACGGGGCACCACCCGATCGACCTGGGTCTGTTGCAGCATCACCTCGCTGACCAGCACGGCCCA